>DATCZG010000067.1:0-152693 GCA_036526035.1 Ilumatobacter sp. | reverse complement strand
ACGTGAACTGAGCCAAACCACGATCCGCCAACGTCCGCGAAATCGCAGCCGTCAACGTCGTCTTCCCATGGTCAATATGACCCATCGTCCCAATATTCACATGCGGCTTCGTACGCTCGAACTTCGCCTTGCTCATTGCTGTGTCCCTCTGTCTCGGGGGTTGTCTGGATGTACTGGTGGTCAGGATCCGCTGGTGCTCGTCGTGACCGTTTGATGGGGCCGGCGGGTGCCCACCCCGTTGTAGCGCCGATCGGGATCGAACCGATGACCTTCCGATTATGAGCCGGATGCTCTGACCAACTGAGCTACGGCGCCGTGGCCCTGGCCCCCGGACGGGTCGCCCCGACCGGTTGGTCGAGCCCTCTGTGGGAATCGAACCCACGACACCAGCCTTACCATGGCTGTGCTCTGCCGACTGAGCTAAGAGGGCGCTCTTGTCTGTCGGTGCGCGGCACAGCCGCGGACCGACGTGTCAGTGTATCGGCCAGCCCCCGGATCACACCCCCCGTGAGGGGCCGAATTCGCGCCCCGGCCCCGACACGAACATCCTGCTCAGCCATCCGATCGGGTCGGTACGCTGGCGATGATGGACGACTCGGCAGGCGACGACGGCAGCGCGGCTCGCCCGACGGTCATCGTCCGACCGGCCAAGGTGACCGATGCTGCCGCGATCGTCGAGATCTACAACCGCGAAGTCACCGAGACGACGGCGACGTTCGACCTCGTGCCGCGCACGCTCGAGGCCCAGCAGGAGTGGTTGGCCGCCCGGTCGGGTGCGTTCGCGGCGATCGTCGGTGTCGACCCCGACACCCGCAAGGTGGTCGGCTTCGCATCGCTCTCGCCGTACAAGGAGCGCGCCGCCTACCGCACCACGGTCGAGGACTCGATCTACGTCCACCGCGACCACGCCGGGCGCGGGATCGGCAAGGTCTTGCTCGGCCGCCTCGTCGCCGTGGCGACCGAATCGGGGTTCCACTCGATCATCGCCCGGATCGAGGCGTCGAGCGCCTCGTCGCGCTCGCTGCACGCGGCGTGCGGGTTCGAGCTCGTCGGGATCGAACGCGAGGTCGGCCGCAAGTTCCACCGCTGGCTCGACGTGGCCGTGATGCAGCGGATGCTGTGAGGCCGGCGGCGCGGCGCCAGCAACGACGACGCCGCCCCCGGGAGGGCGGCGTGACGGGGTGTGGCCGGCTCGGCGCCGGGCACTCCAGTGTGGGCCGGGAAGGATTCGAACCTTCGAAGGCAATGCCGACGGGTTTACAGCCCGTTCCCTTTGGCCACTCGGGCACCGACCCAGTTGTGAGGTCCCGAGTTGCGTCAGAACCGAGACGGGATCGTATCGGCCGGGACCGCCAATGCGACAGCCACTAGCCTGGAGCCATGCCGAGTTTCGACGTCGTCTCCGAAGTTGACCGCCAGGAAGTCCGCAACGCGGTCGATCAAGCACAGCGCGAGATCGCCAACCGGTTCGACTTCAAGAACACGAACTCGTCGATCGAACAGAACGACCTGGTGATCACGCTGGCGACCGTCAGCGAGGACCGTCTGAACGCGCTGCGCACCGTGCTCGAGGAGAAGCTCGTGCGGCGCGGCGTGTCGCTGCGGGGCGTCGATTACGGCACGGTGCAGGAGGCCACCCAGAACACCGTCCGTCAGGTGGTGACGATCAAGGTCGGCATCTCCTCCGACAAGGCCCGCGAGATCAACAAGCTGATCAAGTCCGACGGCCCGAAGGGCGTGCAGAGCCAGACCCAGGGTGACTCGGTGCGGGTCACCAGCAAGAAGCGTGACGACCTGCAGGCGGTGATGCAGATGCTCAAGGGCAGCGACGTCGGGATTCCGCTGCAGTTCGACAACTTCCGCGACTGACCCGGCGCGGGTCAGTTCGCGAGGCGCGCGATCTGACGGTCGATCAGCCGGTCGACGCTCGAGGCGGCGGGCGTCACCACGGCGTCGGCCCCCGGGTCGCAGGCGGCGAGTCGCACCTGCGTCGGGGCGACCAGGGTCGCAGCGGCAGCCGACGACTCCGGCGCCCGCAGGGCCCAGGCCTCCAACAAAGTGAGGGCTTCGGCGGCGCCGATCACGCTGCGGGTGTCGAACGTCGCCACGAAGCAGTGGGAGCGGCCGCGCTGGACGGCCTGGTAGAGCTCGGCGCTGACGAGGCCGGCGAGCCGGGACGTCGACGCCGCCGGGAGTCGGCTGCCCCACACCAGCGACCAGTCGTCGAGGCCCAACGCGAACGCTTCGCCGAGCGGTTGTTCCTCGGGTTCCAGCGGTGCCGGGGTGGCGGCCCGCGGGGTGTCGTCGAGGATCGCGTCGATCCCTTCGGGCACGGCGGCGCCCGGCTCGTCGACCGGGACGCCGAAGGCGCCCAGGACGGGCGCACCGAGGCGGTCGGTCGCTGCCAGCTCGTAGGCGATCGGCAGCGGCAGGTCGTCCAACCCGCCGACCGGGCCGTCGGTGACGATCGTCGGCCGGTTCGCGACCAGGCGGGCAGCGAGATGGGTCTCGGCGGCGCGCCGCGCCAGACCGGCCGGAGAGGTGAACCCCGTGAGGGCCGACGGTTCGGGCGCCACGGCAGGCTCGCCGGCCGAGCCGCGCAGCTGGTGCTGCAGGGCGGCGCCGAGCGCCAGCTCGACCGCCGACCGCAGATCGTCGCCGTCGGCGTCGGCCGACCGGTAGATCGTGTCGGTCACCGGGTCGAAGAACGCCGGTCGCCACTGGGCCATGACGGCACCCACCGCGACCGCGTTCACCTCGCCACCGGCGATCCCCAGGGCGCGCCACGACGGGACCTTGGCGACCCAGGCCGTGCCGATCGTCGCCTCCAGCAGACGGTCGCCGTACTCGTCGGGCGGAAGCACCACGAGCGGCACGGTGTGGTCGAACTCGATGCCGGTCGACAACTGGATCTCGTCGACGATCGGGGTGAGGGCCGGCTCCCACGAGACCGGGAACAGGTACGGGCGCCCGAACAACAAGGTCGCCCCGACGAGCAGCCCGGTCAGGAACAACACGAGCGCCGAGCGCCCGACGAGCTTGCCGCCGTGATGCGATCGGCGGGCCCTGACCTGCGCCGAATGCAGGGCCACGAGATCGGGCATCGACTGGCGCTGGTCGCTCGAGGTGGCCAGCGACGGGGACGGGAGGGCGACACTCGGCGGCAGCCGCGGGAGGTCGTGGCCGTCGCCGGCCGGCGGCGCCACGGCGGGCGCTCCCGGTGTCGACCCGTCGGGCGCGAACACCGAGGTGCCGTGGGCGTGACGATCCGACCGGGTGAGCGGGGCCGCCGGTTGCGGCGGGTCCTCGGGCGGGGCGGGCGACGTGGCGGCGGGTGGTGCCGACGCCCGGTCCGACGGCGAGCGCGGCTCGACGGCCGAGCGGGCGTCGGTCGGCGACGGCCCGAGCGGGGACGACGACGGCGAGGGCGGGAAGTTCGGCGGGACCGCGGCGCCGAGGGGTCGTCGCACCCTCAGCGCGTCGGTTCGGATCGGTTCGCGGTGCGAGGTGGACGGCGAGCCGATCGCCGGGCTGACCACGGGGGCCGACGGGCGGGCGGGTTCGACGAGCGGGCGGGGTGTCGACGGCTCGGTTGCCGGGCGCGACCCGCCGGTGTCGGCGGGGGGTGGGGCCGCGTCGCCGGCAGCGGGCGCGGCCCGATCGGGGGCGAGGCGGGTGAGCGCCCCGCTGAGGTCGAACCGGAACGATGCCGGCCCGACCGGGGCGGGCGCGACCGGGGCGGGCTCGACCGGGGCGGGCTCGACCGCGGCGGGATCGGCGACCGGGCGCTCGTCCCGATCGGCCGGTTCCGCCGGCGCGGCATCGGTCACCGATTCCCAACTCCATCGCGCGTTGTCCGAGAGTCCTCGTTCCACCCCTGCTCTATCGGCAGCACGACGGCCGATCTTGAACGTCTCCAGAAACTTGCGCAGACGCCGATCGAGCGGGTCGCCCGCCGCCCTCGCGTGACCCGCCGGGCGTCAGTCGTCGCCGCCGGCGGCGGCGCGGCGCTGCAGCTCGCCGACCACCGAGGCGTCGGCGAGCGTGGTGGTGTCACCGAGGTTGCGGCCCTCGGCGACGTCGCGCAGCAGACGCCGCATGATCTTGCCCGAGCGGGTCTTGGGGAGGTCGGGGGTGATGAAGATCGCCTTGGGCTTGGCGATCGCACCGATCTCGTGGGTGACGTGATCGCGAAGTTCGGCGACCGTCACCTCGGCGCCGCCCCGCAGGATGACGTAGGCGAACACCGCCTGGCCGGTCGTGGGGTCGTTGGCGCCGACGACGGCGGCCTCGGCGACGGCCGGGTGCGAGACGAGCGCCGATTCGACCTCGGTGGTGGAGATGCGGTGGCCCGAGACGTTCATCACGTCGTCGACCCGGCCGAGCAGCCACAGGTAGCCGTCGTCGTCGAGCTTGGCACCGTCACCGGCGAAATACCGCCCGGCGAACCGCGACCAGTAGGTGTCGTGATAGCGCTCGGGATCGCCCCAGATGCCGCGCAGCATCCCCGGCCAGGGGCGGGTCAACGTGAGGTAGCCACCGCCGACGGTGACCGGGTTCGCGTGGTCGTCGACCAGCTCGGCGGAGACCCCCGGCAACGGGAACGTGGCCGACCCGGGCTTGGTGGTGGTGGCCCCCGGCAACGGGCTGATCATGATGCCGCCGGTCTCGGTCTGCCACCAGGTGTCGACGATCGGGCAGCGCCCCGACCCGATGTGCTCGTGGTACCACATCCAGGCCTCGGGATTGATCGGCTCGCCGACCGTGCCGAGCAGCTTCAGCGACGACAGGTCGTGCTTGGCGGGCTCGTCGGCACCCCACTTCATGAACGTGCGGATCGCCGTGGGCGCCGTGTAGAACTTGGTGACGCCGTACTTCTCGACGATCTCCCAGAACCGGTCGTTGGCCGGGTAGTTGGGCACCCCCTCGTACATCACCTGGGTGCACCCGTTCGAAAGCGGTCCGTACACGATGTAGCTGTGGCCGGTGATCCAGCCGACATCGGCGGTGCACCAGAACACGTCGGTCTCGGGGTCGAGGTCGAACACGTACTTGTGGGTGTAGGTCACGTGGGTGAGGTAGCCACCCATCGTGTGCATGATCCCCTTCGGCTTGCCGGTGGTGCCGCTCGTGTAGAGCAGGAACAGCAGGTCCTCGGCACCCATCGGCTCGGCCGGGCAGTCGGCCGGGGCGGTGTCCATCAGCTCGTGGTACCAGTGGTCGCGGCCGGCGACCATCGTGACGGGGTTGCCGCCCCGCTTCACGACCACGACGTGCTCGATCGTCGAGGTGCCGGCGACGGCCTCGTCGGCGGCCGGCTTGAGCGGGAACACCTCGCCGCGCCGGTAGCCGCCGTCGGCGGTGATCAGCACCTTGGCGGCGGCGTCGTCGATGCGGTCGGCGAGCGACTGCGCCGAGAACCCACCGAACACCACGCTGTGCGGGGCGCCGATGCGGGCGCAGGCGAGCATCGCGACGGCCGCTTCGGGGATCATCGGCATGTAGATGTTGATGCGGTCGCCCTTGCGCACCCCGAGGCCGCGCAGCACGTTCGCGAACTTCGACACCTCGGCGAGCAGGTCGGCGTAGGTGATCGTGCGGGTGTCGCCCGGCTCGCCCTCCCAGTGGATCGCCACCTTGTCGCCGTTGCCGGCCTCGACATGGCGGTCGAGGCAGTTGTCGGTGACGTTCAGTTCGCCGCCGACGAACCACTTCGCGTACGGCAGTTGCCAGTCGAGGATCGTGTCCCACGGCTTCGACCAGCGCACCAGATCGGCCGCCTGGCGGGCCCAGAACCCCTCGTCGTCGGTGGCGGCCTCGTCGTGGAGCGCGGTGCCGGTCACGAGTGCGGAGGCCCGGAACGTCTCCGACGGCGGGAACCGGCGGTTCTCGGCCATCAAGGCGTCGATCGTGTCGTGGTGCTCGTCGCTCATGGCGGCCATAGTAGAACAGCCCACCGAACACCCCTCAGGCGCACGGTACCGACGGTGGTTCCGGTTCGTGACGACCCCGTCGGCCGGCCGCGGTCAGCGGCCGGCGATCTGTTCGCAGAGCAGGTTGATCTCGGCCATCATCATCAGATGGGCGGCGATCGGGGAACCGTAGGGGTCGGCGACATCGTCGGCGGGGTCGGGGATCAAGAAGGCGTCGGTGTGGCGACCCGAACCGATCCGCTGCAGCCACCTGGTCCAGTCGCCGTCGACGTCGGCGAGTGGTGTGACGAGGGCAGCCCGGGCGAGTTGCTTGAGGGTGAAGGTCCGCGGCCAGATGGACGGGTCGAGCGCAACCGCCTGCACCAGCTGTTCACGGGCCATCGCGATGACGAGGTCGGCGCCCTCGACCGCCAGCAGGTCAGCGGTCAACCGACGCGACACGTGATCGGTGAGGTCGATCCCACCCAAGCGGGCGGCTTCGATCGTGTACGGGTGCATCTCGAGCTCGCCACCCAGCACCCCCGCCGAAGCAACCAGCGCCTGGTGACCGGCGAGCCCGAGGTGCCTGCTGAGCAGGCGCTCGGCGACCGGCGAGCGGCACACGTTGGCGGTACACACCACGAGGATTCGCAGGGGCGCTCGGCCACCCATGTCCACGCCAAACGATACCGCGGTGCCGGACGACATCCGGCGATCGATCGCGGCACGACCACGCCCGCCGGGCGGTCATCAGCGGGTCACCGGTGGTGTGGGCGAAGGACCGGAACGATCGCGAACCTTCAGACCGTCGCCTCGTCGGTGGCGACGACCCACGACGGCCGGGTCGACGCGGGGCGTCGGCCGTGGCCGGAGCCCGAGCGGCCGGTCAGCGGTGGCACCGCCCACAACAGCACCAGCAGCGGCAGCACCAACGAGCGCTGGCGAACGAGGATGCCCAGATTGCCGACGTTCGCAAACGTGACACCGAACGTCAACACGACGACCGCGGCGAACACGAGATAGGGCGTGGTCACGACGAGGCGCGGGACGTTGAGCGTCCGCCGCCAGCCGACCAGGGCGGTGGTCAACAAGCAGGTCATCTCGAGTGCCGGCAGCAGGCCTGCCAGGCCGCGGGCCTCGAGCAGGACCGGACGGGTGAGCGTGCGGGCGGCGGCGAACGGCCAGACGGCCGGGCTGGACGTGTCGATCGGCGTGAACGTCGAACCGCCCTCGTCGGTCGTGCCCGAGACCGACGCCAAGATCCCCGAGATGCGGTCGGCCAGCGGGCCGGGCGCCTCCTGTGCTGACACGGGATCGAGGACGTTCACGGTGAAGGCGACCACCATCGCAAGGCCGACCGTGGCGACCGCGGCCGGCACGATCGCCGACCATTGCAGCCGGCGACGGGCGCCGCCGGGAACGACCACTTCGCGCACCATCCGCGAGACCAGCGCGATCACCAAGGCTCCGGCCCAGATGGCCGCGAAGTGAGGGCGCACGCGCGCCACGGCGACCAGACCGGCCGCGACCAGCACCAACCCGGTCCACAGCCGTTCTGGCCGGGCGACGATCAATGCCAACCCGTAGCTCACGACCCCGAGCCACAACCCGGCGAACGCCTCCTTGCCGATGCTCGAGCCCCAGTAGACGATGCTCGGCAGCAGGAACACCAACAGGGCGTACCGGCGCGCCGCGAGGCCGGGGACGGCCACGACCGCCGCCTTGACGAGGAACACCAGCCCCCAGTAGCTCATCCAGGCGAACACCAGGAACCCGGCGAGCCGGCTCGACCCGACGACGGTGTACACCAAGCCGGTGAACTGCTCGAGGAATCGGGTGCCCGTCCCGGTCGGCACGACGGTCCAGAGGCTTGCCGTACCGCCGCGGACCGCGCCGGCCAGGGACCTGCCGACGTCGTGGTACCGGCCGGCATCGGCGGCGCCACCGTACATCTCGAACCGCACCTCGTATCCCGCACCGGCGCCGGCGAACTTCATCACCAGGCCCAGCCAGGCGTAGGGCCGGATCGCCGTCAACGGCCCGGCGAAAGCACGCCGGATCAGCGGGACCGACACGGCGACCAGCACCGGCAGGATCACCAGCGCACCCCACAGGTCGTAGGCGAGGCGCTGCATCGCCACGCCGAGCACGATCAGGTAGAGCGCGGCACCGACGACGGCGACCCGCTCGAGCGGGCTCACGACGCCGGCGCGCCGGACGGCGGGTCGAACGGCTGGTCTCCGACACCACCGCTCGGCGGTGTCCCGGCGAGCAGTGTGTCGAGCACCGGGTCACGGCGGGTCTCCGGCGGCCCGGACGGTTCGAGTCGGGACAGCCGGGTCGTCGCCGACTTGCGTCGCTTCCGACTTGACCTACGCCGCCTCGAGCGTCGTTTCGACGTTCGACCGTCGTCCTGATCCGACAAGATCGACGAGTAGTAGTTGTAGTAGTAGTTGTAGTAGTAGCTCGACCGGTCGGTGCCCGGGCCGGTGAGCGCCAACACGATCCGGCCGGTCGTGAGCGCCCTGACCATCTCGGCCGCCCAGCGCGCCGCCTTGAGGTGCGTGTTCCCGAGGGTGATCGTCATCACGACGATGTCGGCGAGCGGCACCAACTCGAGCACCTCGGCGGTGCCACCGATCGGCGACGTATCGACCACCACGTGGTCGTGGGCGGCCGCCAAGCGCGGCAGCAGGCGCGCCGTGGCACGGGCCAACTCGCCAGGGTTGCCCGGGCGGAGGCCCGACAGGTCCAGCAGCGACAGACCACCGTCGCCGACCGGCTCGAGGAACGCCTCGAGGGGCACCTACTCGAGGTCGCCGAGGCTCAAACCGTGCAGCTGGGGTCGCACGACCGACAATCGGCGGCTCAGCGCCGGACGACGGAAGTCGGCGTTGACGGCGACGGTCCGGCAGCCGGCCTCGGCGAACGCGCTCGCCAGGTTGGCGGTGACCGAAGTCTTGCCGTCGCCCGGGCCGGGCGAGACGACGACGGTGATCAGACCTCGCCCACCGGGGCGCTGGCCGTCGGCGTCCATGAACGTGATCAGGCTGCGCAGGGCCCGGTAGGAGTCGCTCAGGGGATCGTGCCGACCGGGCACGACCGCCAGCTCACCAACCCGATGACCCTCGATCTCGGGGATCATGGCGTGGGTCGGGATGCCGACCGACTCTTCCGCCTGCTGACGGGTGCGGATGCGACGGTCGGTTCGGGACAACAGCGTGGCGAGGCCCAGCCCGAGGAGCATGCCGACGATGGCCCCGAGCGCACCGCGCGTCAGCCGGGAACGCGGAGCCCCGAGCCCCGACCGTTCGATGACGGCGATCGGCTGGGCGCCTTGCAGCGTGGTCAGCTGCAGCACACCGCTCGAATCGGTCCGCAAACGGTCGTATTGCTCGAATGCCGCGCTGTAGTTGCGGCTGAGGGCCTCGAGCCGGGCGGCGAGGACGGCGTCGTCCGGGCTCGCGGCTTGGTCGGCCTCGACCTCGCTGACCTCGGCCTCGAGTGCAGCGAGCCGCTCGAGCATCGACGCGATGCGGGCCTGCCGCCGCTCGTCCTGGCGTTCGGCGAGGTAGGTCATCAGCTGCTCGGCGAACACATCGGCCACCTCGACCGCCCGCTCGGGTTCTGACTGTGTCGTGGTGATCCGAAACGCACCCGAGCGAGCGTCCGAGCCGACCGAGATCTGGGCGGCCAACGCTGCGGGAGACCCGTCGTAGCCGAGTGCGACGGCTGCACGGGCCGGGACTTCACCGGTGGTGGCGAACAGGCCGAACTGGTCGAACGACAGCTCGAAGCCCCCGAGCGAACCGGACCCGCTCGAGTTGCTGACCAGCATCGTGTGGGTGGCGGACCACCTGGTCACCGATTGCTCTTGGGTTCGAGGGGTGGGCAACGCGGCGACGAGCGCGCCGAGAGTGGTGAAGACCAGAATCAGCCACCAGAACCGCCTGGCGGCGCTGAGAGTATCGACCTCGCTCATGACCACCTCGACGTGTCGTCGAACATTACCGTGCCGACATCGGATCTGCGCGGCGAGTCGCGGGCCTCGACCCACCCACCGGTCACCTTCGGGGATCGTCGACCGTGCTGTCGACCGTGCTGTCGACCGTGCTGTCGACCGCGCCGAGTGCGACGAGGTCGGCGATCAGCGCCGCGACGTCGGCGGCGACCTCGGCCGGGGGGGCGTCGAACCGCTCACAGAGGTGGTCGGCGATCGCGGCGACGGTCGTCGGTTCGGCGAGCAACTCCCAGACCAGGTCGCCGGGCGCGTGGATCAAACGGGATTCGTCGCTGCCCGGTGGGCACACCAACATGCCCCGTAGCGACCGCAGCCACAACGCGTCCCGGTGGCGGGCGACGACCGCTTCGATCATCGCCGCCTCAGACGGTCGAACGCCCGGCGGGCGTGACCGAACTGCGTCCAGCCGCGCGCCGTCAGGTAGGCGCGTTGGGGTCGCACGAGGGCGCGGCCGTACCGCACCCGGGCGCGGAACCCGGGGATCACCGCCAGCGACGCCGCCGGGCGGGTGTAGCTGCGGGCCGGGGTGAGATAGCTGCGCATCAGCAGACGGTCGACCCGGCCGGGCCGCACCTCGGCCGCCCAGCACGACAACTCGCACGGGGTCAGACCGAGGCATCGCCACGTCTCGTCGATCGCCCGTTTGACCACCGCCACGCTGCGCCAACGCCTCGCCACCTCGGCGACGGCCGCCGGGTCGGGATCGCTCGCTGCGACGAGCCCGGCGACGTCGCGCAGCGACCCGTAGCGGACCGGGAAGTCACCGACGGCGGCGTTGAGGCAGGTCTGGAGGAACGTGTCGATCGGGGCCAGGGTCGGCAGGCGGCGACCGGCGATCACCACCGAGCCGGCGTCGCCGAAGAGGTCGTCGAGCGGCACCGAGAGCCCGATCGGGCCGGTCACGAACGTGCGGTGCAGGTCGACCTCGACCCGACCGACGCGGACCGTCGCGTCCTTGCCGAACTCGCGATCGAAGCCCGGCCGCAGCTCGGGCAGCGCCGGCACCCCACCGAGTTCGGTGCCCAGCAGGCGCACGGCGCGGTCGAACCGGTCGCCGGGCACCAGCAGGTCGAGGTCGGCATACAGCCGATGGGCGGGGTCGGCATACACCGAACGAGCGAGCGCGGCGCCCTTGAAGAGCCGGTACTCGATGCCGGCGGCCCGCAAGAGGGGGTCGAGGTCGAGCAGGAGGCGCTCGATCCGCAGCACGTGGGCACCCCACACCTCGTGCGTGTCGGCGACCCGTTCGACGTCGGCGGGGTCGAGCCGGATCGACCCGTCGGTGACCGCCGCTGCGAACAGACCGAGCAGGCGGTGACGTTCGACCTGTGCGAACAACCGGTCGAACTCGGCGGCGCCGAGCTCGACCGGGTGGTCGGCGTCGAGGGGGTCGGCGACGGCGGCGAGGCCGTGGGCGGCGACCCTGCCGAGCAGGTCGGGCTGCAGGTCGGGCCGCAGGCCGGCGTTCACCGCAGCGAGCCGATCGCTGCGACCGGTGCCTCGATCCCGTCGTGGAGCAGGGTGTGCCTCGTGCAGCGGTCGACGAAGGCGGCGAGCTCGGCCAGACGGTGGCCGACGACCGCCAGGTCGGAGGCGTGCGACACGAGGGCGACCGTGGCATCGATCGTGTCGATCGGCACGAGCCGGTTGTCGGCACCCGGGACGTGGGTCGGGAACACCAGGTGTCCGATCCGGGCCCGTTCGACGGCGCTGCCGGAGCGGACGTCGTCGGGCACGACGTGCCACTTCGATGACCGGCCGCTCGGCCGCGACGGTTCGAGGCCCGGTAGCAGGTGCTGGCTGCCCGGGTCGAGGGTGATCGGCTTCGGATATCCGATGACCGTGCCGGTGTCGAGGTCGATCGCCGCAGCCTCGTCGGTGAGGTAGTCGAAGCCGGCGGCGACCAGGGCGGCCGTCAGGGTCGACTTGCCGGCACCGGCGAGGGCCGGCATCACGACCGCCACCCCGTCGCGGGCGACCGCCGCGGCGTGCACCACGAGGTAGTTCGACGGTTGCCGGAACGCCAGCCAGTTGATGTCGAACATCACGGTGTCGGCGACCGCCGAGGCGTCGGCCGCGGTGTGACGGCGCTGCCCGTCGATGTCGACGTGCCACCGGTCGTCCTTCCAGACGGTGAACGCGACGGGGTCGGGGGCCGACGGGCCGGTCGTGGTGGCGAGCGGGCCGAGCATCCGTTCGAGGTGGTCGGCGACGCCGTCGTGGTCGCAACAGGTGACGACCACGGTGGTGCCGAGCGCGCGGTACGGGCCGAGCAGTCGCGATCGGCCGCCGGGGGCAGGGGCCGGCTCGGCGGTGGCCACCGGCGGATGGTCGCTGGCGGCGGGTCGGGCGGCGGGTCGGGCGGCCGGCGGCGGGGCACCGGCCAGCAGGCCGTGGTCGCCGAACCGCCGGATCACCGCCCGCACCGACGGGCCGATCGCGTCGGGTGATTCGCCGAGCGCGTCGGCGAGTTCGGCGATGATGACGTCGATCGGGGTGCCCCCGTCGCAGCAGTCCCACACCAACACGGCGGTGCTGTTGAGCCGGTGCGCGACCCCGGTGGCGGGGTCGTAGACGATGCTCTCGGTACCGATCTGCGCCGACGTGACGTCGGGTCGGCGGGCGGGCCCCACCGGCTCGGTCACGGCCCGCCCGTCGTCATGGCGGCGAGGATACCGCGGAGCGGACACCAGTTCGGGAGTCACCGGTTCACGAGCAACACAACAGCACCCGGAACACGACGTAGTCATAGCCGGTGTCGGGCGCCGGGAACACGACGGTGCCGTCGTTTATCGTGACCGCCGGCGAGGTCGCGGTGGTGTAGCACTTGAACTGGAGACCACACCCCGACTGATTCGGGTCGTACGCCCGGCCCGTGGCGTCGACGATCGTGCAACCCGCCGGTGCCGTGTAGGTCCACGTGCCATTCACGTCCGTCGTCATGGTGCCACCGGAGGGGACGACGCCGACCGGCCACGACCCGCAGTTGCAGATGCTCGAGAGCGCCTGCCCGACGGGTTCGCAGCCGGCGCACCCCGAGTCGAGGTCGGCGAGGCCGCTCGTCGTGGTCACGGCGGTGCCGTTGCCGTCGAACTGTTCGGCGGTGCAACCCTGCGCCTGGGCGTGGGCGGCGATCGGGTGGACCACCGGGGCGGTCCACACGATGCCGGCGGCGGCGGCCGCCTTGAGCATCGTGCGCCGGTGCGTGGTCGGTGGTGGGGAGCTCACCGCTCGGGCCCCGGCACGCCGCGTTCGCCGGTGGGGCGGCCGGCGGCGAGCACGAGACGATGGCCCGCCGCAACCGCCGCGTTGCGGGTGCGTCGAACGGTCGGAACCACCAACTCCACGCCGGCGACGGTAGCGCCCACGACCTCCGCCGGCGTGGCACCACCTCGGCCGTCGCGGTGGTCGCCCGGCGGTGATCCGCTCGTCGGTGCCGACCCGGCGCGATCGGCGCCACCCGCCGGCTGATCGACCCGGCTCGCGCCCACTACCGGGCCGTCCATTCGAGCACCGTGAAGCCACCCAGCCCGCCCGGGTCGAGCAGCGCCTCGGCCTCGCTGACGCGGCTGCGCATCGCCAGCGCCGCCAGGTCGGGGCGGGCGGCGTGCGCCTCCCAGTAGCGCTTGCCCTCGTCGACGAGTTCGCCGATGCCGTGCAGTTGCAGCCACTGTGACTGGTTGCGCACCGCGTCGGGTTCGGGCAGCTGGTCGATCGCCACCTCGCAGGTGATGTCCTGGGTGCCGGGATCGGCGAGATAGTGGCCACCGCGGGCGTGGTGCCGGTAGGTGCGCAACCATTCGCGCCACGGGCGCATCGCCAACGCGGTCGTCGTCGCCGACGCGTAGTCGACCACCACCAGCGTGCCGCGGCGGATCCGCGACCGCGCCTCGTCGACCCAGGCGCGCGCCGCGTCCTGGATCGGGGCGCGGGCGCCGAGCGCCGCCCGTGCCGGCAGCACCGCCGGCAGCGGGTCGAACGGTTCGCCCAGCCGCTCGACCCGGCGGCCGTCGGGTTCGGTGTCGACGTACGCCTCGCGCCAGCCGGCGTCGTGGACGGCGAGCCGGAACGGCAGGTTGTCGAGCAGCTCGTTGGCGAGGATCACCCCGTCGAACGGGCCGCCGGGCAGCTCGGCGGCCGATTCGACGCCCGCGGGATGCTGCGCCCGCTGCGCCGCCGCGACCTCGACCGCCACGTAGCGCAACGCGGCGCGGCAGCCGGGCTGGGCCGCCAGCACCGATCTGGCCAGCGTGCCCGGCCCGGCACCGGCGTCGACCACGACGAACGGATCGGGGCGACCGATCCGCTGCCACTCGGTGTCGAGGAACCGGGCGACGACCGCCCCGAACAACGGGCCGACCTCGGGCGAGGTGATGAAGTCACCGCGGCGCCCGGCCCGGCCGCCGGCGGTGTAGAAGCCCGACGGCCCGTAGAGCGCGTCGTGCATGAACTCCGAGAAGGCGACGCTGGCCGTCATCGCGTTCGCTCGTCGCTGGGCCGGCTCACGGCGCGGCGTCAGCGGCCGAGCGCGCCGGTGAGGTCGTGCAGGTCGGCGAAGCGCAGCACCAGGCCTGGCAGGATGCCGAGCACGACCGTGCCGGCGGTGCAGATGCCGAGCGCCACCCAGACCGGTTGCGGCGGCCGGATCGGCGTGACGTCACCGTCGGGCACCGGCTTCATCCACATCTCGCGCAACACCTTCATGTAGTAGGCGGCGGCCACCACGGTGTTGATCGCGGCGATCACGGCCAACACGTAGGCGGCGTCGCTGCCGGCGTCGAGCAGCGTCTTGAACGCCTGCAGCTTGGCGATCCAGATGCCGAGCGGCGGGATACCGGCCAGCGACGCCAGGAACAGGGTCATCAGCACGCCCATCACCGGCGAGTACGACATCAGGCCGCCGAACGACGAGATCTCACCGCTGCGGGTCTTGCGGCTGACCGAGATCACGACGGCGAACGCTCCGAGGTTCGAGAAGGCGTAGATCAGCAGGTAGATCACCACCGACTTGATCGCCGACTCGGCGGCGTCGCCGGTGGCCAGCACCGCCAGCGGCATGAGGATGAAGCCGCCCTGGCTGACCGACGAATAGGCGAGCAGGCGAACGATGTTGGTCTGGCGCAGCGCGACCAGGTTGCCGACCGTCATCGTCAGCGCGGCGAGCACCCAGATGAAGGGCTGGTACACCCCGTCGGCGGCGTACATCGCGAGGTACAGCATCGTCGTGAGCCCGACGAAACCGGCGGCCTTCGAAGCCACCGACAAGAAGGCGGTGACCGGCAGCGGTGCGCCCTCGTACGTGTCGGGCGCCCAGGTGTGGAACGGTACGGCCGACACCTTGAACCCGAACCCGACGATCACGAAGGCCACGGCGACGACCTGCATCGCGATCAGTTCGCCGTCGGCGAGAGCAGCCCCGATGTCGCTGAGCTTGGTCGACCCGGTGGTGCCGTACAGATAGCTCATCCCGTACAGCAGCACGCCGGAGGCGAACACGCCGAGCAGGTAGTACTTGACGCCGGCCTCGTTCGACTTGCGGTCGCGCTTGCGCCAGGCGGCCATCATGTATGCCGGGATCGACAGCAGTTCGAGGGCCACGAACACCGACACCAAGTCGCGGCTGCTGGCCATCATCACCATGCCGAGCACGCTGACGAGCAGCATCAGGTAGTACTCGCCCTGGTAGTAGCCACCCTCCTCGAGTTCGGTCTGGCTCATCAGCACGATCACGTAGCCGACCAGCAGGAACAGGGCCTTGAACACCAGCGCGTACTGGTCGACGACGTAGCGGTCGAAGAACATCGAGCGCACGTCGTCGCCGACGACGGCGAGCGTGACGACCGGGATGAACGCTCCGAGCAGCACGAACCCGGTGAGCGTCGCCATCATCCACTTCTTGGCCTCGTCGAGCCAGAGATCGACCAGCAACACCAGGTTGATGCCGATCACCAGCACGAGCTCGGGTGCGAGCGCGTGCCAGTCGGCATGGGGCCGGATCCAGTCCGACGCCTGAGCGAGGAGCGCGGCGATCACGGAATGCCGTTCCCCACCCGCTCGACGAGCTGCACGACGGCCGGGTCCATCACCTTGAACATCAGCTGCGGGTAGACACCGAACACCAAGATCGCGACGAGGAACGGCGTCCAGGCGATCCACTCGACGACGGTCACGTCATGGATGTCGGCATGGCCCCCATGACCGGCAGGGTCGTCATGGTCGTGGTTGGCGGCGGCGCCGAGCGGGTGCGGGGCGGGCGCGGTGAACTCGGGGTTGGGCTCGCCCATCGCGGTGCGCTGGTACAGCCACAGCAGGTAGCCGGCGGCGAGCACGGTGCCGAGGGCCGAGATCACCATCAGCGTGCGATACAAGGTGACGTCGAGACCGAACCCGGGGTTGTAGGCCGACAGGATCGCCGGGAACTCGCCCCAGAAACCGGCCAGGCCCGGCAGGCCCAGCGACGCCATCGCCGAGAACCCGAGGATCCAGCCCATCTTGGGCATCTGGGTGAGCATGCCCGAGAGGCGGCTGATCTCGAGGGTGTGGTAGCGGTGCTTGACCGACCCGGCGATGAAGAACAACATGCCGGTGATCAGGCCGTGGGCGACCATGCCGAACAGCGCGGCGTTGATGCCGAAGCTGGTGAGGGTGGAGATGCCGAGCATCACGAAGCCCATGTGGGCCACCGACGAGAACGCGATCAGGCGCTTCATGTCGGTCTGGGCGAGGCAGCCGAGCGCACCGTAGATGATGCCGACCACGGCCAGGATGCCGATCACCGGGGCCCATTCCTTCGCGCCCTGGGGCAGCATCGGGATCGCGATCCGGACAAAACCGTACGTGCCGAGCTTCAGCAGGATCGCGGCCAGGATGACCGAACCCTGGGTGGGGGCCTGGGTGTGGGCGTCGGGCAACCAGGTGTGGAACGGGAACATCGGCACCTTGACGGCGAACCCGACGAACATGCCGGCGAAGATCCAGACCTGCACGTCGTGGTCGACCAGGGCGCCGGCGGCGGCAAGATGCTCGAAGCCGAAGCTCTCGGCGCCGGTCTGGAAGAACAGGGCGAGGAACGCCACCAGCATCAGCGCCGAGCCGAACATCGTGTAGAGGAAGAATTTGAGCGATGCGTACTGGCGGTCCTCGCCGCCCCACACGCCGATCATGAAGTACATCGGCAACAACACGAGCTCGAAGAACACGAAGAACAGGATCAGGTCCTGGGCGATGAACGTACCGGCCATGCCGACCTGCAGGACGAGCATCAGCATCAGGAACGCCTTGGGATTGCCGGCGTCGGGCACGTTGTTCCAGGTGTAGACGGCGACCAGGAACGTGACCGCCATCGACAGCACGTACAGCGGCAGGCTGATGCCGTCGAGGCCGATGATGTAGTTCGACTTGATGACGTCGATCCACGGCTCGTCGACGGCGAACTGCAAGGTCGCCGAGTTGCCGTAGTCGAACCGGATCAGCGTGTAGATGCCGACCAGCAGCGTCGCCCCGGCGGTGGCGATCGCGATCTGCTTGTGTGCTCGCTCCTCGGAACCCGGGACGAACATCATGATCAGCACGCCAACCAGAGGAAGGAACGTACCGATCGTGAGTAGGGCGTTGTTGCTGTAATCCATGAAGTTGAGCCTCAGACGTTGAGCAGGATGAGCACGATCGCGGCCACCGCGGCGGCGCCGAACAGCAGCGCGCCGTACTGGTTGACCTTGCCGGATTGGACAGGTTGCAGGGCGTGGCCGGTCTCGCTGGCCACGACACCCGACGCGTTGACCGCCCCGTCGACCAGCCGCTGGTCGATGTTGCGGTAGACCCAGTCACCGGTGCGCTTGCCCGAGCGGCCGGCACCGTCGACGATGCCGTCGATGACGTGCTGATTGACCCAGTACGCCGCTTTCGCGACCGGGTGGGCGACGCCGTACACGATGACCTTCTCGTAGAGGGCGTCGAGGTACAGCTTGTTGACGAGGAAGCGGTGGCCGGCGCCGGCGAGCTTGTTGCGTTCGGTCAAGCCGACGAGGGCGGCGAGCGGACTCTTGCGTTTGGCGAACACGGCCAGGCTGAGCAGCAGGCTGGTGACGAACCCGGCGAGCACGAGCAGCAGGCCGGGTGCCGCGGCGCCCCACGAGAACTTGGGCGGCTCGGGCACCGAGTAGATCGGATCCGCGGCGTGTTCACCCTCGCCGGCGTGTTCACCCTCGGCGGCGTGTTCACCCTCGGCGGCGTGTTCACCCTCGCCGGCGTCGGCAGCCTCCTCGTGAGCGGCGAACGGGAGGCCGATCGACGACTCGGTCTGGTGCTCGAACCAGTGGATGCCGAGGGCCGGGGCGTTGAGGTAGCCAGAACCGACCGCCAGGACGCCGAGGATCACCAGCGGCGCCGTGATCCGCCACGGCGAGTCGGTCGGCGCGAACGGCAGCGGGCGGCCGTGGGCCACCTCGCCGTGATCGTCGCCGTGATCGTCGCCGTGATCGTCGCCGTGAACGTCGCCGTGAACGTCGCCGTGATCGTCGCCGGCGTGGGCGTCACCGGTGGCGACCCCCATGAAGTGGGCGGCACCACCGCGGGGCGCGCCGAAGAACGTGAGGTAG
The DNA here is from genome assembly GCA_036526035.1 of Ilumatobacter sp. Lineage (GTDB taxonomy): Bacteria > Actinomycetota > Acidimicrobiia > Acidimicrobiales > Ilumatobacteraceae > Ilumatobacter. The sequence goes on along the minus strand of DATCZG010000067.1, from coordinate 134,163 downwards.
GTGGCGCGGGTCATGTAGGCCGTGGTCATGAACGCACCCACGATGCCCACCACGTAGAACAGCGTGTAGTCGGCGTGCTTGGCCGAGTCGATGATCTCGTCCTTGCTGAAGAACCCGCTGAAGAACGGGATCCCGCACAGCGCCGCCGTGCTCACCATCCACGACCCGAACGTGACCGGCATCTTCTTCCAGATGCCGCCCATGTCCTGCTTCATGTCGAAGCTGTGATGGCTGGCGGTGTGGCTGACCGAGCCGGCGGCGAGGAACAGGCAGCACTTGAAGAACGCGTGGGTGAAGATGTGGAACACCGCACCGGTCCAGGCGCCGACGCCGAGGCCCAGCATCATGTAGCCGAGCTGCGACACCGTCGAGTAGGCGAGCACCTTCTTGATGTCGTTCTGCACGAACGCCAGGGCGGCCGCCACGAGCACCGTGATGCCGCCGATCACCGCGATCAGGTTGAAGGTCTGCCCGGCGGCGTTGATCTCGAGGCCGACGTGGAACACCGGGTACAGGCGGGCGACCAGGAACACGCCGGCGACCACCATCGTCGAGCTGTGCAGCAGCGAGCTGACCGGTGTCGGGCCCGCCATCGCGTCGGGCAACCAGGTGTGCAGCGGGAACTGACCCGACTTGCCGATGCAGGCGATGAACAGGGCGACCGCGGTCCACATCAACACGTCTTGGCTGGCGAACTCGCCCGCCGCCGCCATCTCGTTGATGCCCTGGATGTCGAGCGTGCCGAACACGCCGAGCAGCATCGCCGTGCCGACCAGCAGCCCGATGTCGCCGACCCGCACGGTCCAGAACGCCTTCAGGGCGGCCTCGCTGTTGGCCTGCGCCTCCCACCAGTGCCCGATCAGGAGGAACGAGCAGAGGCCCATGATCTCCCAGCCGAGGATCAGCTGCACCATGTTGGGGGCCAGCACCATCGCCAGCATCCCGGCCGAGAACAACGTGAGGCTGGCGAAGAAATGGGTGTAGCGGCGGTCACCCTTGACGTATTCGGTCGAGTAGACCTGCACCAACGTCGAGATGAACGCGACCAACAGCAACGCCATCACGGCGAGACCGTCGATGTGCTGGCCGATGCCGAACTTCGTGCCTCCGCTCTGCCACCAGGTCCACTGCTCGATGACGGGCGTGACCTCGCTGCCGTGGGCGGCGTCGACCCGGTCGATCCACTGGAACGCGGTGCCCGCCGCGATGACGAGCGACGCCGCCATGGCGGCGATACCGACCTCGCTGCCGCCGAACGGCAGACGCTTGCCGAACAGGAGGATCACGAAGAAGGCGATCGCCGGGATGACCGGGATCAGCCAGGCGTTGGTGAGGAACCACCCGGCCGCCGCGACGGCCTGCTCGGTCTCTGCTGCGAACATGTCAGCCCTTCATCTCCGACAGTTCGTCGAGTGCGATCGAGCGGCGGTTGCGGTAGATCATCAGCACCATCGCCAGGCCGACCCCGACCTCGGCGGCGGCCACCGCGATCACGAACAGGGCGAAGATCTGACCGTCGACGCTGTCGTTCATCAACGCGAACGCGATCAGGTTGACGTTGACCGAGTTGAGGATCAGTTCGATCGACATCAACACCATGACGGCGTTGCGGCGGGCGATCACGCCGAACACGCCGATGCAGAACAGCGCCGCACTCAGCAGGAGGAAGTTGACGGCATACATCGGCGCCCTCAGTCCTTCCGGGCCAACACGATGGCGCCGACGGCGGCGGCGAGCAGGACGAACGACAGCGCGATCAGCGGCACCAGGTAGTCACCGAGGTAGCCATCGGCGATCGCGGTGGTGCGCGAGGCGATGCGGGCAGCGTCGAGATCGGTGATGACACCGTCGTCGACGCCGGGGAAGGCCCGCCCGTCGACAGCGTCGATCACGGTGTAGGCCATGACGCCGAACATCAGCAGACCGACCGGGATGCCGATCCCCCACCCCTTGTTGTTGAGGTCGGCGTCGGCGCCGACCGATGCCCGGGTGAGCATGATGCCGAACAGGAACAGCACCATCACGGCCCCGATGTAGACCATCACCTGCGACACGGCGACGAACTCGGCGGCCGCCAAGATGTACTGGGCGGCCACCCCACCGAGCACCACCACCAGCCACAGCGCGGCGTGCACGACGTTGCGGGTGCTGACGACGGCGATCGCCGCGAACACCATCATCGCGGCGATGACGTAGAAGCCGACGTTCTGGGCGACGTTGACGTCGGAGCCGAACAGGGCGAGCGCGTTCATTTCTTCTGCGCCCCCGCCTCGAGTTCCGGCGCCTCGGGAACCGTCTCCATCCATTCACCGAGCTTGGTCTTGTCGTGCAGCAGATCGGCGATGCGCGGCTCGCTGTACTCGTACTCGGGGCTCCAGAACAGCGCGTCGAACGGGCACACCTCGACGCAGATGCCGCAGTACATGCACAACGCGTAGTCGATGTCGAACCGGTCGAGATGGTTGACCTGGCGGGGCTTGCCGCCGGCCCGCCGGGGCGGCGCCAGCTGCTTGTGTCCCTCGATGTAGATGCACCAGTCGGGGCACGAGCGGGCGCACAGCATGCACGCCGTGCAGTTGTCCTCGCGCAGGGCGATCACGCCGCGGGCCCGGATCGGCGGCGCCTCCTTGACGTGCGGGTACTGCACCGTGTTGGCGCCGTACCTGGCGGTGCGCAACATCGTGCCCATCGTGACACCGAGACCCTTGACGAGACCCGGCAGCTTCGGCTTGGGAGGCATCAGAACGCAACCTTCAAGATGGCGGTGATCGCGATGTTCGCGAGCGACACGGGGATCAGGACCTTCCAGGCGAACCGCTGGAGCTGGTCCTCACGGAATCGCGGGTAGCTGAACCGCACCCACATGATGATGCCGACCAGCAGCATCATCTTCGACAGCATGATCAGCGGGCCGACGACGTTCATCCAGTTGTCGACCTGGTCGATCGACTCCCACCCGAACCAGCTGAACGGCACGCCCCACCCGCCGAGGAACAGGATCGAGGCGATGAAGGCGAACACGCCGGCGGTGGCGAACTCGCCGATGAAGAAGATCAGGAACCGGAAACCCGAATACTCGGTCATGTACCCCGACACCAGCTCGGACTCGGCGATCGGCATGTCGAACGGCGCCTGGGTCAACTCGGCCTGCACGGCGATCATGAAGATCAGGAAGCCGACCGGCTGGGTGAGCACGAACGGCAGGCCGACCCAGTCGAGCCCGAAGATCTCCTGGGTGTTCTGGGCCACCACGATCTGTTGCAGGTTCATCGAGCCGGCCTGGATCACGACGCCGACCACCGCCAGCACCATCGGCAGCTCGTAGGCGATCAGCTGGCCGGCGGCCCGCAGGCCGCCCAGGTACGAGTACTTGTTCGCGCTCGACCACCCGGCGACGAGGATGCCGATCACCGACACCGAACCGATCGCCAACGCGTAGAAGACCCCCGCCTGGAAGTCGGTCATCCAGGCGTCGGGGCCGAAGGGCACCACGACGACCAGGAGGAACGTCGACATCAGCACGATGATCGGCGCGATCTTGAAGATCTTCGCGTCGGCGTTCTCGGGGATGATGTCTTCCTTCTGCATCCACTTGCCGACCTCGGCGATCAGCTGCATCGAACCGTACGGGCCCGCTTCCATCGGGCCGAGACGGCTCTGCATGAACGACATCATCTTGAACAAGAAGACGTACACGATCGTGCCGGCCGGCAGCAGCACGGCGACCAGCCCGCCCAGCACGCGCAGCAGCGACTGGCCCCAGTAGGGAATTTCGACTGCGAGCTGGATCACCGGTCGATGTCTCCGAGGATGAAGTAGAGCGAGGCGAGGATCGTGATGATGTCGGGCACGTACACGCCCTTGAGCAACCACGGGGTGATCGAGATGTTGTTGAAACTGGCCGAGCGGATCTTGACCCGGAACGGCCCGAGATCGCCCTTGCTGACGACGTAGTAGCCCATCTCGCCGAGCGGGTTCTCGGTCGACACCCAGGCCTCGCCCTCGGGCACCTTGATGATGCGCGGCACCTTGGTCATCACCGGACCGGCCGGGATGTCGTCGATCAACTGGTCGACGATCTTGGTGGCCTCACGGGTCTCTTGCAGCCGGATCCAGCAGCGGGCCCACGAGTCGCCGTCGGGGTGGGTCCAGACCTTGAAGTCGGCCTTGTCCCACGCCATCGCCAGGCGCTGGTCGCGACGCAGGTCCCAGTCGACACCCGAGGCCCGCAGGTTGGCGCCCGACATGCCGTAGGACCTGGCGACGTCGGCCGGGATGATGCCCACCCCGCGGGTGCGGCTCTGGAAGATCTCGTTGCCGAACAGCAGGTCTTCGATCTCGTCGCAGAACTGGCGCAGCTTGCGCATCACCTGCTTGGTCTCGGCGATCCACCCCTTGGGCAGATCGTCCTTGAGACCGCCGATGCGGTCGAAGTTGGGGTGGAACCGACCACCGGTGGCGCCCTCGATCAGGTTCAGCACGTATTCGCGGTCGCGGAAGGCCATGAACACCGGCGTGATCGCCCCCATCTGCACCCCGAGGTCACCGAGGAACAGACTGACGTTGGCGATCCGGCTGAGCTCGAACAGGATCGTGCGGATGTACTGGGCCCGCGGCGGGGCCTCGATGTCCATCAGTTGCTCGGCGGCGAGGATGAACGGCACCTCGTTGGCGAAGCTGCCGAGCCAGTCGATGCGGTTGATCAACGTGGTGACCTGAGGGAACGTGCGGACCTCGGTGAGCTTCTCGTAGCCGCGGTGCATGTAGCCGGCGACCGGCTCGGCCCACACCACCTGCTCGCCGTCGAGGCGGGCGACGATCCGCAGTGTGCCGTGGGTGGCCGGGTGCTGCGGGCCGATGTTGAGGGTCATCCCCTCGGTCTCGAGCTCGACGTTGAGGCGCGCGTCGGCGGCCTGGGCGGCGATGTACGACAGTTGCTGGCGTTCGTTCAACAGCGTCACGACTCGTCCCCGGTCTCGTCGTCGTCGGCGGTGGGCATCGGCTCGACGTCGACGATGCCCGGCCACGGCTTGACCATCCGCGACAGCAGCGGGAAATCCTTGCGCAGCGGGAAGCCCTCGAACTCGCCCGGCAGGTAGATGTTGCGCAGATCGGGGTGGCCGGCGAAGCCGATCCCGAACATCTCGTGGGTCTCGCGCTCGTGCCAGTTGGCGCCCGCGAAGTGCGGCAACCACGACGGCACCGACATCGACTCGGGCACGTCGGCCTTCACCGTCACGCCGACGTGGCGCTCGAGGTCGGTGAGCCTGGCGAACACCTGGAACCGGGTGTCGCCCCCGGCGTACCCCTGGACGATCTCGGTGCTCGGCACGAACGGCTCGCCGTCGGGGTCGTCCTCGCCCTTGCCGTACGGCGACGGCAGCCAGTCGAGCGCCGACAGGAAACAGAAGTAGTGGAACCCCTCGGCCTTGAGCACCGCCGCCGTGCGCGCCCACGCCTCGGGCGCGACCCGCACCCACAGGTCGGTCTGGGGAACCAGATGGGTGTCGAGCAGCAGGTCGCCGAGTTCGCGGCGCAGCGCGTCGACGATCGCCTCGCGCAAGCCGTCGCCCGCCAGCGCAGCCGCCCCGTCGATGGTCGCGTCACTCAATCGGACCACCACCCACCACCAGCGGCTCGGCAGCCGGTTGCCTCGCCGCGAGCTCGCGCGCCGCGGTGGACTGCAGGGACGTGAACTCCTCGTTGCGCCACTTGGCGGCCATGTCCTCGTTCTTGATGCGCTGCTGCAACAGCACGATGCCTTCGAGCAGCGCCTCGGGCCGGGGCGGGCAGCCGGGCACGTAGACGTCGACCGGGATGATCTGGTCGACCCCCTTGGTGACCGAGTACGAATCCCAGTACGGACCGCCGCAGTTGGCGCACGAACCCATCGAGATCACGTACTTGGGCTCGGGCATCTGCTCGTAGAGGCGCTTGACGGCCGGGGCCATCTTGTCGGTGACCGTGCCCGACACCACGACCAGGTCGGCCTGCCGCGGGCTGGCGGGCAGCGGGATCACACCGAGGCGCATCACGTCGTAGCGCGGCGACCCGAACGCGGCACCCATCTCGATCGCGCAACAGGCGAGGCCCCACTGGTAGACCCACATCGAATACGAGCGACCCATGTTGAACAGTTTGGTGAGCGGCGCCGGCATCCGGCCGCGGTCGACTAGACCCATCGCAGGAGCCCTCGCTTCCAGGCGTAGACGAGCCCGTCGAGCAACAGCACGATGAAGATCAACATCGCGACCAGGCCGAACCAGCCGTAGCGCTCGATCGCGACGGCCCACGGGAAGATGAACACCGCCTCGACGTCGAAGATCACGAAGAGCAGCGCGAACACGTAGTAGCGGATCTGGCTCTGGGACCAGCCGAGACCGACCGGGTCGACCCCGGATTCGTAGGCGATCAGCTTCTCGGTGCCGGGGCGCGACGGCCTGACGACGGCGGCGAGGCCCAGCAGGAGACCGGCCACGAGGATCGCGGCAAGGCCGAACCAGACGACGGTGAGGTAATCGCGCAGAAACAGCGACATCGGGCAGCGAGGCTACCAGGGGTCGGGACGGCGGGCCCAAACCCGCGGCCGCGGTTCGCGACGTTCGGCGCGGCTCATCCGGCGGGGCGGCCCGGGGCCGCCGGTGATCGCCCGCGTCGGTCGGCGGCGGTGTCGACGGCGACGCTCGGTCGCAGCGTGCGCGGACCCATCAACTTCGCCAACAGATGGTCGCCGGCGACGACCGGCGGATACCTCGGCGGATGCTCTGCGTCGGTGCAGGTGGGCACGCACTCGATCACCGCGTCCCAGTTCGCGTCGAGGAAGAACGCCGTGCTGCGGCGGCGCCCGAGCTGCGTCATCGGCACGACGCGGTGCAGCGTCGACCGCCACCGGTCGTTGGTCCACTCGGCGGTGAGGTCGCCGAGGTTCACGAGCAGCGCACCCGGATCGGGCGCCACGGGGTGCCAGGCACCGTCGGGTCCGAGGATCTCGAGCCCGGGGGTGCGGTCGGCCCACAGCACCGTGACCACGCCGTAGTCGGTGTGGGCCCCCATCGCCTGCTGCGCCGCCAGCGCGTCGGCGTCACCCGCCCTCCGCTGGTAGTTGATCGTGCGCAGGGTCGTGGTCGAGCGCTCGACGAAGGGGCGGAACCATCCGTCGGGCAGCCCGAGCGCCGGCGCGAAGACCTCGGTCAGCGTCAACGCCACCCGGCGCGCCTGCGCGAAGTAGGCGACCATCGCCGGTCGCAGGGCGGGCAGCTCGTCGGGCCAGATGTTCGCCGCGAACAGGCGGTGGCGTTCGGCCGCATAGAACGGGTCGTCGACGTCGACGGCGTCCTCGCCCATGTTGAACGCCTCGAACAGATCGGGGGGCGTCTCGTCGCCGATGCTGTAGGCGAGCGCCTCACTGCCCGAGGGGGCGTACCCGCGGTTCACCCCGATGTCGGCCGGCCGGCACCGCAGCTTCTGCTCGAGCGGCAGGGCGAAGAACGAGTCGCTCGCCCGGCGCATGGCGTCGATCACCGCCGAGGGGATGCGGTGGCCGACGAGTTGCACGAAGCCGACCCGGCGCGCGGCGTCGTCGAACGCCGCTGCGACCTCGACGCGGGCGGCCGGATCGCCGTCCCACCACGGTGCGAGGTCGACGGTCGGCACCACGAGTGGGGTCGTCGGACGGGGCGCGGCCACGGAGGCAACGTAGCCAACGCGCCCGACACCCGTCGACGCCGCCCCGTGGTCGCGCCGCGGTGCGACCGCCCGACGCGACCGGTCGCATGTGCGCCGCCAAGAAATCTTCCCGGCTGAGCTACCTACCGGTCGGTAGGGCGATACGGTGTGGTGGTGCTCGAAGCCTCACATGTGCTCAACGAACTCGAACCCACCGTCGAGCAGCTGCTCGAACGCCACCTGACGACGTCGAAAGAGTGGTTCCCGCACGAGTACGTGCCCTACGGTCGCGGCAGGGACCCGGTCGTCGGCGAGGAATGGACCCCAGCCGACGCCGACCTCGGTGGGCACACCATCGACGACGCGGTGCGATCGTCGTTGCTGGTCAACCTGTTGACCGAGGACAACCTGCCGTATTACTTCCGCACCGTCGAGCAACTGTTCGGCAGCGACGGCCCCTGGGGCACCTGGGTGCGGCGCTGGACCGCCGAGGAGGGCCGCCACTCGATGGCCATCTACGGCTATCTGATGGCGACCCGGGCGATCGACCCGCGCCAGCTCGAGCGGTCGCGCATGGCGCAGGTGTCGGGTGGCGTCACCCCGGCGCCCGACACGCTGCAGGAGGGCTTCGTGTACCTCGCCCTGCAGGAACTCGCCACCCGTATCGCCCACCGTGCCACCGGCAAGATGATGGGCGACCCGGTCGGCTACGAGGTGATGATGCGCGTCGCCGGCGACGAGAACCTGCACCAGCTGTTCTACCGCGACCTGGCGGCGGCAGCGATCGAGCTCGACCCCGACGGCATGGTGATCGCGATGGAGCGTCAGGTCACGTCGTTCGCGATGCCCGGTGTCGGGATCCCCGGCTTCATCGAGCACGCCAAGCGCATCGCCGCGGCCGGCATCTACGACCTCGCCGTGCATCACGAGCAGATCCTGGTGCCGGTCGTGCAGCGGGTGTGGGACGTCGAACACATCTCGGGCCTCTCGGCCGAGGGCGAGCAGGCGCGCGAGCGCCTCATGGCCCGGATGGCCAAGAGCGCCCGCGTCGCACAGCGCCTCACCGAGCGCCGCGAACGAACCCTCTCCACCGTCTGACCGCCGGGCCCCGGCCGGCGTTCCGCTCACGCCACCGGGCCCCTAGCGTGGGGGCATGGACGTCGCCGTCGTCGACTACACCGCCCCCGATGCGCCCGAACGCTTCACCGAGAGCCTGCGCAGCACCGGGTTCGCGGTCCTCGTCAACCACCCGCTGCCGTGGTCGACCGTGCAGCAGATCTACCGCGAGTGGGCGGCGTTGTTCGACTCGCCCGCCGTCGAGCGCTACGCCTCCGACCCGACCGGTCAGGTCGGATGGTTCCCCGCCGACCGCAGCGAGACGGCGAAGGGCCATTCGACGCCCGACCTCAAGGAGTTCTTCCACGTCTACGACTGGTCGGTGTTCCCGAGCGAGGTCAGCGACGCGGCGCTCGAGTTCCGCACGATGGCGAGCGAGTTGGCGCTCGAGTTGCTCGGCTGGGTCGAGGCCAACACGCCGCCGGAGGTGGTGGCCCGGCTGTCGATCCCGTTGTCGAAGATGATGCAGGGCAGTCGGCGCTCGCTGCTGCGCGTGCTGCGTTACCCGCCGCTGCCCGACGAGATCCCCGCGGGTGCGGTGCGCGCTGCCGCCCACGAGGACATCAACCTGCTCACGGTGCTGCCGGCGAGCGACGAGCCGGGGCTCGAACTGTTGGGTGCCGACGGCACGTGGTACCCGGTGCCGTGCGACCCCGGTTCGCTCGCGATCAACGCCGGCGAGATGCTCGACCTGGCGACCGGCGGCTACTACCCCGCCACCACCCATCGGGTGGTCAACCCGACCGGTGAGGCGGCGCGCCGGGCGCGGATGGCGCTGCCGCTGTTCCTGCATCCCGCCGACGACGTCGTGCTGGCACAGGGCCGCACCGCCTACGAGTTCCTGCAGCAACGCATCAAAGAGCTGCGCAGCAGGGACTGAACGCCGCGCCTGCGGCACGGACAGCGGCGGGCGGGGCGGACGCGGGGAACCGACCCGCCCTCACGGGCGCGGCCGCACGAGCAGGAACCCGCCCGACAGCACCACGATCACCAGGCAGACGAGCAGCGTCGTGGTGCGGTTCGATCCGCCGTCGGCAGGGCTCGCGGCCGGGGCGGGGGCGCCGGTCGAGGCCGGGGCGGCCCCGGCGACGACGAGCGGCGCCTCGGTGACCGCCGGTGCCGCGGTGACCGGGGCCGGGCTCGTCAGCGGCGGCGACTCGGCGCCGGCCGACGTCGCGACGGCCGGGTTCGTGACGGGCACGTTGGTGGCGGGCACGGTCGTGGTGGGGGCGGCGGCGTTCACCGTGAACGAGAAAGCGCCGTTCAGCGTGTACCCGCCACCGGCGAGCACCGAGTACCGGATGCCGACCACCCCGCCGCCCAGCGGCGGGTCGAACTGCAACCGGAAGACCATGTCGTCGTCGGTCACGGCGAAGGGTCGCAACAGGTTGTTCTGCGGGTCGAGCGCCTCGAACCCGCTCCCGATCAGCCTCACCGGCTCGGTGAACGCCACCGTGACCTCGGGGATCGGACCGCCGACCGACGCCCCGTCGGTCGGCACCGAGTAGTCGAGAGCGACCTGCGCCGACACCGACGCCGCGCCCGACGCGGCGATCGCCACCGACATCAGCACACCGACGCACCAGCGGGCTGCGGTGTTGGTGGCCGGGCGCATGGCCGATCATGGTAACGGTGGACCCGACGCCTACGCTCACGCCTCGTGGACCAGCATGCGCCGCTCTCGCTCGCCGGCGACGAACCGATCTCGTCCGATCCCGCCGCGGTACGCGTGCACCGCAAACGGCGGCTGGCGCTCGCCTACCGGCTGTTCGGCGCGCTGCACTGGGGTGAACAAGGTGACGGCCACATCTCGGCGCGCGACCCCGAACGCACCGACTGCTTCTGGCTGCTGCGCTACGGCGTGCCGTTCGGGCAGGCCACGGTCGCCGACCTGGTGCTGGTCGGCCCCGACGGATCGCTCGTCGCCGGCGACGGCGAGATCAACCCGGCCGCGTACTACATCCACTGGCCGGTGCACGAGGCCCGCCCCGACATCGTGAGCGCGGTGCACACCCACACGCCGTACGGCACCCCGTGGTCGGCGTGCGCCGAGCCGTTCTCGATGATCTGCCAGGAGGCGACGGTGTTCCATCGCTCCCACACCGTCTTCGACGACGGCGAAGTCGACATCCAGGGCCTCGACGGCGGCAAGCGCATCGCCGACGCGCTCGGCGAGGCACGCCTGGTGATCTTGCGCAATCACGGCCTGCTCACCGTCGCCGCCAGCATCGACGAGGCGATGGGCTGGTACCTGATGGCCGAACGGGTCGCCGAGGTGCACTGCAAGGCGCCGCGGCCGCAGCCGATCAGCGACCGCGACGCAGCCCGCATCGCCGCCACGCTCGCCGTTCCCGATCAGGGCTGGAAGACGTTCAACTGGACGCTGCGCGCCAGGGTGCCCGACCCGTCGGTGGTCGACTGAGCGTCGGCGCCGGGCGGCTCAGCGGGCGTAGGTGGTGACCGTGGCGGCGGCGTCGAGCAACCACCCCGGCCACACCCCGACCAGCAGCGTGAACCCGGCGGCGGCGGCGATCGCGAGACCGGTCGAGAACGGCACGGCCTCGACGGCGGTGGCCTCGGACCCGGCCTCGAGCCACGTGCTGACCATGATCCGCAGGTAGAGGAACGCGGCGATCACGGCGGCGACCATCGCGATGATCGCGATCGCATAGCTGCGCTGTTCGACGGCGGCCTGGATGACCCCCCACTTGGCGACGAAGCCGGACGTGAGCGGCACCCCGGCCTGGGCCAGCAGGAACACGGTGAGGGCGAGCGCGAGCACGGGACGCCGCCCGGCGAGGCCCCGGAACGCGTCGAGCGACGTGTCGCCGCCGTTGCTGCGGGCGACGAGCGCGACCACCGCGAACGAGCCGACGGTGAGCACCGAGTAGAGCAGCAGGTAGGTCAGCACGCTCGGCATGCCGTCGCCGGCCACCGGCTCGCCGGCGGTGTGGCCGGCCGCTTCGACCCCGACGAGGATGAACCCGGCGTGGCTGATCGACGAGTAGGCCAGCATCCGCTTGACGTCGGCCTGCACGATCGCCAGCACCGAGCCGATCACCAGCGACAGCACCGCCAGCACCCAGATCGCGGGCCGCCAGTCGTCGCGATGGAACGGCAGGGCGATCACGAGCACCCGCAGCAGCGCGGCGAACGCCGCCGCCTTGCCGACCGACGCCATGAACGCGGTGACGTTGGTGGGCGCCCCCTGGTACACGTCGGGGGTCCAGGTGTGGAACGGGACGGCGGCCACCTTGAAGCCCAGCCCGACGAGCAGCAGCGCGATGCCCGCCAGCACCATGGTGTCTTTGCCGCCGATCAGCAACGAGCCCTGGAACGAGGCGATGATCTCGCCGATGTTGGTCGACTGGGTGCCGCCGTACACGAGCGCGATGCCGTACAGGAAGAACGCCGAGGCGAAGCCGCCGAGCACGAAGTACTTGAGGCCGGCCTCCTGGCTGGCCGGGCGGCCCCGGTCGGACGCCGCCAGCACGTACAGGGCGAGCGACAACGTCTCGAGCCCGAGGAACATCAGGATCAGGTCGTTCGCCGAGCCCATCACGATGCCGCCGACGGCGGCGACCAGCAGCAGGGCGTACACCTCGGGGCCGTCGCGGCCCGCCCGCCGCAGCTCGTCGTCGCTCACCAGCGCGACCAGCGCGGTGGCGGCGCAGATCGTGATCGTCACCAGCTGGGCGAACGTGTCGAACGCCAGCGCCCCGCCGACCAGGGTCGCCACCCCGTCGTCGGTGACGGCGTCCCACTGGAACATCGCCAGCGCGCCGGCGACCAGCGAGGTGAGCACCGTGAGGTAGGCGTAGCCGCCGCGCGGCCAGCGCGGCGTCATCGCCCCGACGACCAGCAGCACCAGTGCCCCGGCGACGAGCGCGATCACCGGGCTGAGGTGGAACCACTCGACGCCGGGAGCCGAGAAGTCGGATTGGCCGAACATCATTCGCCGTGCTCCTCGGGTGCGTGCTCGACCACCGCGGGCCGCGGCGACTCGTGGCCGGTGCGTTCCTCGACATGGGCGATCAGCGCGCCGATCGCCGGTTCGATGCGGTCGAGCATCGGCTTGGGGTAGACGCCGGTGAACACGATCACCCCGATGAAGGGCAGCAACACCATGGCTTCTTTGAGCTTCAGCTCGGCGAACGACCGGTTGTCGTCGTCGGGTTCACCGTGGAACACCCGCTGGTAGGCCCACAGCAGGTACAGGGCGGCCAGGATCACGCCGGTCGCGGCGACCACCACGTACCAGCGCGCCGACAAGAAGGCGCCGATCAAGATGAGGTACTCGCCGACGAACCCGTTGAGGCCCGGCACACCGATCGACGACAGCATCACCACCGTGAACGCCGCCGCGAACACCGGTGCGACCGACTGGATGCCCTTCAGCTCGGCGATCTGTCGGGTGTGGCGACGCTCGTAGATCATCCCGACGAGCAGGAACAGCGCGCCGGTGGAGACGCCGTGGTTGACCATCTGCATCACGGCGCCGGTGAGCGCCTGCGAGGTGACCGCGAACACGCCCAACACGATGAAGCCGAGGTGGGCGACCGACGAGAAGGCGACCAGGCGCTTGAGGTCCTTCTGCATCGTGGCGGCGATCGCGCCGTAGATGATGCCGATCACCGCCAGCGTCAGCCACAGGTGCCGGCTCCACAGCGCCGCCTCGGGGAACAGGTAGAGCCCGAAACGCAACAGGCCGTAGGTGCCGAGCTTCAGCATCACGCCGGCCAGCACGACCGAGCCGGCGGTCGGCGCCTGCGTGTGGGCGTCGGGCAACCAGGTGTGCAACGGGAAGATCGGCACCTTCACGGCGAACGCCACGGCGAACCCGAAGAACAGCCAGCGCCCCGTCGACGCCGCGAAGTCGGCCTGCTCGGCGATCTCGACGAGGTCGAACGTGACGCGACCGAGCCCGTTGCGGCTGGCGATGAACACCGTCGCCATGATCGACACCAGCATGAACGCCGAGCCGACCATCGTGTACAGGAAGAACTTGGTGGCCGCCTGCACACGGCCCTCGTAGCCCCAGCCACCGATCAGGAAGTACATCGGGACGAGCACGATCTCGAAGAACACGAAGAACAAGAACAGGTCGAGGCTGATGAACGAACCCATCACCCCGGCCTCGAGCAGCAGCAGCCAGGCGAAGTAGGGCTTGTCGCGGGCCGGATCGTCGTTGTGCGGATCGATGCCGAGGATCGCCAGCGGGAACAGCACGCCGGTGAGCAGGACGAGGAACAACGAGACACCGTCGACGCCGAGGTGCCACGAGATGCCCCACTGTTCGATCCAGGCGTGCTGCGACACGAACTGGAACCCGCTGTCGGCCTGGTCGAACTCGGCGACCAGCCACACGCTCATGGCGCCGGTGGCGACCGACGAGATCGCGGCGACGAGCTTGGTGTACTCGGGCCGCCGCTTCGACAGCAACGTGATCGCCAACGCGCCGGCGACCGGCACGAACACCAGCATCGACAAGATCGGGAAGGCGAGGGCGCTCTCGTGCATCACAGCACCCCCCGGCCGATCACGAACCAGGCCAGCAGCGCCACGACGCCGATCCCGATGATCGAGGCGTAGTTGCGCAGGTTGCCGGTCTGGCCCTTGCGGGCCTCGACGCCGGCACCCTGCACCAGCCGGGCCACGCCGTGGACGGCACCGTCGACGATGCGACGGTCGAACCAGGCGACGGCGTCGAACATCCGGCGTCCCGGCCCGCCCATGAAGCGGCTCACCGCGGCGTCGTACCTCCAACCCTCGGCGAGCAGCTCGGGCTCGACGGGTTTGGCGAGCTGTTTGGCGTAGATCGCCGTTGCGGCGCCGATGCCGGCCGCCGCGCACAGGATCGCCAGCACGGCGAGCAGGCCCTTGTTGTCGTAGGCCCCGGTGCCGGTGATGTGGGCCTCGCCGGCCTCGACCACGGGCTCGAGCCAGCTCTCGAGCTTGTGCTGCCAGCCCGACGGGATGAACCCGAACGACGGGAGCTGGATCACACCGCCGACGGCCGCCAGGCCGGCCAGCACCACGAGCGGCAGCAGCATGATCGGGGACGACTCGTGCGGCTTGTATTCGCCGTGGGCCCCGTGCGTGAGCTGCTCGTCGCCCTCGGGCGCCTCGTCGGGATTGGCGTGGCTCTGCCATTTCGCCTCGCCGAAGAACACCATGATCACCTGGCGGGTCATGTAGAACGCCGTCAACACGGCGGTGACGAGACCGACCACGTAGAGGATCGGGCCCCAGGCGCCACCTTTGGCCAAGGTGAACAGCAAGATCTCGTCTTTCGACCAGAACCCGGCGAACGGCGGGACGCCGGCGATCGCCAACCAGCCGACGATGAACGTGCCGGCGGTGACCGGCATCAGCTTGTGCAGGGCGCCCATCTTGCGCATGTCCTGCTCGTCGTGCATCCCGTGGATCACCGAGCCCGAGCCGAGGAACATCAGGGCCTTGAAGAAGGCGTGGGTGACCATGTGGAAGATCGCCGCCACGAAGGCACCCGAACCGACCGCCAGGAACATGTAGCCGAGCTGGCTCACCGTCGAGTAGGCGAGCACCTTCTTGATGTCGGTCTGGGCGACCGCGATCGTGGCCGCGAACAGCGCCGTGAGCGCACCCACCACGGCGATGATCGTCGAGGCCTCGGGCGCCGCCGCCGCCAGCATCGGGTTCATGCGGGTCATCAGGAACACCCCGGCGGTCACCATCGTGGCGGCGTGGATCAGCGCCGAGACCGGCGTCGGGCCCTCCATCGCGTCGGGGAGCCAGAGGTACAACGGCAGCTGGGCCGACTTGCCGACCGCACCGACGAACAACAACAGCGCGATCGCCGTGGCGGTCGAGGTGGCCAGCGCCCCGCCCTCGGCCGCGCCGTTGAGGGCGTCGTAGCCGACCGAGCCGACCGCCTCGAAGCCGAGGAACATCGCCAGCATGAAGCCCCAGTCGCCGACGCGGTTGGTGACGAACGCCTTCTTGCCGGCGGTGGCCGCCGATTCGCGCCGGTGCCAGAACGAGATCAAGAAGTACGAACAGGTGCCGACGCCTTCCCAACCGAGGAACGTGACCAGCAGGTTCTCGCCGAGCACCAGCAGCGTCATCGACAGCACGAACAAGTTGAGGTACAAGAAGAACTTCGAGAACTTGGGGTCGCCGTGCATGTACCCGATCGCGAACAGGTGGATCAAGAACGCGACGCCGGTGACGAACAGGCACATCGTGATCGACAGCGGGTCGGCGAGGAAGGCCATGTCGACCTGGAGCGAACTCACCGGTACCCACGAGAACAGCGTCTCGACGTGGGCCCGGTCGTGGGCGTCCATCGACAGCAGGTCGAAGTAGGCGCCGACCGAGACGACGAACGACGCGAACACCATCGCGGTCGCGAGGTGACCGCTGCGCGGCTCGCCGAGCCGGCGACCGAACACCAGCAACAGCAGGAACCCGACGAGCGGGAACGCGGGGATCAACCAGATGACGTCGAGCACCGGCTACCCCTTGAGCTCCGCGAGGTCGTCGGCGGTGGCGCCGGGCCGGCGGCGAAGGATGGAGATGATGATGCCGAGGCCGACCACCACCTCGGCGGCGGCGACGACGAGCACGAAGAACACCGCGGTCTGGCCGTCGATGTCGCCGAAGCGCACCGCCAACGCGGCGAACGTCAAGTTGACGGCGTTGAGCATCAGCTCGATGCACATGAACATCACGAGCGGGTTGCGCCGCACCAGCAGCCCCACCGCGCCGATGCCGAACAACACCGCGCCGAGCACCAAGTAGTAGGTGGTGGTGGGCACCACCGCGGCGAACACGGCGGCGGTCATCGGCTGTCCTTGGGGTCCTTGCGGGTGAGCAGGACGGTGCCGACGACGGCGACGATCAGCAGGACCGAGGTGAACTCGAAGGCGAACACGTGGTCGCTGAACAGGTTGCGGGCGAGCGCCCGGATGTTCTCGTCACCGCCGGCGTCGAGCGCCTGCCGTTCGACGATCGTGTCGCGGGCCCGCACGATCGCTGCGATCACCAGCCCCGACACGCCGAGTCCGACCACCAGCGCCAGCGGCCGCTGGACACCGAACGGTTCGATCGAGAGGTCTTCGGCCTTGTCGACGCCGAGCAGCATGATCACGAACAAGAACAGCACGACGATCGCCCCGGCGTACACGATCACCTGCACGGCGGCGAGGAAGTGCGCCTCGAGCGCGACGAAGTGCACGGCGACGCCGAAGAGGGTGAGCACCAGCGACAACGCGGCGTGCACCGGGTTCGGGCGCAGGACCACGCCGAGCGCCCCGGCGAGCACCATCGCGGAGGCGAGGACGAAGACGATCAGCTCCATCAGCGATCGGTCTCCTGCTGCGGCGGCTCGGGGGCGCGTTCGCCGTGGCCGAGCTCGTTGCTCCAGCCGACGACGCCGCGGAACGTCGCGTCGCCCGAGGGCGACGTCGCCCGCATCCAACCCGAGGTGAACTGGTCCTCGCCGTCGCGCCAGTCCTCCCAGGGCAGCCGCTGGGGCCGCCCCTCGTCGTCGACCAGCAGTTCGCGCTTGGTGTAGATCGCGTCCTGGCGGTTGGTGAAGCTGAACTCGAACAGCTTCGTCTCGGTGATCGCCTCGGTCGGGCAGGCTTCGACGCACAGGTCGCAGTGGATGCAGCGCAGGTAGTTGATCTCGTACACGAAGCCGAACCGTTCACCCGGCGACGTCGGCTGCTCGGGGTCGTTGTCGGCACCGCGCACGTAGATGCACTTCGCCGGGCACACGCCGGCGCACAGCTCGCACCCGATGCACTTCTCCATGCCGTCCTCGTAGCGGTTGAGGGCGTGGCGGCCGTGGAGGCGTTCGGGCTTGGGGATCTTGGTGTCGTCGGCGACGGTCGGGTCGTTGGCGCGGCCGCGCTTCTTGGCGGCGCGGCCGCCCGAGTACTCGGTGGTGACCTGCTTGCCGCCGAACAGCCGGTGCTGGCGGATGGTGATCGCGAACCCGTCGAGGTAACCCATCAGTACGCCGTCCCCTCACGCTCGCGGTTGCGGCGGCTCACCGACAGCGCCGCGCTGAACAGCACGTACCCCAGGGACACGACCCCGACGGCGATCACCGCGGTGAGCAACACCGGTGCCAGCCCGTCGTGGCGGTCGCGGGTGGTCTGCAGGGCGGCGAGCACCAGGAACCAGCCGAGCGCCACCGGGATCAGCAGCTTCCAGCCGAAGTCCATCAACTGGTCGTAGCGCAGCCGCGGCAGCGTGGCCCGGAACCAGACGTAGAGGTACAAGAACGCGAGCGTCTTGAGGATCACCCACAGCGTTCCGCCGAGCGGGCCCGCCCAACCGAACACGTCGAGGGCGCCGATCTGCAGCGGCTGTGGGCCGCCCAGGAACAACGTGACCATGATCGCGCTCATCGTGATGACGTTCATGAACTCGGCGAGGAAGAACAACGCGAAGCGGATCGAGGAGTACTCGGTGTTGAACCCGCCGACCAGCTCCTGCTCGGCCTCGACGAGGTCGAACGGCGGCCGGTTGAGCTCGGCGGTCATCGCGACCAGGAAGATCAGGAACGGGATGAAGCCGGTGGCGACGATGTTCCAGTTGGCCAACCCGTCCTGGCCGGCGACGATGCCCGACGTCGACAGCGTGCCCGACATCAGCAGCACCGCCCCGAGGCTGAGCCCGAGCGCGGCCTCGTACGAGATCATCTGGGCCGTGGCCCTGACCGAGCCGAGCAGCGGGTACTTCGAGCCCGACGCCCAACCGGCGAGCATGATGCCGTAGACGCCGATCGAGCTGAGCGCCAGCACGACCAGGATGCCGATCGGCGGATCGATCAGCTGGACGCGGGTCGTGTAGCCCCACAAGGTGACGGTGCCGTCACGGCCGTCGGTGAAGTCGCCTCCGAGCGGGATCACCGACCACAGCAGGAACGCCGGGACGAACGACAGGAACGGGGCCAGCCGGAACACCCACTTGTCGGCCTGCTCGGGCAGCAGGTCCTCCTTGAAGAACAACTTGGTGCCGTCGGCCAGGGTCTGCAGCAACCCGAACGGCCCGGCCTTGTTGGGTCCGATCCGGTTCTGCATGCCCGACACGATCTTGCGCTCGAACCAGACCATCAGCATCGTGCCGATCAGGCCGATCACGAAGATCGCCAACACCTTCACGGCGACGAACGCGAGCACCTGCCACCACCAGTCGCCGGTGTCGAGCAGCGGATCGGCGGCGAACAGCGCGGTGCTCACGACAACCGCTCGATCCGGACGTCGGTGACGGCCGCGCCGCTGTCGACGATGTCGGTGATGTCGGCGCCCGCCTGGTTGAACGGCGCCCAGATCGTGCCCCGCTGGACGGTGACGTCGGCGACCAGCGGCAGCACCACCGAACCCGAGGCGCTGATCAGCTTCACCTCGACCCCCTCCGACTCGCCGATCCGGTCGAGGTCGAGCGGGTGCAGGTGGGCGCCGGCGCCGATCGGCAGCTTCGCCAGCGAGGGCGACATCGCCGTGGCGACGGCCCGGTCGTACAGCTTGCGGCTGACCACCAGCCGGTAGTCGTAGCTGCTCGGCTGCGGCTCGAACGCGGGCGCCTCGGGGAGCGGGGCCGTGGCGGCGATCGCCAGCGCACCGTCGGCCGAGTCGACGGCGTCGGGGGTGGCCCCGGCGTAGGCCGCGACGGTGCGCGAGATCGCGGCGGTGACCGCATCGACCGAGTCGACCCCGAGGTCGTGGCCGAGCACGAGGGCGAGCTCGACGGCGATCATCCAGTCGGGCCGCGCCGTGCCGGCGACCGTGACCTTCTGTTCGACCCGGGTGACACGCCCTTCGAGGTTGGTGGTCGTGCCGCGCTGCTCGCCGAAGGCGGCCGCCGGGAGCACCAAGTCGGCCTGCTGGGCCGACTCGGAGGGGAACGTGTCGACCGAGATCACCCGCCTCGCCCCGGCGAGCGCGCGGCGGGCGAGGTCGGCGTCGGGGCAGTCGGCGATCGGGTCCGAGCCGAGCAGCACCAACACGTCGACGCGGCCCGCGGCGGCGGCGCGCAGCATGGCGAGCGCCGAGTGCTCGGCGTCGGCGGGCGCCAGACCGAGCTGCAGCGCGCCCACGACGTTGCCGCGACGCAGCGCGGGCAGCACCTTGGCGTCGGGCACGGCGGCCAGCACGGCCCGGACGGCGGCCAGGGCGGTCGCCTCGGAGACCGCCAGGTTGCTGCGGCCGGCGACCACCACGGTCGGGCCCGAGGCGATCTGGGCGACGATCTCGGGGTCGCGCATCGCCTTCGCGATCTCGGTCGGCGCCATGCCCGGCGCGTGGCGGATGCTGCGCCAGGCGTCGCCCGTGATGCCGGTGACCTGCGACGAGAACTCGATGATCCGGGTGTGCCCCTTCGTGGCCGCGTCGCGGAGCCGCAGGTGCAGCACCGGCAACTCCTCTTTCAGGTCGGGCCCGACGAGCACCACCGTCGTCGCCGCCGCCGCCTCGTCGATCGTGGCGCGCGGCAACCCGAGCACCTCGACCGGCAACCCGTCGCCGAGTTGGGCGTCGCGGTACGACACCCCGAGCGCGTCGGCGAGACGGGCCCAGGCGAACGCCCCTTCGTTCGTGCTGCGCGCCCCGCCGAGCAGCGCCACCGTCGCGGCGCCGGCGAGCATCTCGCCGGCCAACGCCATCGCCGCGCTCCACGACGTCTCGGCGAGGCCGGCGTCGGTGCGCACGAGCGGTGCGCCGAGGCGCAGGTCGCTGCCGACCGCCTCGAAGTTGAACCGTCCGCGGTCGCACATCCAACCCCAGTTGACCGACTGGCTGTCGACCCCGGTGTCGACCCCCTGGAACCGCAACAGCTGGTCGCGACTCGAGTGCACCGAGATGCGGCATCCGACCGAGCAGGTGGTGCAGGTCGACTCGACCTCGTCGAGGTCCCACGGGCGGGCCTTGAAGCGGTAGGGCTTGGCGGTGAGCGCGCCGACCGGGCAGATCTGCACGGTGTTGCCGGCGAAGTACGACGCGAACGGCTCGTCGGGGAACGTGGCGACCTGGGTGGCGTTGCCGCGGTCGATGAAGCGGATCAGCCGATCGCCGGCGACCTCGTCGGAGAAGCGGGTGCAACGGTCGCACAGGATGCACCGCTCGCGGTCGAGCAGGACGTGATCGCTGAGCGGGATCGGCTTCTCGTAGTGGCGCTTCTCCTCGACGAAGCGGCTCTCGCCGGGGCCGTGGCTGAACGCCTGGTCCTGCAGCGGGCACTCACCGCCCTTGTCGCACACCGGGCAGTCGAGCGGGTGGTTGGCGAGCAGCAGCTCGATCATGCCCTCCTGGGCCCGCTTGGCGGCCGGCGACCCGGTCTCGACCTGCATGCCCGGCGCGACCGTGATCATGCACGATGGCTGCAGCATCGGCCCACGGCCGGTGTCGATCTCGACCAGGCACTGGCGGCACATCCCGACCGGGCTCATCCGCGGGTGATGGCAAAAGCGCGGGATGTACTCGCCGTGGCGGTCGGCGGCGGCGATCACCGACTCGCCGGCGCGGGCCGTGACGGCACGGCCGTTGAGCACGATCGCGACCGCGTTCGGGTCGGGTTCGGCCGGCGTCGCGACGGCCTCGTCGGGGTTCACGGCGGTGTCCTCGCTCATCGGTCGTCCCCCACCCCGACGGCGGTCACCGGGATCGTCGGGCGCGTCGGGCGGGTGGTGACGAGCGCCGCGAACTCCTCGGGGAACAGGGTCATCGCCGAGTGCACCGGCACGTACGCCGACGGCCCGACGAAGCAGATGGTGGTCATCTTGTAGGGGAACGGCACGGCCTCGAGGCCGAGCCGCTCGCTGGCGGCGTGTGGCATGTCGCCGGGGCAGATCGACTCGCCGACCTGCCGGATCGTGTCGAGGTCGGCGTCGCTGCCGTCGCCGGCGACGATCCGCTCGAGGATCCGGTACAACCAGGTGCCGCCCTCGCGGCACGGCACGCACTTGCCGCACGACTCGTGGGCGTAGAACTTGACCAGCGTCAGCGCCGCGGCGGGGATGTCGGTGGTGTGATCCATCACCATCACCGCACCCGAGCCCAGCATCGACCCGGCGCCGCTGGCGGCGCGCCCCTCGAAGGGGATGTCGAGCTGGTCGGCGACGAACCACGGGGCCGAGCCGCCGCCGGGCACGAACGCCTTGAGCTCGTTGCCGTCGCGGATGCCCTGCGCGAAGTCGTCGCCGTAGATCAGGTCGCGGAACGTGGTCGACCCGTTGACGATCTCGTACACGCCGGGCCGGCGCACGTGGCCAGACACCGCGATCATCCGGGTGCCCGGCGAGGTCTCGGTGCCGATCGCCGTGTAGGCGGCCGACCCGTGCTCGGCGATGAACGGCAGGTTCGCCAGCGTCTCGACGTTGTTGACGATCGTCGGCATGCCGTACAGGCCGATCGCCGCCGGGAAGTAGGGCGGCTTCAGCCGGGGCATGCCACGCTCGCCCTCGAGCGACTCGATCAGCGCCGTCTCCTCACCGACCACGTAGGCACCGGCACCGCAGTGCAACACGATGTCGACGCCGAAGTTGGTGCCGAGGATCTGCTTGCCGACGTAGCCGGCCGCATAGGCCTCGTCGAGCGCCAGGGCGAGGCGCTCGTGGGCCAGGGCCATCTCGCCGCGCACGTACAGAAAGCACTGCGAAAGCCCCGCCGCGTAGCAGGCGATCAGGCACCCCTCGATCAGCTGGTGGGGGTCGCGCTCCATCAGCAGGCGGTCCTTGTAGGTGCCCGGCTCGCTCTCGTCACCGTTGACCACGAGGTAGCGCGGCCACACCCCGGCTGGCGTGAACCCCCACTTCACCCCGGCCGGGAAGGCGGCGCCGCCGCGCCCGAGCAACGTCGACTTGCGCACCTCGTCGGCGACGTCGGCGGGCGCCGACTCGAGCGCCTTGCGCAGGCCCTGGTAGCCGCCGGTCGCGAGGTAGCGCTCGAGCGTGAAGGAGTCTTCGAACGAGAACCGCGACGTGACGACGAGGGGACGGTCCCCGTCGTCGAAGTACCCGGCGGCCCACGGGTAGCTGCCTGCTGCGCCCATCACTCACCACCCGCCGGGACGACGTCGATCCACGCCGGGGAGGTCGTGACGTCGTCGGGGTGACGCGCCCCGACGGCCCGGTCGGCGGGGATCTGCTGGCGGTTGCGCCCGAGCGTGCCGTGGGGCGGGATCTCGCCGTCGAGCCGGCCGGCGCGCAGGTCGTCGACGAGCTGATCGAAGTCGGCGGCGGTCACCCGGAAGCGGTGCCGGTAGTTGACCTGCAGCGTCGGCGCCTCGGTGCACGCCGCCTGGCACTCGGCGTGCTGCAGGGTGATCAGGCCGTCGGCGGTGGTGCTGCCGGCCTTGACGCCCAGCGCGTGCTCGGCGTGGTGCATCAACTCGCCGGCCCCCATCAGCGCACACGACAGCGTGCCGCAGATGTTGATCAGGTACTTGCCGGTCGGTTCGAACCGGAACATCTCGTAGAACGACGCGGTGCCGTAGACCTCGGCGGGCGTGACGTCGATCAACTCGGCGACGTGGCGCATCGCCTCGTCGGTGACGTACCCGTTCTGCTGCTGCGACAGGTGCACGAGCGGGATCAGCGCCGACTTCTTCTTGGGGTAGCGGGCGATGATCTCGCGCGCCTGCGCCACGTTGGCGTCGGACAGACGGCTCATCGGTCGACCTCCCCGAGCACCGGGTCGACCGACGAGATCACGGCGACGGCGTCGGCGACGAGGCCGCCGCGCATCATGTGCGGCAGGCACTGCACGTTGACGAACGACGGGGCGCGCACGTGCATGCGGTACGGAGTGGGCGAGCCGTCGCTCGCGATGTAGCACCCGATCTCGCCGCGCGGGCTCTCGATCGCCACGTACACCTCGCCCTCGGGCACCTTGAAGCCCTCGGTGAAGATCTTGAAGTGGTGGATCAGCGCCTCCATCGACTCGTCGATGCGGGCCCGCGGCGGCGGGGTGATCTTCTTGTTCTGGATCCGGTAGTCGCCGATCGGCATCCGGTCGAGGATCTGGTGGACGATCCTGATCGACTCGCGGATCTCGTTGAGGCGGATCGCGTAGCGGTCGAACGCATCGCCGTACGACCCGACGATCACGTCGAAGTCGACCTCGTCGTAATGCAGGTAGGGCAGGTCGCGGCGGAGGTCCCAGGCGACGCCGGTCGACCGCAGGATCGGGCCGGTGGCCCCGAGCGCCAGCGCCTCGTCGGGCGTGATCACCCCGACCCCCTGCAGCCGCTCACGCCAGATCGGCTGGCCGGTCATCAACACGTCGTATTCCTCGAGCCGCTCGGGGATCAGCTCGAGCAGCCGCAGCACGTCGTCGCGCCAGCCGGGGGGCAGGTCGGCGGCGACGCCGCCGGGACGGATGAAGTTGTGGTTCATCCGCAGCCCGGTCACCTTCTGGAAGAACCGCAGCACTTCCTCGCGCTCGCGCCAGCCGTAGATCATCATCGAGACGGCGCCGAGGTCCATGCCGTTGGTCGCCATGAACAGCAGGTGGCTGCTCATCCGGTTGAGCTCGCTGAGCAGCATCCGCATCCACACGGCGCGCTCGGGGATGTCGCCAGAGATGCCGAGCAGCTCCTCGGTGGCCATCGAGAACACCAACTCGTTGTTGAGCGGGCTCAGGTAGTCCATGCGGGTGACGTTGGTGCCGCCCTGCATGTAGGTGAGCTGCTCGCCGGTCTTCTCCATGCCGGTGTGCAGGTAGCCGATGATCGGCTTGCACCGCAGCACGGTCTCGCCCTGCAGCTCGAGCATCAGCCGCAGCACGCCGTGCGTCGAGGGGTGCTGGG
The DNA here is from genome assembly GCA_036526035.1 of Ilumatobacter sp. Classification (GTDB taxonomy): domain Bacteria; phylum Actinomycetota; class Acidimicrobiia; order Acidimicrobiales; family Ilumatobacteraceae; genus Ilumatobacter. The sequence continues at coordinate 109,584 of DATCZG010000067.1, read as the reverse complement.
GCCCCATGTTGATGACCATCGTCTGGTCTTCGTCGGGATCGTCGGGGAGGTCGCCGAGCTTGGCGGCCTCGGCCTCGCTGAGGCGCAGCACCGAGCCGACCTCGCGCAGCAGTTCGCGGGCGGTCAGCTCGGACCGCGGCCGCATCTCCTGCGCGCCCTCGTCACGGATCGCGGTGGTCACGAGTGCGCCCCCTTGAACTGCACGGGGATCGCGCCGACCTCGTAGTCCTTGCGCAGCGGGTGCCCGATCCAGTCCTCGGGCATCAGGATCCGCGACAGGTCGGGATGATCGGCGAACGCGATGCCGAACATGTCGAACACCTCGCGCTCCATCGCCTCGGTGCCGGGATGCACGTCGAACAGGGTCGCGATCGACGGCTCGGAGGCCGGCACCTGCACCCGCAGGCGCACCCGTCGCCGGTGCGTGATGTCGAGCAGGTTGACGACCACCTCGAACCGCTCCCGACCGATGCCGTCGGGCAGCGGGCGATCGAGGTACTCGAGGTAGTCGACCGCGGTGAGATCGGCGCACATCGCGTACCCCTCGTCGGCGAGCGCCTTGACCACCTCGACGTAGCGGTCGCGCGACGGGTACAGCACCGTCTGGCCGTGGTGGCGGGTGACCGGACAGCCGTGCACGGTGGCGGACGTCGCGTCATCCGGCGCGTCATCCGGCGCGCTGGTGGAACCGTTCGCCGCGTCGCTCATGTCATTTCGATCCGAGCAGGACGGGGGTGGAGGTGACGGCGATCTCCTCGACGTGGATGTCGGCGCCGGCGCCGGTCTGGGCACGCCGGCGCAGGATCTCGCCGGTCTCGATCTGCTGGTGCAGCGTCTCGATCGCGTGGATCAGGGTCTCGGGGGTGGGCGGGCAGCCGGGGGCGTAGACGTCGACCGGCACGACCTGGTCGACACCCTGCACGATGGCGTAGTTGTTGAACATGCCGCCCGAGCTGGCACACACGCCCATCGAGATGACCCACTTCGGCTCCATCATCTGGTCGTAGACCTGCCGCAGCACGGGCGCCATCTTCTGGCTCACCCGGCCGGCGACGATCATGATGTCGGCCTGACGGGGCGACGCCCGGAAGACCTCCATGCCGAAGCGCGAGATGTCGTAGTGGGCGGCGCCCGTGGCCATCATCTCGATCGCGCAGCAGGCGAGGCCGAACGACGCCGGCCACGACGAGCGCGAACGCGACCAGTTGATCAGGTCCTCGAGGCGAGCGGTGATGGCGTTGTGGCGCAACCCGCCGATGCCGTCAGCGAGCAGATCGTCGACGATTCCCACGCGACCTCCTACCCAGCTTCGTTCCCGGTCGGGGCGGTACCGGCGACCACCAGGTCGCGGCGCCCTTCGAGGCCGACCCGCCGGATCGTCGACGACGAGTCGCGCGACGCCGACACCATCGCCGCCTCGGTCTCGAGGTTGCGGTAGCGGTGCAGCGGACCCCATTCGAGGCCACCCCTGGCCACCTCGTACACGAAGGTCAGGAAGAAGACCACCGAGAACACCACGATCGCCCAGAACCCGAACTCGCCGAGCGCGCCGCGTTCGACGGCGTAGGGGTAGATGAAGATGATCTCGATGTCGAACATGATGAACAGCATCGCCACCACGTAGAAGCTCACCGGGAAGCGCTCGGGCGGTTCGCGGCTCGGCACGATGCCGCACTCGTAGGGGGCCTGCTTCGCCGCCGACGGGCGGCGCGGGGCCAACAGACGCGAGGCGACGAAGCTGAGGCCACCGAAGGCGATGGCCAGCACCATCAGCACGATGAGCGGCAGGTACTGACCCATGGGCTCAGGCGGCCGCGATGGCCTTGCGCTGGAGGTTCTCGGCGACGAACCGATCGCGGCGATGCAGCAGCAGGCACATCCCCAAGAACACGATCGTCGAACCGATCGCGATGTAGGCGGACGGCTCACGCAGCGAACCGAGATCGCGGATCATGTACACGTACTGGCGCTGGCGCGACTCGTCGATGCGCGGCTGGGTCGGGGCGCGACCGTCCTCGACCCGCAGCGGCTCGTACGGGGCGACCTCGACGAGCGTGTAGTACGGCTTGTGGAAGAACGCCAGTTGGTCGAACTCACCGTTCGGGCCGAGCTTGGGGTACGCCGACTCGTGCGGCGGGTCGACCTCGTACACCGCGGTGACCTTGAACTCACCGGGGCCGAACGCGTCCTCCTCTTCGAGGAACACGCCGGCGGAGGCCTCCGCCTGACCGAACTCGGGGGCCGACTGCTCGACGAGTTTCCACCCCTGCGACTCGAGCTGCGATCCGACCGCGGCGGACGCCGTGGCCGGGTCGATACCGGGCGTGATGTCGAGCGGCCGGTCGAGCACACCGGCGTCGTAGAGCAGGTCGACCTGCTGGATCACGGTGCGTCCGTCGACCTGCTTCCACTCGGGCACGCTGCCCTTGAGGCCGATGCCGTAGATCCACCACACCGAACCCATCAACGCCAGCCATCCGGCGAGACCGGTGAGGGCGATCATGAACCCGAGCCGAGCACCGAGGTTGGTGCCCAAGATGAGGTACACCGAACCCATCCACACGACGGTGCCGATCAGCACGGTGAGGATGCCGCGGAGCTCGGGCTCCCAGTTGACGGCGAGGACGGTCGACAGCATCACAGACTCCGCACGTATTCGACGATGGCCTTGATCTGGGCATCGGTCAGCATCTGACCGAAACCGGGCATGCGGCCGCTGCCCTGGCCCTGGATCCCGTACTTGGCTCCGTAGACCGACCCGTTCTTGATGAACTCGATCATGTCGGACTCGTTCGGGAAGTGGGCGTTGACCGCACCGCCCGTCAGGTTCCAACCGAACGCACCCTGGCCGCTGACGCCCGGGTCGCCCCAGCTCCACCCCGTGGTGTGGCAGCGGGCGCAGCTGAACGCACCGCTCGCCAGGTCGAGGTTGTAGAGCGCCTCGCCGTAGGAGGCGTAGGTGCCGTCGGCGACCGCCTGGTTGGCGAGCGTGTCGATGTCGGCCTGGATGTCGGCGGGGAGGTGCCCCGACGGGCAGGTCTTCGCGTCGTCCTCGCCGACGCCGCAGTCCTCACGTTCGATCTGGATGCTGTGCATGTAGGCGAGGAGCGTGTCGATCTGCTGCTCGTTCATCGGGCCGCCGCCGGCGACGCCCCACGGCGACATCGGCGAGAACGGCCGGCCGTAGACCAGGATGAACCGCACCTCGTCTTCGGAGAACCGGTAGTAGATCGTGTTGAGCGCCGGCGCCTTCCAGTTGACGGCGGTGACCTCGCCGGTGGCGGGGTCGGTGAGGTTGTACGGCGCCTCGCCGCCGGCACCGTTCATGCCGCCGTGACAGCCGGCGCAGTTGAAGCCACCGTCGGCGGTGGGCGCGAACAGCCGCGAACCCCACTCGATGAACTGCTCCTCCATGGCGTCCTCGGCGCCGGCCTGGCGGGCGGGCTCGAGGATCCAGTAGAGCGGCAGCATGATGACGGTGACGACCATCAGCACGACACCGATGCCGAGCACCCGGGTGAGGCGTGGCCCCTCGAGGATCTCGTCGTCGTAGTAGGCCTTGCGGTTGGCGGCGAGCTCGATCTCGGAACCGAGTTCGTCGCGCGACTGACGCAGGTTGAAGAACGCGTAGACGACCCAGCCGCCGAGGATGACGGCGAACAGCAACCAGGCGATCGACGTGGTGGTGAGTGCGATCATCAGTGCTCCGCCGCTCCGACACAGTGGGGACCCTCGGCCTCCTGGCCGGTGGTGTTGATACCGATCGGGGGACCCTGCCAGACGGTTCCCGTGTCGATGATGACGTCACCGGCCGGCGTGATCTCGGCCGCGAAGTGGTCCATGCCGCGCGGTGCCGGACCGGCCTTCTTCTCGCCGACCCGGTTGTACTGCGAGCCGTGGCAGCCGCACTCGAACCACTGGCTCGACAGGCACTGCGGCACCCGGCACCCGAGGTGCGGGCACTTCTGGTAGGTGATCACGATGCCCTGGGTCATGTTGGCGAACACCGCCGGCTTGTACGCGCCCTCCGCCTTCGGGAGCGCCTCGGCCGGGTACGACGTGACCCACGCCCGGGCCTCGGGTGCGTAGAAGAAACCGCCGCCCTGGACGATGCCGGCCTTGATGTCGTTGAGCCGTCCGATCGGCACCTTGCCGCCGAAGCCGCCGGTCTTGGTGGGCCACAGGAAGGCCACGAAGCTGGCGGCCGAGAACGTACCGATGCCGGCGGCCATGAGCGAGATCGTCGCCCGGTTGAAGAACTGACGCCGGCTGACGCCGAGCGCGTCGGGGTCGGGTGGCACCCACGGCGCGAGGTCGGCCGCACCTCGTGCGGGGGCGAGTGCGACACCGGTACGGGCGGCGACCCCCGCCGACTCGACCTCGGCGGCGGTCGGGGCGCCAGAGCCCGGGCCGGCCTTCGAGGCGCGCGCCGCCGCGTCGCGGCGGACGGTCTCGGCGCTCAGGGCGCCGGCGCCGCGGACGTCGGTGCGCCGGGCGAGCGTCATGAAGGCCAGCGCGCCGAGCACGACGGCGACCGCGATGGCGATGATGATGACAGCAGTTGCGTTCACGAAACGTGCCTCCTGTACGTCACAACTCGAAGAACAAGCCGTCGCGCCACGGCAGGGTGAAGTTGAATCCGGGACCCCGGAAGAACGAGCCGATCATCACCAGCACCGCCCAGAACATGAGGTGCACGGTCATCAGCGAGATCGCGAACTTGCGATCCTCCGGCTTGTTCGACGGGTTCTTGTCGATGTAGGGAGCGAAGATCAACACGATCAGGCCGACGCCGGGAATGGTCACCCCGGCGACCATCGGGTGGAACATCGTGAGCAGTTCCTGCAGACCGAGGAAGTACCACGGCGCCTTCGACGGGTTGGGTGTCTGGTTCGGGTTCGAGTGCTGCAGCAACGGGGCGTTGACCCAGATCGAGAACAGGAACGTGAACACCAGGCAGGCCAGCGACGCGACGAACTCGGCGGCGAGCAGGTGGGGCCACGTGTGCACCTTGTCGACCGGTTGCGCCTTGACGTCTTGGATCGAACCCGACTTGACGACGGTCAGCAACCGCTGGGTGTGCCCACCGGGGCCGGCACCGACCGGCACGCCGCCGCCACCGGGCACCGCCGCCACGACGGCCGCGACCTTGTCCTGCACGGCGACGCCCCCGCCGGAACCGTCGGGTTCGCCTTCGGACTTGGCCTTGGCGGCGCGGCTGCGCTCGAGCAGATGGGCGGGGATGCGCGAGTCGGTGGGCGCAGCGTCACCGGCGGGCGCCGCGGCCGATTCGCTGGCTGCCTTCTCGCGGGCCTCCTTGGCCCGCTTGAGGAGGTGCTCGGGGATCTCAGTCATGGTTCATCGCTCCGATCACAGCGGACCGCTGATCCCGCCGTCTTTACGGACCCGCCAGAAGTGGATCGCCATGAAGATGACGATCACGAAGGGGAAGAACAACACGTGCAACACGTACCATCGCAGCAGGGTTTCGGAGCCGATCTCGGCGCCGCCCAGCAACACGAACCTGACGTCCTGACCGAAGACCGGCGTGTACCCCATCATGTTGGTGCCGACCGCCACGGCCCAGAGGGCCAACTGGTCCCACGGCAACAGGTAACCGGTGAACGACAGCAGCAGGGTCAGCTTCAACAGCATCACGCCGATCACCCAGTTGAACTCACGGGGTGGCTTGTAGGCGCCGTGGTAGAACACCCGCGCCATGTGCAAGAACACCGACAGCACCATCAGGTGGGCACCCCACCGGTGCATGTTGCGCACCATCAGGCCGAACGTGACCGAGGTCTGCAGGTTGGAGATGTCGTCCCACGCCGCCGTGGCCTCGGGCCGGTAGAAGAACATCAAGAAGATGCCGGTCACGGTGAGCAGGATGAACAGGAAGAAGCTCAGGCCACCGAGACAGAGCGTGTAGCTGACCTTGACCGCGTGGCGCTTCACCTTCACCGGGTGCAGGTGGTACAGCACCGAGTTCATGATGACGTAGCTGCGGTTGCGGGGGCTGTCGCTGTATCCCTTGCGGAAGATCGAGCCCGGTCGGAAGATGCTCGACCAGACCTGGCCGCCCTGCACGCCGTCGACCACTTGTTGCATCCGCTCCTTGGCGGTCGGCCGGGGCGTGTCGTCGATGATCTTTGCCATGGTTGATGTCTCGCTGTGTTTCGCTCAGAGCCTCATGCCATAGCCGTAGCCATGGCTGTTGGTACGGGCATGGAAGTCGCCGGCAGCGCTGGGCTGGCCGACCTTGCCGAGGATGATGACCCCGGTCGGGCAACGGTCGACGCACAGGGCGCACCGCGTGCAGATGTCGTCGTCGATGATGAACATGACGTGATCGGACGGATCCTGTCCGGGTTGCTCGGTGCCCTCGGCCTCGACGACCGCATCGGGCGTGACCATGTGGATGCACTTCCACGGGCAGATGTCGACGCAGCCCTCGCACATGATGCATTCGGTCTGGTCGATGTGGATGAACTGCTTGGGCTTGACGGCGCGGGCGAGGTAGTCGGCGTCGACCTCGACGAGGGTGTACTCGTCGGTGTACGGCATCATCGGCGGATTGGCGTCGGTCTTGGCCACGGTCACCGCCCTCCGTTCCGACAGCCTGCCGGCGTCGGCCTACTCGTTCGCATCTCGGACACTCGCATCATGAGCCGCTCGGTCAGCCCTTCTTCACCAGCGGACGACCATAGGAACTCGTCTCGAGCTCGGTGCTGACCGAGTCGCCACGCTTCTGCCACCAGTTGAAGATGAACAGCAGCAACCCGAAGAAGTAGACGTGGATCACGACGACCACGACGTCGCGCACCGCTTCGTACTGCAAGGTGATCGGGTTCCAGCCACCCAGCGTCTGGGGCTTGAGGATGTCGAACGGTCCGTAGATGATGCGGGTGCGGTCCCAGCCGAGGTTCTTGTCGGCATGGTCGATCCACTGGTGGGGCACGATCCCGAACGAGAGGAACATCACGCCGAACGCGTAGACGGAACCCAGCATCGCCTCGCCCCACGAGAACGGGGTTCCCTTCGGGCGGCGTTTGCCGTAGGGGATCGCCGCGAGGGTGAGCACGGTCGCCGCGACCAGCGACACCAGGAACGCCGTGTTCACACCCGGAACCGCCTTGCCCTCCAAGGGGTTCCACCAGTTGAAGGCGATCATCGCGATCGTCATGCCCTTTCGCTCGTGGTTCGACTCGTCGTCATCCGTCGGTTCGCACGGAGCGCCGAACCCGCCGCCGGGACGCCCGGACGACCGATCGTGAACTGCCGCACGAAGTGCTGTGCCGCACTGTAGTCCGCTGACGCCTCACCGAGACAGCCAGCACGGACATGCAGTGCGTCCAGAGTCTGGCGCAGGCGAGAGGTTGTGCAAAAGTGCAGTCCGGCCCGTGATCACCGTCGGGCTCGCGGTCACCGAGGAATTCGGGAATGGGCGCCCGGGCCGTCTATCGTTTCGAGCATTCGCGACGCCACCCGAGCCACCCGAGGGCAGCGCCGCGACCGGATCGACGACCAGTGACCCAGTAGCGGTGACCGAACACATGGCGAGAGGACGAGCGTGACCGAAATCCCCGAGCACCTACTGAAGCGCAGCCGCGACCGACGCGCCGCGACCGGTGCCAGTAGCGAGGACGGCGGCGCCACGACACCGGCCACGACACCGGCCACGACACCGGCGGTCGCAGCGGGCGCCACAGCGGCGGCAGCCCCCGCCGGCCGTGCCGCTGTGCCGGCCCCGGTCGGCCCGCCGCCCCCCAAGCCCGACAGCGCCGTCGTCGCCGCCTACAAGGCCCGTCGCCGGGTGCCGTTCTGGGCGATGGTCGCGTTGAGCGCGCTGCCGGTGTGGGCGTTCATGTACGCCCGCGCCGTCACCCAGCCACCCGTCGAGGCCGTCGGACCCCTCGGGCTCGGCGGAGAGGTGTACGGCGGCTGCGCCTCGTGCCACGGCGCCGCCGGTGGCGGCGGGGTCGGCTACGCATTCTCGGAAGGGGAGATCCTGGCCACCTTCCCGCACATCGAGGACCAGATCCGCTACGTGTATTTCGGCACGTCGAGCTACAACCTCGCCGGTGTGGAGATCTACGGCAACCCCGATCGTGAGGGCGGCGCACGCGTCACCGGCGCCCTGGGCGTCATGCCCCAGCAGGGGTCGATGGCCGGCGGCAGCCTGACCGACTACGAGATCCTCGCCGTCGTGTGCCACGAGCGCTACGCGCTCGGCGGCGCCGATCCGCAGGGCGAGTACGCGGCAGAGTACGAGACGTGGTGCTCGGAGGGTTCGGAGATCTTCGCCGACCTCGAGGCCGGCGGCGACCTGGCGACCCTCAGCGACCGGTTCGACGCGACGATGCCGATCGGCGACGCACCGGTGCCCGGCTCTGCAGCGTCCAGCTGACGCCCGTCGGGCGGCGCATCGCGATGAAGGCGCACCCGAGCGACGACACCGGCCGGCCGGCCGAGGCGTCGAACCGTGTGCCGGCCGGCGCGTTGACCGATGACACCGACGTGTTGGTCGTCGGGGGCGGCCCGGGCGGTGCGGCGGCCGCGATCCTCCTGGCCCGAGCCGGCCGCCGGGTCGTCGTGGTCGAGCGCGACCCGTCGCCGCGCGACGACGGGTGCGGGGTGCTGCTGACGCCGCGTTCGATCGCCGCGCTGCGACGGCTCGAGTTCGCCGGCCTCGACGGGCTGCACCGCGTCCGACACGTGCGGCTGGCGACCGAGCACGCAGCGATCGCGACCGAGTGGCCGAGCCATCCCGATTTCGGGTCGGTCGGGGCGATCGCGGCGCGCCACGCCCTCGACCGCCAACTGCTGGAGATGGCCGCCGACGCCGGCGCCGAGGTGCTGACCGGCCACGAGGCGACCGACCCGATCATCGACCGCGGATTCGCCAGAGGCGCCCACGTGCTGGCATCCGACGGCACCACCTGCCAAGCGCGGGCCGCCTTCACGGTCGTCGCCGACGGCGCGAGCAGCCGCTTCGGGCGGGCGCTGGGCACCTCGCGGAACCCGACCTGGCCGTACGCGATGGCACACCGCAGCGTGCACCGCTCGCCGTTGCACGCCGCCAGCGAGATCGAACTCGTGCTCGACCTGCGGGACCGGGCCGGCACGCCGATCACCGGCTACGGCTGGATACTGCCCTCGGGCGACGGGACCGTGACGGTCGGCGTGATGATGATGTCGACGTCGCCGTCGTTCCAGGTCGTCAACCCGGCGCATCTCGTCGCGCAGGTGGTCGCCGACCGGGCCGAACGATGGCACCTCGACCCCGAGCCGATCGGCGCCGGGACCGGTTCGCGCCTGCCGCTCGGCCTGTCGGTCGGCCCCTCGGCCGGGCCGACCTACCTGCTCGTCGGCGACGCGGTCGGGGCCGCCAACCCGCTCACCGGCGCCGGTGTCGAGAGCGCGCTCGAGACCGGCATGATCGCCGCCGAGGTGATCGACGCGGCGCTCGCGAGCGGTTCGGCGGCCGCGCTCCAGAGCTACACCCACCGGCTCGCCGGACGCTACGGCGGCTACTACCAGCTCGGCCGGTTGTCGAACCGGCTGCTCGGACACCCGGCGGTGTGGCTGCGCACCGCCCGGCTGGTCACGCGGCGGCGGCCGGCGGCCGACACCTTCATCCGACTGGCGACCGGGGAACTGCGCTCCGGTCGGGCCGGACTGGCCGAGATGATCTACCGGATCGGCCGCGCCGTCTCGCCGTTCGCGCCCGACGCGTGAACCCCGGCCGGCGCCCTCAGCCCGGCAGATCGCTGAGCACGGTGGCCAGCAGCGCGACGGGCGCCTCGCGCAGCGCGTCGACCGCCGGTCCGCGGCCGAGTTCGTCGCACGCGTCGACGGCCGCCCGCACGTAGTCGCGGGCGGTGTCGATCGCGCTCGCGATACCGCCGTTCGACCGCACGAGCCGCAGCGCGGCCTCGCGATCGGCGGGGTCGAGCGGCCTGCCCAACAACGCCCGCAGCTCGTCGGCGGCGGCGTCGCAGGCGAGCAGTGTGCGCAGCACCGGCAGGGTGTACACGCCCTCTTCGAGGTCGTGGCCCGCCGGCTTGCCGAGCTGCTCGGCGGTGGCGGTGAGGTCGAGGACGTCGTCGACGATCTGGAACACCATGCCGTAGGAGTTGCCGTACCGGGTGAGCGCGTCGATGGTCGGGCGCTCGAGCCCGGCGACGATGCCGCCGATGCGCGCCGCGGTGCCGTAGAGCGAGGCGGTCTTGCCGTGGATCGACGAGAGGTAACTCGTTTCGGGCCGTGCCACGTCGTAGGTGTGCCGCAGTTCCTCGATCTGGCCCTCGCACAGCCACCCGATGGTGCGGGCGAGCAGCCCCGCCACCTCGGTGCCGAGCGAGGCCGCGATCTCCGACGCCCGCGACAACAAGAAGTCGCCGGCCAGGATCGCCTGGAGGTTGCCCCATCGGGCGTTGACCGTGTCGACGCCGCGCCGGGTCTCGGCCTCGTCCATGACGTCGTCGTGGTAGAGCGAGCCGAGGTGCACCAGCTCGCAGGCGACGCCGCCCTGGACGACGTCGTCGCTCGCCGTGCCACCGTCGAGTTGACCCGCCACGAGCGCCAGCACCGGACGGAGTCGTTTGCCGCCGGCGACGATCAGGTGCGAGGCGATCTCGGTCAGGTACGGATCGGACGTGACGACGGCGGCGCGCATGGCGGCCTCGATGCGCGCCCGATCGGCATCCATGCCGGGCATGGCCAGCAGCGGGGACGTCACCGGGGCGTCGGGCACGGGACGCAGGCTAGGCGCTGTCCACCGGAGTCGGAAACACGGCGCCGCGATCGGGCACCGGTCTCGGTCGCCGCTCGCGGCGCGCCGGTCACGACGCGGCGGGCGTCGACCCAGTACGCCACCCGACCGATAGAGTGGTTTCAGGTATTCGCCGCTTCACCGAAAGGCGACACATGTTCGAACGTTTCACCGACCGGGCTCGCCGGGTCGTGGTCCTCGCCCAAGAGGAAGCACGCCTGTTGAACCACAGCTACATCGGCACCGAGCACATCCTGCTCGGGCTGATCCACGAGGGTGAAGGTGTCGCCGCGAAGGCACTCGAATCGCTCAGCATCTCCCTCGAAGCGGTTCGCAACCAGGTCGAGGAGATCATCGGACAAGGTGGTTCGTCGCCGTCCGGGCACATCCCGTTCACGCCGCGCGCCAAGAAGGTGCTCGAGTTGTCGTTGCGCGAGGCCCTGCAGCTCGGCCACAACTACATCGGCACCGAGCACATCCTGCTCGGGCTGATCCGCGAGGGCGAGGGTGTCGCCGCGCAGGTGCTGGTGAAGCTCGGGGCCGACCTCAGCCGCGTGCGCCAGCAGGTCATCCAGCTGCTGTCGGGTTACCAGGGCCCGGCGGGCGGATCGAGCGAGGGCGGCAGCCGGTCGGGCGGCGAGTCGAGCGCCTCCGGCGCCGGCGCGGCCAAGGCCGGCGGCGACGACGACAAGAACAGCCAGATCCTCGACCAGTTCGGACGCAACCTCACCCAGATGGCGCGCGAGCACAAGCTCGACCCGGTGATCGGTCGCACCCGCGAACTCGAGCGGGTGATGCAGATCCTGTCGCGGCGCACCAAGAACAACCCGGTGCTCGTGGGTGAGCCCGGGGTCGGCAAGACGGCGATCGTCGAGGGCCTCGCCCAGATGATCGTCAACAACGACGTGCCCGACACGTTGCACGGCAAGCAGCTCTACACGCTCGACCTCGGGGCGCTCGTCGCCGGGTCGCGCTACCGCGGCGACTTCGAGGAGCGCCTCAAGAAGGTGCTCAAGGAGATCAAGACCCGCGGCGACATCATCTTGTTCATCGACGAGATCCACACCCTCGTCGGGGCGGGCGCCGCCGAAGGCGCGCTCGACGCCGCCAGCATCCTCAAGCCGATGCTGGCGCGCGGCGAACTGCAGACCGTCGGAGCCACCACGCTCGACGAGTACCGCAAGCACGTCGAGAAGGACGCCGCTCTCGAGCGCCGGTTCCAGCCGGTCAAGGTCGAAGAGCCGACGCTCGCGCACACGATCGAGATCCTCAAGGGCATCCGCGACCAGTACGAGTCGCACCACCGGGTCACGATCACCGATCAGGCGCTGGTGGCGGCCGCCAACCTGGCCGACCGCTACATCTCCGACCGCTTCCTCCCCGACAAGGCGATCGACCTGATCGACGAAGCCGGCTCCCGGCTGCGCATCAAGCGCATGAAGACCCCGCCGGATCTCCGCGAGCTCGAGCGCAAGCTCGACCAGGTGCAAGAGGCCAAGCGGCGCGCCGTCGAAGACCAGCAGTTCGAGGAGGCCGGCCGGTTGCGCGACCAGGAGAAGGCGCTGCTCGAGGAGAAGGCCGCCAAGGAGGTCGAGGTCAGGGCCGAGGGCGTCGACCTGTTCGACGAGGTCGACGAGGAGGCCGTCGCCGAGGTGCTCTCGCTGTGGACCGGCATCCCCGTCTACAAGCTCACCGAGGAAGAGACCGAACGTCTGCTGCGCATGGAGGACGAGCTCCACAAGCGCATCATCGGCCAGGAGAACGCGGTCGCCGCGGTGTCGCAGTCGATCCGCCGCACCCGCGCCGGCCTGAAGGACCCGAAGCGTCCGAGCGGCTCGTTCATCTTCCTCGGCCCCACGGGTGTCGGCAAGACCGAACTCGCCAAGACGCTCGCCGAGTTCCTGTTCGGCGACGACTCGTCGCTGATCACGCTCGACATGTCCGAGTACATGGAGAAGCACACCGTCAGCCGCCTCGTCGGCTCTCCCCCCGGCTACGTCGGGTACGAAGAGGGCGGACAACTCACCGAGGCGGTGCGCCGCAAGCCGTTCTCGGTCGTGTTGTTCGACGAGATCGAAAAGGCGCATCCCGACGTGTTCAACACCCTGCTGCAGATCCTCGAGGAGGGTCGGCTCACCGACAGCCAGGGCCGCTCGGTCGACTTCCGCAACACCGTGCTGATCATGACCTCCAACCTCGGCACGCAAGACCTCCGCAAGGCGAACGTCGGCTTCACCAGCGGCGACTCGGCGATGAGCTACGAGCGCATGAAGGAGAAGGTCAACGAAGCGCTCAAGTCGCATTTCCGCCCCGAGTTCCTCAACCGCATCGACGAGACGATCGTGTTCCACGAGCACCCGCTCGAGGCCGTCGTCGAGATGGTCGACCTCATGCTCAAGCGCCTCAGCACCCAACTCGAGAACCAGGGCCTCGGCATCGAGGTCACCCATGCCGCCAAGGTCCAGCTCGCCACGACCGGCTACGACCCGCAGCTCGGCGCCCGCCCGTTGCGCCGTGCGATCCAGCGCCAGATCGAGGACGTGCTGTCCGAGAAGATCCTCTACAAGACCTTCTCCGCCGGTGAGATCATCGTCGTCGACGTCGAACCCGACCCCGACCACGAGGGCAAGCAGCGCTTGTCGTTCAACGCCGTCGAGGGCTTCGTCCCGCCGGCCTCGGTCGAGCTGGCCACCACGGCCACCGTCGACGAGCCGGTCGAGCCGCCGTCGACCGACACCTGATCGGCGGCGCCCCGGGCCGCTGCCCGGGCGCGTCGCCATGCCGGTCGACGGCCGCAGAGTCCTGCGATGATGGGGGCGCCGTGACCCGCAGACTCATCCTCGTGCTCGTCGGCCTGCTGGCGTTGACCGCCTGCCGGCTCGACGTCGTCGTGTCGGTCGACGTCGCGCCCGACGGCACCGGTGCCGTCACCTTGTTGGCGGTCGCCGACGCCGAGCTGGTGCAGCGCGTCCCCGGCCTGGTCGACGACCTGCGCCTCGACGATGCGATCGCGAACGGGTGGGTGGTGAGCGAGCCGGCGCTCGACGCCGACGGTTCGGTGTCGATCACGATGACCCACCGGATCTCGAGCGCCGCCGAGCTCGCCAACGTGCTCGCCAGCATCGGGCCCCCGCTGACCCAGGTGACGGTGGCACGCACCGAGGTCGAGGGCCGTACCACCAACGCGATCAACGGCCGGTTGGTGCTGGCAGACGGGTTCGAGAGCTTTGCCGACGCCGACCTGCTGCAGGCGGCGGGCGGCCTGCCGTTCGCCGACGAGCTCGGCGGTGTCTCGCCGTCGGAGGTGATGTCGTTCACCTACCGTGTGGCGCTGCCCGGTGAGCTGATCTCCTCGACGGGCACCGAGGTCGACGACGGGGTGATCGAGTGGAGCGCCCCACTCGACGGCACCATGATCGACGTGGCCACCGAGACCCTGCAGCGGCCGGCGAGCGAGACCAGCAGCTGGGCGGGGCCGCTGTCGAAGGGCGCGTTCGTCGCCCTCGTGGTGTGGCTGGTGGTCGCCGGCGGCTTCATCGCGTTCGTGATCGTCGCCCGCGGTGCCAGACGGCGGCGCCGGTCGCGGGCGCTGCGCCACCTCGGCCGCCGCTGAGCGGCGCCGGATGATCTCGGCCGGGGCGCCTCAGTTGCGGGCGTTGTACTCGGCGATCAGTGTGTTGGCCCGGGCGGCAGCCGCCGACAGCGCGGTCTGGGGGTCGGCGCCCTCGAACACCTCGGCGACGGCACGCGCCGTGACGACCCGGATCTCGCGCTGCGGGCCGAGGATCGGGCCCTGCAGCGCCGGTTCGTCGGGTGAACCGATCAGCTGGTCGTACGCCACCCGGAAGCGCCCGTCGTTGGCGTACGTGCTGGCGACCGGTTCGAGCTCGAGCGCATCGGTGCGGATCGGGACGTAGCCGGTCTGGACCGCCCACTCCGATTGGGACTCGGGCGAGACGAGGAACATGATGTAGTCCCACGCCGCCGCCGCGACCTCGTCGCCGTGGTCGGCGACGATGTACAGCGCCGCCCCACCCACGAGTGCGGTCGGGGTGCCCGACGGGCCCGGCAAGGGCCCGATGCCGATGTCGTCACCCGTGATGCCGGGGATCAGCCCGGCGTCGATCACGTCGATCACCGTGCCGAGCGCGGCCGACGTCCCGATCGTCATCGCCGCGGGGTCGTCCTGGTCGGCGAGCTTCAAGAAGTTGTCCTGCCCGCTGGCATTGCCGCCGACGTAGAACGCGAGACCGTCCTGCACCAGCTCCTGGATGTAGGTGAGCAGCTCGACCCCGACGGGCCCGTCGTAGAGCACCCGGGTGGCCGGCGATGCACGACCGTTGTCGTGGTCGGCGTAGAGCTCGCCGGCGTTCGCGAACCACTGCTCGATGAACCAGCCGCCACCCGAATCGGTGCCGCTGTCGAGCGCGATCCCGTAGGCCGCGGCGCCCGAGTCGACGATCGCCTGGGAGTACTCGCGCAGCTCGGCGAGCGACCGCGGCGGATCGTCGGGGTCGAGCCCGGCGGCCGCGAACATCGAACGGTTGTAGTAGAGCACCGGGTTCGAGACGTTGAACGGCATGCCCCACTGCACCCCGGCGGTCGAGTAGGCCTTCAACGTCGCCGGCTGGAACGTGCTCGTGTCGAAGCCGGCGGCCTCGATGCACGCCCCGACCGGGATCACCGAGTCGGAGTCGATCGTCTGCTGGGCGACGTACTCGGGGAACATCACGAGGTCGGGGCGGTTGCCCTGGCTCGACGGGACGTACTTGTCGATCGTCGACTCGTAGCTGCCCTGGGGTTCGAGCCGCACCCGCACCCTGGTCTGGCTGGCGTTGTAGCGATCGGTCAGGAACACGATGGCATCGTCGGTGGCACCGGTCAGGCCGTGCCAGAACAGCAGCTCGACCGGGCCACCGTCGGGGGCGTCGTCGAGGGCGTCGACCGGGCACGGCCGCAGGGTGTCGAGCGGGGTCGTCGTCGTGGTCGCAGCAGCGGTCGTCGTGGGGGCGTCGGGCACCGAGCCGTCACCCGTCGGGTCGGCCGGTGCCGTGGTGGCGGGGGCCGGCGTCGTCCGGGGCGCGTTGCCCGAGTCGATGATCGAGTCACCGCCGCCGCAGGCGGCCGCACCGAGCGCGGCGGCGACGAAGAAGGCGAGGCGGCGGTTCATCCCTTCACCGCCCCGGCGGTCAGCCCGCGCACCAGCTGGCGCTGGAACGCGAGCAGGGCGGCGAAGATGGGCACGGCGGCGATCACCGTGCCAGCCATCAGGAGGTTGGGCTTGTCGAGCGTCGAATAGCGCAACAGCCGCAGACCGGATTGCACCGTGTTCATGTCGGACTCCGTCGTGATGAGGTTCGGCCATAGATATTGATTCCAGCTCGAGAGGAATCCGAATAGGGCCAAAGCTCCCACGGTCGGCCGAACGACCGGCAGCGCCACGTTCCACAGGAACCGGACGTGGCCGGCGCCGTCGATCCGGGCGGCGTCGCGGAGGTCGGGCGGGAACGACAAGAACACCTGTCGCAGGAGGAACGTGCCGAACGCCGTCGCCAGGAACGGCGCCGCGAGCCCCTGGTACGAGTTGAGCCAGCCGAGCGTGTCGATCGTGCGCCGGTTGACGACGAGCGTCGCCTCGAGCGGAACCAGCAAGGTGGCGAGGAACACGACGAACAGCACCCCCCGGCCGGGGAAGTCGAGCATCGCGAACGCGTACCCCGACATCACCGAGGTCGCGACCTGGCAGACCGTGACGACGATCGCGACGACCAGCGAGTTGAGGATGAACCGCCCCAGCCGGCCCTCGGTCCACGCCTCGCGGAGGATGTCGAGGGTGAACGAATCGGGCACGAGCGGGTTCTGCAGGACGCGGTCGCCCGGCTTGAGGGCGGCGACGACGGTGGTGTACACGGGGAACAGCACGACGAAGGAGATGACCAGCAACAGCAGGTAGCGGCCGGCGAGCCGCACCCCGGTCGGCCGACCGAACGCCGGCCCGCTCAGACGCCGGACGCGACCGGCGATCACCCGGTCGCCGGGATCAGGTTCCATAGTGCACCCGCTTGCCGATCCCGCGCAGTTGCAGCAGCGACAGCACCAACAGCACCACGAACAACAGCACGGCCGTGGCGGCCTGGAGGCCGACGTTGCCACGGATGATCGACTCCTGGCCGTAGGTGAGGTAGGTGAGCGTCGTCGTCGAGTCGTACGGCTTCGGACCGCCGGAGGTGAGCAGATCGATCTCGCCGTAGGTCTGGAACGCACGGGTGGTGAGGACGATCACCACGAACAGCAGGGTCGGGCCGAGCATCGGCAACGTGACGTGCCGGAACCGGCGGCTGCTGGTCGCCCCGTCGATCGCCGCCGCCTCGTACAGCTCGTCGGGGATCCCCTGCAGCCCGGCGGTGACCAGGATGAACGTGAACCCGAGGCTCGCCCACACGCTCGACAGGGCGACCGCCGTGAGGGCCGTGCCCGGGTCGCGGAGCAGGCCGGGGTTCTTGATCACCGGGAACAGGTCGCTCAGCCAGCCGAGGTTCGACAAGGCACCGATCTCGGGCTGCAGCAGGAACAGCCACATCAGGCTCGACACCGCGACGGAGGTCGCGACGGTCGAGGAGAAGATCGCCCGGAACACCGCGATGCCGCGCAGGTACTTGTCGGCCAGCACCGCCAGGCCGACCCCCAACACCAGCCCGAGCGGTACCGTGATGAGGGCGAACTTCACCGTCACCCACAGCGCGTGCTGGAACTCCGACGACACGAAGGTGTCGACGTACTGGTCCCAGCCGTTCGAGACGCAGTTGCGCCCTTGCACGTTGCAGCGCTGCTGGCCGAGCACGATCGCGCGACCCAGCGGGTAGAGCACGAAGGTGGCGAGGACCACCATCGAGGGGCCGAGCAGCGCGAGGGCGGCCGGCAGGCCGCGCCACCGCTGACGTCGACGCGTGCGAGCCACCATGTGCTCACGTTACGCGCCGGGCCCGGCGCGGCTAGCGTCCTCGGGGTGAACGACAGCACCGGGCATCGTGCCGACACCCCGTCCGCCGACTCGGCCCGCCCTACGGGGGCGGCCGATCTCGACCGGATCGAACGCGAGCTGGCGGGCGTCGAGATCGCGCTCGCCCGTCTCGACGCCGGCACCTACTGGACCGACGAAGTCACCGGCGACCCGATCCCCGACGAGGTGCTGGCCGCCGACCCGGTCGCCCGCCGGAGGTCCTGACGTGTCGCGGCAGCCCCGCCAGCCGGCCGCTGCCTGCCGGTCGCAGCGATGAGGCCTTCCCGCGTCGCCTCGTTGGCCGCTGTCGCGGCCGTCGTCGTGGGCGCCGCCGCCGAAGCCGGCCGGCGGGCCGGCGCCACGTCGCCGATCGACCATCGGCTCCGCCGCACGGCGAAGATCTGGAAGCTCTCGGCCCGCAACTCGGCCCGGTTCGTGGTGACGCGCGCCCGCGGCGTCGGATCGCCCGCCGAGCGACGCGCCGAACTCGACGCCCAGTTCGCGATCCGCACCGCCGCCGACGTCGCCCACGAGCTGGGACAGATGAAGGGCGTGCTGATGAAGGCCGGCCAGATGATCAGCTTCATCTTCGAGACCCTGCCCGAGGAGGCCCAGGACGCGCTCGCCACGCTGCAGGCCGACGCCGCCCCGATGGCGCCGTCGCTGGCGGCCGGGGTGATCGAACGCGAGCTCGGGCAGGCACCCGAGCGCGTGTTCCTCGACTGGACCGATCGCCCGGTGGCGGCGGCGAGCATCGGCCAGGTGCACCGGGCGGTCACCCACGCCGGCCGGGACGTGGCGGTGAAGGTGCAGTACCCGGGGGTCCACGAGGCGATCGAGCACGACCTCGACGCGGCCGAGACGATGTACGCGATGTTCTCGGCGATGCTGCTGAAGAACTTCGACGCCAAGGGGTTCGTCGACGAGCTCCGCGACCGCATGCGCGAAGAGCTCGACTACCGGATCGAGGCCCGCAACCTGGTCGAGTTCGGCGAGCTGTTCGCCGGGCACCCGTGGGTGCGGATCCCCGAGCTGGTCGAGGGGTACTCGACCGGCAACGTGCTCACCACCGAGTGGGTCGACGGCATGTCGTTCGACCAGTTCCGCCGCGCCGCCCCACCCGACACCAAACAGCGCGCCGCCGAGGTGATCTGGCGGTTCTCCCAGCACGCGGTGACCCGCCACGGGGCGTTCAACGGCGACCCCCACCCCGGCAACTACAAGTTCCACCACGACGGCAGCGTGACGTTCCTCGACTTCGGGCTCGTCAAGCGCTGGTCGCCCGGCGAATGGGAGACGTTGCAGCCGACGCTCGACGCGGTGATCGTGCACCGCGACCCCGAACGCCTGATGGTGGCGATGGAGCACAGCGGCTTCCTGCGGCCCGGCCACGGGCTCGACGCCGGCCACCTCTTCGACTACGTCAGCAGCCCCTACGTGCCGTACCTGACCGACGAGTTCACGTTCACGCGCCAGTGGATGATCGACACGATCGCCAAGATGTTCGACGTGCAGGGCCCCCACGCCGATGTGATCACCCAACTCGACATGCCACCCAGCTTCGTGATCCTCGACCGCGTCGTGTGGGGCGTCAACGCGATCCTCGGCAAGCTCGAGGCGCACGGCCCGTTCCGGGCGATGCTGCTCGAGTACGTCGCGAACGGCGAACCGGCGAGCGACCTCGGGGCCGCCGAGGCGGCCTGGCGGGCGGGGGCGCGACCGTGACCGTCGCGGGCGCGCCGGGGCACCTCGGCATCGTCGAGCTCGCGGCCCGCTGCGCCTCGATGGCTGAGCTGCATCTCGAATGGTTCCGGCGCCTGGGTGGCTGGGTCGTCGACACCGCCGACGGGCGACGGCAGCGGCTCTTCGCCGAGGCGTGCCATCGCCACGCCTGGCACGCCGAGCTGTGGGCGGCGCGGGCACCAGCCCTCGACGGTGTCGTCGCGGCGCCCGATCGGCCGCCTGCCCCGTCGCCACCGAGCGACCAACGCGATCACCAACGCGATGACCAACGCGATGACCAACGCGATGACCGCGGTACGGCCGAGGGCCGCGCCGCTGCCTACGCGGCCGCGCTCGAGCGGATGCTGGCCGAACTCGGGCAACTGACCGACCGCGTCGACCCGCGGCTCGATCCGGCCACCGTGCGCACGGCGGCGCTGGTGCGCACCGATCTGGTCGACCTCCACCGCCGCATCACGGCCGACGGCTGAACCTCCGCCGGTCAGCGCATGCTGGCGAAGCTGCGCACCGCCGGACGTTTCCAGCCGAGCGCGTCGACCTTGCCCGCCGGTGGCCAATGGTCGTCGCGGCTGTACGCCCACCACTCGAACGGGTTGAGGTAGTACGCGCACGACTCGACGACCTTCGCGAACCGCTCGCCACGGCGCCTCGTCGCCCACACCAGTGCCCCGGCGGCGCCACCGCCCACCATCCAGCCGAGGTAGAGCACCGGGTACGCCGGGCCGAAGCCGCGCGCCTGCCACACGTGCACGTCCTCGTGGTCGGTGACCAGCTTGGCGCGCCGCGCGTTGGCGACGTCACCGGCGCCGTTGACGACGTTGCCGAACGTCACGGCGAAACCACGACGAACCTGCAGCCCGCGTCGGTACACGTGCCGGTTGTGGCGCTCGCTCAGCTCGTGGGCGTACCCGCTGTCGCGTTGGGCGGCGGCGACCCCGTGGGCGACGAGCCCGGCCGCCGTGGTGCCCAGCGCCCAGGTCGAGTCGAGCACGAACGCCGCCACGCCGCGGGCCGAGCCCCACCGGTAGATCCGCCGCCGACCCGACACCGCACCGTTGCAGCCGCCGACGACGGCCGCCGGCACCGCCACCCCGAGCAGCGAACCACACGCCCCCGCCAGCGCGGCGCCGGCGACCGCCGTGACGACGGTTTCGGCGAGAGCCGGACGGGTCACCGCTCGCGGAGCTTCGCCAGCAGCCGCAGGATCTCGAGATAGAGCCAGACGATCGTGACCAGCAGGCCGAACGCCGCGAACCACTCGAAGTTCTTGTCGAGGCCCTGCGCCGCGCCGCGCTCGACGAAGTCGAAGTCGAGCGCCAGGTTGAACGCCGCCAGCCCGGCGACGAACACGCTGAACAAGATCCCGAGCAGGCTGGGGCTCGAGAGGAAGCTCACCGAGCCGGCACCCGCGAACAGCCGGATCAGGAACGACACGCCGTACAGCAGCATCACGCCGATCGTCGCCGCGACGACGATCCGACGGAACCGGTCGGTGACCTTGATGATGCGGGTGCGATAGAGCACGAGCATCACCGCGAACACCGCCAGCGTGGCGCCGGCGGCCTGCAGGACGATGCCGTCGAACTGGCCCTCGTAGACCTTCGAGATCGCACCGACGAAGAAGCCCTGCGCGATCGCGTAGACCGGGGCGACGAACCGGGCCAGCTTGGGACGGAAGTAGAGGCCGAACACGCAGACCAGGCCGACGCCGACGCCGACCCAGGCCAGCGTCGGGAAGCTGAACCTGGCGTTGCCGAAGTCGTCGTAGGTCATGCCGCCGGTGCGCATCCAGCCGAACGTGGCGCTCACGAGCAGCAACACGAACAACGTCGTCGTCGCCGAGACCACCCCGTTGACGGTCATCACCTTGGGCTGCCACGCGCTGACGGGACCGTCACTGATCGGCGGGAAGTGCCCGGTACCCGGCTGGGGCGGCGCCC
Organism: Ilumatobacter sp.; assembly: GCA_036526035.1. Lineage (GTDB taxonomy): Bacteria > Actinomycetota > Acidimicrobiia > Acidimicrobiales > Ilumatobacteraceae > Ilumatobacter. Next base: position 88,127 of record DATCZG010000067.1, on the reverse strand, counting down.
AGGTCGTACCGGCCGACTTCAGGGTCCGTTCGTTCAACACGGGATTGGCCATCGAGTTCTCCTTCGGAGCCGACGTCCGGCGTTCGCCGAACATGTTCCACCGATGTTACCGCCGCGTCCCGGCCCGGGTGGCCGGCCCTGGCGGCCGGTCGGGCGACGCCGGTCACCGTCGACCGCCGCAGGTATCACCAATGCAGATAGTGACCGTTGTCTCATCCCGAAGAGTGCTACCGCGAACGCAATCCGACGTTCCACCGTGTTGGGCAACCGGGAAGGGTCGGTATTGTAAGCGCAACCTTTCGTCCGAATGGTGGATGCTTCGGCCGACCAGCTCGCCCGCCGAGTTGCACCTCTGCATCCACCGGGCGAGCGGCGCCAAGATCGCCTTCGGGTGTGACCAGCTTTCCGACCTTGAGGAGCCAGCGTGGCAAAAGATCGCGTCGACCGTGACGACGAAGACCTCGTTCGCCTGTATCTGACCGACATCGGCCAGTACTCGCTGCTGACCAAGGACGACGAGGTCCGCCTCGCCAAGGCGATCGAGGCCGGCAAGGAGGCGATCGAGACACTCGACGCCGGCGGCAAGGCGATCACCCCCGCCAAGAAGCGCGAGCTGCGCCGGGTCGCCCGCAAGGGCGAGGAGGCCGAGCGTCAGTTCGTGCAGTCCAACCTGCGTCTCGTGGTGTCGATCGCCAAGAAGTACCAGGCGTCGGGGCTGCCGCTGCTCGACCTGATCCAAGAGGGCAACCTCGGCCTGATGCACGCCGTCGAGAAGTTCGACTGGCGCAAGGGTTTCAAGTTCTCGACCTACGCCACCTGGTGGATCCGTCAGGCGATCACCCGTGGCATCGCCAACACGGGCCGCACGATCCGCCTGCCGGTGCACGCCGGCGACACGCTCGCCCGGTTGCAGAAGGCCCGCTCGCGGCTCGAGCTCAAGTACGGGCGTCCGGCCACGCTGTCCGAGCTGGCCAAGGAAGTCGAGATGCCCGAAGACAAGGTGACCGAGGCGTTGCGCTTCGCCGCCGAGCCGCTGTCGCTCTCGGAGCCGTTGCGCGAAGACGGCGACGCGGAGCTCGGCGACGTGGTCGAGGACCGCTCGGCCGAGTCGCCGTTCGAGGTCGCCGCCACGGCGCTGCTGCCCGAGGAGATCGCCCGTCTGCTGGCCCCGCTCGACGAGCGCGAACGCGAGATCCTCAAGCTCCGCTTCGGGCTCGACCGCGGCGAGCCGCGCACGCTCGAAGAGGTCGGTGAGCACTTCAACTTGACGCGCGAACGGATCCGCCAGATCGAGGCCCGCGCGATGTCGAAGTTGCGGCACCCCTCGAGCGACACCGGCGCTCGCGACCTGCTCGCCGTCTGAACCCGTCACCGCGGCCCGGCCGCCCGACCCGGTTCGCCGGCGGGTGCCGACCTGGCAGACTCGAGGCATGTCCGCCACGCGGTGGGAGATCCGGCCGGGTGTCCGCGACGACGCCGACGCCCTCGCCGCCGTGCACGTCGCGGCGTGGCGCGCCGGGTACGCCCACGTGTTCCCGGCCTCGTGGTTGCAGGGCGAGGCGTTCGAGGCCGGCCGCCACGAGGTGTGGAACGCCTGGCGGTTCGAACCCGCCCGGCTGCTGGTCGCCGTGACGCCCGGCGCCGCAACCGGCCCGGGGTCGAGGGACGCCGAGCGCCACGAGTCGGTCGTCGGGTTCTCGTTGTTCGGGGCCGAACGCGAGCGCGCCGCCCGTGCCGCCACCCGGCGCGGCGAGGTCTGGTCGTTCTACCTCCACCCCGACCTGTGGGGGAGCGGCCTCGCCGATGAACTCCTCGAGCGCACCGAGGCCCGCCTGCGCGCCGACGGGTTCGACGCCGCGGTGCTGTGGGTGCTCGACGACAACCCACGGGCCCGGTCGTTCTACGAGCGCCACGGCTGGACGGCGACCGGTCTCCGCGCCGATTTCGACCAGTACTGCGACGTCGCCGTGCCCGAGCTCGAGTACCGAAAGGTGTGGTCATGACCATCGACATCCGCTCCACCCGACCCGACGAGTACCGCGCCGCGGCCGACGTGCTCTCGGTGGCGCTGCTCGGCGCCCGACCCGACGACGAGGCGTGGCAACGCTCGCTGCCGAGCTGGGACGAATCGCGTTCGTTCTCGGCGTGGGACGGCGAGCAGTGCGTCGGCCATGCCTGCCACTTCGCGGTCGCGACGACCGTGCCGGGTGGCGCCCGGTTGCCGACCGGCGCCGTGAGCCGGGTCGGGGTGCTACCGACCCACCGCCGGCGCGGCGTCGCCAGCCGCCTGATGGGGATGATCCTCGACGACGCCCGCGAGCAGCAGATGGCGCTGCTCAGCCTGCGCGCCAGCGAGGCGGTGATCTACGAGCGCTACGGCTACGGGGTGGCCGGCGAGTTCTGTGCCGTGTCGATCGACCCGGCCCGGATGACCCCGCTGCGCGGCGCCGCCCCCGGCGGGTCGTTCCGCATCCTCCAGCCGTCGGAGATCATGACGGTGATCCCGCCGCTGTACGACCGCGTCGCCCACCGCCGCCCCGGCGTCGTCACCCGGCCGCCGTCGTGGTCGACGCGCTACTTCCACGAGGCGGTCGAGGCGAAGACGGCCTCGGTGGTCGCCGTGCATCTCGACGCCCGCCGCGAACCCGACGGGTACGTGCACTACACCACGTCGTGGACCGAGGGCCCCCAGGTCGTCACCACCGGCACCGGCAACGTCGAGGACCTGTTCGCCGTGTCCGACCAGGTCGAGCTGGCGCTGTGGCAGTACCTGTTCGACCTCGATCTGGTGACGTGCTGGACGTCGGCGGAACGCCCCGTCGACGACCTCGTGAAGCTCGCGGCGCGCGACCCGCGGGGCTACCAGCAGTCGGGCGTGCAGGACGAGCAATGGCTCCGTCTGGTCGACGTCGACGCCGCACTCGGCGGGCGCTCCTACCACCCGGCCGGCGGCGCGGTGGTCGTCGGGGTCGTCGACCCCGACGTCGCGGCGAACAACGGCAACTGGCGGATCACGGCCGACGGCGCAGAGCGCACGACCGTCGCCGCCGACCTGCGCACGGGCATCGCCGCGGTGTCGGCGGCGTATCTCGGCGGCGTGTCGTGGCGGGCGCTGGCGGCCGTCGGGGCCGCCGACGCCGACGACGCCGCGCTCGAGATGGCCGACACGTTGTTCGCCGGCCGCCCGCTGCCGTTCTGCGGCAGCTTCTTCTGATTCCCACTCCACCGCACCACGACCGCGGTGCGGGGTCGTAATGTCGGGCCGCATGAAGGCTGCCGAGCCGATCGTGCGGTTGGGGCTCCGCGAGAACCTCGCCCAGTTCTCGCTGCTGGTCGGCGTGAACGCCCTCGTCGGGGGCATGATCGGCCAGGAACGCACCGTGCTGCCCCTGATCGCCGAGGAGGAGTTCGGTCTCACCGGGTTCACGGTCACGCTGACGTTCATCGCCGCCTTCGGCGTGGTGAAGGCGATCACCAACTTCTTCGCCGGCACCCTCGGCGATCGCTTCGGCCGCCGTCCGGTGCTGATCGCCGGCTGGCTGATCGGTGTTCCGGTGCCGCTGCTGCTGATCTGGGCCCCGACGTGGGGATGGGTGGTGATCGCCAACGTCCTGCTCGGCGTCAACCAGGGGCTCACGTGGTCGACCACCGTGATCATGAAGATCGACCTCGCCGGCCCGGCGCGGCGCGGGTTCGCGATGGGGCTCAACGAGGCGGCCGGGTACGGTGCCGTGGCGGTCACCGCGCTGGCGACCGGCTACATCGCCGAGCGCTGGGGTCTGCGGCCCGAACCGTTCTTCCTGGGCCTCGCCTACGCCGGCGTCGGCCTGGCGGTGTCGACGTTGTTCGTCCGCGAGACGAAACACCACGTGGCGGTGGAGGCCGCGTCGCGACCGCCCGGTACCGCCGGCCTCGATCATGCCTTGAGCAACACGGAGATCTTCGCGCTCACCACGTGGCGCGAACGGGCGCTGTCGGCGTGTTCCCAGGCCGGCCTCGTCAACAACCTCAACGACGGGCTGGCGTGGGGGTTGTTCCCGATCTTCTTCGCCGACCACGGGCTGTCGGTCGGCCGGGTCGGCCTGCTGGCAGCGATCTACCCGGCGGTGTGGGGTGTCGGACAGCTGTACACCGGCGGCCTGTCGGACCGCATCGGCCGCAAACCGCTGATCGTCACCGGGATGTTGACCCAGGCCGCCGCGATCGGCCTGATCGGTGCCACCGAAGGGTTCGCCGTGTGGGCGGCCGGGGCGGCGTTGCTCGGCGCCGGGACGGCGATGGTGTACCCCACGCTGCTCGCCGCGGTCAGCGACGTCGCCCATCCCAGCTGGCGGGCCCGATCGGTCGGCGTCTACCGGCTGTGGCGCGACGCCGGGTTCGCCGTCGGCGCGCTCGCTGCCGGGGTGCTCGCCGACGCCGTCTCGATCCGGGCCGCGATCTTCGCGGTCGGCGCGCTCACGGCGGCGTCGGGCGTGCTGGTGTGGCTCAGGATGTACGAGACCCTGCGGCCGCGAACGCGTTGAGGCGACACCAGCCCGCCGGGGCCGCCACCGAGGTCAGACCTGGGCCAGCTTGTCGAGCATGTGGTCGATGACCGCGACGTGCTCGTCCTGCGGGCTGAACAGCACCAGCTCGGCGTCCTCGATGACCCGCACGCTGTGTCCGGGCGGCCAGTAGAACAGCTCGCCGGTGCGGAACGTCACCTCCCTGCCGCCCACGAACGTGACGACCAGCTCACCCTCCAGGACGTAGCCCCAGTGGGGGGCGTGGCACGTGTCGTGTTCGAGGCCCTCGAGCAGCGGGGCGATGTCGGTGCCGGCAGCGAGCGAGAAGTACTCGCCGGCGATCTTGCCGTAGCCGGTCGCGTCGCCGAAGTCGGTCATCTGGCGGGCGACCGCTCCCGGCACCTCCATCTTGACCGGAATCGCCTCCTTCGCGATCCCGATCGGCTCGGCGGTGGTGCGTTGTTCGACGGGTCCCATGGTTGGCTCCTTGTTCTCGGCTCGGCCTCACCGAATGGTGCGACACCGATGAAGCGTGACAACCTGTGTCGCGTTGTGACAATCGCCGAGCGCCTCCCCGACCTCCGAGCCGCGATCGGCCGGGCCGACTGGGCCCCGGCGCTCGCGCAGCTCGAAACGCTCGATCTCGACCGGGACGACGAGGGCGTGGCCGAAGCCCTCGAACTCCTCGCCCAAGCAGCCTACGGGAGCGGCGAGCTCGAGACCGCGGTCGGCGCCTGGGAGCGACTCCACCGTCTCCAGCTCCGCCGCCACGACGTTCCTGCGGCAGCACAGGCGGCGGCGATGATCGCCATGTACCTGATGATGGACACCGGTCTGATGGCACCGGTGCGCGGATGGCTCGCCACCGCCGACCGGCTGCTCGAGGGTCACGCGGACACCGCGGCGCACGCCATCGTTGCGATGACCCGCACCTACGAACGCTTCATGTGCGGCGACATGGACGCCGCACGCGCCCAGTCGGCCCGCGCCATCGAGCTCGGTCGCCTGACCGGGGTGAACCCGGCCGTCGTGATCGGACTCACCGCCGGAGCCCGGGTGCGGATCTTCGACGGCGATCTCGCCGGCGGGCTCGCACAGCTCGACGAGGTCGGGGCGCTGTTGATGTCCGGCGGCGCCGACCCGCTCACGACCGGGATGATGTACTGCGAGCTGATCTGCGCCGCTCAGGGGCTCGCCATGTACGGCATGGCGAGCGAGTGGACCCAGGTCATGGACCATTGGCGTCACGGTGCTGCGTTCGGTGGGATCAACGGCCGCTGCCGGGTGCACCGCGCCGAGATCCTCCGGGTCTCCGGACCCTGCGACGAGGCCGAGGCCGAGGCACTCGGTGCATGCGACGAGCTGCGGCCCTGGATGCGACGCGAGTTCGGCTGGCCACTCGTCGAGCTGGGGAACATCCGGCTCCGGCGAGGCGATCTGGCCGGGGCCGAGGAGGCGTTCCTGGAGGCGCACCAGCACGCCTGGTCACCCCAACCCGGGCTTGCGCTCCTGCGGTTGGCCGAGGGTGACACGACGACGGCGAGGAGCATGATCGACGACGCGATCGCCCACCCGTTCGAGATCCCGTCCAAGGAACGGCCGCCGTTCGGCGACCTGCGGCTCGCTCCCATGCTCGATGCCCAGGCCGAGATCGCGTTCACCGCCGGTGACGCCGACGGCACGCGCCTGGCCGCCGACCGTCTGTCGCAAATCGCCGCCCGTTACCCGGTCCCTTTCCTGCAGTCGTGGGCGGCGCTCGCCGACGCCCGTGCCCGGCTGCTCGTCGACGACGTCGAGGGGGCGATCGACGCGTGTTCCGGCGCGGTCGTCCGGTGGACCGAGATCGGCGCCCCGTACGAGGCCGCGGTCGCGCGGCTCGTTCTCGGATGGGCGTTCGAGCGCAGCGGGCGGCACGATGCCGCACGGCTCGAATGGGCTGCTGCAGCTGCTGCGTTCGGGCGGTTCGGGGCGCGCCGGCGCGCAGCCGAGGCAGCCGAGCTCGCCGCCGGACCAGAACGGTCGTCCCGGCATCGAACGCCGATCGAGACCTGGTCGGTGACGGTCGGCTTCGTCTCCCGGCACGGCCAGCGCGTGGTCACGTTCGCGGGTACGACGACACCGATGCGCGACCTCAAGGGTTTCCGGTACATCGCTCGCCTCGCCGCCGCCCCCGACCGCGAGATCCACGTGCTCGACCTGGTCGCCGCCGAAGATGGTGTGCTCCGTCCCGACGTCGCCCATACCGACCGCGGCACATCGCCGACGATCGAGTCCGGTCTCCCGATCCTGGACGACCAGGCTCGCGAGGCGTATCGGCGTCGTCTCGCGGAGGTCGAGGCCGACATCGACGACGCTCGAAGCATGAACGACCCCGCCCGCGCCGAACTCGCCGAGCACGACCGCGAGTACCTGATCACCGAACTCAGCCGGGCGATCGGCCTCGGCGGGCGCCACCGGACGGTCGGGGGTTCATCGGAGCGGGCCCGCACGAGCGTGGCACGGTCGATCCGCTACGCCCTCGACCAGCTGGCCGAGCAGCACCCGGAGCTGGCGGCGCGTCTGCGCACCGGTGTGCAGACCGGCACCTACTGCGTGTACCGGCCCGATCCGGTCACTCCCCTGCTCTGGTCGTTCGCGGACTGACCGGCGCCGGCCGGGTAGGCGCTCGTGGTGCCCATCCGATCTACCCTGAGCGCATGTCACGCGTCCTGATCACCGGCAGCAACAGCGGCTTCGGCCTGCTCACCTCGCTCAGCCTCGCCCGCGCCGGCCACGAGGTGGTGGCGACGATGCGCGACCTCGAACGGGGCGCCGCGCTGGGCGAGGCGATCGCCGCCGAGGGGCTCCCGATCGAGATCCGCCGGCTCGACGTGTGCGACCCGGCCTCGGTCGCCGAGGCGGTCGGCGACGCGACCGAGCTCGACGCCGTCGTGAACAACGCCGGCTTCGAGGTGCAGGGCCCGGTCGAGGAGATCGGCGACGAGCTGCTGCAGCGTCAGTTCGACACGAACGTGTTCGGCCCGTTGCGCGTGATCCGCGCCGTGCTGCCGGCATGGCGGGCCCGCGGATCGGGCACGATCGTCAACGTCTCGAGCATCGCCGGCCTCGTCGGCGCACCGTACGGCGGGGCCTACGCGGCCACCAAGCACGCACTCGAGGCGTTCAGCGAGGCCCTCCACTTCGAGGTCGCGCAGCTGGGCATCCGGGTCAGGGTGGTCGAGCCGGGCCGGTTCGACACCGGCTTCGCGTCGCGCATCGTGCCGGTCGACGGGTGGGAGGCGTCGCCGTACCACGAGCGGGCCATGCGGTTCCGCGGCACGCTCGGCCGGCTCGACGGCGACGGCTCGCCCGCCGACCCGCAAGACGTCGCCGACGCGATCGTCGCCGCGATCGTCGACCCGGCGACACCGTTGCGCACCCTCGTCGGCGCCGACGCCCAACTGGTCGAAGCCGTCAAGCGGGCATCGTCGTTCGAGGACTTCGAGACCACGATGCGCACCGCCCTCGACTGGCACGACTGACCCGCACCGCGGCACGCCGAGATCGCGCCCCGGCGGCGTGGACGACCCGAGGCCACGGGGCCGATCTGGCGAGCAGAAGGGCCCCGTGGCCAGCAGGTGCTTGGCGGAGGTGGACGGGAATCGAACCCGCCGGACGGGGATCGCCCGTCCCAACCGCTTTGAAGGCGGCGGAGCCCACCAGGTACCCGGACACCTCCGCCGCGCAGGGTACCGCCTGGGCGTCGCGACCACCCCGCTGGATAACGTCGTCTCGTGACCACATCCGTGCTGTTCTGCACCGACACGTTCTGGGACGACCGGGGCGACGAGATCGTGGCGATCGACCCGACCGTCGAGGTCGTCCGCCTGGTCGGCACCGAACACGTCACCCCGAGCGACCTCGAGCGCCTCACGATCGCCTACTTCTCCCCCGACACCTGGCCGACCCGGGCGACCAACTTCATGGGCACCTGCATGCGGGCCCCCAACCTGCGCTGGCTGCAGACGTTCTCGGCCGGCACCGACTCGCCGGTGTTCTCGGCGCTGCGCGACCGCGGCGTGACGATCACCAACAGTTCCGGGGCGTCGGCCCCCTCGATCGCCCAGACCGTGGTGCTCTACCTGCTGGCGCTGAGCCGCGACCTGCCGCGGCTGGCCAGGGCCCAGGCCGAACGGCGCTGGGAGCCGCGGCCGTCGAGCGACCTCACCGGGATGCGCCTCGGCATCGTCGGGTTGGGCGCGATCGGCAGCGAGGTCGCCCGCCTGGCGGCCGCGTTCGGGATGACCACGGTGGGCCTGCGGCGCGCCGTGCGCGGCGACGAGACCTGCGAGACCTGGACCAACGACCGGTTCGACGAGTTGCTCGGATGGGCCGACGCGGTCGCGGTCACCGCGCCGCTCACCACCGACACCCGCGGCATGTTCGACGCCGCGGCGTTCGCCCGGATGCGCCCCGGCGCATGGTTCGTGAACGTCGGCCGGGGCGAGATCGTCGACGAGCCGGCACTGATCGACGCGCTCGTGGACGGGCACCTGGGCGGCGCCGGGCTCGACGTGTTCGCGTCCGAGCCGCTGCCGACCGACAGCCCCCTGTGGACGTTGCCGAACGTGATCATCACCCCCCACTCGTCGGGCACCACCGACCGTTCGCACCGCCGCTCGGTCGACCTGTTCGTCGAGAACTTCCGTCGCCACCGCGCCGGCCAGCCGCTGGTCAACGTCACCGCGCCGGGCTGAGCCGGCGCCGCTCAGTCGAGGGCGACGCGCCAGGACGGGTCGGCCGCACGGCGCAGCCAACCGACGAGTTCGTCGCTCGCCAACGGATGCGAGATCACGAACCCCTGGGCGATGTCGCAGCGGATCTCCCCGAGCCGTTCCAGCACCGCCAGGCTCTCGACCCCTTCGGCGACGACCTTGAGGCCGAGGTTGTGTCCGAGGTCGACGGTCGACTTGACGATCACCTCGTCTTGTTGATCGGTCAGCATCCCGGCGACGAAGCTCTGATCGATCTTGAGCTCGTGCACCGGCAGCTTGCGCAGGTAGCTCAACGAGGAGTACCCGGTGCCGAAGTCGTCGACGGCGAGCCGCGCCCCCACCGCGTGCAGCTCGTCGATCGTGGCGCGGGTGCGCGGGGCGTCGACGAACAGCGACGACTCGGTGATCTCCAAGGTGAGCGCCGACGGCGCGACCCCGTTGGCCGCGAGATGGGCGCGCACCCGGTCGGGCAACCGCGAGTCGAACAGGTCGTGGGTCGACAGGTTGACGGCCAACCCGATCGACAGCCCGAGCCGATCGAACTCGGCGAGCATGCGGATCCCTCTGACCAGCACCAGGTCGGTGAGCTGTTTGATCAGCCCGGTGTCCTCGGCGACCCGCACGAACTCGGTGGGTGGCACGACGCCCCTGGTCGGGTGCAGCCAACGCACCAGCGCTTCGACCCCGACGACCCGCCGGGTCGCCAGCTCGAGCTTCGGCTGGAACACGACGTCGAGCTGGTCGGTCTCGATCGCGGCCCGCAGGTCGCCCAGCATCGACAGCCGGGCGGGCGTCCGCCGGTCGATCTCGTCGCGATAGAACTCGACCCCCGAACGCTGCCACTTGGCGTTGTACATGGCGATGTCGGCACGCCGCATCGGCTGCACGGCGTCGGTGTCGGTGGGGTACACCTCGGCGACCCCCACGCTCACCGTGACGACGATCTCGAGACCGTCGAGCACGACGGGCCGGCCGCCTTCGCGGACGCACGCCTGGGCGAGTTCGAGCACCTCGGCCCGCGACGCCCGGGCGCCGAGGATCGCGAACTCGTCACCGGCGAGGCGGGCGAGCACGTCACCGGGCTGCAGCAAGCGACTCATCCGGTCGGCGAACTGCACGAGCAGGTCGTCGCCGGCGTGATGGCCGAGCGTGTCGTTGACCTCCTTGAAGCGGTCGAGGTCGAGCATCACCACCCAGGCGGGGGCTCCCCGGCCGGCGGCGGCGACCGCGTCGGCGACATGGCGCTCGAACAGCGTGCGGGCCGGCAGCATCGTGAGCGCGTCGTGGCGGGCCTCGAACTCGAGCCGCTCGTGCAGCATGCCGCGGCGGAGGCTGACGGCGAGCTGGTCGGCGATGTTGTCCATCCGGGCGATGTCGGCGTCGTCGAAGCGACGGCGCTGCATGTCGCGCTCGAAGGCCATCAAGAGCGCGAACGATCCCGACTCGTCGGCGATCGGCGCCACGAGCGCCGAGTGGGCGGCGCTGCCGGCGGAGACACCGAGCCGGCGGATGGTCGCCGCGTCGACGACCCGGGCCCCGGCGCCGTTCGCCAGGTCGCGCCACGCCGCCGAGTCGGGGCGTTCGGCCATCTCGACCGCCACGGTGCCGGCCGAGTGGACGACGGGGCCCTCGGGCGTGAAGCGCACCAGCGTCACCGCGTCGACGCGCAGCAGATCGACCAGATCGGCAGTGGCGACCTCGCCGATCTCGGCGACGTCGAGCGTTCGCCCGACCCGGCCGGCGAAACCGTGCACCGCGTCGAGGTCGCGCAGCTCCTGGCTGACCTCGCCGTACGAGCGCAGCACGAACCAGACCCCGAGCGCCGGGAGGATCGCCAGGAAGCTCAGCGCAGGGTGCGCCAGCGCGAGGCCGATCGTCATCCCGGCGAGTACCGAGTTGATGCCGTACAGCCACCACGTCGCCTGCAGCTCGCTGACGATCCGTTCGCGGGCGCCGCCCTCGAACCGCGAGATCGCGACCGAGATGACCATCGAGGTGATCGGGGCGATCGCGATCGTCGCCACGACGGCGGCGGCGATCACCGTCGCCGTACCGCTCCCCCACCAGTCGAGCAGCGACCGGAAGAACAAGATCACGATCGCCAGCTCGAACAGCATCAACGCCACGTTGAACGCCAGCTTGTGCGGCGCGTTCTTGCGGACGTACAGCAGGATCGGCACCGTCAGCGGGAGACGCGACAGCAGCGCCGGGACCGGAGCGAGGAAGACCAGGGCGAACGCGATCGGGATCTCGGAGAGCCCGAACGCGATGCCTTCGCGCCGGAACTGCACGTCGAAGATCGTGTACTCGAACAACCCGAACATCACCGCGATCGCGACGACCCACCACCAGCCGCCCGCCTCGACCGCCTCGCTCGGGTCGGGTGTCGCCCACAGCAGCACCGGCACCAGCGCCACCATCAGCACCGCCATCGCGACGACCTGGGTCTCGGGCCGACCCGGGCCGCGGCGCGCGACCTGCACCGGGAGATCTGAGGGTTCGTGCCGCGCGGCGGCCGTACCATCCTCGGCGTGCGTCAACGGCGGGCTCCTTGTCGGATCGTCCCGCCAACTTAGCGCTCCCCGCTCGGAGCGTCCCGGACTACCTCCGGTCGACGGTCACGACCAGGTGCTGCTCAACCAGGTGCTCGACAGCCACGTGCTGCTCAACCAGGTCGACGACAGCCACGTGCTGCTCAACCACGTGCTGCTCAACCAGGTCGACGACAGCCAGGTGCTGCTCAACCAGGTGCTGCTCAGCCACGTGCTCGACAGCCAGACGCCGGCGGGGCCGTCGAAGACGGCGACCAGCCCGGCGACCGGGGCGAGCTCGATGTCGCTCGTCGCCGGTTCCCAGGTCTGGACCGGGGCGTCGGCCGGGTCGGCGGCCGCCGCCGCGGCGACCGAGACCGCCCCCGCGCCCACCCGGTCGGTGCTCGCGCCCACGACGTCGGCGGCCGAGGCGACGAGTGCTCCCTTGACCTGGTCGGGGGTCAGCGACGGATCGGCCGCCAGCAACAACGCGATGGCGCCCGAGACCACGGCCGCCGACTGCGACGAGCCGCTGGCGAGGAACCGCTGGCGGTCGACGTACCCCTCGGGATGCTCGACGTCGGCATAGCTGCCGGGGGCCCGCAGGCTCTCGACGTGGGCGCCGGGCGCGGCGACGTCGGGGCGGCGGTCGGCATCGCCGGCGCTCGCCCACGGGGCCGTCGTCAGACCTTCGGGGCCGGCCTCGAGACCACCGACGGCGATCACGTACGGGTTGGTGGCCGGTGCGGCGAGACCCGCCGACTCGGCGCCGCCGTTGCCGGCCGCGACGACCACCACGATGCCGGCCTGCCACGCCCGCTCGAGGGCGGCCGAGACCGCAGCGCGCAGCTCGGGCGTGGCGTCCTCGATCCCGAGCGCCAGGGTGACGACGCGGACGTCGAGTTCGCCGGCGTGCTCGATGACCCAGTCGATGCCGCTGATCAACGCCGCCGGCGACACCCGGCCGTCGCGCCCCGCGACCTTGACCGACACGATGCCGGCGTCGGGGGCGACGCCGAGGAACCACTCGGGATGATCGGCCGCCAACGCCGGATCGGCACCGACCTGGCGACCGGCGATGATGCCGGCGAGGTGGGTGCCGTGGCCGTAGGAATCGCCGAAGGCCGCCATCGGGTCGGACTGCTCCGAGCTGAGGTCGACGGCGGCGACGAGCTTGTCGGGGCCGGTGAGTTCGGACACCGCCGCGACACCGGTGTCGATCACCGCGACGCTCACCCCGCGGCCGGTGACGCCGGCCTCCCACAGCGGGCGGGCGTCGATCTGATCGACGATGCGATACATCGATCCGAGCGGGAGGTCGGCCACGGCGGGCGTGACCGGCACAGTCGCCGGTGCCGGGCCGTCGTCGAGGCGGGCGAGCGAGATCGCCCCGGCGGCGATCAACGTGAGCGTGGCGAGCATCACCGGATAGGCGCCCCACCGCGATCGGGCCGGACGTGCGGCGACGCGCTCGGCGATAGGCGGGTACACGGGGTGCGGCGCCTTCCACACCCGGCCGCGTCGGCACCTGGCGCGGTGGCCGCCGAGCGGCCTCGCCATCGCTGCGTCGATCGCCTCGTTCTCCAGTTCGTTCATGGGCACCCACCTCGGTTCGGGTTTGGAGACGGTCCTATCCAAGGCCCGAATCGGTCGACCCGGGCGGCGACTTGAAGGACTTGTCCAAACCTTGAGCAACCAGCGCCGCGTCGCCACCGAACGGCTCGAATCGGGCCCCGACACGACGATTCGTGGCCCCCGAAAGCGGTCGCCCCGGACACGGGCACCGCTCCCCACGACGATTCCGGCCGGCGTCGCTAGCGTCGTGGAACCGGCTTCCCTCCCCATCTGCAACCGCGTGGAGGAACCATGATCACGCTCTGCTGGGCCGCCAAGGGCGGCAGCGGCACCACCGTCGTGGCGGCCGCCCTCGCCCTGTCGGCCACCGAGCCGACCCTGCTCGTCGACCTCGACGGCGACCAGCCCGCCGTGCTCGGCAGCGCCCCGCCCGACGGGCCCGGCGTTCGCGACTGGGTGCGCAGCGATGCCGGGCCGAGCCGCATCGCCGCCCTCGAGGTCGACGTCGCGCCGCATGTCCGCCTGCTGCCCGCCGGCCGGCCGGGCCCGGGCGAGCCGGGGCGCTGGAGCGAGCTGGCCCGCTGGCTGCAGCGCCAGCAGCGCCCGGTGGTGATCGACGCCGGCGGGCACCCGCCGGCCGAGGTGTTCGAGGCCGCCGACCGCCGCTGGCTGGTGACCAGGGCGTGCTATCTCGCGTTGCGTGCCGCCGTCGCCCAACCGCTGCGGCCGACCGGGGTCGTGCTGGTCGACGAGCCCGGCCGGGCACTCGACCGGGCCGACGTCGAGGCCTGCCTCGGCGCACCGGTGGTCGCCACCACGCTGTGCGATCCGGCGATCGCCCGGGCCGTCGACGCCGGCCTGCTGGCGGCACGGCTGCCGAGCGGGTTGCGGCGGGTGCTGAGGGCTGCCGCCGCATGACGCCCGACCCGCCGCTCGACGAGTTGGTCGACCTGGTGTGTGCCCAGGCCCGCACGATCCACGGCGACGTCCGCACCGTGGTCGCCGGCCAGGTCGACCAGCTGGCCCCGCTCGCCACCGCCCGCGACCGCGAGCTCGTGATCGCCAGGGCGACGGCACGCCTCGACGGCCTCGACGCGCTCGACGAGCACCTGCGCGATCCGCGCAACGACGAGGTGATGGTCAATCGCGGCCGCGAGGTCTGGGTCGACCGTGACGGACGCGCCCAGCGCGCCGCCGACCTGCCCGAGGGCGCGATCGACGTCGTGCTCGAGCGGATCCTGTCGCCGCTGGGCAAACGCCTCGACCGCACGACGCCGATCGTCGACGCGCGCCTCGCCGACGGCGCCCGGATCTGTGCCGTCGTCGCCCCGATCGCGGTCGACGGAACCACGGTGTCGATCCGACGCCACCGTCCCCGCCGGCTGCCGGTCGACCGCTTCGGCGATCCGGGCGTGGTCGCGCTGCTCGGCGAGATCGTGCGCCGTCGGGCCAACGTGCTGATCACCGGCGCCACCTCGTCGGGCAAGACCAGCCTGCTCGCCGCGATGACCGGCCTGGCCGATCCCCACGACCGCCTCGTGGTGATCGAGGACAACGCCGAGCTGGTGCTCGGCGAGGCCCACGCGATCCGGCTCGAGGCGCGGCCGGCGGGCGTCGACGGGCTGCGGGCCGTCGACCTGGCCGAGCTGGTGCGCACCGCCTTGCGGTTGCGGCCCGATCGGCTGATCGTCGGCGAGTTCCGCGGCCCCGAGGTCGTCGCCGTGCTGCAGGCGCTCAACACCGGCCACGACGGATCGTTGGCGACCTGCCACGCCAACGGGCCGCTCGACGCGGTGCGACGCATCGAGACGCTGGTGATGCAGGCGTCGCCGGCCTGGCCGCTGGCGGCGATCCGGCGCCAGATCAGCCGCTCGATCGACGTCGTGATCCACCTCCAACGGGGTTCTGACGGCAGCCGCCACGTCGCCCAGGCGGTCGAGCTGGTCGAGTCCGATGCCGAGCCGTCCGGGCGCCCGCTGGTCACCGATCGTGTCGTCGTCGACACGCTCGGCCGGGGCCGCCGGTGAGCCCGACGGCCACCGGATGGCTCGCCGGGCTGCTCGCCGTCGTGGTCGCGTCACGCTGGCGGGTCCGCCCCCGCCCGCGTCGCGTCGGTGGCGGCGACACCGGCCCGGCCGGGCGCGACGACCGGGCGGTGCCGGTCCGCCGGCGAGGTCGCCCGGTGGCCCCGCCCGAGCAGGTCGCGGCGTGGTGCGATGCGCTCGCCCGGGCGGTGGGCAGCGGATCCACGCTGTCGGCCGCGCTGCGCGAGGTCGAGCCGCCGTCGTCGTGTGCCGACACCATCGGCCGCATCCGGCTGGCGCTCGCCCGGGGCACCTCGCTGCACGCCGCGCTCTCGTGCCCCGCCGGGTCGCCGCACCTCGACGTCGCCCTCACCGTGTTGCGAACCTGCGCGGCCCACGGCGGCGACGCGGCACAACCGCTCGGCCGCACCGCCGTGGTGCTGCGCGAACGGGCGGCGGCCGCCGCCGAACTGCACACCCAGAGCGCCCAGGCCCGCCTGTCGGCGACCGTCATGACGGCGTTGCCGGTCGGCATGCTGGCGTTGCTCACCGCCACGTCGGCGCCGGTGCGCGGCTTCGTGGCCTCACCCGCCGGGCTCGCCACCGTGGCGGCCGGGCTGACCCTCAACGTCGCCGGTCGGCGTTGGATGACCCGGTTGATCGGTGGCGGGCGGCGATGACCGGGCGCGCCCACCGCCGACACGTCGCCCGCGCGACCGCCGCGCTGCCCGACGCGATCGAGTTGCTCACACTGGTCATCCGGTCCGGGATGACCCCGACCGCAGCCGTCGAGGCCGTGGCCCACCGCGTGCCGACACCGCTCGTGGGGGCGTTCGCCGAGGTCGTCCACCGGATGCACCGCGGCGAACGCCTCGCCGACGCGCTCGACGTGTTCGCCGTACAGCTCGGCCCTGCCGCCGCCGGTTTCGCCGACGCGCTCGCCACGGCCGACCGCTTCGGTCTGCCGATCGAGCCGGTGCTCGACCGCCTGGCGATCGATGTGCGCGCCGACCGACGGCGGCTCGCCGAGCGTCACGCCCGCACCCTGCCCGTCAAGCTCTCGTTCCCGCTCGTGCTGTGCACGCTGCCGTCGTTCGTGCTGCTGGCGATCGCGCCGGCGGTGATCGGCGCACTGGCGACGCTGCGCGGCTCGGTGCCATGACACCCGCTCGGGCCACCCGGCCCCCACACGCATCGACGTCACGGGCCCGCCCGGCGGGCCCGGGAGAGGTTGCACCATGTACGAAACGATCCGCCGGCTCGGCACCCGTGCGCGCTGGCGCAGCGACTCCGGACAGGCCACCACCGAATACGCCCTCGTGCTGCTGGCTGCCGCGCTGGTGGGCGTGCTGGTGGTCGCCTGGGCCACCAGCGGCGGCGGCGCGGCGGCCGTCGCCCGGCTGTTCGAGCGGGTCATCGAGTCGGTCATCGACCAGGTCTGATCGGCGCCGTTGGCTCCGATGCCGGCCGAACCGCCACGTTCGCCGGCGGGCCGGGTGCCCACGAGACGGTGGCCAGGCCACCGTCGAGTTCGCGGTCGCCCTCCCGCTGGTCGTCGTGTTGCTGCTGGGTCTGCTGCAGGTCGTGCTGATCGCCCGCGACCAGATCGCGATCGAACTCGCCGCCCGCGAGGCGGCACGCGCCGCGGCGGTCGCCGCCCACCCGGCGGCGGTCGCCGAACGCACGGCGCACGCCGCCACCACGCTGCGGCCGATCGCGGTCACCACCCGCCTCGACGCGGGCCGCGTCACCGTCGACGTCCGCAGCACCCGCACACCGTCGGTCCCGCTGATCGGCCGGCTGATCGGCGGGGTCCAGTTGGGAGCCCGGGTCACGATGGCCCGCGAGCCGCCGTAGCCGTCGCACGGTGCCGTCCGGGGCTACCTTGGCGGCGATGGATCTGCAGGTCGGCCTCCGGCACGTCGGCGACGAGGTCGTGGTCGTGCTCGCCGGGGTGGCCGATCTCTCGACGACGCCGACGCTGCACCAACACCTGCACCGGGCGAGCGCCGACCACCCGGGGCGCACCCTGGTGGTCGACCTCGACGGGCTGATCGCGCTCGACGATGCCGCACTCGGGGTGCTGCTGGGTGCCGCCGCCCATGCCCGCGAGGCGGGCGGCGACCTCGCGTTGGTGTGCACCAACGACCGGCTGCGCGCCAGGCTGATCACGACCCGCCTCGACCGCTGCATCGCGTTGCGCGACCGGATCACCCCGGCCGTCGGCAGCGACCCGGCATGAACCCCTCCGGGCCGAGCGACCGCATCGTGCATCTCGCCCTACCGGGCGACTGGCCGGCAGCCGGGCCGGCGGGCGATTACCGGATCAGCTCGCGGGGGGTCACCCTCGAGCAGGAAGGGTTCATCCACTGCTCGTTCCCCGATCAGGTGGTGGCCGTCGCCAACCGCTTCTACGGCGACCTCACCGAGTTGACGGTGCTCGAGATCGACCCGCGTCGGCTCGCCGCCGAGGTCGTCGTCGAACCGGCCGCCGATGGCGTCGCCGAGCTGTTCCCGCACGTGTACGGGCCGATCCCGAACGCCGCGGTGGTGACCGCCGCCGCGTGGCGACGCGCCCCGGGCATGGGGTGGCAGCAGCCCCCGCTGCCCGGCGGTGATCAGGCCGGGCCCGAGAACATGCCGTCCAGCCCGGGGTCGTGCTCGGCGTAGTAGGCCACCTTCGGGTCGTACGACGCGGCTGCCTGTTCCCACGACGCCAGCTCCTTGCGGCCGACGACGAACCAATGCACCTCGTCGGGGCCGTCGGCCAGGCGCAAGGTGCGCTGGCTGGCGTACATGCGAGCCAGCGGGGTCCATTGCGACACGCCGGTCGCCCCGTGCATCTGGATCGCCTCGTCGACGATCTGGCAGGTCCGGATCGGCACCATCGCCTTGACCGCGCTCACCCACACCCGGGCCTCGGCGTTGCCGAGTTCGTCCATCGCCTTGGCGGCGGTCAACACCATGCGACGGCACGCCTCGATCTCGATGCGGGCCTTCGCGATGACCTCGACGTTCTTGCCGAGGTTGGAGATCCGCTTGCCGAACGCCTCACGGCTGAGGCCGCGCTGCGCCATCAACCCGAGCGCCCGCTCGGCGGCTCCGACCGACCGCATGCAGTGGTGGATCCGGCCCGGCCCGAGCCGCAGCTGTGAGATCTCGAAGCCGCGGCCCTCGCCGAGCAGCATGTTCGAGTCGGGCACCCGCACGTCGTTGAACCGCAGGTGCATGTGGCCGTGCGGGGCGTCGTCCTCACCGAACACGTGCATCGGCCCGACGATCTCGACACCGGGCGTGTCACGGGGCACGAGGATCTGCGACTGGCGCTGGTGCACCGGCCCGTCGGGGTTGGTCTGCAGCATCACGATGAAGATCTTGCAGCGCGGGTCGCCCGCACCGGAGGCGTAGTACTTCTCGCCGTTGATGACCCACTCGTTGCCGTCCTTCACGGCGCGGCACGCGATCTGCTTGGCGTCCGACGAGGCGACGTCGGGCTCGGTCATCACGTAGGCCGACCGGATCTCGCCGTTGAGGAGCGGCTTGAGCCAGCGCTCTTTCTGCTCGGGCGTGCCGACCCGCTCGAGCACCTCCATGTTGCCGGTGTCGGGTGCCGCACAGTTGAGGCACTCGGACGCGATCGGGTTCTTGCCGAGCTCCATCGCGATGTAGGCGTAGTCGAGGTTCGAGAGGCCCTCGCCGGTCTCGGCGTTGGGGAGGAAGAAGTTCCAAAGCCCCTGCGACTTCGCCTTCGACTTCATGGTCTCGAGCAGCTCGAGCTGGCCCTCGCCGTACCCCCAGCGCTCGGGGCGTCCCTCGCCGAGCCGGAAGAACTCGGCCGTGTTCGGCTCGACCTCCTCGGCGATGAACTTCTTGACCGCCTCGTACAGCGGGCGGGCCTGTTCGGACATCCGCAGGTCGTACATGTCGACGGTGGATTCGAGTGCTGTCATCTGCAACTCCCTCTTCGATGTGGCAACACGGCGAACTTAGTGAGCAGGCCTGCACCGGGCCCCATCAGGCGCCCGGCGCGCACCGCCGACCCGTCGGCCCCGGTCACCTCGCCCGGCGCGGGGCGCGTCGATCGCTGCGCCGCAGGTACCGCTCCTGCTCGGCCTCGAGTGCGGCCTCCTCGGCGACGAGCCGCCCGAGGCTCGCCAGGCGGGCCGGATCGAGATCGCCCGCCCCGACCGCTCGCTGCACCGCACAGTCCGGCTCGCGGTCGTGCTTGCAGTCGCGGAACCGGCAGTGGTCCATCAGCGCGAACACGTCGGCGAACGCCCGCTCGATCCCGTGCCCCGACAGCCACAGGCTGACGGCCCGCACACCGGGCGTGTCGATCAACCATCCCTCGCCCGGCAACCGCAGCAACTGCGCCGCGACCGTGGTGTGGCGGCCGCGCTGGTCGCCGCTGCGCACCTCGGCGGTGGGCATCACCTGCTCGTCGAGGAGGGCGTTCACGAGGGTCGACTTGCCGACGCCGGACGCCCCCAGGAACGCCAGCGTGCGGTTGCCGCCGGCATAGGCGCGGATCGGCTCGAGGCCCTCGCGGGTGCGGCCGCTCGCCAGCAGCACCGGCACGCCGAGTGCCACGTCGGCGAGTTCGTCGCGAGCCGGCCCGGGGTCGTCGACCGTGTCGACCTTCGTGAGCAGCACCACCGGCTCGGCCCCCGAGTCGAACGCCAGCACCAGTTCGCGCTCGAGGCGGCGCTGGTTCGGCGGCGACCCGAGCGCGTGCACGAGGAACACGACGTCGATGTTGGCGGCCAACGTGTCGGCCTCGAACCGGTCACCCTCGAACGACGCCCGCCGCACGAAGGCCGACGTACGGGCGACGATCTGCTCGACCTGTTCGCCATCCGACGACGGCACCACCCAGTCGCCGATCGCGACGTCGACGTACAAGTTGCGCAGTCGCAGCGGCTCGGCGTCGGCGGCATGGCGCATCACCGTGCTCCAGCCGCGGTCGATCCGCGCCACCCGGCCCGGTCGGCCGGGCGCGCCGGTCGACCGCCACGACGCCTCGAGGGCATCGTTCCAGCCGAGGGCTCGATCGGGCGTCACGAGCGAACCGTACCGTCGATGTCGGCGGCAGGTCGTCCATCGTCCAGCGCGCCGGGCAGCGCACCGGACGGCGCGCCGGTGGCGGCGTCGCCCGGCGGCAGGGTGCCGGTGCGCTTTTCGACATTCGCAGGCACACTCGTCGGCAGGGTGGCTTGACAAGGTTGCCACCCATCCCCTAGCCAAAGGCAGCTATGGCGAAGCCGCTCGTCGTCGTGGAGTCCCCCGCGAAGGCCAAGACGATCTCGAAGTTCCTCGGCGATGCGTACGACGTGCGCGCCTCGGTGGGCCACGTCGCCGACCTGCCCAGCAAGGGCCTCAACATCGACGTCGACAACGGTTTCAAGCCCACCTACGAACTCACCGATCGCGGCAAGACCGTGGTGAAAGAGCTGCGTGCGGCGCTCAAGGATGCCAGCGAGCTGTACCTCGCGACCGACGAGGACCGCGAGGGCGAGGCGATCTCGTGGCACCTCGTCGAGTACCTCAAGCCGAAGGTGCCGGTGAAGCGGATGGTGTTCCACGAGATCACCAAGGCGGCGATCGACCACGCGATCGCCAACCCGCGCGGGATCGACTACGGGTTGGTCGACGCCGCCGAGACGCGTCGGCTCCTCGACCGGCTCTACGGCTACGAGGTCTCGCCGGTGTTGTGGCGACGGGTCAACCGCGGGCTGTCGGCCGGACGCGTGCAGAGCCCGTCGGTGCGACTGATCGTCGAGCGCGAACGCGAACGGATCGCCTTCGTGGCCGCCGACTACTGGGACATCGAGATCGCCACTGCGACCCGACCGTCGTTCACCGCCAAACTGGTCGAGGTCGACGGAGCCCGCATCGCCACCGGCAAGGACTTCGACGACCAGGGTCGCGTCAGTGCCAAGGCCACCCCGGTCGACGAGGCCCGCGCTCGGGCGCTGGCCGCCGGGCTCGAGCGGGCGACGTTCTCGGTGCGCTCGGTCGAGGACAAGCCGTACCGGTCGTCGCCCAAGCCGCCGTTCATGACCTCCACCCTGCAACAAGACGGCGGGCGCAAGCTGCGCCTGTCGGCGTCGCAGGTCATGCGGGTCGCCCAGGGCCTCTACGAGCGCGGCTTCATCACCTACATGCGCACCGACAGCGTCACGCTGAGCGACGAGGCCTTGAAGGCGACACGGGCGGCGATCGGCAGCGAGTACGGCCAGCAGTACCTGTCCCCGCAACCCAAGCGCTACGTCTCGAAGTCGAAGAACGCCCAAGAGGCGCACGAGGCGGTACGGCCCACCACGCCCTACCGCACGCCCCAGCAGGTGCGCGGCGAGCTCAACAGCCAGGAGTTCGCGCTCTACGAGCTGATCTGGCAGCGCACCCTCGCCTCGCAGATGGCCGACGCCACCGGCGTCACGGTGAGCGTGCGGCTGGGGGCGGTCTCCGAGTACGAGCAGACCGACTGCACGTTCGGTGCGTCGGGCACCACGATCACGTTCCCCGGACACCGGGCGGTGTACGTCGCCGCCGACGACGACAGCGACCGGTCGACGGGCTCGCTGCTGCCCGCCCTCGCCCTGGGCGAGGTGGTGCCGGTCGACTCGATCACGCCGAACGGCCACACCACCACCCCTGCGGCCCGCTACACCGAGGCAACCCTCGTGAAGCGGCTCGAAGAGCTCGAGATCGGCCGGCCGTCGACCTGGGCCTCGATCATCCAGACCATCCAGGACCGCGGGTACGTGTGGAAGAAGGCCCAGGCACTCGTGCCGACGTGGACCGCGTTTGCGGTGATCGGTCTGCTCGAGCAGCACTTCGCCGACCTCGTCGACTACGAACTCACCGCCAAGATGGACCAGGACCTCGACGAGATCGCCAACGGTCGCGCCCAGAAGGACGAGTGGCTCCAGCGGTTCTACTTCGGCGACGACGACCGGTTGCCCGGTCTGAAGCGGATCGTCGAGGAGAACCTCGACACGATCGACGCCGCGGCGATCAACAGCTTCCCGCTCGGCGTCGACGAGCACGGTGTGGAGATCGTCGTGAAGCCCGGCAAGTACGGCCCCTACGTCAAACGCGGCGACGACACCGCCGGCGTCCCCGAAGACCTGCCACCCGACGAACTCACCCTCGACAAGGCGCTCGAGCTGCTGGCGCTGCCCAAGAGCGACGAGCCGATCGGCGACCTCGACGGCCACCCGGTGTTCGCGAAGACCGGACGCTACGGGCCCTACGTGCAGTGGGGCACGCCCGAAGACCCACCACCCGGTCTCGACAAGCCCAAGATGGCGAGCCTGTTCCAGACGATGTCGCTCGATCGCATCACCGTCGACGACGCCGAGCAACTGCTGCAGCTGCCCCGCTCGCTCGGCCAGGATCCCGCCGACGGTCGCGAGATCGTGGCCAACAACGGCCGCTACGGCCCGTACATCGTCAAGGACAAGGACTTCCGGTCGATCGATTCGGAGGAGCAGCTGCTGACGATCACGTTGGAGCAGGCATCACGGATCTTCTCCCTGCCCAAGGTGTTCAAGCGCGGCGGCCGCAACATGGCCGCCAAGGGGCCGCTGCGCGAGTTCGGCACCGACCCGGTGAGCGAACGCCCGGTGGTCGCCAAGGACGGCCGGTTCGGCGTGTACGTCACCGACGGCGAGACGAACGCCTCGATCGGCAAGGGCGATCGCATCGAGGAGATGCTGCCCGAGCGGGCGTTCGAGCTGCTGGCGATCCGGCGGGAGGCGGTCACCGGCAAGGGCGGCCCCGCCAAGAAGGCCGCGGCCCGCAAGAAGCCGGCCGCCAAGAAGCGCTCGACCTGACGCACGCCGGCACGGGCGGCGAGCGATCTCGGGCGGCGGCGCCGGCCTGTTCCGGCCAGCCGTCGGTCCCGCCGGATCAACCCCTCGGGGGCCATCGCGACGGCCACCGGGCGGCCGATGCTGTGCAGCGCCGACGCGAGCTACTACCGTCTTGGGTGTTCTGGGCCTCGCGAGAGGGGATTTCGATGATCGAACGGAAGACATTCTTCGGCGGCATCGTCGCCGCCTTGGCGGTGGTCGGGCTCACCGGCGCCGCAGCCAGGGCGGGCTCGTCGCCGCCGATCGACGATCGAACCCTCGACGAGATCCGGGCGCTGATCCCCGAGGGCGAGCCGGGCGAGTACGACCTCACCGAGGGCAGCGCCGCGTTCGGCGAACTCGTCGAGACACTCGGCGAGACGACCGAGGTGGCCGATTTCGGCGACGGCAGCACCCTCACCGGCTGGTGCGGTGGGTTCGCCTACTCCTACGGCGAGGACGGCGGCCTGATCGACGCCGCGATCGACTACGGCGACGACAGCCCGCCGATCGACCTGCTCTCGTTCACGCAGGCGTTCACGTCGAGCAACCCGTTCAAGGTCGACACCCGTGGCGTGGTCGTGTACTACGGCTTCGCCCCCGAGTCGGGCGACGGGCCGCTCGACCACTCGTGGTACATCCGCACCAGCGGGATCAGCCTCGACAAGGGCGGCGACCCGAACACCAACCTCAAGAACCGCTCGACCGGCCTCGTCGACCTGGCCGAGGACCTGCCGGTGAAGTTCTCGGCGAAGGTCAAGGTCGAAGGGCAGATGACCTCGCTCAACCAGCCGCCGTGCATCGGCAAGGGCCACGTCGAGTTCATCGGCAACGGCCTGTTCGACCCGATCGGCATCGGGGCCCTCGTCGTGCTCGGCGGCGGCATCTTCGGGTTGCTGTTCAACGCCCGTCCGGCACGTACCTACAAGGCATGACCGACATGACGACTGCGATGACGACTGCGATGACGACTGCGATGACGACTGCGATGACGACTGCGATGACGGGGAACGACGATGAGTGACACCACCGGTTCCATGACCGCCTCCCACCCGCCGACCGTGGTGCACAGGCACCCGATCCGGGGCCTGCTGTGGGGCCTGCTGTTCGGTCTCGGCCTCGCCGTGGTGCTGGTCGTCACCAAGGTGATCAGCCTCGACCTCGTCACGATGATCGTCGTGCTGGTGCTCGCCACCATCGCCGGTGTGCTGTGGGGCATGTTCGCACCACCCAAGGCGCCCAAGGGCCCACCGCCGGCCGCCGCAGCGCCCACCGCCGTCGAGGCCGACGACGCGCCGGACGTCACGACCGACGACGAATCGGTGGGCGAGCCGGGCTGACCCGGCTCAGTACGGAACCGTCCACTCCAGGACCGCTCCGGGGCCGTGTTCGGGCGGACGCGGCCGGAGCGTGCACGTGCCGCCGAACGTGGCGGCACGGGTGCGGAGGTTCGCCAGACCGTGGCCGCCGCGCAGCGCAGCCGCGTCAGCGGGCGGACCGACCCCGTTGTCGGTGACGCTCATCACGACCACATCGCCGACCACCGCCACGACGACGTGGGCGAGCGACGCCCTGGCGTGCCGGGCGACGTTGCCGAGCGCCTCGCGCATCGACGCCACCATCTCGGTGCGGACCGCCAGCGACATCGCGGATTCGACGGGGCCCTCGAGCCGCAGCGACGGCGTGAACCCGAGCACCCTGCTGGCCTGGGCGACCACGTCGGCGAGTTCCTGGCCCAACGAACCACGATGACCCGCGCTGCCGAGGGTGAACACGATCGTGCGGACCTCGGAGATGATCCGGTCGATGTCGTCGATGACGCCTTCGAGCTTCACGGCGGTGTCGGCGTCAGCCCCGGCGATCGTCGCCTGCAGCGACAAACCCATCCCGTAGAGGTGCTGCAGTACGACGTCGTGCAGGTCGCGCCCGATCCGTTCGCGCTCGGACACCAGCGCCAGCTGCTCGTTCGCCGCCACGAGCCGGCGGTGGCTCTCGAGGCGATCGCTGATGTCGCGGACCGCTGTGATCACGTAGTGGCCGCCGTGTTCGAACGGGCTGAGCGAGATCTCCACCGGCAAGTTGGTGCCGTCGGCGCGCCGCAACTCGAGATCGAGCCCGGCCCCCATCGACCGTTGCACCGGCGCGTCGGTGTAGCCGTTGCGGTACGCGCGGTGCGGGTCGCGACGCGAGTCGGGCACCAGTCGGTCGACGTCGCTGCCCGCCAGCGAATCGGCCCCCACCAAGTCGAGCATCGACCGGTTGGCGTACACGATGATGCCCTGGTGGTCGACGATCAGCACCCCGTCGGGCGCCAGTTCGACGGCGTGGGTCAGCAACGCCGGGTCGGGTGAGGTCGTCACCCGCCCAACGGTACCGAGCGGGGCAGCGACTGACACAGAGGACCAAGGTCCCTTGCACCCGGCAGTGATCGCGTCGACACTCGTGCACATGACCACCCGCATCACCGCCTTCCTGATGGACGATCACGAGGTCGTCCGCCAGGGCGTCCGGGCACTGCTCGAGTCGACCGGCGAGATCGACGTGGTCGGCGAGGCGTCCACCGCCGCCGAGGCGCTGGCCCGGATTCCTGCCGTCCGGCCCGATGTCGCGATCCTCGACGTGCGGGTGCCCGACGGCAACGGCATCGAGGTCTGCCGTGAGGTGCGCAGCGCGGTCGGCACGAACTGCCTGATGCTCACCTCCTACAGCGACGACGAGGCACTGTTCGAAGCGATCATGGCCGGCGCCGCCGGGTACGTGCTCAAGAAGATCCGGGGCACCGAGTTGCTCGATGCCGTCAAACGGGTCGCCGCCGGTGAGTCGTTGCTCGACCCGGCGATCACCGGGCGGGTGCTCGAGCGGCTGCGCCAGCCCTCCGAAGAGGACGCCCGGTTGGCGCGCCTCACCCCCCAAGAACGCCGCATCCTGCATTTCATCGCCGACGGCATGACCAACCGTCAGATCGCCAACGAGATGCACCTGGCCGAGAAGACCATCAAGAACTACGTGTCGAACATGCTCACCAAGCTGGGTATGGAGCGGCGCACCGAGGCGGCGGTCTTCGCCACCAAGCTCGAACTCTCGGGCCAGCACATCGAGCCGTGACCCCTCGGGTCGAAGGGGCCCGGCCCCTTCGACCCGCACGGCGGCCCGGGCAGTAGGGTGACCAGCCGATGTCGACGCCGGTGTACATCGCCTTCGAAGGCGCAGAGGGGTGCGGGAAGAGCACCCAGGCGCGCCGCCTCGCCGAGGCCCTCGACGCGCTGTTCACCCGCGAGACCGGGGGCACCGCGATCGGGCAACGGCTGCGGGCCATCCTGCACGACACCGCCGTCGTCGGCCTCGACGACCACGCCGAGGCGTTGATCGTCGCCGCCGACCGGGCCCAGCACCTCGCCGAGGTGGTGCGCCCGGCACTGACGGCCGGACGTCACGTGGTGAGCGACCGCTCCGTGTACTCGACGCTCGCCTACCAGGGCTACGGGCGCGGGCTGCCGGTCGACGAGGTGCGGGCGATCAACGCCTGGGCGGTGGGCGACACGTGGCCCGACCTCGTGGTGCTGCTCACCGTGCCGGACCCGGTGGCGGCCGAGCGGATGAGCAAACGCGAGCTCGACCGGTTCGAGCGGGCCGGCGACCAGTTCCACCGGCGGGTCCAGGCCGGCTTCGCCGAGATGGCGGCGGCCGACCCGAACCGGTGGGTGACCGTCGACGCGTCGGCTCCCGTCGACGAGGTGTCGGCCACCATCCGGGCCGCGGTGCGCGAACGGCTCGGGCTGTGACCTCCGTTGCCGGGCTGTGGGCCGACGTGGTCGGCCAGACGGCGGCGGTCGAGCGGCTGCGCAGGGCAGCCGAGGCACCGGTGCACGCGTACCTGTTCGTCGGCCCGGCCGGGTCGACCAAGAAGGAGGCCGCCCGGGCGTTCGCGGCGCTGCTGATCGGTGGTACCGCCGAACCGCCGCCACGGGTCATCGATCTGGCGCTGCGCGGCGAACACCCCGACGTGACCGAGGTGACGCGGGTCGGGGCCGCGATCTCCTTCGAGCAGGCCCGCGAGATCGTGCGCACCTCGTCGCTGGCCCCGATCGAGGGCGACCGCAAGGTGTTGATCCTCGACGAGTTCCACCTGCTGCGCCCCGATGCCGCGGCATTGTTGTTGAAGACGATCGAGGAGCCGCCGGCGTCGACGACGTTCCTGATCCTCGCCGACTTCATCCCGCAGGACCTGATCACGATCGCCTCGCGTTGCGCCCGCGTCGAGTTCCACCAGGTCGACGAGCAGCACATCGCCGACCGCCTGGTGAGCGAAGGCGTCGACCCCGACTCGGCAGCCGAGGCGGCCGGCTCGGCGGGCGGCAACCTCGATCGCGCCCGGGTGCTGGCGGCCGATCCCGAGCTGGCGGCACGGCGACGGGCATTCGCCGACGTCCCCCACCAGATCGACGGCACCGGCGCCACCGTGATGCGGCTGGTCGACGAACTGCTCGGCCGGATCGAGTCGGCCGCGGCGCCGCTGGCCGAACGGCAGGCGGCCGAGATCGCCGCCCTCGACGAGCGGATCGCCCGCTACGGCGAGCGCGGCAGCGGCAAGAAGACGCTCGACGAGCGCCACCGACGCGAGCAGCGCCGCCACCGCACCGACGAGCTGCTCGCCGGGCTGACCGTCGTCGCCGCCGGCTACCGTGACGCCCTGGTCGCCGGGTCGGCCAAGCGCCCCGGGGCGGTCGCCGAGGCCGTCGTGCACCTCCACGAGGCGATGACGGCGCTCGAGCGCAACCCCAACGAGGCGTTGCTGCTGCAAGCGCTGCTGTGGTCGCTGCCGGTGCTCGACTGACGGGCCCGCGCCCACCGGCCATGTTCTACGCTCGATGCCCATGAGCAGCGACCACGAGCACGAGCACGAGCACAGCGAGCTCGACCCGATGGACGTGCGGGTGCGGGCACTCGAGACACTGCTGACCGAGAAGGGCTACATCGACCCGGCCGCGCTCGACGAGGTGATCGACACCTACCAGACCCGGATCGGGCCCCGCAACGGTGCCCGGGTCGTGGCCAGGTCGTGGGTCGACCCCGAGTTCCACGACTGGCTGATGCGGGACGCCACGGCGGCGATCGCGGCGCTCGACTACACCGGCCGCCAGGGCGAGCACATGGTCGCCGTCGAGCAGACCGACGACACCCACCACGTCGTGGTCTGCACGTTGTGCAGCTGTTACCCCTGGCCGGTGCTCGGCCTGCCGCCCACCTGGTACAAGAGCGCGCCGTACCGGTCACGGGTGGTGCGCGATCCGCACGGCGTGCTCGCCGAGTTCGGGGTCACCGTGCCCGACGGCGTCGAGGTGCGGGTGTGGGACTCGACCGCCGAGATCCGCTACCTGGTGATCCCGCAGCGCCCGGCGGGCACCGAGGGGTGGAGCGAGGAACGCCTCGCGGCGCTGGTGACCCGCGATTCGATGATCGGTGTCGGCCGGCCGCTCGACCCGCACCATCTCGATCAGGGGGCCCCGGCGTGAGCGAGTCCGGCCCCGGATACCTCAGCCGCGCCGACCTCGGGGGCACGACCGGCCACGGCCCGATCGTGCACGAGCCGGAAGGGGTCGTGTTCCACCACCGCTGGGAGGCGTCGGCGCTGGCGCTCACGCTGGCATCGGGTGCCGCCGGCAAGTGGAACATCGACGTCAGCCGTCGCTACCGCGAGACGCTGCCGAACTACCTCGAGCTGTCGTACTACGAGATCTGGACCGAAAGCCTCGAGCGCATGCTCGTCGAGCGGGGGCTGATCACCGCCGACGAACTCGCCGCCGGGCACGCCAGCGTCCCGCCCGTCGAGGTGGCCGGCGTGCTCACCGCCGACCGCGTCGCCGGAGCCTTCGCCCGCGGCGGTCCGACCGAGCGCCCGGCCGCCGCGCCGGCCAGGTTCGCGGTCGGCGAGCGGGTGCGCACCCGCGCCGGACGCGTCGGGCATCACACCCGGCTGCCGGGCTACGTCGCCGGACGGGTCGGAACGGTCGAGCGGATCCACGGCGTGCACGTGTTCCCCGACACGCACGCCCACGACCTGGGCGAGCAGCCGCACTGGCTGTACAACGTGGTGTTCGACGCCGGCGACCTGTGGGCGGACGCCCGGCCCGGCCAGCGGGTGTCGGTCGACGCCTGGGAGCCGTACCTGACGCCGGCCGCCGACGGGCGGCCATGAGCGCACCGTCGATCCTGCCCGGCCAGCCGATGGACGGCGACGAGCCGGTGTTCCGCGAACCATGGGAGGCGCACGCCTTCGCGATCGTCGTCCGGCTCCACGAACAGGGGGTGTTCACCTGGCCGCAGTGGGCGGCCGCCTTGGCCGACGAGATCGCCGCCGCCCAGGCGGCGGGCGACCCCGACACCGGCGCCACGTACTACCACCACTGGCTGGCAGCCCTCGAGCGCCTGGTGGCCGAGACCGGGGCGGCGTCGGCCGCCGACCAAGAACGCGCCCGGGAGGCCTGGCGCCGCGCCGCCGAACGCACGCCCCACGGCCGGCCGATCGAGCTGCAACCGAGCGACTTCGTCGCACCGCCGGCTGGCACGAACCGGAACCGCTAGAGGTAGCCGGCGGTCTCGTGGCGGAGCTTGGCGCCGCGGCACTCGCCGAAGAACGTCTTGCCGCCGAAGCGGTGCTGGAGTTCCTCGTCGACGTCGTCGGCCGTCTTGCCGATCACCTCGCAGGCGTGGATCACGTGGGGCGCGACCATCGGTACGCCGAACAGGTCGACCGCCGCGATGATCGAGTCGTCGGCCGCCAACCACTTCGTGAACGCGGTCGAGCGGTTCAGGTCGTTGAGGGCCTCGGTGACCTTCTGGCTCAGGGGCACCTGCCCGAGCACGGGGGCGTACACCCGCACGATCGGCGGCTCGCCGAACACCTGGACGAACACCGCCGCGCTGCCGTAGCGGATCGCGATGTCGCCGTCGTCGTCGGGTCGCAGTTCGGGATCGCCGCTGTACTCGCGCAGCACGTCGAGCACCAGCCCGGCGACCGCGTCGGCGTCGAGCACCGACGCCGCCTCGTCGGCGACCCGGCGTCCGGATACCGACTCGCCGAGCAACGGGAGCAGGATCGGCAAGCCTTCGCCGGTGAACGCCTCGTAGCGGATCCGGCCGGGGTGCCGGACACCGAGAACCCTGGTGAGGGTGTCGACAGCGAGCCGCGCCGCCGCCGGATACGGCACCGGAGCCGGCCACTCGACGACGTAGTTCGGCGACGCGTCCTGCTCGCACCCACCGTTGCCCGGCCCGTTGCCCGGCAACGTCCACCCCAGCCGGGCTGCGGCCTCGAGCGCCCGTTCGTCGAGTTGCTGGTTCGGCGGCAGCAACGCATTCGACGCCGCCTCGGCGCGCATGCCGCGGGCGCCCTCGATGGCGAACTGCACGAAGCCCGGGCGGTCGGCCGGGAGCAGCACGAGGAACTGGCCGGCCTCGAGCGCATCGAGGGTGAGCGCCAGATGGTCGGCGTACTCGTCCCACGCCCTGGTGCACCGGGTCGGCAGCGCGAGCGATCCGGGTTCCGTCGCCTGGGCGCCGGCCTCGAGCAAGGCCGCCAGCACGACCCGACGCAGGGTGCCGCTGTTGCGGCACGAGCGCAGGTAGTCGAGTTGCCCCGCCTCGGTTCGCACCGAGATCTTCCGGTCGCCGACGCGTTCGGCCTGCAACGCCTCGACCACCGTCAGCCGGGCGAGGCGGTCGTCGGTGAGCCAGGTTCGCCGCAGCACCGGCCAGGCGGCCCGCACGAACTCCACGTCGGGGCGATGGCCGTACGCGGCGCTCAGCGCGGCGACCGGCTCGCCGGGCAGGCCGAGTTCGCGGCGCAACGCCAACAGCACCCGGCGAGGCAGGTGATCCCACGAGAACTGGTTCGCAGCCATCGACCCTCCCGAACCTTCACGGTCGCGCGTTGCCCGCGACCCCGTCGGCGGCGCCGGACGCGCGACCGCGCCACCGTCGGACCCACGCGCTCACACCCACCGGCTTGCCGGCGCGCACGCACTCCACACCTCGATCTTGCGCCCGTTGGGCCCGCCGACCTAGGGACCGAAGTCCCTAGACATCCGCCGGGCCCTGTGAACCAGCTCCGACACTCCCGGATTGTCGACATCGAGTCCGGATCGACGGCTGCTCACGGCGAATCGAGCGCTACGATTCCGTGCTCAGTTCCGGTCGACGAGACCCGGGAGGTTTTCTCCCACCTTTTCGACCGGTCCCGCCCAGGTAGCTCAGTCGGTAGAGCAACGCACTCGTAATGCGTAGGTCAGGGGTTCGATTCCCCTCCTGGGCTCGCCGGTCGAACCCGCAGCGTTCCCACCCAGGCCGCGGTGCCGATTCGTCGCGACCGTCCGCTGCGACCCCACAATGTCCGATGGTCACCGACTTCGACCGCGCCCACCACCACCCCGGCTACTGGCCGGCGGCGTGGCCGGTCGAGTGTGGCGGCAACCGCCGCCAGAAGGCGGCAGCCGGGCGCCTCGACGCCGCGTCGGGCACGGCCCGCACGGTCACCCGCCGCGACGGCAAGTGGCACGTGATGGTCGTCGGGCGCGATCGCGGCCAGTGGTACCTCGGGGGCACGATGCCGGCGTTCACGGGCCCACCGCCCCACGGCTGGGTCGAGCGGATCGACCCCGACACCCTCGCCCCGCTCGCCGCGTCGCCCGAACTGCCCTGCGGCGAGCACGTCTGGTGCGGCGCGATCCTCGCCCACGCCAACGGCTCGATCATGTCGGTCAACGGCAGCTACCTGCACCGCCTCGACCCCGACGACCTGTCGATCCTCGTCGAGCGCCGACTGCCCGCCGATCGCTCGCACAACGGCCTGTTGGCGCTGGCCGACGGCACCCTGATCACCAAGGACCTGCGCCTCGAGGGCCAGGGCGGCACCACGATCACCCGGCTCGACCCCGACACGCTCGAGTCGATCGGCGAACCCGTGGTGCTGCCCGAGGGATCGATGGGCCGTATCGCCGCCGACCTCCTGGAGGGCACCGCGCGGGAGGTCGTCTACGTGCCCGGCACCGAGCATCTGTGGCGGCTGGCGATCACCCCTGACGCGATGACGCTCGACGACTGGCGGCCGCGTTACCGCCACGCCCACGACCGGGTCGGGCTGGCATGGGACGCCTGCTTGTCCGACGGCGCGTGCTGGATCATGGACTGCGGCGACGTCCACTCGGTACGCCGGATCCACGGCACCGAGCCCAACGGCCGGTTCGCCGACCCGCCCGGCCGCGACCTGTCGTGGCGCCTGCCCGCCCCGTGGGAGGGCGCGCAGCGGTTGCTGCGGGTGGCGCTCGACGACCCCACCGACATCCGGGCGATCGAGCCGTTCGGCACCGCGGGCGGCGGCATCATCGCCCCACCGGTCCACGTG
The DNA here is from genome assembly GCA_036526035.1 of Ilumatobacter sp. Lineage (GTDB taxonomy): Bacteria > Actinomycetota > Acidimicrobiia > Acidimicrobiales > Ilumatobacteraceae > Ilumatobacter. The sequence goes on along the minus strand of DATCZG010000067.1, from coordinate 55,482 downwards.
CCCGAAGCCGAGATGGCGATCGCCTGGGACAGCATCAACGGCGGTCTCGCCGGCATCTCGACCGCCGACGGCGGCCTGGAGGTCGCCTGGCACCTCGACGTGCGCGCCAGCATGCAGCCGGTCGTGTTCCCGGCCTCGGGCGAGCTGGTGATCAACGACTTCACCGCCGCCGGCGACGACGACCTCGTCGTGGTCGACCTCGCCACCGGCACCCTGGTCGACCGGGTCGCCACCGGGTCGCGGATCGCCAACGGGATGTTCCTCACCGCCGGCGGCGATCGCGACGTCTTCTACTGCAGCACACTCACCGTCGCCAGGGTCCGGTGGAGCTAGCGGTCGCTGCCCGCTCGCCGCTGCCCGGGCGTGGGTAACGTCTGTCCATGGCACCGATCGACCGCAACGCCCGGGTGTACGTCGCCGGCCACCGCGGGCTGGTCGGTTCGGCGCTCGTGCGCCGTCTCGAGGCCGAGGGGTTCACCAACCTGCTCACCGCATCGCGTCCCCAGCTCGACCTGCGCGACCAGTCGGCCGTGTCGCAGTGGTTCGCCGCCAACCGGCCCGACTACGTGTTCCTCGTCGCCGGCACCGTCGGCGGCATCCTCGCCAACAGCACCCGGCCCGCCGAGTTCATCTACGACAACCTGATGATCCACGGCACCGTCGTGCACTCGGCCTACGAAACCGGGGTCCGCAAGCTGCTCTATCTCGGCTCGTCGTGCATCTACCCCCGCGACGCCGCCCAGCCGATCACCGAAGAGGCGCTGCTGACCGGGCCGCTCGAGGCGACCAACGAGTGGTACGCGGTCGCCAAGATCGCCGGCATCAAGCTGTGCCAGGCCTACCGCCGCCAATACGGGTGCGACTTCATCTCGGCGATGCCGACCAACCTCTACGGCCCCGGCGACAACTTCGACCTCGACTCGTCGCACGTCATCCCGGCGCTGATGCGCAAATTCCACGACGCCGCCCGGGCGGCCGAGCGGGGTGCCCCCAACGAGGTGCCGGTGTGGGGCACCGGCAGCGCGTTCCGCGAGTTCCTCCACGTCGACGACCTGGCCTCGGCGTGCCTGTTCCTGATGGAGCACTACTCCGACGAGTCGCACATCAACGTGGGCACCGGCGTCGACCTGTCGATCAGAGAGCTCGCCGAGACGATCCGCACCGTGGTCAACCCCGCCGCCGAGGTGGTGTGGGACCGCTCGAAGCCCGACGGCACGCCGCGCAAGCTGCTCGACGTCACCCGGCTGCGGACACTCGGCTGGACGCCGTCGATCGGGCTGGCCGACGGGCTCGCCAGCACCTACCGGTGGTACCTCGACCAACTCGGCGCCCACCACGAGTTGCGCGGCGTCGACCGAGCGAACCCGCCCGACGCACCAGATGGCCGCTGACCCCACGACCCACCGGCCGGCCGGTCGGTCGACCGACTGACCGACCGATGGCCGACGACACCGCCCGCCGTATCGCGTTGGCTTGGCGCGAGCTGCGCCGCGGCGCCTCGGGCGCGGCGCTGCGCCGCCACCTGCTCGGCCCCGACGCCCCCTCGCTCGAGCAGGCCCAGCTCGACGCGCTCGAGATCCTGGCGAGCAGGCCGGCGGGCTGGCGGATGAGCCTGTTCGCCGACGCGCTGCGGCTCGACCCGAGCACCGCCACCCGCGCCGTCAACCGCCTCGAACAGCTCGGTCTCGCCGAGCGCACCACCGACCGCCGCGACCGGCGGGTCGTCATCGCCACCGCCACGGCGGCCGGCAGCGCGATGGTGCGGCGCGTCACCAGGCTGCGGGCGCTCGGCATGGAACGGCTGCTCGAACCGTTCGACGACGACGAGCGCGAACGGTTCGCCGACCATCTCGAGCGGTTCGTCGCCTCGATCGACCAGCTGATCCACGAACTCGACCGCGACGCCTGACCGCGCGACCGCCCGACCCGGCGACGGGGCAGGGGCGACTGCCGGGTCGGGGACGCACCTGCACGGTGCGGGCGGGCACCGCACCCCGGCCGCCGGGGGCGCGGATGCCCCCACCGGGTAGTGTCGCCGGTCGTGGCCGACCAGCAGGACTTCGCCCGGCAGGCGATGGAGTTCGCTCCCCAGCTGTACTCGGCCGCGCTGCGCATGACCCGCAACCCGGCCGACGCCGAGGATCTCGTGCAAGAGGCCTACCTGCGAGGGTTCCGCAGCTTCCACACGTTCCAGGAGGGCACCAACCTGCGGGCGTGGCTGTTCAGGATCCTCACCAACGCCTACATCAACACCTACCGCGCCAAGCAGCGCCGCCCCCAGGAGAGCGAGCTCGGCGACCTCGAGGACCTCTATCTGTACCGGCGGCTCGGATCGATGGAGACCGCCGCCGGCTCGATGTCGGCCGAGGACCAGTTCTTCGACCTGTTCACCGACGACGAGGTGAAGCAGGCGCTCGAAGCGCTGCCCGACAACTTCCGGCTGCCGGTGCTGCTGGCCGACGTCGAGGGGTTCGCCTACAAAGAGATCGCCGAGATGCTCGACATCCCGATCGGCACGGTGATGTCCCGGCTGCACCGGGGAAGAAAAGCGATGCAGCGCGCGTTGTACGAGTTCGCACAGGCAAGAGGGCTCACCCGCCACCTCGACGAGCATCTCGACGACGAGGCGACGGCGAGCTAGACGACGAGCAAGGCGACCACGACTCGACATGGCGAACTGCAACGAAACCATCCGGGAGCTCGACGCCTTCCTCGACGACGAGCTCCCCGACGAGGTCCGTCACCACATCCACGAACACCTCTCGTCATGCCTCGACTGCCTGCAGGCGTTCGACTTCACGGCCGAACTCAAGTTGGCGATCCGACGCAAGTGCAGCACCGACGAGATGCCGCCGGGGCTGCTCGACCGGATCGAGCAGTGCCTCGACACCGATCTCGCCGACGACGGCCTCGGGGGCCCCGTCTGAGGCGTCCGGCGCCGGCGCCCGATCACTTGGGCGCCGTGGCACCCGGCTCGCTACGCTGACCGTCATGCTTGCCGCCTACATCTGGCACTGGTGGATCGGACTGATCATGTTGCTCGCCGGCGGCGCCGCCGTGCTCAGCCTGTTGGTCGGCTACCTCAAGCAGGTGTCGTCGCAGCGCTATCCGGGCGGAAAACGCGGCCGCGAGCAAGAACTCTGAGCCTGCTCGACGCGCTCCTCCCCCGCTGCACCTTCCCGCCACCGCGCACGCCCGTGGACTGCGCCTTCTCGGGTGGCGCCGACTCGACGACGCTCGTCGCGCTCGCCGGCCGGGCGGGCCTCGCGGTCACCGCCCACCACCTCGACCACGGCATCCGACCCGGCTCGACCGACCAGGCCGAGGCGGCCCGGGCGATCGCCGAGCGACTCGCCGTGCCGTTCGTGCTGCACCGCGTCGTGGTCGCGCCCGGCCCGAATCTCGAGGCCCGTGCCCGGGCCGCCCGCCGGGCCGCGCTGCCGCCCGGCGTGTTGACCGGCCACACCGCCGACGACCAGGCCGAAACCGTGGTGATGCGGCTGCTGCGCGGCAGCGGCAGCGGCGGGCTGGCGGCGATGGAGCCCGGGCCGACCCATCCGATCCTGGCGTTGCGGCGCGCCGACACCGAGGCGGTGTGCCGCGAGCTGGGGATCGAGCCGGTGGCCGACGAGTCGAACGCCTGGCGCGACGTCTGGCGCAACCGGGTTCGTCACGAGTTGCTGCCGCTCGCCACCGACATCGCCGGCCGCGACCTCACGCCGATCCTCACCCGCACCGCCGACTTGTTGCGCGACGACGACCGCTTCCTCGACGCGCTCGCCGCGGCGATCGACCCGACCGATGCGAAAGCGGTCGCCGCCGCCGACGCGGTGCTGGCACGGCGGGCGCTGCGGCGCTGGCTGACGCTCGACGGCTACCCGCCCGATGCGGCCGCCATCGAGCGGGTCCTGGCGGTCGCCCACGGCGAGGCGACGGCCTGTGAACTGCCCGGCGGGCGCCGGGTCGAACGGTCCGGCCAGCGGTTCCGCATCATCAGGCCCGAGCGGTAGTGTGGGGGTCCGACATGTGCCCGCACCACTCGACCGATCTGAGTGACCGCTGATGCCTCCGAAGCTGCGCGGCAAGTGGGCGCTGGGCATCACGCCCCGCAACTTCACCTGGATCCTCAAGGACAAGTTGGCGATCTGCGAACGGCCCGGCGGTTACGGCGACAACCACCGCCGGGTGCGCCGCCAGGAGGAGATCATCTGGATCCGCGAAAACGGGTTCAACTACGCGATCTCGATCATCCAGGCGCCCCACAACCTGCACAACTACGACGAGCTCAACCTGCCGTACCGGCACCGGCCGTTCCAGGCCGACGACCGCGACCGCTGGCTGCGGTCGTTCTACACCGAGCTCGACGAGCTGTTGCGGCAGGGCAACAAGCTGATCGTGCACGGCGACGAGGTCGGCGACCGGCTGGCGGGCATCATGGGCGGCTACATCCGCTGGGCCGGGCTGGTGGAGGACTCCACCAAGGCGATCGAGGTCACCGAGCGGCTCACCGGCCGTCAGCTCGATCCGTGGGCCCGCGACGTCATCATGGTCGCCGCCAAGCTGCGCACCCCCTGACCCTGCAGCGGGTGGTCATTAGGCTGGGGCCATGAGTGAACACCCGGCCGACTGGTACCCCGACCCGACGACACGCCACCAGCTGCGCTACTGGGACGGGTCGGCCTGGACCGACCACGTCAGTGACCAGGGGGTCACCGGCAGCGACCCGGTCGCCGGCGGCTCCGGGGCATCGGGCCTCGACCGGCTCGACGCCGGTCTCACCGTCGGCGACGAGGGCAAGCCCAAGACGATCGCCACCCAGCTGTCGGGCACCGGCCACCGCGGGATCGGGCTCACCGGGCCGGTGGCGGGAGGCGGCGGGGGAATCCTGACCGAGCCGATCCTGATCGTGAACCAGAAGGCCAAGGTGATCGAGCTCAACAACCAGTACCGCGTGTTCGACCAGCACGGCACGCAGGTGGCGGCCGTCAACCAGGTCGGGCAGTCGGCCGTCAAGAAGGCGATCCGGCTCGTGTCGAGCCTCGACCAGTTCATGACCCATCAGCTCGAGGTCACCGACCCGGCCGGCCAGGTGGTGCTGCAGATCACCAGGCCGCGCAAGGTGATGAAGTCGACCGTCGTGGTCAGCGACGGGGCCGGCCGCGAAATCGGCCGGATCGTGCAGAAGAACGTGATCGGCAAGATCAACTTCACGATCGAGGCCGACGGTCGCCAGCTCGGGGCGATCAAGGCCGAGAACTGGAGGGCGTGGAACTTCCGCATCGAAGACGCCGCCGGCAACGAGATCGCCCGCATCACCAAGACGTGGGAGGGCCTCGCCAAGACGATGTTCACGACCGCCGACAACTACGTCGTGCAGATCAGCCACCGGGCGCCCGAACCGTTGAACTCGCTGGTCGTCGCCAGCGCTCTGTCGGTCGACACCGCGCTCAAGCAGGACAGCCGCGGCTTGGGGTGAGCACCGGCGGCCCCGCGAACCGGGTGCCGCGCTCGACGGCGGGGTAGCGTGGAGGCGTGGCAGGCGTCCGCGTTCTGGTGAGCGGTATGGGCGGCGAACTCGGGTCGCGAGTCACCAGCCTGCTCGAACGCGAGGCCTGGGTCGGATCGATCGCCGGTATCGACGCCGACCCGCCGCGACGCCGCCTGCACCGCACCACCTTCCATCGGATCGTGCCCGGCCAGCACGACCGCACCGTGCGGGTGGTCACCGAGTTCGACCCGCACGTCGTCGTGCACATCGCCGTCTGGGAGCCCGACGCCCGCGCCGGCACCGCCACCGCCCGCACGCTCACCGACGACGCCGCCACGTCGATCCTGGGGGCCGCCGCCGAGTGCCCGGCGCTCGAGTCGATCATCGTGCGCAGCGGCATCGAGATCTACGGCCGGGCCCGCGGGTGCGTGACCCGCCCCGGCGAGCAGGTGGCGCCGAACCCCACCAGCGAGTACGGCAGGATGGTCGCCAAGATCGAACAGACCGCCGATGCGATCGGCCGGCGGATCGGCGTCTCGGTCGGTGCGCTGCGGCTCGCCACCGTGCTCGGCCCGCACGTGCCCAGCGCGCTCGGCCGCGTGCTGCGCCTGCCGGTGGTGCCCTACAGCCTGCTGGCCGACCCCCCGTTCGCCGTCATCCACCAGCACGACGCCGCCGAGGCGTTCGTCGCCGCCGCCCGGGCGCGGCTCGCCGAGCCGCTCAACATCGTCGCCCCGGGGGCGATCACCGCCCGGCAGGCGATCCGCCGTGGCGGCCGGCTCCCGTTGCCGCTCGCCGGGCCCGAATGGGTCGCCGCCCGGGCGGTGAGCTACCTCGTCGGGGCGCCCCTGCCCGATCACATCCAAGAGATGCTCCACCGCGGTCGCCTCGCCGACAACGCCCGCGCCCGCGCCGTGCTCGGGTTCGCACCCACCACCACCACCGGCGACGTCATCGACCAGCTGTACCGCTGGCCCAGCGTCGTGCACACCCCCGCCGCCCGGCAGGTGGCGTGATGGCCACCACCGCGCAACGGCTCGCCGACGTGATCACCCTGCCGGTCCGCAGCGTCGGGGCGCAGGCCGTGTCGGTCGCCACCGGCACCGCCCGGCACCTGCAGAGCTGGACCACCGACGAGGTCGACGACTGGGGCCGCGACCCGGGCTTCGTCGGCCGGGTCTGGTCGTCCAGCCGGCTCCGCTGGTCGGTGTCGGTCGGCGGAACCCGGCACCTGCCCAAGCGCACCGGCGCACTGATCGTGGTCAACGCCCGCCGCTACGCCCTGGCGCCGGTGTTCGCGGCGCTGGCGATCGGGGCCGAGATCGGCCGGCCGGTGCGGTTCGTCGGCCGTCCCGACGTCGCCCCGATCGGGCCGCTGATGCAACGGCTGGGTGGGCTGCTGCCGATCGAGGCCGAGCTCGAGGGTGCCCTGCGCGCCGGCGAGTTGATCGTGCTCGGTGCCGCGCCGACCGCCACCAACCTGCACACCGGCCACATCGAACACCAGCTGGTGGGGGCGGCCGTCGCCGCCGGTGTGCGGGTGCTGCCCGCCGCCACCGTGTCGGCGCCGACCCGTCGCAGCGCCCGCGTCGAGCTCTGCCCGCCGGTCCGTCTGAGCCGTCCACGGCGTGGCCCGCTCGAGGAACTCGAGACCACCGACCACGTGCAGGCCCGCATCGACGCCCTGCTCGACGAACTCGGCGGCCCGCTCACCGGCACACCGATCGACTGGCTGCCGGCCGGCTGGGTCGGCAGGCGCTGATGCCGTACGTACGCGCCGACGACGGGGTGCGGCTGCACTACAGCCGCACCGGCCGCCGCTCGGGGCCCCCCGTGCTGATGATCCAGGGCCTCGGGGCCGACAAGAACATGTGGAACCTCCAGCGTCTGGCGCTGGCGTCGCGCTACCACACGATCGCCCTCGACAATCGTGGCGCCGGACGCAGCGACAAACCGTTCGGCGCCTACTCGCTCGAACAGATGGCGGCCGATGCGATCACGGTCCTCGATCACGCCGGCGTCGAGACGGCACACGTGGTCGGGGCGTCGATGGGCGGCGCGATCAGCGAGATCATCGGCATCGAGCACGCCGAGCGGGTGCGTTCGCTCACGCTGGCCTGCACGGCGTGCATCCACCACCAGTGGCGCCGGGAACTGCTCGCCGAATGGGCCGACATCGCCACCGAACGGGGCGTCGCCGCGATGACCCGCGAGGCGGCGCGTTGGGTGATCGGACCCCGCTCGTTCCGGCGGGTGACCCCGGCGATCGGCTGGATGGGGCCGCTCGCGCTCTCGCGCCCGCCCCACGCGTTCGCCGGGCAGGTCGCCGCGATCTTGGCGATGGACGACAGCGTCGCCCACCGGTTGGGCGAGGTCACGGTGCCCACCCTCGTGATCGTCGGCAACCAGGACATCCTCACCCCGCGCGGCGACTCCGAGGACATCGCCCAGCGCATCCCGACCGCCGAACTCGTGGTGATCAGCGGTGCCGCCCACGGTCTGATGGTCGAGCACGCCACGACGTTCAACCGCGTGCTGCTCGAGTTCCTCGGCCGCGCCGAACAGGCCCACCGGCGGGTCGCCGGCAGCGGGGTCGGCGTCACCGCCGCCGTCGGCTGATGCGCGTCGTCGTCATCGGTGCCGGGCTGTCGGGGTTGGTGGCGGCGCGCCGGCTGGCGAGCGACCACGACGTGGTGGTGCTCGACAAGGGGCCCTCGGTCGGGGGACGGCTGGCGACCCGCCGCATCGGCGAGGCTCGGCTCGACCACGGCGCCCAGTTCTTCACGGTGCGCGGCGCGGCGCTCCAGGCCCAGGTCGACGACTGGCTGGCCCGCGACCTCGCGCGAGTCTGGTGCCACGGGTTCGCCGGCCGCCACGACGGCTACCCGCGCTACTGCGGCACGAGCGGCATGAACTCGCTCGCCAAGGACCTCGCCGCCGGACTCGACTGCCGGCCCCGGCAGATGGTGTTCATCGTGCAGGCGCGCCAGGACGGCTGGGACGTCGTGATCGACGACGGTTCGACCGTCGCCGCCGACGCGGTCGTGCTGACCTGCCCGGTGCCCCAATCGTGGGCGCTGCTGGCGCGCGCCGAGCTGGCGATCCCCGACGAGCTGTTCCGCAGCGCCTACCACCGCACGATCGGCCTGCTGGCGGTGCTCGACGGCCCGAGCGCCGTACCGGCCCCGGGTGGCGTGCAGTTCGACCCGGCCGACGACGCGCAACCGTTCGGGTTCATCGCCGACAACCAGGCGAAAGGGATCAGCCCGGTGCCGGCGGTCACGTTCCACGCCACCCAGCCGTGGAGCGTCGCCCACTGGGACGACGACCTCGACGAGCTGCGTGCCGCGCTGCTCGAACGCGCCGCACCGTGGACCGGCGACGCCGGTGTGGTCGAGGCGCAGGTGAAGAAGTGGCGCTTCGCCGGGCCGGTCGAGGCGTGGCCCGAGCGGTGCTGGGTCGACGTCGATCGTCGGGTCGTGCTGGCCGGCGACATGTTCGCCGGACCGAAGTTCGAGGGGGCGTTCGACTCGGGGCTGGCGGCGGCGGCAGCGGTCGCCGGGTTCGCCGCCTGACCCGCCCGGGGACCTTCGGCACTTGCGGCGTCGGGTACCACCTCCCATCATCGAAAGCAGGTCGAACCGTCACCGGAGGTCAGCGCGATGAACACCGCCTCGATCACGTCCACCGCACCATCCCTCACCGCGTCACCCCTCACCGGGCCGCAACGGACCGTCGTCGACCGCTTCAGGGCGCGGGTCGCGACCCAGCCCGAACTGCCCGCGCTGCGCCATCACCTTGACGACGGGTGGACACCGATCGACTGGGCCGAGTACGGCAAACAGGTCGAACAGGCGGCAGCCGGGCTCGTCTCGCTCGGGATCCAGCTCGGCGACCGTATCGGGCTGCTGTCGAACAACCGGCCCGAGTGGCACGTCGCCGACCTCGCCACGCTGTCGATCGGGGCGGTCACGGTACCGGTGTACCCGACGAGCTCGGCCTCGCAGGTGGCCTACGTGCTGCGCGACTCGGGGGCCCGGCTGTGCTTCGTCGAGAGCGCCGAACAGCTCTCGAAGGTGCTGCTGTACCTGCACGAGCTGCCCGAGCTCGAGCTGGTGATCGGGCTCGACACGTTCCCCACGCTCGACCGCCCGGCGATCGTCACCGATCTCGGCGGGTTGCGCGAGCGCGGTCGCACCGCCCTCGCCGGATCGCCCGGCCTGGTGGCCGAGCGGGCGGCGGCGCTCACCGGCGACACCACGGCGACGCTGGTGTACACGAGCGGCACCACCGGACCACCCAAGGGCACGGTGATCACCCACGGCAACCTCGAGTGGACGGTCAGCGCGGTCGAGTCGATGGTCGGCCTCTCGCCCACCGACCGGATGCTCAGCTACCTTCCGCTCAGCCACATCGCCGAGCGCATCGTCAGCCACATCGGCCAGGTCGTCAGCGGCGGCGAGACCTGGTTCGCCCAGAGCCTGGCCACGGTGCCCGAGGACCTGCGGGCCTGCCGGCCGACGATCTTCTTCGCCGTGCCGCGCGTCTGGCAGAAGCTGCACGACGCGATCCTCGAACAGGTCGCGGCGAGCCCGCGGCCGCTGCGGAGGTTGATCGAGCGTTACATCGCACTCGGGCTGGCCGTCGTGCGGGCCGGCGAGGGCGGCCCGGCGCCGAGCCCCCGCGAGGTGCGGCTCCACCGTGCGCTCGACCGCACCCTCGGCGTCCAGCTGCGCCGCAAGCTGGGCCTCGACCAGGCCCGCCTGGTGGTGTCGGCCGCGGCGCCGATCCATCCCGACCTGGTGCGCTGGTTCCACGCGCTCGGCCTGCCGATCGCCGAGGTGTGGGGCCAGACCGAAGACTGCGGTCCGGCGACCGTCAACCCGCCCGAGGCGATCCGCATCGGCACCGTCGGCATCCCGCTGCCGGGGCTCGAGGTCGCGGTGGCCGACGACGGCGAGTTGCTGGTGCGCGGCGGCAGCGTGTGCCGCGGCTACTTCGGGCTGCCCGACGCCACCGCCGAGCTGATCGACGAGCACGGGTGGATGTCGACCGGCGACCTGGGGGCGATCGACGACGACGGTTACGTGCGGATCACCGGCCGCAAGAAGGACCTGATCATCAACTCGGCAGGCAAGAACATCTCCCCGTCCGAGATCGAGAGTCGGCTGGTGATGGAGCCGCTGATCGGCCAGGCGGTCGTGGTCGGCGACGGCCGCAACTACCTGGTGGCGCTGCTGACCCTCGACCACGACGAGGCCGCCGAGTGGGCCGCCCACCACGGGGCGTTCGCCGACATCGACCACCTCGTCGACGACCCCGCCCTGCGGGCCGAGGTGGAGGCAGCGGTCGCCCGGGTCAACCGCGAGCACGCTCCGGTCGAACAGCTCAAGCAGTGGCGTCTGCTGCCCGGCCAGCTGACGGTCGAGGGCGGCGAGTTGACGCCGACGATGAAGGTGAAGCGTGCGGTGGTGATCGAGCGCAACGCCGAGCTGATCGAGGCGATGTACGCCACCGGCACCCGCCGCTGACGGCCGCTACCCGCCGGTGCTCGTCGGGGCGCTCGTCGGGGTGCTCGTCGGGGTCGGGGCGTAGGGCACCCGCCGGCGGCACTCGACGGCGGTCAGCTCGCGCCGGTCGAGGTCGTAGATCGACGTGAAGTCGTCGCCGAGCTGGCGGCGGAACTCGCGGTACGAGACGAACTCGTCGCTGCAGCGCCGGTCGAGCACCGGCGCGTAGGGCAGCCGCCAACCGTTGACCAGCGTCGCGACGCCGGCGTCGAGCGTGTCGATCGCCGGCATCCGCACCGTCGCGCTGGTGCTCATCGGCACGAGCGCGAACCACACCACCCCTTCGCCCAACAGATCGGCCACCACCGCGCACCGCCCGTCGCGCGGGAAGTCGGGGCACGACATCTCACCGGGCGTGCCGGTGACGATCGTCATGACGCGGGTGGGATCGAGCACCAGGTCGGTGTCGGCCACGGCGCGGCCGTCGACGTCGACGTCGAACAACGGGTTGGAGACCGACGCCACCCGGTCGACGAGGTCGATCGTGTGCACCGCCGCGACGGCACCCGGGTCGCCGCCCTCGATCGCCTCGCGAGCCGCGAACACCGTCGTGAGCAGGAAGAACAACCCGACGACCGCACCGACCGCGGCGAGGAAGCGGACGCTGAAGATCTGCCGCATGGTGCCGTCGACGCTAGCGGCTGGCGCCGGTCAGCCGACGGCGGCCACCGCGGCGCGGTGCGCACGCTCGGCGATGCGGTCGATCACCGCATCGGTGTGGGCGAGCCCGACGAAGATCGCCTCGTAGGCGCCGGGCGCCATCGCGACGCCCTCGGCGAGCATCGCGTGGAAGAAGCGGGCGTAGGCGGCCTCGTCGGTGCGTCTGGCGTCGTCGAAGTTGCGGACCCCGCCGACGTCGCCACACACCATGCCCACCAACGTGCCGACCACCGGGAAACTCGCCGCGAACCCGGCCGCCGAGCAGGCGGCCGCCATCGCGGAGGCGAACCGTTGCGCCCGCTCGGCGAGCAGCTCGTACACGCCGGCGTCGAGCAGGTCGAGCGCCGCGAGACCCGCCGCGGTGGCGATCGGGTTGCCCGCCAGCGTCCCGGCGTGGAACACCGGGCCCAGCGGCGACAGGGTCTGCATGATGTCGCGTCGGCCGCCGACGGCGCCGATCGGCAGGCCGCCGCCGATCACCTTGCCGAACGTGGTGAGGTCGGGTCGCACGCCGTAGCGGGCCTGGGCACCGCCGGTGCCCAACCGGAACCCGGTGATCACCTCGTCGAAGATCAGCACCGCCCCGACCCGGTCGCACTCGTCGCGCAGGCCCTGCAGGAATCCGGGTACCGGCTCGACGACGCCCATGTTGGCGGCGACCGCCTCGAGGATCACGCAGGCCACCGACTCGTCGAGTCGGGGCACCTCGTTGTAGGGCACCACCAGCGTCTCGGCGACGGCCCCGGCAGGAACCCCGGCGGTGCCGGGCAGGCCGAGCGTGGCGACCCCGCTGCCGCCGGCCGCGAGCAGGGCGTCGGTGGCGCCGTGGAAGTTGCCGTGGAAGATCACCACCCGGTCCCGCCCGGTGTAGCCCCGCGCCAGCCGCACCGCGGTGCTGGTGGCCTCGGTGCCCGAGTTCATGAAGCGCACCTGCTCGCACGACGGGACCCGCTCGCCGATCGCCTCGGCCAGCTTCATCTCGCGGGGTGTCGGGGCGCCGTAGGAGGTACCGGCGGCGGCCGCCCGGCCGACCGCCTCGACGACCGCCGGATGGGCGTGGCCGAGGATGATCGCACCGTAGCTCTGCACCAGGTCGAGGTACTCGTTGCCCTCGACGTCCCAGACGCTCGCACCCTGGGCGCGGGCGACGACGTAGGGCCGGCCGCCGACCGAGGTGAAGGCCCGGATCGACGAGTTGACCCCGCCGGGGATCGCCAGCACCGAGCGCTCGAAGCAGGCGTCGTTCGAGGCGAGCCCCGCCCCGACGCACACCGTGGCGGAGCAGCCGGCGGCGGCGCACCCCGCCGGATCGCAGAGCGGGATCACGGTGCTGCCGGTCCGGCGGCGCGCTCGGCGAACCACCGCGACAGGTAGGTCAGGATCAGGTCGGCGCCGGCCCGCTTGATCGCGGTGAGGTGTTCGAGCGCCACGGTGTCGTGATCGATCCAGCCGTTGGCCGCCGCCGCCTTCAGCATCGCGTACTCGCCGCTGACGTGATAGGCGGCGAGCGGGACGTCGACGTGACGGCGCACCTCGTGGATGATGTCGAGGTAGGCGACCGCCGGCTTGACCATCACCATGTCGGCTCCCTGCGCCAGGTCGGCGCGCACCTCGACGAGTGCCTCGCGGGCGTTGCGGAAATCCTGCTGGTAGCCCTTGCGGTCGCCACCGTCGGCGATGCTGACGTCGACGGCATCACGGAACGGGCCGTAGAGCCCGCTGGCGTACTTGGCCGAGTAGGCCAGGATCGCCACCTCGTCGAACCCGTTGCGGTCGAGCGCCGCCCGGATCGCCGCGACCTGGCCGTCCATCATGCCGCTGGGCGCCACGACGTGGGCGCCGGCGGTCGCCTGGGCGACCGCCGCATCGGCGTAGAGCTCGATCGTGGCGTCGTTGTCGACGCTGCCGTCGGGTCGCACGATGCCGCAGTGGCCGTGGCTGGTGTACTCGTCGACGCACAGGTCTGCCATCAGCACGATCTCGTCACCCAGCTCGCCGCGCAGGTCGGCGAGCGCGACTTGCACGATGCCGTGCGGGTCGCAGGCCCCCGAGCCGGTGGGGTCTTTGTGTTCGGGCACCCCGAACAGCATCACCGCCCGCACACCCAGCTCGGCCAACCCCACCACCTCGCGCCGCAGGCTGTCACGGGTCTCCTGGAAGACCCCCGGCAACGACCGGATCTCGGCCCGGTCGGTGATGCCCTCGCGCACGAACAGCGGGGCGATCAGGTCGCCGACCGCGACGTCGGTCTCGGCCACCAGGTCACGCAGCGCAGCGGTGGCCCGCAGCCGACGCGGTCGCTGCACCGGGAAATCTGCCATCGGCCATCGAGCTGCCATGCCCGCATGGTACGACCCCACACCCCCCGGGCCCACCTCGGACCCGTCGGGCCGGCACCGGGCCCGGCGCCGGCAGCGGTCGGCGATTCCCGCACCGGGCCGCGTCGGCCGGCGCGCCGATGCGGTCAACGGCGCAGCGCCGACACGATCGCGTCGACCAAGCCGTCGAGACCGTGATCGGCAGCCGTGTGGGTGACCGGTAGCCCGGCCGCAGCAGCCGCGTCGCGGGTGGCCGGGCCGATCGCAACCGTGACCGGCGGGGTGTCGGTGCCGAACGCCTCGATCCACGCCAGCGCTGCCGAACCGCTGGCGAACGCCACCGCATCGGCCGCCAGCGCGGCCGCCCGTTCGGCCGACGACGGGGTGCGCAGGGTGGTCACGTAGCCGACCACCGCCGTCACCTCGTACCCCAGCCGCCGCAGACCGCCGGCCACCGTGTCGGCAGCCCGGTCGGCCTGCACCACCAGCACCCGGCGCCCGGCGGCGTCGGCGGCGGGCATCGCCGCCAGCAGGCCAACGGCATTCTGCTGCGCCGGCACGACCGTGGGCGCCCGCCCCGCCAGCTCGCCCAACACCGCGGCCGTGGTGGTGCCGACCGCCGCCGTGCGCAACGCCGGCACCCGCGCCGCGGCGGCGCCGGCACGACGGGCACCGTGCTGCGAGGTGACCACCAGCCAGTCGAAGTCGCCCAGCCGGTCCAGCTCGCGGGCGAGCGCCGCTCCCCCGTCGGGGGGGTCGTCGACGGCGATCAACGGAAGGTGCACGACGTCGGCGCCGAGCCGGGCGAGCAACGAGTCGAGCCGTCCGCGCCGTTCACGCGTCGTGACGACCCGGCGGCCGGTCAGCGGTCGCTCGGCCACAGGGCTCATCCCCCGCTGATGTGGCGGTGGGTGGCCCGGGCGACCTGACCGGCGAACGACACGTCGGCGACGAGATCACCCGACAGTTCGTGCGTGTCGGAGGCGGTCAACCCGGTGCGGTCGTCGGCGAGGAAGGCGTACAGCCGGCGGGCGTCGACGTGGGCGCCGACGGGCAGCGAACACCCCGAGCCGAGTTCGGCGAGGAATGCCCGCTCGACCGTCACCTCGAACCGGGTCAGATGGTGGTCGATCCCGGCGAGCGCCTCGATCAGGCGTCGGTCGCCGTCGCGGCACTCGACCGCCACGCACCCCTGCCCGACCGCCGGCACGAACTCGGCCGGGTCGAGCACCTCGGCGATGTGTCGGGTGAGGCCGAGCACCTCGAGCGCGGCGACGGCCATGACGATCGCCCCTCCCTCTGGCACCTTGGCGAGACGGGTCTCGATGTTGCCGCGGAGCTCGACGAACCGCAGATCGGGACGGGCGCGGCCGAGCTGGGCGCGGCGGCGCACCGATCCGGTGGCGACGGTCGCCCCGCCCGGCAGGTCGACCAGCGACCGGCCGATCAAGGCGTCGGCGGCGGTGCGCCGCTCGGTGAAGGCACCGAGCACCAGCCCGTCTTGGGGTGTCGTGGGCAGGTCTTTCGCCGAGTGCACGGCGACGTCGGCACGCCCGTCGAGCACGGCCATCTGGACCTCCTTGACGAACACCCCCTGCCCCCCGATCGTGTGCAGGGGCACGCCGGCGGCCTGGGTCCGGTCGCCGTGGGTGTCGATCAGCACCAGCTCGGCCTCGGCACCGGTCGCCGCCAACAGGTCGGCGACGTGGCGGGCCTGGGTGACCGCCTGAGCGCTGCCGCGGGTGGCGATGCGGATCTTGGAGACGGCCAAGGCGGTCAGCCGAGATCGAACAGATCGGCGACCGCCGCCGCGTTGCGGGCGCCCTGCGGGGTGCCCGCCTGGTTGCGCAGCCGCACCGACGGCTCGTGCAAGAGCTTGGCCACGATGCCCCGGGTGATCATGTCGATCAGCTCGCGCTGCCCGCTGTCGAGTCGGGCGAGCCGGTGGGCGTGACGCTCGAGCTCGTTGGCGCGATGCGACTCGGCCCGGTCGCGCAACGCAGCGACCAGCGGGGCTGCCTGCAGGGCCGCCGATTCGACCCCGAAACGCTGCACCTCCTCGTCGATGATCGACCGCACGTGGTCGACCTCGGCGAGCCGCTGCAACCGGCCGCGATCGGCCCAGGCGCTGAGATCGTCGAGGTCGAGCACCGTGACGCCCTCGAGCCCGGCGACATCGGGGGCGACGTCGCGAGGAACGGCGACGTCGACGAACAGCAGCGGGCGACCGTGCCGCGGCAGCCCCTGCAGCAGGTCGCGGGTGATCACGTGCCCACCGGCACCCGTGGAGGTCAGCACGACGTCGGCGTCGGCGATCGCCTCGGCGAGCCGCTCGATGCCGACCGCGACACCGCCGATGCGGTCGGCGAGGCTCTGGGCGCGCTCGGCCGAACGGTTGACGACCCGGACGTCGCCGACACCCGCGCCGTGCAGGGCGACGGCGATACCCTCGCCCACCGACCCGGCACCGACCACCGTGACGCAGCGGCCCTCGATGCTGCCGTGGTGTTCGATCGCCATCTCGACGGCGGCATGGCTGACCGAGGCGGTGCCACGGGCGATCGCGGTTTCGGTGCGGGCCCGCTTGCCGACCCCGATCGCATGGCGGAACAGCAGGTTGAGCGAGGTGCGGGCACCGCCCTCGTGCTGCGCGACCTCCCAGGCCTGGCGCAGCTGGCCGAGGATCTCGGCCTCGCCGACCACGGCCGAATCGAGGCCGGCCGCCACCTCGAACAGATGGCGCACCGCGGCCTCGTCGTGCTGGGAGTACAGGTGCGGGTGCAGGTCGTCGGGGGCGATGCTGCCGAGGTCGCACAGGAAGTCGCGGATGTCGGCGTAGGCCCCGTGGAACCTCTCGGCGACGGCGTACACCTCGGTGCGGTTGCACGTGCTGAGCACCACGACCTCACGGACGTTGTCGCGCCCCACCAACCCGACGACCGCCTTGGGCAACTCGGCGGCCGGCAGCGCCACGCGCTCGAGCACGCTCAGCGGTCCGCTGCGGTGGTTGACTCCGATGACGAGGATCGACATGACGATGACAGCCTAGGCCGTAGCTCCGCGGTGGTGTTCGTCCGGCGACACACCCGGTTCCGGGCCGAGCGCCCGGCGGCTCTCGTGGTAGCTGAGGATCTGCATCTCGACCGACAGATCGACCTTGCGCACCATGATGCCCGCCGGCACCGACAGCACGGCGGCGGCGAAGTTGAGGATGCTCGTGACGCCGGCCTCGATCAGTCGATCGGCAGCGTCCTGGGCGGCCGACGCCGGGGTGGCGACGACACCGATCGAGATCCCACCCGACGCCACGATCCGCTTCAGCTCGCTGACGGGACGGACCCGTACGCCGGCGACGAGGACGTCGAACTTGTCGGGGTTGACGTCGACGATGCCGGCCACCGGGAACCCGTTCTCGGTGAACCCGCCGTAGCCGGCCAGCGCCTGGCCGAGGTTGCCGGCGCCGACGATGACGATCGGCCACTCATGGTCGAGGCCGAGTTCGCGCCGGATCTGGTAGACGAGCCGTTCGACCTCGTACCCGACGCCGCGCGTGCCGTACGAACCGAGGTACGACAGGTCCTTGCGGACCTTGGCGGCGTTGACCCCGGCCAGATCGGCCAGGGCCTCTGACGAGACGTTGAGGACGCCCGACTCGACCTGCTCGGCGAGGATCTGGAGGTAGATCGGCAACCGCGCCACGGTGGCGTCGGGGATGCGTCGGCGGGTGCGATGTGGGGGCATCACGAGCCGAGCATATGACGCATGTGCACAATTTCACAAGCCAGGCGGCGGCAACGGGGGCACCGGATACGGCGCCCGCCGGGTTCAACCGGCGAGGATCGTGCCCTCGAGTTCACGGCGCAGCAGCTTGCCGGCCGCGTTGCGCGGCAGTTGATCGACGAAGATCACCTTGGTCGGGCACTTGTAGCGGGCCAGCGAGTCGGAGGCGAACTCGATCAGCCGTTCCTCGTCGATGTCGGCACCCTCGACGGGCACCACGTACGCCTTGACGGCCTCGCCGTGGTGCGGATGGGGCACGCCGACCACCCCGACCTCGGCGACCGCCGGATGGGCGGCGAGCACCTGCTCGACCTCACCGGGGTACACGTTGAACCCTGACACGATGATCAGGTCCTTGGCGCGGTCGACCAGATACAGATAACCGTCGTCGTCGACGGTCGCGATGTCGCCGGTGCGCAACCACCCGTCGACCAACACGCGGGCGGTGGCCTCGGGCTCGTCGAGATAGCCGAGAAACACGTTCGGGCCCCGCACCCACACCTCGCCGGCGTCGCCGACGGGCACATCGGCGCCGTCGTCGCCGACCAGCCGCACCTCCTGGCCGACCAGCACCCGGCCGACCGACCCCGGACGCGGCGTCATGCCGGCCGAGCTGGTGACCACCGGCGCCGCTTCGGTCAGCCCGTAGCCCTCGTGGATCTGCAGCCCGAAGCGCTCGCGCATCCGCTCGATCACCGTCGGCGACAACCGGGAGGCACCCGACACGGCGAGGCGCACCGACGCGAACGTGTCGGCCGCCAGTTCGTCGAAGTGGCTGAAGGCGATCCACATCGGCGGCGCACCGGGCACCACCGTCACCTGTCGCTGGACGATCGACTGCGCCGCGGTCGCGGGGTCGAAGCGCTGCACCAGCACGATGGTGGCGCCTTCGGCGATCGACACCCCCAGGACGACGTTGAGGCCGAAGATGTGGAACATCGGCAGCACGCCGTACACGACGTCGCCGCTGCTGATGTGATCGCGCGCCGAGCGGTCCTGTTCGATGTTGGCGAGCAGGTTGCGGTGGCTGAGCATCGCCGCCTTCGGTGGCCCGGCGGTACCGCTGGTGAACATCATCACGGCGACCTGGTCGGGATCGACGTCGACGGTCGGGACCGGGTCGGCGGCGGCCAACGACTCGAGCGTGACCCCGCCCGGGTCGGGCTCGAGTTCGGCGAACACGATCGATCGCAGCGTCGGCACCGCGGCGGCGTCGACGTGCGACCACGCGGCGTGGGCGCTCGGCCCGATGATCGCCATCGCCGGCTGCACGACGAGCATCTCGCGCTGGATCTCGGCCGCCGGGCTGGTCGGGTTGAGGGGCACCGCCACGGCACCGAGACCGACGACCGCGAAGTACGACACGACGAAGTGGACGTTGTTGGCGCACACGATCGCGACCCGGTCACCGGCGGCGATGCCGTGGGCGACCAGCCCCCCGCGGACCCGCTCGACCTGGTCGCGCAGGTCGGAGTAGGTGGTCGACTGGTTGCGCGAGATCAGGGCGACCCGGTCGCCGGGGTGGCCGGCGAGGATCGAAGCCAGGTTCGATCGTTGTCGGCTGCCGAGGTCGTTCGCCACGCCGACCATGGTACCGATCGGCCGCGATCAGAG
This sequence comes from Ilumatobacter sp., assembly GCA_036526035.1. Taxonomy (GTDB): domain Bacteria; phylum Actinomycetota; class Acidimicrobiia; order Acidimicrobiales; family Ilumatobacteraceae; genus Ilumatobacter. The sequence goes on along the minus strand of DATCZG010000067.1, from coordinate 36,052 downwards.
CCGCACGAGTGCGATCACGCCGGCGACGAGGATCGCTGCCAGCAGCAGGCCGAGGGTCAACGTGGTGGCCGGGCGCATCGGGCCAGGCTAGTACCACCGGCCGGGCGCCGGCTCAACGCCGGGTCAGCGGCGGCCCAGCTCGACCCGGGTGGCGGGCGGCGACGGTGCGTCGAGGGGCACGATCGTGACCTGGTCGCCGGCCACCAGGCCGAGTTCGTCGGCCGCCGAGCGCTGGTCCATCGCCACCGCCAGCATGCCGTACGAGTCGAGCACCAGGCCGACCGACCCGCCGGCGAGCTCGGCGAAGCTGGCGGCGCGCACCGCCCGACGCACCGTGACCCCGGTCGGGGTCGTCGGCGACCCGACCTGCACCTGCAGATGCTCCCCCCAGCCGGGCGGCAGGTCCTCGGGTCCGACGTTGAGCTGGGCGTTGCCGAAGCGATCGACCCACAAGACCTCGGAGACGATCGCGTCGCCCTCCTCACGGTGCAGCGGCACGATGCCGGGCAGCAGCACGACCGGATCGATCTCGGCCCCCAGCTCCGACAACGGCACCCCGTTGCACACGTGGGCGGCGGCCGGGGCGAAGATGTCACGGCCGGCGAACGTGGCGCCCGCCGCACCGAGCTGGTACTCGGGATTGGTCAGCTCGACGGCCCGCTCGGCGCCGCCGGCCATCGCCACGGCCGGGGCGAGCAAGCCGTTGTCGGGGCCGATCAGCACCCCGGCGCCGCCGGCCACCTCGATCGCCACGGCGCGGCGGCTGGTACCGACGCCGGGGTCGACGACCGCCAGGACCACCCCACCGGGCACGTAGCCGATGCAGCGGGCCAACGCCAGCGACCCGGCGCGCACGTCGAAGGGTGCGATGTCGTGGGTGAGATCGATCACGGTGACGTGCGCGGCGAGGTCGCGGATCACCGACTTGACGACCCCGACGAACTCGTCGGTGGTGCCGTAGTCGGTGAGGAACGAGACGGTGTCGAAGCGCGGTTCGGTCACCCGGGCGACGCTATCTCGCCCATCGCCCGGCCGGGAGGCGACCGGAAAACGACAAGGGCCGGTGCCAACCCCCCGATGGCACCGGCCCTTCGGCGCTACCCGGTTTTGGCCGGTGCGCTTACCACGACCAACTGTAGGCGACCGCCGGCGGGGAGAAAAGGGGCACGATCCGAAAATCTCGACGCTCTCAACCGCGTCCGAGTTCGCGGCTGCGCTCGGTCGCCGCCCGCACGGCGGCGATCAGCGCGGCGCGCACCGCGCGGTCCTCGAGGACGCTCAGACCGGCCGCCGTGGTGCCACCCGGCGATGTCACCATCGCCCGCAGCGCCGCCGGGTCGCCGCGCTCGGCGAGCAGCTTCGCCGAGCCGACGAGCAACTGGGGCACCATCTGTTCGACGAGCGACCGCGACAAGCCCGACGCCACCCCGGCGTCCATCAGCGCCTCCGCGATCAGGAACACGTAGGCCGGCCCCGACCCCGTGAGGCCGGTGACCGCGTCGAGGTGTGCCTCGTCGACGCGCACCACCAACCCGACGCCGGCGAGGATCCGCTCGGCCCAGTCCAGGTCGGCGTCGCTGGTGCCTTCGCCCCCGCTGAGCGCCGAGACCCCCTCGCCGACGAGCGCCGGCGTGTTGGGCATCGTGCGCAGCACGGCCACGCCGGGCCCGGCGGCGGCCGACACGGCGGCGGTGGTGACGCCGGCGGCGACCGAGAGCAGCCGGCGGGCGCCGGCCTCGGCGGCCGAACGGGCCACCGTCGCGACGTCGGGTGGCTTCACCGCCAGCACCGCCGCGGCACACGCGGGCACCGTGTCGAGGACCGTCACGCCCGGGAACATCGCAGCGAGCTCGTCGCGTCGAGGGGCGACGGGCTCGACGACCGCGACGTCGGCGGGCGCCACCGCCCCCGAGGCGAGCAGCCCACCCAGCAGCGCGGCACCCATGTTGCCGCCTCCGATCACCACGAGTTCGAATGCCATGGACGCGACGCTAGTGGCGGCGCCCACCGGATCGAGGCCCGGGATACTGGCGCTGCTGCCGTGCCGCCCCGACCGCCACCCCGACCGCCACCACGACCGCCGCCACGTCGGGGCCCGGGCGGCGTGGAGCTTCCGACTTCCCCGATCCACCGCCCGGACACCCCTCGTGGGGGCGGTCGCCCCCACCGGAGCGGAAAGCGCTCGGCACACGACCCTCGGCGGCCGGCCTCAGGTCGGGAAACGGCTGGCGAACCCGGTTCGCAACAGGCGGCGGAAGTTGGCCTCGACCGTGGCGTACAGCGTGCCGACCACCCGGTCGAGCTCGTCGTCGCTGACGGCGACGTCGGGCAGCTCGCCGCGCAGGTAGATCGCGTCCTCCTGGCCGATCGCGAAGTGGGCCCCGACGAGTTGGTCGTTGCACCGCAGCAGGATCTCCATCACCGTCTCGCGGTTCTCCTCCGGTGCCGGCATCACGTAGGTCTCGTACCGCAGGGTGCGCTGGCCGAGCGTGAGCCACACCGTGACGAAGTCTTTCTCGTCGCCGATCATCCGCAGGTACCAGCGCGGTTCGCCCAGCGGCGTGTCGTCGCTGGTGCCGCGGTCGACCGCCGCCACCATCGAGTGCTCGGCGGCGAACGCCGTGACCCACCGGTCGATGCGGCCCGCAAGGTCGTGCAGGCGATCGCCGACGTGCAGATCGGTCATTCGCCCAGGACGAGCTGGCGCGAGGTGAGATCGGCGTACAGCCGCCTCAGCCGGGCCGCCGCGAAGCTCCAGGTGTAGCTGCGGGCCCGGGCGGCCGCAGCCACCGACATCGATCCCGCCAGGATCGGGTCGTCGAGGATGCGGGCGATCGCCTTGGCGAACTGTTGCGGATCACGCCGGGCGATCAGGAACCCGGTCTCACCCTCGGCGACGAGCGACTTGAGGCCGCCGACCGCGCTGGCGACCACCGGCACCCCGCACGCCGCCGCCTCGAGCGCCACCAGTCCGAAGCTCTCGCTGCGGCTGGGCACGACCACGACGTCGGCGGCACGGTAGTAGGTGGACAAGATGTGGTGGGGTTGCGGAGACACGAACCGGACCTGATCGTGCAGGCCGAGCTCGTCGACGAGCTGATGGGCCTGTTCGAGCTGGCCGTCCCCGGTCGTGCCGCTGGAGCCGCCGACGACGATCAGCAGCGCTTCGGCGCGGCCGAGCTCGGCCAACGCCCGGATCGCGACGTCGGGCCCCTTGAGCGGCTGGATGCGACCGACGAACAACAGCACCGGGATGTCGCACGGCAAGTCGAGCGCGGCGCGGGCGCCGGCGCGGTCACCGGGCGCGAAGAACGCCCGCTCGACGCCCGGAGCGACGATCTCGATCTGGCCCTTCGGGTCGCCGTACAGCCGGCGGAACTGCAGTTCCTCCTCGACGCAGCTGACGCAGATCGCGTCGGCACAGTTGATCAGTTCGGCCTCGGCCCGGTCGCGCCAACCAGGCTCGGGGTCGCCCCCCTCGGCCTTGACCCGGGCCAGCGTGTGGAACGTCGACACGAACGGGATGTCGAGTTCGTGCTTGATCCGGTGCGCCGCCAATCCGCTCAGCCAGTAGTTGGCGTGCACCGCGTCGGCCCCGCCGTTGGCGACGAGATGTTCGAGCACCCGGTCGGTGAACTCGTCGACGACGTCGGCCAGCGCCTCCTTGGGAAGATGGTGCGGGCCGGCCTCGATGTAGACGACGCGGTGGTTGGGCTCGACCAGCACCTCGGCAGGCAGGCCGGCGCGGTCGGCGCGGGTGTAGGTGGTGCACTCGAGCCCGGCCTGCGACAGCGACGACACCAACTCGCGCACGTAGACGTTCATGCCGCCACTGTCGCCTGAGCCGGGTTGCAGCAACGGCGAGGTGTGCAGGGAGATCACAGCGACACGTCGCATCACAGAGATCGAACGCTAGCGAGCCGGTCGACATTCCCTGTCAACGGGAAACCGGGCGGCACTCGGCCCGGTCAGCGCGACCGGGCGACGAAGCTCTCGTAGACGTCGACCAGCGCCTGTTTCTGTTCGGCGGTGAGATCGGGGTCGAGTTCGACGGCCTCGCGCACCGTGACCACCGGGCGCTCGAGATCGGGCAGGATGCCGGCACGGACGTACAGCGTCTCGACGCTGATCCGCAGCGCGTTGGCGACCTGCTGGAGGATGTCGGCCGACGGCTTGCGCAGCCCGCGCTCGATCTGGGACAGATAGGGGTTGGACACGTTGGCGAGCTCGGCCAGTTTGCGGATCGACATCTCGGCGCGCTCGCGTTGGCTGCGGATGAAGGCGCCGACGTCGAGCAGGTCGCCGACATGTGGGGCGCCGGCCGCCGCGTCACCGGTCTCGGCGGGCCGCCGGGCGGCCACCTCAGCCCCCGAGCAGGCCGTCGACCGACGCCTCGCCCTCGCGGTAGCGGCGCACCAGCTCGGCGCTGAGGGCGTCGAGCCGGTCGTAGCGTTGGCGTCGGTCGTCGGAGACCTCGCGTTCGAACTCGGCCAGGTGCCGGTCGAGTACTTCGATCTCGTCGGCCGTCAGCGACTCGAGCCGGCTGAACCCGTGCTCGGCGCACACCGCGTCGAGACGGTCGCTCAGATCGTTGTCGTCGAAGTTCTCGGCCGGCCGGGGCGGCCGGGGCGGCCCGCCGGTGAGGTGCGCCGACAGCACGGCGCGCAGCTCGCTCGCCACGTCGTCGGACCCGGCGGGACGGTTGCGACGGGAGATCTCGGCCCGCACCAGGTCGAGGCGGGCCTGGGCGACACGCCGGACGTACGACACCACGTCGTCCTCGCCCTGGAGCTGGTTGCGCAACGCCCGCAACTCCTCGAGCGACAAGCTTCTCGGATCGGTGGGGTTCACAGGCATCCTCCTGATACCGGTGGCAGGATCGCCACCTCGTCGGCGGTGCCGACCTGGTCGTCGACCTCGGCGAGTTCGCCGTTGACCCAGACCTTGCTGGCGGCGAGCACCGCCGCGAACGGCTCGCCGTAGCGGCGGCTGGCCGCGGCGAGCACCTCGCGGACCGTGTTTCCGGGCACGTCGTCACGCCCGGTACCGGCAGCATCACGCGCGGCGGCGAACAGGCGAACGGTTGCCATCTCTCCCAGCGTACTGTCACCGATCGCATCCGCCGGGATGGTGGCCGGCGGCGCCGGGCGGCCGTGGGGGCTCCCCTCACCGGCCGCGCACTCTCGGCGGCGCCGGGCAGATAGCCTCGCACCCTCGTGGGCACCGAGAAACGCGAACGACAGAAGGCCAACCGGCAGCAACGCCTCGCCGAGCAGGCGCGCACCCAGCGCGTCACCACCGTCAAGCGCACGGCGGTGCGCTGGGTGGTGGGCGGCATCATCGCCCTGGGGGCCGTGGTGCTGATCGCGTGGATCGGCGGCGCGTTCGACAGCGACGAGGCCGTCACGCCCCCCGAACTCACCGCGCCCGTCGAGGTCACCGCGCCCGTCGGCGCCGCCACGCCGGCCGACAAGCCGGCCGTGTCGATCCCCGCCGAACTGCCGACCGAACTCGTGGTCACCGACCTGCTGGCGGGCACCGGCCCGGCGGCGCAGGTCGGCGACACCGTGCTGGTCAACTACGTGGGCGTGCGTTCCGCCGACGGCACCGAGTTCGACAACAGCTACGACCGCGGCAGCCCGTTCCCGGTCACCCTCGGCAGCGGCGGCGTGATCCAGGGTTGGGACCAGGGCCTGCTCGGCGTGCAGGCCGGCGGCCGCCGCCAGCTCGACATCCCGGCCGACCTCGCCTACGGCGACTCGGCCGTCGGCGAGATCATCCAGTCCGGCGACGCGCTCACGTTCGTCATCGACGTCGTCTCGGTCACCCCGGCCGGGTCCTGAACCGGCCGACCCGCCCGGCGCGGGCGAACCCGACCCCACCACGAGGGAGCGATCACCCATGACGCACCGCATCCACCGCCCACCGGCCGGCGGCGAACCGGCGGCGCGCCGCCGACCCGTCCGGTCGCTGGCGCTGCTCGTGGCGCTCGGTGCCGTGGCGGCGTGCGGCGGCGAACCGGCCACCGAGTCAGCGGTGGCGTCGGCGCCCGTCAGCACGGTGGCCGACCCGAGCGCCACCACCGACGTCACGGCGCCCTCCTCGGCCGACCCGGCCACCGGCAAGCCCGAGGTGCAGCTCCCGACGACGCCGCCGACCGAGCTGGTGGTCACCGACCTGATCGAGGGCACCGGTGACCCGATCGAGCTCGGCGACACGATCACGCTCGACTACGTCGGCGTGATCTCCGCCGACGGCACCGAGTTCGACAGCAGCTACGAACGCGAGCCGATCACGTTCACGCTCACCGAGTCGGGCCTGATCGCCGGGTTCGTCGAGGGCCTGATCGGGGCTCGGGCGGGTGGGCGTCGGCAGCTCGACATCCCGGCATCGCTCGCCTACGGCGACACCGGTGCCGGCGGTGTGATCGCACCCGGCGATGCGATCTCGTTCGTCGTCGACGTGCGCTCGGTCACCAAGCCGGTGCCGGTCACCGCACCGCCGATGGCCGACCCCGCCGACTGCCCGGCCACCGACGGCTCGGCACCGCAACAGCGCGAGTTCGCCGAGTATCCGCCGTTCTGCATCGACGTCACGAAGTCGTACACCGCCGAGGTCGCCACCAACTTCGGCGACTTCACGATCCGGCTCGACCCCCGGCGCGCCCCGCTGACGGTGAACAGCTTCGTCGTGCTGGCCTGGCACCACTACTTCGACGGCACCGAGTGCCACCGGGCGATCCCCGGGTTCGTCGTGCAGTGCGGCGACCCGACGGCCACCGGCACCGGCGGGCCGGGCTACCGGTTCGCCGACGAACTGCCGCTGGCGGGCGAGTACCGGATCGGCTCGCTCGCGATGGCCAACTCGGGGCCCGACACCAACGGCAGTCAGTTCTTCATCGTCACCGGGCCCAACGGCGCCGGCCTGCCGCCGCAGTACACCCTGTTCGGCGAGGTCACCGCCGGGCTCGACTCGACCGTCGCGGCGCTCGACGCCGTCGCCAACCCGAGTGACAACGGGGTACCGCCACTCGAGCAGATCCTGATCGAGTCGGTGACGATCACCGTCTCGTGACGCCCGGGCGGCTCACCGGCCAGCGGCGACGTCAGCGGCCGCTGTGCCCGAACCCGCCGCCGCGGTCGACGCCGTCGAGGTCGTCGACCAGCCGCCAGGCCACCTCGGCCACCCGTTGGATGACGAGCTGGGCGATCCGGTCGCCGCGGTGGATCACGTAGTCGTCCGACGGGTCGGTGTTGATCAGCACGACCTTGATCTCGCCGCGGTAGGCGGCGTCGATCAGACCCGGCGCGTTGACGATGCCGATGCCGTGTCGCAGCGCCAGCCCCGACCGCGGCATCACGAGGCCGCACCACCCGACGGGGATCGCGATCGAGATCCCCGTCGGCATCAGCAGCCGGCCACCACCGGCCGTCACCACGGCGTCGTGGCGGGCGTACAGGTCGACGCCGGCATCGCCGGCGTGGGCGTAGCCCGGGATCGGCAGATCGGGGTCGAGCCGCACGAGATCGACCGGGAGCGGGTCGACGGGCTGCGGATCGCCGGGAGGCGGGTCGATGGGTTCGGGCACGGACGTCGAGCGTAGGCTCCCATCGATGAGCGAGACCAGCGACCGGCCACCGTCCGTCGACGCGCTCGCCCGTTCGCTCGCCGGCACGGGCCTCCCGCACCCGATCCTGGTCGACATCGCCCGCGCCGCGATCGCCGACGGCGAACCCGGCTCGGCTGCCGAACGGGCCCGGGCGTTCCGGCGCACGCTGCTCACCCCGGTCGTCAACGCCACCGGGGTGCTGTTGCACACCAACCTCGGGCGGGCACCGATCGGCCACCACCAGCCGGCGCGGCCGCAGACGGTCGAGTTCGACCTCGCCGACGGGGGCCGCGGGTCGCGCCAGCGGGCCGTCGGCCAGTTGTTCGCCAGGCTGTGCGGGGCCGAGGCGGCGATCGTCGTCAACAACAACGCGGCGGCGGTGCTGCTGGTGACGGCGGCGCTCGCCCACGGGCGCGACGTAGCGGTGTCGCGCGGCGAGTCGGTCGAGATCGGCGGGGCGTTCCGGGTTCCCGAGGTGATGGAGCAGTCGGGCGCCCGGCTGATCGACGTCGGCACCACCAACCGCACCCGGCTCGCCGACTACCAGCGGGCGATCGTGCGACCGGGCAACGACATCGCGCTGGTGTTGAAGGTGCATCCCAGCAACTACCGCGTCGAGGGGTTCGTCGAGGACACCCCGGTGCGCCAACTGGCGACCCTCGACGTCCCCGTGGTGGCCGACATCGGCAGCGGCCTGCTCGACGCCACCGTGCCCTGGATGCCCGGCCCGCCACCGGCCTGGCTGGCCGGGGAACCCGCCGCGGTGCAGACGATCGCCGACGGCGCCGCGCTCGTCACCTTCAGTGCCGACAAGCTGCTCGGCGGCCCGCAGGCCGGCGTCATCGCCGGTCGTCGCGAGCTCGTCGAGCGCTGCGCCCGCCATCCGCTGGCGCGGGCGCTGCGCTGCGGAGGGCTCGTGCTGGCGTCGCTCCAGGGCGTCGCGCTGTCGTACCTGCACCGCACCGTCACCGACGATCTCGCGTTCTGGCGGATGGTCGACCAGCCGCTCGAGTCGCTCCGGGGCCGCGCCCACGACGTCGTCGCCCGGGCCGGGATCGGCCGGGTCGTCGACACCGAGGCGTTGCCGGGTGCCGGGTCGGCCCCCGGCGTCACGATCGCCTCGGCGGGGGTGGAGGTACCCGGCGACGTGCTCGCCGAGCTGCGCGGCCACGACACCCCGGTGATCGCCCGCACCCGCGACGGGCACACCACGCTCGACCTGCGATCGGTCGACCCCGGCGACGACGACATCGTCGTCGCCGCGCTCGCCGCGCTCGCCGCGCTCGCACCATGAGGATCGCACCATGACGGTCACACGATGAGGATCGCACCATGACGGTGACACGATGAGGGTCGTCGCCACCGCCGGCCACGTCGACCACGGCAAGTCGTCGCTCGTGTTGGCCCTGACCGGCACCGATCCCGACCGCTTCGAGGAGGAGAAGCGCCGCGGTCTCACGATCGACCTCGGTTTCGCCCACACGGTGCTGCCCTCGGGCGCCGGTGTCAGCTTCGTCGACGTGCCGGGCCACGTGCGGTTCCTGCGCAACATGCTCGCCGGTGTCGGAGGGGTCGACGCCTGCCTGTTCGTGGTGGCGGCGACCGAGGGCTGGAAGCCGCAGTCGGAGGAGCACCTGCGGATCCTCGAACTGCTCGGGCTGCGCCACGGCGTGATCGCGTTGACCAAACGCGACCTCGTCGACGCGGAGTGGCTCGAGATCGCGACGCTCGAGGTGAGCGACCACGTCGCCGGCACGTTCCTCGACGGGGCACCGATCGTCGCCGTCGACTCGTTGAGCGGCACCGGCCTCGACGCCTTGCGGGCGGCGCTCGACGAACTCGTGGCGACCACGCCGCCGTCCGCCGATCGCGGGCGCCCACGGCTGTGGATCGACCGCGTGTTCGCCGCCAAGGGCAGCGGCACCGTCGTCACCGGCACGCTCACCGGCGGCGACCTGCGACGCGACGACCAGGTCGCGATCGAACCCGGCGGCCACGGCGCCCGCATCCGCTCGATCCAGTCGCTCGGCGTGACCGTCGAGCAGATCGGTGCCGGCCACCGCGTCGCGCTCAACCTCAACGGCGTCGGCCACGACGAGATCGCCAGGGGGCACGCCGTGATCGCGCCGGGCCGCTGGCGGCCGACCGACCGGTTCGACGCGACGCTCGACGTGCTCGCCGCGCTCGACCACCAGGTGTCGCGACGCGGTGCCTACCTCGCCTACGTCGGCTCGCGCGAGCTGCCGGTGCGGCTGCGCGTGCTGGGCGGCGAGGCGCTGGCCCCCGGGACGAGCGGCGCGGTGCGGCTGTTCCTGCCCGACGCGTTGCCGCTGCTGCCCGGCGACCGCTACGTGCTGCGCGAGTCGGGACGCGACGAGACCGTCGGCGGCGGCGAGGTGCTCGACATCGCCCCGGTGGTGCGCGCTTCGCGGGCGCGGCCGGACCGCACGGTCGCCCGCGTCGTCGCCGAGCGAGGCTGGGTCGACGTCGACGAGCTCGAACTGCTGACCGGCGAGACGGTCGGCGCGACCGTCGGCCGGTGGGTCACCACCCCGGCCCTGCTCGACCAGACCCGGCAGCGGCTGGTGGCGGCGATCGCCGATGCCGGCGAGCTGGGCCTCGACGTGGCGGCGCTCGACGAGCGCGAGCGGGCCGTGATCGACACGCTCGACGGCATCACCATCGACGCCGGCCGGGCGCGGCCGGGCGACGTCGTCGACCCCTTCGACGACCACCCGCTCGCGGCGGCCCTGCATCGCGGCGGCTTCGCCCCCGAGCTGCCACCCGACGCCGACCGGGCGGCGGTGCGCGAGCTGGTGCGGCGGGGGATCCTGATCGAGCGCGACAAGGTGCTGTTCCACCGTGACACGATCGACGCCGCCGCCCGGGTCGCCGCCGCGCTGCTGGCCGACGATCCCGCCGGGTTCACGGTCGCCCAGTTCCGCGACCGCACCGGCGCGAGCCGCAAGTTCGCGCTGCCGCTGGTGGCCGAGCTCGACGCCCGGGGGGTCACCCGCCGCCGCGACGACCTGCGGATCGGCGGGCCGCGCCTGCCCGGCACCGGCTGATCCCCACCTAACCGATGGGTTCGCCGCCGTCCGGGTGGCCGGCCCCGGCCGATCCATCGGCCGGTGTGTCAGCCGGTGTGTCAGCCGGTGTGTCAGCCGGTGTGTCGACCGGTGTGTCGACCGGTGTGTCGGCCGGCTTCCTGCGCATCTCGCGGTAGTCCTGGGCGGCGCCCTCGAGCGGTTCGACGTCGAGCGTGACGCCGTCGATCGCGACCACCCGCAGCGGCTCGCCGGCGGCGATCGGTGTGGCGCGGTTGGTGCGCGCCCGCCACTGGCCGTCGCCGACGCGCACGATGCCCTCCGGATCGATCGCCCCGACGGCGACTCCGTCGGCGCCGATCATCCACTCGCGCCCGACCGTCGGGGTGGCGAAGCGGGTGCGGGTCATCGAGGGCATCCCGACGATGAACGTCAACATCACACCGACGATCCCGGCGAGCAACGAGATCCACGGCACCCGCAGCGCGGTGCCCGTGATCGGTTCGTAGAGCCACCAGCTGCCCACGATCGTCATCACGATCCCGACCCCGGTCCAAAAGCGCGGGATCCCGACCTGCACGTCGACGGCGAACGCCAGCATCGCCAGCACCAGCAGGGCCACCGCCCAACCGCGCGCCGGCAGCGCCGCCAGCCCGTAGCCGGCGAGGACCGTGCAGATCGCCCCGACCACCCCGGCGATCCCGACGCCGGCGGTGAAGAACTCGAAGACCAGCAGCGCCAGCCCGATCAACAACAAGAGGTAGGCGACCGGCGGGCTGGCGACCGTGTGGAACAGCTGGTCGACGAGGCCCAGCTTGGCGAAGCGCGCCGTCGCGATCGTCTCGCGCTGCACGACGCCGGCGTCGGTGACGGTCTCGGCGGTGGTGTCGAGCTCGACCCCGTTCTCGGTGTAGCCGTCGAGGGCGTCGAGCATGTTGAGCATCGTGGCGATGCCCTCGTCGCTGATGCGCTGCTTGAACACGCCGAGCGAGCGGGCGTCGGACAAGCCGACGGTGCGGGTGCGCAGCTCGGCGAGGCCGGGGCCCAGGTCGTAGTCGGACACCGGCGGCCCGATGTTGCCGACCCGCGCCCCGGGCGCCATGCCGGTGACGTCGGCGACGGCGAGGATCTGGGCGGGCGCCCCGTACAGCCGGGCCCCCGACGGGCCGACCCAGACGCCGATCGGGACCGGCGCGGTCGCCAGCCGTTCCATCAACGCCGCCATCGCGGCGTCGCTGACCACGGCCCCGCGCGAGTTGACCTGCAGCACGAGCGCCTGGCTGCCCTGAGCGGCGGCGCGGTCGATGGCGTCGGCGATCTCGGCGACCACGATGTCGTCGAAGAGGCCGTCGACCTGCAGCACGTCGACCGGAGCGACACCTGCGGTGCCGTCGTCCTGGGCGGCGGCCGGCGAGGCGACCATGCCGAACGCGGCGATGGCGCCGAGCAGGGCGATCAGTAGTCTGCGCACGAAGTGCCTCCGGAGATCCGATGTCGAACGTCACCCCGCTCGCCAGCCTGACGGCGTCGAACGTCGTCATCGTCGCGGGCAAGGGCGGGGTCGGGAAGACCACGGTAACGGCAGTTCTGGCCCGCGCTGCAGCCGATCGCGGCCGCCGGGTGCTGGTGATCGAACTCGACGGCAAGCCGGCACTCGCCGACTTGGTGCCCGATCTCGACGTGCGGGCGGTCTCGGCGCCCGATTCGCTCGAGGAGTACCTCCACGACCACGGCTTCCGGCGGATCGCCAAACGGCTGGCCGCGACCGGCGTGATCGACGTCGTCGCCACGGCGGCACCGGGCATCGACGACCTCGTGGTGCTCGGCAAGATCAAACAGCTCGAGCAGTCGGGCGGCTGGGATCTGATCGTGGTCGACGGCCCGGCCGCCGGGCACGCGATCACGTTCCTCACCGCGGCCAGCGGGCTGCTCGACGCGGTGCGCGGCGGGCCGGTGCGCGACCAGGCCGACGAGGTGCTCGAACTGTTGCGCGACCCGGCTCGCTGTCGGGTCGTGCTGGTCACGCTGCCCGAGGCGACGCCGGTCAACGAGGCGATCGAGACCGCGTTCGCGCTCGGTGAACGCGTCGGGGTGCACCTCGGCCCGCTGGTGGTCAATCAGGTCGACACCACCGCTGCGCTCCCCGAGCCCGGTGCGATCGCCTTCGGGTCGGCCCGCGCCCAGGTCGACGACGCGATCGCCGCCGCCGCCTTCCGGCGCACCCGGCACCGGCTGCAGGCCGCCGAGATCACCCGCCTGGCCGCCGCGCTGCCGCTGCCCCAGGTCCACCTCCCGATCCGCCCGGTCGCCGGGCTGTCACCGGCCGACATCTCGGCGCTGGCGGCGGGGCTGACGTGACCGGCGCGCCGGGCCGGTCCGCGCTGCGGGCGGTGATCGACGACGCCGCGGTGATCGTGTGCTGCGGGTCGGGCGGGGTCGGCAAGACCACCACCGCGGCGGTGATCGGGATCGAGGCGGCCCGCCGGGGTCGCCGGGCGGTCGTGGTCACCATCGACCCCGCCAAGCGCCTCGCCGACGCGCTCGGCCTCGCCGACGGGCTCTCCGGCGAGCCGCGCCGCGTCGACGTCGACGGGACCGGCGAACTGTGGGCGATGATGCTCGACACACCGGCGATGTTCGAGCGGGTCGTGCGGGCCCACGCCCCCGACCCGGCCCAGGCCGACCGCATCGTCGCCAACCGGTTCTACCGCAACATCTCGACCGCGCTCAGCGGCACCCAGGAGTACATGGCGTCCGAGGCGTTGCACGAGCTGCACGGCGACGAACGCTTCGACCTGGTCGTCGTCGACACCCCGCCGAGCCGCAACGCGCTCGACTTCCTCGAGGCTCCGGGGGTGCTCACCAGGTTCCTCGACCACAAGGCGTTCAAGCTGTTGATGATGCCGACCCGCACCGGGTTCAAGGTGATGACGGTGGCGACGCAGCCGCTGCTGCGGGCGATCGGGCGGGTGGTCGGGTCGGACGTGCTGGCCGACGCCGTCGCGTTCTTCCAGGCGTTCGCCGGGATGGACGCCGGGTTCCGCCAGCGCGCCGAGGCGGTCACCGAGCTGTTGCGCGCCGACACGACCCGGTTCCTGCTGGTCGCCGCACCGCGCCACGACGCCGTCAGCGAGGCCGGCTGGTTCGCCCGCCAGCTCGTGTCGCAAGGGTTCGCCGTGCACGCCGTCGTGGTCAACCGGCTGCACCCCCGGTTCGGTGACGGCACGGTGCGCGACGCTCGCCGCCGCGCCGCCACCGCGACCGGGCGGGGCGACACGACGTTGGCCGCGGTGTGGACGAACCTCGCCGAGCTGCGGGCGATCGCCGAGGCCGAGCGCGGCGAGCTGGCACCGCTGATCGACGGGGTCGGCGACGCCCCGATCGTCGAGGTCCCGCTGCTGCCCACCGACGTGCACGACGCCGAAGCACTCGACGAGTTGGCGCGGCACCTCTTCGCCTGACACCACGGCCCGCCCCGACGATTCCCCGGGGCGGTGGCCGGCGGGTATCGTCGCGCCCGTGCACATCCTGCTCGCCACTGATGCCGATTGGATCGTCGACGAGGTCACCGCCGCGCTCGGCGGCCCCGACACCACCTTCACCGTGTGCCGCGACGGCCGCGCCGTGGCGCGCGTCGTGGGCGACCGCCGGCCCGACCTGGTGGTCGCCGACTTGCAGGTCGGATCGATGGGGGCGATGGCGATCTCGCTCGGCCTGCGCAACGACGAGTCGGCCGGCCTGCTGCCGCGCGTGCCGATCATGCTGCTGCTCGACCGGGCCGCCGACGTGTACCTGGCCCAGCGCTCGCTCGCCGATGCCTGGCTGGTCAAGCCGCTCGACGCGTTGCGGCTGAAGCGGGCGGCGGCCGCCGCCGTCGACGGCCGCGGCCTCTTCGAGGGCATCCCGGTCGCCCCTGCGGCCGACGAGGCAGGAACCGCCGACGACGGCGACCTCGAACCCGAGGAAGAACCCGCCACCGCCGGATAGGCTCTCGCCGCTACGGGGTGTAGCGCAGCTTGGTTAGCGCGCCACGTTCGGGACGTGGAGGCCGGAGGTTCAAATCCTCTCACCCCGACCACATGCCGGCCGCGCCGGCGGCCGGCCGACGGGTCGGCCGCCACGACCGGCCGGCGCCCGCGAGCGCACCCGCCGGGTTCGCCGCCGCCGATCGTTCACCGCCCGGCACGTCAGTCGTGACGCGAGCGGATCAACAGCGCCGCTGCCGCGCAGCCCGCCGCCGCCGCCGCCGGGGTGTCGACCGCGCCGGCGGTCAGGAACCCCGCCGCGAACGCATCGCCGGCGCCGGTCGTGTCGGTCACCCGGTCGATCACCGGCACCGCAACGGTGAACGACCGGTCGTGATCGAACACCACCACCGGGTCCGGGCCCCTCTTGACGACCGTCAGGGCCCCCGCCAGCGGGCCGTCGATCGCCAGCGCCCGCCCCTCGTCGGCGTTGGCGAACACGACCTGGGGCGCGAGCACCTCGAGCAACCCGACCACCCGCTGCGGCCCGAACGCATCGATCAGCGCCACCGACGACACGTCGATCGCCACCCGCACCCCGAGTTCGTGCGCCCAGCCGATCACCGTCGCCGCGGTGGTGGCGAGCGGGCCGCCGGTCAGCGAGTAGAACGGCACGTGCAGCGTCGCCACCCCGTCGAGCCACGACCGTTCGGGGGCGGCGAGCTCGAGGCAGGCGGCCCGATCGGTCAGCATCGTGCGCTCACCGGTGTCGTCGACGAGCACGACGATCGTGCCGGTGCGTCCGCCGCGTCGCACCGCCGACACGTCGGCTCCGGTGCGGCCCAGCTCGGCCACCACCGCCTCGCCGATCGCGTCGTCGCCGACCTGCCCGAGGAACCGGGCCGGATGCCCCGACGCGGCGGCGGCCGCGACGACGTTGGCGGCGCTGCCGCCGCGTCGGCGCTCGATGCGCGTCACCGTGTCGCTGGCGATGTGGATCGGCCCACCGACGTGCACGACCACGTCCTCCACCAGATCACCGAGCGCTGCGAGCATGCCCGCCACCGTAGGCGACCCGGATCGGGCGTCGACGCCGACCGGGGCCCGACACCCCGACGACGATTGACCGACGTGCCGTCCGCCCCGCTATCAAAGGGGGTGAACCACCGCCCGATGGGAGGCCTCATGCACACTCGACCGACCTCGATCGCCACGGCGTTCGCCGTGGGCTGCCTGGTGCTCGCGGCCTGCGGGGGCGACGACGCCACCCCCGCTGTCACCGACCCGCCGCCGGCGACCGACCGGGCGACGACCGTCGCACCCGACGCCGCGCCGGCGACCGGGGCCGCGACCACCGGCCCGGCGGAGACCGACCCGCCGGCCACGACCCAGTCGCCGGCACCGACCACGACGGCGCCGGTCTCGTTCGATCTCGCCACGCTGCCCGAGTTGATCGAGCGCTCGCTGCTGGCGACCACCGACGCGACGATCGCCCCGCTCGAGATCGCCCGCCGGTTGCTCGGATTCCCCTACGACATCCCGGTGCCCGAGGGCTCGACGCTGTACGAGGCGTCGGTCGATCCCGGCTTCTACGACGACGGCGACCACTTCTCGTTCAGCTACCTGGCCGTCGCCCCCGGCGGTGTGGTGCCCGACATCGACATCACCCTCGACGACAACGGCCCCGGTTCGGTGCAGATCATCGAGATCTGGGACCCGATCATGGCCGGCCTCGGCTTCGGGCGGCAGAACTCGACGGCGTCGGACCCGGGGGAACCGGGCGGGCCGAACTCGGTCAACCACGTCTACACGACACCCGAGCCGCAGGGGATCTTCAACGGTGTGCCCGGCGAGGTGCAACCGGTCTTCGTCTGGTCGACCGAGGACCTCAACGGATGGAGCTACCGCTCCGAGGTCGAGATGCTGGCCGGCTACCAGGTCGACGTCGCCATCGCGACCGCCCCGGGTGCCGGTGTCCCGATCCCGATCGTCGCCGGCCTGCTCGAGCTGATGCCGGTCCCCGAGGGCCTTGCGCTGAGCGACGCCGACGTCGACCTGCGCCGGCGGTCGCCCGATTCGTACGACGCCGACCTCGGCCTCGTCTACCTGAGCGTGTTCCTCGAATGGGAGGCCGCCCCCGGCGCGCTCGGTGCCCTGCTCGACTTCTACGGCGACCCGGCGGGGGTGTTCGCCGACGAGGCGCTGCTGATGGCCGGCGAGGACGACTTCTTCGACCCGGGCACGATCGTGCGCACCGAATGGACCGAGTACGGCTCGACCGGGCACCGGCTCGGGCTGCTCCTGCTGCAGCGCTACGGCGCGACCCTCGGCATCGAGGCCGGCTCCGACCCGTCGGCGCCGATCCGGATCTCGCTGCAGGTGCAGATCGATCCGGCGGCCGGCCCGCTGACACCGCCACCGGGGTGACGGCCCTCGAGCCGGGCAGGTCCGGGCCGGGTGGACCCGGACCCTGGACGCGCCGTGGGTAGCCTGGCGCGGTGACCGTTCTGCGCATCGCGCTCGCCCAGCTCAACCCGACCGTCGGCGACCTCGACGGCAACCTCGCGAAGCTGATCGACGCCTACGACCAGGCCGAAGCCGCCGGCTGCGACATCGTCGCCTTCCCCGAGCTGTCCACCACCGGGTACCCCCCCGAAGACCTGGTGATGAAGCCCGGGTTCGTCACCGACAACCTGGCGGCGCTGGCGACCTTCGCCGGGCACACCAGCGGATGCGCGGCGGTCGTCGGGTTCGTCGACGCCGACCGCGACCTGTACAACGCGGCGGCCGTGTGCGTCGGGGGCCGCGTCGTGGGCACGTACCGCAAGCGGGTGCTGCCCAACTACGGCGTGTTCGACGAGCAGCGCTACTTCACGCCGGGCACCGACGACCCGCTCGAGCTCTACGAGATCGGCGGCGTCAAGGTCGGCGTGTCGGTGTGCGAAGACATCTGGTCGCCGTTCGGGCCGCTCGCCGAGCAGGCCGCCGGCGGGGCCGAGCTCAACATCAACATCAACGGCTCGCCGTACCACTGGGAGAAGGACACCGGCCGCGAGCACATGGTCGCCACCCGCGCCGAAGACGCCCACTCGGCGATCGTGTACGTCAACCAGGTCGGCGGCCAGGACGAGTTGGTGTTCGACGGCGGCTCGTTCGTGGTCGACGCCGACGGCGGCCTGCTGGCCAGAGCGCCCCAGTTCGTCGAGCACCTGATGATCGTCGACGTCCCGGTCGCGCCCGTCTACCGCAAGCGACTGCTCGATCCGCGCGGCAAGCGCACCGAGCGCCGCCTGCCGGTCGTTCCGATCAGCACCACCCCGCGCTCGATCGACACGGTCGCCCATGCGCCGGTCGCGGCGCCGCTCGAGCGGTATCGCGAGCTGTACGACGCGCTCGTCCTGGGCACCCGCGACTACCTGCGCAAGAACGGCTTCACCGACGTCGTGATCGGCCTGTCGGGCGGCATCGACTCGACGCTGGTGGCGTGCATCGCCGCCGACGCGATCGGGCCCGAACACGTCCACGGCGTGTCGATGCCCTCGCGTTACTCGTCCGACCACTCCAAGAGCGACGCCCGCCAGCTGGCCGACAACCTCGGCATCGACTTCCGCACCATCTCGATCGAACCGGCGTTCCAGGCGTATCTCGACCTGCTGGCACCGTCGTTCGAGGGCCGCCGGCCCACTCTCACCTACGAGAACCTCCAGTCCCGCTGCCGCGGCCAGCTGCTGATGGCGCTGTCGAACGAGATGGGCTGGATGGTGCTCACCACCGGCAACAAGAGCGAGATGGCGGTCGGCTACTTCACCATCTACGGCGACTCGGTCGGCGGGTACGCGGTGATCAAAGACGTCCTCAAGCTCGACGTCTACGAGCTGTGCCGGCACGTCAACCGCACCGCCGGCCGCGAGGTGATCCCGACGAACGTGATCACCAAACCGCCGTCGGCCGAGCTGCGCCCCGACCAGCGCGACGACCAGTCGCTGCCGCCCTACGAGGTGCTCGACCCGATCCTCGAGCTCTACGTCGAGCAGGACCGCACGGCGCACGAGATCGTCGAGATGGGCCACGACGAGGCGACGGTGCGCCGCATCACCCGGCTGGTCGACATCGCCGAGTACAAGCGGCGCCAGTCGCCGCCGGGCGTGCGCATCAGCCTCAAGGCGTTCGGGAAAGACCGCCGCATGCCGATCACCCACGGCTACCGGGGCTGACCGGGATCGAGGGGGACATGAAGATCGGTGTGCAACTGCCCGAGGTCGAGTACGAGATCGCGTTCGCCGACCTGATCGCGATGGCCCGCCTCGCCGAGCAGGTCGGCTTCGACTCGATCTGGCTCGGCGACCACCTGCTGTACGACCTGCCCGTCGGCCCGCGCGGCCCCTGGGAGGTGTGGACCACGCTGGCGGCGCTGGCGGCGTCGACCGAGCGGGTCGAACTCGGCCCGCTCGTCGCGTCGACCAGCTTCCACGCCCCGGCGATGCTGGCGAAGATGGCCGCGACCGTCGACGCGATCTCGGGCGGCCGGTTGGTGCTCGGCGTCGGCGCCGGGTGGAACCGGCGCGAGTACACCGCGTTCGGGTTCCCCTACGACCATCGGGTCAGCCGCTTCGAAGAGGCGTTCACGATCGTGCGCACGTTGCTCGCCGAGGGCACGATCGACTTCCACGGCACCTACTACGACGTCGACGACTCGGTGCTGCATCCGAGGTCGCCGCGCCCGGGCGGCCCGCCGCTGCTGATCGGGTCGATCGGCGAGCGGATGCAGGCGATCACGCTGCCCCACGTCGCGGCGTGGAACGTGTGGTGGAGCGACTACGGCAACACCGTGGCCGGGTTCGCCGCCGTCAAGGCCGTGGTCGACGCCCGGATCGCGGCGATCGGGCGGACCGGCGAGATCGAGGCGACCGCCGCGGTGTACGTCAAGCTGCCCGGCGGCTCGGGCCGCCAGATGGGTGACTACCCCAACGACGGCGGGGCCCCGCTCGAGGGGTCGCCGTCGGAGCTGGCCGACCAGCTGCGCGGGTTCGCCGACGCCGGCGCGACCCACCTGCAGCTGGTGGTCGATCCGATCGTGCCCGCCGGCATCGAGATGCTGGGCGAGGTGCTGGCGCTGCTGCGCTGACCGGTCACCCGGCGGCCGCCCGGCGAACGGTCACGAACAGCAGGCCGACCCCGAGCTGTGGCCGATCACCACGTTCTCGAGCTGGGTCTCGTGATCGGCCTGCTTGACGTACCACTCCCACTTGTGGCCGGTCGGGCCCTGCACCCAGGTCTCGACCTTCTCGGCGAAGCAGCAGATCGTGTCGTCGATCCCCGACGTGGCGAGCCCGGCGGCGGTGATGCGGGCCTGCGCGGCCACGACTTCGGCGGCGCTGTCGGTCTCGACGCCGAGATGGTTGATCGAACCCGGCTCGGCGTCGGGGCGCTCGAAGACCACGAGCTTGAGCGGCGGGTTCTCGATCACCCAGTTCGCGTAGCCCGGCTTGACCTTGTAGGGCTGCACGTCGAACATCCGCGAATAGAAGTCGATCGCCTCGTCGAGGTCGGCGACGTTGAGGGCGAGTTGGAGACGCATGGAGGATCCTCTCGGAGGTGGTGAAGGCGATGAACACTCATCGATGATGATCGATATGTTGCCAGACGCATCGACATCTGTCAATATGAAGTTCATGACCACGTCGTCGGGGACGTCCACCATGTCGTGTTGCGTGCTGACGGCTCCGCTCGACGAGGCCCAGGCCGACCAGCTCGCCCGCCGGCTGAAGGCGCTCGCCGACCCGGTGCGACTGCGGCTGGTGTCGCTGATCGCCGGTGCACCGGCGGTGTGCGCGTGCGATCTTCCCGCCGCCGTCGACCGTGCGCAGCCGACCGTGAGCCACCACCTCGGCCAGTTGGTCGCGGCCGGCATCATCGAGCGTGAACAGCGCGGCAAGTGGGCCTGGTTCCGCCTCGTGCCCGGCCAACTCGACATGATCCGCGCCGCGCTCGGCGAGACCGCCGAACACGCGACCTCCGACTCGATCGGGGCCGACGCGACCTAGGGCTCGACGACGATCCAGCCGCGTCGCTGCAGCTCGGCGGCGAGCACGGCGTCGGGGAGGTCGCCCGCCGCCCGCTCGGCGGCCGATGGCGCCGCCACCGGCGCGCCGACGACCAGCTCGTCGCCGAGTTCGATCGCTGCGGTGAGCTGGGCGATGAACGCCTCGGCCTCGTCGGCGCTGAACTTGCCGTTGGCCTGGCGCTGCGTGAACCCCATCGGCCCGCGGGCGTCGCGGAAGTCGCTGTGACCGGCCTGCCGGAGCAGCTCGAGCAGCTCGTCGACCTGCCGCACCGATGCCGGCCGACCGGATTGCTGTCCGAATGCCATGGCACCAGTGTGGCCGATCGGTGTCGCATCCACCTCGATCCGCAGCTGCGGCACGGTCGGGCCGACCCGGCCGGCCGCCGGCCGGCCGGCATGCGAGACTGGCCGACGTGGAGATGACCGACGGCACGGTTCGGCTGCGACCCCCGACCGAGGCCGACCTGCCCGAGCTCGCCGACGCGATCCGCGCCTCGGCGGCCGAGCTCGCCGAGTACCTGCCGTGGGCGATCGGCGAGTACGACGAACGCGACACGCGCGACTGGATCCGGCGGCGCGGCTACCCGAACGAGGTCGGGTTCGTGATCCTCGACCCGACCGGGACGATCGTCGGCGTGTGCGGACTCAACGGGTTCGACGAACTGCACCGGTCGGCGAACCTCGGCTTCTGGTTGCGCACCTCGGCGCACGGCAACGGGTACGCGACCCGGGCCGGCCGACTGGTCGCAGCCCACGGCTTCGATGCCTACCGCCTGAGGCGGATCGAGATCATGATGGCGGTCGCCAACACCGCCAGCCGGCGGGTCGCCGAGCGGCTCGGCGCCCGCCACGAGGGCATCCTGCGCAGCAAGCTGCAGCTCGGCGGCCACCGTCACGACGCCCATCTCTACTCGTTGCTCCCCGGCGAGACGGCTTGACCGGCGCCCGGGCACTCCCCGGGTCGTGAGCCGGCGGGTGGGGGTGCGACAGTGGGGCATCGAGCATCCCCACGGTCCGATCCCCTACACCGACGAGCTGCGCCGGACGCTCGCGGTCAACCTCGCCGCCCACACCCGGCGGTCGTACGACCTGGGCGCCCACCACCACGCCGCCGTGGCGATCGTGCTGGTCGACAGCGACCCCGAACGCGATCACGACGATCCGGTCCGCGCCGACGAGATCGACATGTCGAACGTGCCCGGCGACGTCGCCGCGCTCGACGGCCGGATGGTCGGGGTGGCGGGGGGCGCCTCGTTCGTGCTCTGCCGGCGCGCCTCCCGGCTCAACAAGCACTCCGGGCAGTGGGCCTTGCCCGGCGGCCGCGTCGACCCGGGCGAGACCGCGCTCGAGGCCGCCCTGCGCGAACTCGACGAGGAGATCGGCCTGCGGCTCGCGCCCGACGCCGTCATCGGGTGCCTCGACGACTACCCGACCCGTTCGGGGTACGTGATCACCCCGGTGGTCGTGTGGGGCGGCGGCGACCCGCAGCTGCAGCCATCGCCCGACGAGGTGCTGGCCGCCTACCGGATCGGCCTGCACGCCCTGCGCGACGGCCGACCGCGCTTCGTGTCGATCCCCGAGAGCGAACGGCCCGTCGTCCAGATCCCGCTCGGCAACGACCTGATCCACGCACCCACCGGCGCCGTGCTCTACCAGTTCCGTCAGGTGGCGATGGCCGGCAGGATCGGCGAACGCGTCGACCACCTCGAACAACCGGTGTTCGCCTGGCGCTAGGGCGCTCGGGCTGCCGGGTCGATCACGGTCGGCCGAGAACCGGGTCGAGCCACGGGGGCGTCGGGATCAGCCGGGCAGTTCGCCGTGCACCACGGCGTCGCCGACTACCTCCCAGCCCGAATCGGTGCGCACCAGCGCGCTCCCGGTGGGCAGGTCGACGACCGGCGTGTCGGCCAGGGCGTGCGACCGTTCGAGCTGGTCGTGGGGCCACGTCTCGACCTCGGTGATCAGCGCCAGACCCGACACCACCGCGAGCCCCAGCGCGAACCCGCCACCGCGGGTGTCGGTCATCGGGTCGCACAGCGCGGCGGCGCTCGAACCGGCCGCCAGCACGACCCCTCCGGCGGCGAGCACCCCGCCGATCGCCTCGAACAGCGGGGTGTCCTTGAGCACGCTGCGCAGGTGGATCGCCGAGTCGCCCGCCAGGAACACCGCCCGGGCCGAGGCGACGACCGACGCCGCTTCGGCGTCGGCCTGCGGCCGCGTCAGCACCATCAGCGGCACGATCTCGATCCCGAGGCGTTCACCCCAGGCCTGCGCCGACGCCACCATCTCCTCGGGGCGCTCGTAGGCGTCGGCGGTCGGCAGCACCACCACCCGGTCGATCCCCGCCAGCACTCGGCGGTCGAGTTCGTCGTCGACGGTGAACGGGCCACCGCCTTTCAACACCAAGGTGCCAGGCATGGCGCCGATCGTAGGCGGCGAGCGGTGTCCGATCCGCGATCGGCACCTGACTGGAACTGGTTACCGAACGGTAACTACCATGACGCCATGGCAGACGTCTTCGAAGTCGGCATCGTCGGATCGGGCATCATGGGGGCCGGGCTCGCCGAGGTGGCCGCCCGCTCCGGCCACCACGTCGTCGTCCGCTCGCGCACGATGGAGGGCGCCCAGGCCGTGCTGGACCGGATCACCAGCGGACTCGACCGCCAGGTCGCCAAAGACCGCATGGCCGCCGACGAGCGCGACGCGATCATCGGTCGCATCCGGGTCACCGACCATCTCGGCCAGCTCGCCAACTGCGACCTGGTGATCGAGAGCGTGGTCGAGGACCTCGCGGTCAAAAAGGCGCTGTTCGCCGAGCTCGAGCAGATCGTGAAGCCCTCCGGGATCCTCGCCACCAACACCTCGACGCTGCCGGTGATCGAACTGGCGATGGCCACCCAGCGCCCCGAGCTGGTGTGCGGCATCCACTTCTTCAATCCGGCCCCGACGATGAAGCTGGTCGAGATCATCCGGCCGATCACCGCCAGCGACGACACGATCGCCACGGCGTTGGCGTTCGCCGAGCAGTGCGACAAGGACGCGATCGCCGTCGAGGACCGGGCCGGGTTCGTCGTCAACGCGCTGTTGTTCCCGTACCTCAACAACGCGGTCCGCATGTGGGAGAACGGCACCGCTTCGATGGAGTCGATCGACATCGCGATGACCGGTGGGTGCAACTTCCCGATGGGCCCCTTCGCGCTGCTCGACCTCGTCGGGCTCGACACCTCGCTCGCCATCCTCGACGCCCTCTACCACGAGTTCCGCGACCCCAACTACGCCGCGGTGCCGACGCTGCGCCGCAAGGTCGCGGCCGGGCAGCTGGGCCGCAAGACCGGCGCCGGCTTCTACGACTACCGCTGACGGGCGCGACGACGCCGTGGCAGGATGACGCGATGAGCGAGCGCCAGGCCCCCCGCCCCGGCCCGGCGCCGCACCCGCCACAGGTCCGGCCCGTCGAGCCGCCTCCCACCAAGTGGGTCCTGCCGACCGAGGCACCGGTCGGCGACAGCGACATCGTGGCGCTGGGCGCCGACCTCGAACCGGGCACGTTGCTCGCCGCGTACCGGATCGGGCTGTTCCCGATGCCGTTCGACCGTCGCCGGATCGCATGGTTCTCGCCCGACCCGCGCGGCATCTTGCCGCTCGACGGCCTGCGCGTCTCGCGCTCGCTGCGGCGCAGCGTGCGGCGCTTCGAGGTGCGCTTCGACACCTGCTTCCGCGACGTGATGGAGGCCTGCGGCGACCCGCGGCGGCCGGGCGGTTGGATCGACCCGGCGTTCGTCGCCGCCTACGGCAACCTGCACGACCTCGGCTGGGCGCATTCGATCGAGGTCTACGACGCCGACGGAAGCCTCGTCGGCGGCCTCTACGGGGTGCGCGTCGGGGGGCTGTTCGCCGGCGAGTCGATGTTCCACCACGCCACCGACGCGTCCAAGGTCGCGCTGCTGCACACGGTCGACTGGCTCCGGCACACCGGGGGCGTCCTGTTCGACGTGCAGTGGACCACCGCCCACCTCGCGTCGCTCGGGGCGATCGAGATCCCGCGCCCCGAATACCTCGAGCGGCTCGCCGAGGCGACCCGGTGACCGGCGCAACCGGTTCGACCTCGGCGTCGGCGGGCCGCCACCCGCCGACGCCGAAGTTCGGCCGACCGTTTGTCCCAGGCGCCGGAGGGAGGTTCCCACCACGAGAATTCGTGGGCCGGCAGCTCGGTCGGACAATGTGGTATCGACCCGGGTTCGGTCGAACTTGAGTCACTCGCAGGAGAACCGCCCATGACCGAGCAAGCCCAGCGCGACCGTCCGTGGATGATGCGCACCTATTCGGGGCACTCGACGGCGAGAGCCTCCAACGAGCTGTACCGCACCAACCTGGCCAAGGGCCAGACCGGGCTGTCGATCGCGTTCGACCTGCCGACCCAGACCGGCTACGACCCCGACTCCGAATTGGCGCGCGGCGAGGTCGGCAAGGTCGGCGTGCCCGTCGTCCACCTCGGCCACATGCGCACGCTGCTCGAGGGCATCCCGCCCGGCGAGATGAACACCTCGATGACCATCAATGCCAGCGCGTCGTGGCTGCTCGCGCTGTACGTGGCGAACGCCGACGAGCAGGGCGTCGCGGCGGGCGAGCTGCGCGGCACCACCCAGAACGACATCGTCAAGGAATACCTCTCGCGCGGCACCTACATCTTCCCGCCGGCGCCGTCGCGGCGCCTGATCGTCGACATGATCGCCTGGTGCGCACAGCACGCCCCGCTGTGGAACCCGATGAACGTGTGCTCGTACCACCTGCAGGAGGCGGGCGCCACCCCGGTGCAGGAGATCGCGTATGCGATGGCGACCGCGATCGGGGTGCTCGACGCGGTGCGCGACTCGGGCCAGGTGCCGCCCGAGCGTTTCGACCAGGTGTTCGGCTCGGTCTCGTTCTTCGTCAACGCCGGGATCCGCTTCGTCGAGGAGGTCTGCAAGCTGCGGGCGATGACCGAGATGTGGGACCGCATCGGCCGCGAGCGCTACGGCGTCGCCGACGCCAAGGCGCGCCGGTTCCGCTACGGCGTGCAGGTCAACTCGCTCGGGCTCACCGAGGCCCAGCCCGAGAACAACGTGCCGCGGATCGTCCTCGAGATGCTCGGGGTCACGCTGTCGAAGCGGGCGCGCGCCCGGTCGATCCAGTTGCCGGCCTGGAACGAGGCGCTCGGGCTGCCCACCCCGTGGGACCAGCAGTGGTCGTTGCGGATGCAGCAGGTGCTGGCCTACGAGACCGACCTGCTCGAGCACGACGACCTGTTCGACGGGTCGCACGTGATCGAGGCGACCACCGCCGAGCTGCGAGACGCGGCGCAGGCCGAACTCGACGACGTCCTGGCGATGGGCGGGGCGTTCGAAGCGGTCGAGACGCTCAAGGCGCGCCTGGTCGCCTCGATGGCGCACCGCACCCGACGGATCGAGACCGGCGCCCAGACCGTGGTCGGCGTCAACGCCTACACCGAGACGGCCGCGTCACCGCTCGGGGGCCACGGCACGATCCTCACCGTCGATCCGGCGGTCGGCGAGCAGATGGTCGCCGACGTGCAGCACTGGCGCGCGACACGCGACCAGGGCGCCGTCGACGCCGCACTCGCCGAGCTGCGCCGGGTCGCCGCCACCGACGACAACGTGATGCCGGCCACGATCGCGCTCGCCAAGGCCGGCGGCACCACCGGCGAGTGGGGCGCCGTGATGCGCGAGGTGTTCGGCGAGTTCCGTGCCCCCACCGGGGTCGCCGGCGCCACCGGGGGCGCCACCGCCGGTCTCGCCGCGGTCGCCGACCGCAGCCGCTCGATGCCCGGCGGCCCGCCCCGGCTGCTGGTGTGCAAACCCGGCCTCGACGGGCACTCCAACGGCGCCGAGCAGATCGCGGTCGCCGCCCGCGACGCGGGCATGGAGGTGATCTACTCGGGGATCCGGCTCACGATCGACCAGATCGCCGCCTCGGCGCGCGACGAGGACCCCGACGTGGTCGGCGTGTCGATCCTGTCCGGCTCCCACCTCGAGCTGGTGCCCGAACTGGTCGCCCGGCTGCGCGCCGAGGGGGTCGACGCCCCGGTCGTGGTCGGCGGCATCATCCCCGAGGACGACCGGGTACGCCTGACGGCCGCCGGGGTGGCGGCGATCTACACGCCGAAAGACTTCGACCTGTCGCGCATCATGGGCGACATCGCCGACCTCGCCGCCGCCCGCCGCAACTGAGCCCGGCGGTGATCAGGCCGGGGGCCGGGTGGCGACGAGCGCCCCGTCGAGGTCGTTCCACAGGTCCTCGACGTGCTCGCAGCCGACGCTGAACCGGATCAGCGTCGGCGGCATCGACTCCTGGCCGGCGATCACCGCCCGGCGCTCCATCGTCGACTCGATCCCGCCGAGGCTGGTGGCGTGGTTGATCAGCCGGGCCGACCGCACGAACGCGTCCGCCCGCTCGCCCGAGCCGGCGACGTCGAAACTCATCATCGCCCCGAACCCCCGCATGAACGCGGCGGCGTGGGCGTGCGTGCCGTGTGAGGCCAGGCCGGGGTAGCGCACCTTGACCACGTCGGGATGCGCCTCGAGCCGTTCGGCGAGGACCTGGGCGTTGGCCATCGACCGCTCGATCCGCAGCCCGAGCGTGCGGGCGCCGCGGATCGCCAGGAACGCCTCGAGCCCACCGATCGTTCCGCCGTTGCGCACCCGACGGTGATAGAGGTCGTCGTAGACGGCGTCGTCGGCGGTGGTGAGCACACCGGCCAACAAGTCGGAGTGGCCGCCGATGAACTTGGTCGCCGAGTGCATCACGATGTCGGCGCCGTAGTCGAGCGGGCGCTGCACGAGCGGGGTCGCGAACGTGCTGTCGACGGCCACCAGGCAGCCGGACCGGCGCGGCGCGGCGCAGATCGTCGGCAGGTCGGCGACCGTGATCAGCGGATTGGCCGGCGACTCCAGCCACAACAGGTCGGCCTCCTGCCCGGCCGCGATCCACGCCGCGGTGTCGGCGAGGTCGATGCGGCGAACCTTCCATCGCCCCTGCTGCTCACCCTCGACGGCGAGGGCGTTGACGGCGTGGTACGGGTCCTCGGGGATCGCCAGCAGCGAGCCGACCCGCAGCCCGTGGAAGATGCACGCCACCGCCGCCATGCCCGACGAGAACGCCAGCGAGCGGCCCCCCTCCAGCCCGCCCATCAGGGTCTCGAACGCCACCTGGGTCGGCGTGCCCTCGGTGCGGCTGTAGTACCGGTCGCCCGGGAGCCGGAAGTTCGACGCCATCACCGGCGGGACGTTGAGCGGATCGCCCGGCTCGGTGGGCCGGCCACCGAAGATCACCCAGGTCGACGGGTCGTACTGCTGCATGGGTCCACGGTACCGGGCCTGGGGAACCGCGGCCGCCGCTCAGGGGTGTGCGGCCACCGGGGCGCGCTGGGCGTCGATCCAGGCCTCGAGCGCCGGGCCGGACTCGAAGCTGGTGATCAGCGCGTAGCGCGCGGCGGCGCCGGGGTGCACGACGACGTGCCACAGGCGCTGGGTGTCGACGACGAACCGGGCGCCCCTGCCCAGCGGCACGCGCCGTTCGGTCGCCGGGTCGGGCAGGCCGTCGGGACCGCTGTCCATCAGCAGCATGTAGCTGTCGGGGTTGTCGGTGAGCTCCACCCACGACCGCACGACCCAACCCTCACCGTCGGGGTTGAAGCGGTTGTTGTCGTCGCGGTGGATCGACCGGATCGCCTGCTCGCGGTCCTGGGGCTCGAGCTTGATGATGCGCACCCGGCCGAAGTTGGCGCCGACCGAGGCGACGTAGTCGCGCAACGTCGGGGCGTGGTCGGCGTTCGAGGTCCACAGGGCGTCCTTGTCGGTTTTGCCCTTGTCCCAGAAACCGCGGCAGTCGAGTTCGCCGTCGGCGGACGCGATCGGGGCGAAGTTGGTGTCGCCGCCCGACTTCCAGTCCATGTACTCGAGCGATTCCCACTCGCCCGCCGGCACCTCGACCGGCATCGGCGACAGCTCGACGACACCGTGCTCGGCCAGCACCGGCATCCGGTAGTGGTCGGTGGCGAGCGGGATCTTCACGCTCCAGTGGTCCTGGTTCGGCCAGAAGCTCATGGGCTCAGTGTAGGAACCGCGACGGCGCCGGCACACGACACCCCGCCGGGCGTCAGGGGAGCTCGGTCGGCTCGGGGGTCGGGAGGCTGTCGATCAGCACGACGTCGGTGGGGATCTCGAGCAGCTGGCCGATCTGGATCAGCGCCCCGTCGTCGGGCAGGTCGTTGATCCGCACGATCTCCGAGCGGGGCACCCCGAAGCTGCGGGCGATGTCGGCGAGGTTGTCACCGGCCTTCACCTCGTAGAACTTGCGGCGGGCGTCGACCGGGATCGTCGTGCTGGTCGTGCTGGTGGTGGTGCGCATCGGCGGCAGCGTGTCGAACGCCGAGCCGTCGTCCGACCCGCAGCCGACGAGCACGACGGCGAGCAACAGGCCCGGCAGGGCGAGCAGCGAAGGAAGGAGGGTGGGACGGTGCATGCGATGACGGCGAACGCTCGGTCGGGAGCGATCGGGTTCTGGAATCGTAGGCCGCGCTGCCTAGCCTCCACCAGGTGCCCCCCGGTTCCGTGCCCGTCGTCGAGATCGCCGGTAGCCGAGCGCCCGAGCGCGAATACCGCATCGACGCCGGCGGCCTGGGCATCGCGATCCACGAATGGGGGGCCGACGACGCTCCCCCGCTGATGCTCGCCCACGGCGGATTCGACTTCGCCCGCACCTTCGACACGTTCGCCCCACTGCTCGCCGACGCCGGCTGGCGGGTGGTCAGCTGGGACCACCGCGGCCACGGCGACAGCGACCACGCCCACCTCTACTCGTGGGACGCCGATCTGCGCGACGCGGCGGCGGTCTTCGATCACGCCGTGGGCCGCCGGGCGGTCCCGGTGATCGGTCACTCCAAGGGCGGGGCGTTGATGGTGCAGCTCGCCGACGCCCAACCGTTCCGGTTCGCGCGGCTCGTCAACATCGACGGCATCCCGTCGAAGCGGCCGATCCCCGACGTCGCCGAACACGAACGCACCAAGATGCTGGTCGGCGAACTGACCGGCTGGCTCGATCACCGCAGCCGCACGGCCGGTTCGCAGCGCAAGCCGGGCACGATCGACGACCTGGCCCGGCGCCGGGGCCGGATGAACCCGCGGCTGACCGACGACTGGTTGCGCTACCTCGTCACGGTCGGTGCGACGCAGACCGACGAGGGATGGCGCTGGAAGCTCGACCCGTCGATGCGGTTCGGGGGCTTCGGACCCTGGCGGCCGGAGTGGGCGCTGATGCGCCTCGCCGGGTTCGGCGTGCCGTTCTACGGGATGCTCGTCGAGATCGAGGAGGAGATGGGCTGGGGCACGTCGCCCGACGACATCCGGCCGTTCATCCCCGACGGCGGCCGGTTGGAGATCCTCTCCGGCGTCGGCCACTTCGCCCACATCGAACAGCCGCGGGCGATGGCCGACCGGGTGCTCGAGTTCCTCGGTGAACCGACGTGACCACCGAGTTCGTCACCCACAACCGGGTGCATCTCGCACTGCACACCGTGCGCGTCGGCCACGGCCGGCCGTTGCTGCTGCTGCACGGCCTCGGCGAGCACTCGCCGGCCGCGGCGCCGGCGTTCGCCGACCGATGGCCGGGGCCGGTGGTCGGCCTCGACTTCACCGGCCACGGCGCCTCGACGCTGCCGGTCGGCGGTGGCTACACCGCCGAGATCCTGCTGGCCGACGCCGACGCCGCACTCAGCCGTGTCGGTGAGGCGACCGTCGTGGGGCGCGGACTGGGCGCCTACGTCGCGCTGCTGCTCGCCGGCGCCCGCGCCGAGCGGGTGCACGGGGTCGTGCTGGCCGACGGGCCGGGCCTGTCGGGCGGTCCGAGCGTGCCCACCTCCCAGCCGGTGTTCGCGCTGGAGGCCGTCGACACCACCCCCGACCCGTACGCGCTCGTCGAGTTGGGACGCGATCTGCGCCCGCCCGACTACGCGGCGACGTTCGCCCGCATGGCGGTGCAACGGTCACCCCTCGACGAGCCGCTCACCGTGACGGCACGGTTCCGGCCGGCGTGGCTGCACGCCGTCGCCGGCGAGCCGGGCGTCGCCGAGGCCGGGTCGATCGCCGAGGCGCTCGCCCGCTATCGCAGCTGACCGGGCGACGGGCGGGCCGCGGCCGCTGGGCGGGCGGGCCGCCGGCTCACCAACGATGGACCGAGCTGGTGCGGGCGTAGTGGTCGATCCGCCGGGCCGCCAACTTGCCCGAGATCAACACCATCGGGACACCGACGCCGGGCACCGTGGACGACCCGGTGAAGGCGAGGCCCGGGACGCGGCGGTCGACGTTGCGGGGGCGCAGCGGGCCGCTCTGGCGGAACGTGTGCGCCAGCGAGAACGGCGTGCCCCGTTCGAGCCCCATCGCCTCCCAGTCGAGCGGGTCGAACGCCCGCTCGACCACCACGTCGTCGACCGGGTAGCCCAACGCACCGATCCGGGCCCGCAACTCGGCGGTGTAGCGGGCGCCGTGCTTGGCCCAGTCGACCTTGCCGTCGAGGTTCGGCATCGGTTCGAGCGCGTACAGCGTCGAGCATCCGGCGGGCGCCCGGCTCGGGTCGGTCACCGACGCGACGGTGACGAGCGTCGTCGGGTCGGACATGCGAACCCCACGCTTGGTGAGCGCCCGCAGAGGTTCGTCGAAACGGCGACCGAAATGGACGTTGTGGTGGGCGGCGCCTTCGAGCGGGGCACCCCGCACGCCCGCCACCCACAGCAGACACGAGGGCGAGTAGCGGCCGTGGCGGGCGACCCGGGGCGCCTCGACCCCCCCGAGCAGGGTGCGGTAGGCGACCGGCAGGTCGGCGTTGCAGACGACCGCGTCGGCCGGCAACCGGTCGCCGCCGAGGTCGACACCGGCGACCGAACCCTCCCCGGTGCGCAGGATCCTGACGACGTTGGTCTCGTAGCGGATCGTCACCCCGGCCTCGGTGACCGCCTTGGCGAGCCCGTCGGCGACCGCCTGCACCCCACCGCGTGGAGCGAACACCCCGTCGACGGTGTCGAGATAGGTGATCACCGAGTAGATCGCGAGCGCCTCACGCGGCGTCACCCCGGCGTACATCGCCTGGAAGCTGAACATCCGCCGCAGGCGCTCGTCCTCGAAGAACGAGGCCACCTTGCGGTCGAGCGGCCCGAACCCGCCGTGGCGCACGAGGTCGAGCAGCGCCCGCCACGGCTTGACGAGGTCGAACACCGAGTCGTAGTTCATCTCGACGAACCGCGGCACCTCGATGTGGTAGAGCTCGGTGAGCCATTCGCAGAACTCGTTGAAGGCACCGGCCTCGCGGGCGTTCGCGAACCGCCTGACCTCGTCGGTCATCGCCTCCCGGCCGTGGCGGACGTGCAGCACCGAGCCGTCGGCGAACACCGCCCGGTACATCGGGTCGACCCGGTCGAGCGTGACGTAGTCGCTCATGGTGCGCTGCACGGCACGGAACGTGTCGGCGAGCGCGTCGGGCATCGTGAACACGACGGGGCCGGTGTCGAGCCGGAAGCCGTCGCCGACGATCGTGCCCGCCCGCCCCCCGGGGCGCGCGCTGCGTTCGAGCACCGTGACCTCGTGGCCGGACGCCCGCAGATGCGCCGCGGCGGACAGGCCACCGAGGCCCGCTCCGATCACCACCACCCGCATCGTCAGACCTCCCGCTGGCTGACGAACGCCGCCAGGGCCACCAGCTCGTCGCGCGCCGAGCGGGAGATGTCGGCGGCCGTGATCGCGGCGATCGCTGCATCGGTGAGCGCCACGATCGTGGCCTCGAGACCCGACAGCGCCCCGGTGTCGACGATCACCTGCTGGATCGCGGCGATCCCGGCGGCGTCGAGATCGGGCCGGCCGACGCACGCCAGCACCCGGCGCTGGGCAGGCGTGGCCACCGCGAGCGCCCGGGCGAGCAGCGGGGTCGGCTTGCCCTCGCGCAGGTCGCCACCGACCGGTTTGCCGGTCGCCGCGGTGTCGCCGAACGCGCCCATCACGTCGTCGCGCATCTGGAACGCGTCACCGAGCGGCAGCCCGTAGGCGCTGAGCTGCGGCGCCAGGGCGTCGAACCGGTCGGGTGCCGCGAGCGCCGCGCCGAGGTGCAAGGGCCGTTCGATCGTGTACTTGCCCGACTTGTAGCGACAGATCCGCTCGGCCTGGGCGACATCGCGGACACCGCGGACCGAGCCGAGGATGTCGAGCACCTGGCCGATGTTCAGTTCGATCCGCAGCTCGTTCCAGATCCGCCAGGCGGTGGGGTTGGCGTCGACGAGCAACCGATCCGCGTAGACGAAGGCCAGGTCACCGATCAGGATCGCGACACCCTCACCGAACCGGCGCGCCTCGCCGGCCCAGCCTCCTCGGGCATGGCGGTCGGCGAACACCGTGTGGGTCGTCGGCTCACCCCGCCGGCTGGCGGCGTCGTCCATCACGTCGTCGTGGAACAGGGCGAAGGCGTGCATCAGTTCGAACGCCGCCCCGGCGTCGACGACGACCGGCGCGTCGGGGTCACCGCCGGCGGCGACGTGACCCCAGGTGCAGAACGCCGGCCGCAGACGCTTTCCGCCCACCAGCACGAGGCGTTGGATCTCGCCGAGCGGGTCGCGCAGGTCGGGATCGAGGGCAGCCCAGCGGTCGACCTCGGGGGTCAGCACCGCATCGAGCCGCGCCGTGACGCGGTCGGCGATCAAGCGCAGGCTGGGGGGCGCTTCCGCGGGCACGCCCAAGAGGCTATGGCGAATCGGCAGTGCCCGCGTCGGCGGCAGCGGAGCCGTCGAGATCGGCGATCACCTCGTCGATCCGCAGGCGGGCGCCCGAGATGCGGTCGCGGCACAGCGCGATGAGGTCGGCGGCGCGGGCGACCCGGTCGGCGAGCCGGTCGACGTCGACGTCGGACCCCTCGAGTTCGCGCAGGATGCCGTCGAGTTCGGCGAGTGCGGCGGCGTAGCCGGGGGGTTGGTCGGTGGGGTCGTTCATGGGGCCTCGATTCGGCTGGTCAGGTTGCCGTCGGCGACCTGGGTGGTGATGGTCGTGCCCGGCGGGGCGTCGGCGACCGACCGCACGATGGTGCCGTCGGCCCGGCGGGTGATGGTCCAGCCGCGCCGCAACAGGTTGGCCGGGTCGAGCAGAACGAGGCGGGCGGCGGCCGCATCGAGCTCGCGCTGGCGAGCGACGAGCACATGGGGGACGCGACGGGCGATGTCGGCGGCGACCGTGTCGACCCGGCGCCGTGCCCCGGCGAGTTGGCGGCCGGGGGCGAGTCGCAGGCGCTCGCGGCGCGCGGTGAGACGGTCGTCGGCCCGCTCGACGGCGGCCGCGGTGTGCAGGGCGATGCGGTGGGCGCGTCCGACCAGCGCCGTGGCCGCACCCCCCAGCTGGCGCGCGGCAGCCGACTCGATCGCCGCCCAGCACTGCTCGGTGTCGTCGCGGTAGGCGGCGACCATGCGGACCAGTTCGGCGGCACACGCCGTGGGCGTCTTGAGCGACCGGTGGGCGACCTCGTCGGCGACGGTGGTGTCGATCTCGTGCCCGACGCCGGTGAACACGGGCAACGGGCAACGGGCGATCGCCAGGGCGATCGGCTCGGCGTCGAACGTGGCGAGTTCGTTGCGGGCGCCACCGCCCCGCATGACGGCGATCACGTCGATGTCGTGGCGGCGGCCGAGGGTGCCGATCGCGCCGGCCACCGACGCCACGGCCTGCTCGCCCTGCACCCGGGTGTCGCAGACCCGCAGCTCGAACCCGAACCCGCTCTGCTCGAGTTCGTGGTGGAAGTCGTGCCAGGCAGCCGACCCGACGCTGGTGACCACGCCGACCCGCAACGGCACGACGGGCGCCGGCACCGCCCGGTTGGCGTCGAACAGGCCCGCCGCCACGAGGCGGCGCACCACCTGGTCGCGGGCCTGCGACAGCTCGCCGAGCGTGAAGCGCGGGTCGATGCCGGTCATCTTCAAGCTGAGCCGACCGCTGGGCGCGTAGAAGTCGAGTTCGCCGAAGATCCTCACCTTCATGCCGTTCTCGAGGGCCAGGCGGTGGTGTTGCAGCAACGGGGCGAGGTTGCGCTTTGCCGGCGCGAAGAACGACACGGCGAGGACGGCCCGTCCGTTGCCGCCGTCCTCGACCAGGCTGAAGTAGCTGTGGGGATGGCTGTCGCGCAGCCCGTCGATCTCGCCGCAGACCCAGACCCCGTCGGGGAAGCCGCGCCGGAGCTGGCCGTTGATCGCCGCCGCCAGCTCGGCGACCGTGTAGGTCACGCTGGAGGGATCGTCGAACGGCTCGTCGCCGAAGTCGAACGCTGGCTGGGTCACCGGGCGATTCTCACACGGAACGAGCAGGGTGTGGAACTCGGCCTCGCGGCCGCTGCGCCGGCAACGGTGACCGGCTCAGGCGCCCAGGCGCCGGACGTTGGGCGGGGTCGCGTCGTCGTCGACCGGCTCGATCGACGGGAAGAGTTCGCCCTCGATCGGCAGATTGCGGTCGCGGCGGACCGCCTCGAGCTGCTGGAGCGGCTTTTCGAGCTGGCGGCGGCGGGTGCCGACCAGCTCGTCGAAGCTCTTGTCGAGCTGGTCGAATTTGATCCGCACCTTGTCGAGCTGCTCGGAGTACTTCTGCCACTGGACACCGAAGCTGCCGATCAGGCCGAGGATCTGGTCGCTGGTCTGCTCGACGACGAAGTTGTCGTAGGCCTGGCGGATCACGCCCAAGAACGCGAACAGGGTGAGCGGCGAGCACATCACCACCCGCTGACCCATCGCGTCGTCGATCAAGGCCGGGTCGCTCTCGTGGATGAACCCGGTGAGCTGCTCGTTGGGCAGGAACATCAGCACGTAGTCGACGGAGCGCTGGGCGGACTCGCGGGCGTAGTCGCGCTTGGCGAGCTCTTTCACCCGCGCCCGGACGTCGCGCAAGAAGGCGGCGCGGTGGGCCTGACGCTCGGCATCGGTGTCGGCGTCGAGGTAGCGCAGGTAGCCCGCCATCGGGAACTTGACGTCCATGTACAACTCGTGCCCCTTGGGGAGCGGGAACGTGAAGTCGGGCCGTCCGGTGGCGCCGTCGAGCTGGGTCTGCTTGACGTAGTTGACGTTCTCGACGAACCCGGCCAGGCGCAGGACGTCCTCGGCCATCCGCTCGCCCCACTGGCCGCGGGCGGTGGGGCTGGCCATCGCCTCGCGCAGGGCGCGCGCCGACTCGGACAGGGTTTGGGTGACCTCGGCGTGGCTGCGCAGCGACTGGTCGACCTGGCCGAACTTCTGGGCGCTGGTGTTGGCGAGCTCGGTGACGATCGTGCCGAGCTTGGTGAGCTCGGACCGCATCTCGGCGTG
>DATCZG010000066.1:0-2759 GCA_036526035.1 Ilumatobacter sp. | reverse complement strand
AAGAGTGGCCGGTCGACCACAACGCGTAGATATCTTGGCCGGACGCGAAAGTGGTCGGGTGGCCGAGCCAGGGCCCGGCCACCAGACTACTGATCGCGTGCGAGTGGGGTTCAGCTCGTGCGGCGGCGGGACACCGCGAGGGCGGCAACACCGAGGCCGCCGGTGAGTGCGGCCAGCATCAACGTGAGATCACCGTTGCCGGTGGCCGGCAGTTCCGGCGCCGCCGTGGTGGGCGCCGCAGCACCCGAGTCGCCGTCGTCGGCCGGCGCCGCAGTGGTGGTCGGCGCCTCGGTGGTGGCCGGTGCCGCCGTAGTGGTCGGCGCGGCGGTCGGGGGTGGCGACCACGGAGACGTGGAGTCGGGCGGGTAGCTGTCGCCGGCCGAGGCGGCGCCCGGCACGATGATCAGACCTCCGGCGACGATTGCTGCTGCAGCGAGGACTCTCTGGAGTTTCATGAATTTCCCTTCTCGGTTCCGCCGCGTCTGACAGGTGAACGGCCTACCTGGCACCCTAGCCGGGCGGCTCCGGCCGGTGCAACGACAAGTTCGGTCGCCCACCACGCGCTCAGTCACGACACCACCGGGAGTGCCGCGTTCGGCCCCACCCCGGAGGATCCCGGTCGGTGCGGTTGGCATCGCGGGTCGGGCGTGCGACGCTACGACCATGACGTTGCGCGACGCCAACATCGACCGGCTCCGCAACGGGTTGT
This sequence comes from Ilumatobacter sp., assembly GCA_036526035.1. Taxonomy (GTDB): domain Bacteria; phylum Actinomycetota; class Acidimicrobiia; order Acidimicrobiales; family Ilumatobacteraceae; genus Ilumatobacter. The sequence goes on along the minus strand of DATCZG010000066.1, from coordinate 2,050 downwards.
TCGACGTGCTGGTGGTCGGCGCCGGCATCAACGGGGCCGTGTCGGCGGCGGCGCTCGCCGGGCGCGGGGCGTCGGTGGCGCTCGTCGACCGCGGCGACTTCGGCAGCTTCACCAGCCAGGAGTCGTCGAACCTGGTGTGGGGTGGCTTCAAATACCTCGAACACTTCGAGCTGCCGCTCGTGTTCGGGTTGTGCCGGTCGCGCAACCGCCTGATGAAGGCCTACCCCGACAACATCAAAGAGATCGGGTTCCTCGCCACCCTCGACCGCAGCGCCCCGTTCCCGCCGTGGTTCGCGGCGCTCGGCGCCGCCGCCTACTGGGCGATCGGGCTGTTCGGCACCCGACCACCGAAACTGTTCGACGCCGAACGGGTCAAACTCGAAGAACCGGCGATCGACACCACCGGCGTGCGCGGCGGCGTGCAATACCAGGACGCCTACCTGATCGACAACGACTCGCGGTTCGTGTTCTCGTTCGTGCGCTCGGCGATCGAGGCCGGCGCCAGCGTCGCCAACTACGTCGAACTGGTCGCCGCCGAACGCGCCGGCGACCGCTGGGTGGCGACGCTGCGCGACGTCGACAGCGGCGAGCAGTTCACCACCGCGGCACGCACGATCGTCAACGCCGCCGGACCGTTCGTCGACCAGCTCAACACCGGCTGGGGCCTCACCACCCGGCACCGCATCGTCTACTCCAAAGGCGTCCACCTCGTCGTGCGGCGCCTCACCACCACCCGCCACGACCGGGTGCTCGCCTTCTTCGACGACACCCAGCGGTTGTTCTACGTGATCCCGATGGGCCGCCGCTCGGTGATCGGCACCACCGACACGCGGGTCGACACGCCCCACACCGCCGTCGACAACGACGACCGCGAGTTCCTGCTGGCCCAGATCAACGCCCGCCTGGCGCTCGAACACCCGTTGACGGTCGCCGACATCATCGCCGAACGCTCGGGCGTGCGGCCGCTCGTGGTGAAGCGTGGGGGCGGCGACCGAAAGCACGTCGAGTGGACCTCGCTGAGCCGCAAACACGAGATCGAACGCGACGACGACCTCAACGTCGTCACCGTGTTCGGCGGCAAACTCACCGACTGCCTCAACGTCGGCGAAGAGGTCGCCGCCGAGATCGAACACCTCGGCGTGCCGCTCGAACGCGACCTGGCGAACTGGTACGGCGAACCCGCCGCCGCCACCCGCGCCGAGTTCTTCCGGCAGGCCAAACTGATGAAGCTCGACCGGCTGCGCACCAAACCCGACACCGAACCGCTCAGCGACCGGCTGTGGCGGCGCTACGGGCGGCGGGCGTTCGACCTGCTCGAGGCGATCCGCGCCGACCCGGCGATGGGCGCCGACATCATGGGCTCGGCCGACTACCTGCGAGCCGAACTGCACAACGCCGCCGAACACGAGATGATCGTCAAACTCGACGACTTCATGCGACGCCGCTCGAAGATCGACCTGGTGGTGTCCGACGACGACATCCGCAGCTCGCCCGGCCTGCACGAGGTCGCCGAGATCCTGTTCGGCGCCGACGCCGAACGCCGCCTCGCCGAGTACTTCGAGCACAAGCCGCGCATCGGCTGACCGCCGACCGGGTTCGCGACACCCGCTCGCTAGGGTCGCCGGAGTGATCTCGTGCGTGTACTGCAACGGGGCGCACGAGCGCCCGGCCGACGTGCGGCGGTGCTGGGCCGACCACGGCGGCGCCGACGCCCCCGCCGCGTCACCCGAGTCGCCCGCCGCCGACCCTCGCGTCGCCGGTGCCGACGTGCCCCCCGACACCGTGCCGTCCGCCGGTTCGCGGGCGGTGGTGGCGTTGCGGCGCGGGCCGCCGGGCCTCGGCCGCCACGTCGTCGTCGCCGCCGGCCAGCCGGCACCGGGCGAATGGGCCGCCGCCGAACGCATCCGGGTCGACGCCGCCGCACTGGCCGACCCGGCCGCCACGGCCACCCGCCTGCGCACGGCCACCGCCGGGGTGGTGATCGAACTCGCCGGCGACGGCGAGTTCGACCCGCCCCCGGCGGCGGCCGCCGCCCGCGCCCCGGACGAGC
>DATCZG010000065.1:0-31149 GCA_036526035.1 Ilumatobacter sp. | reverse complement strand
TGCGACGACCGCTCGTGGACGTATGCCGAGCTCGATCTCGAGTCGAACCGGGCCGCCAATGCGCTGGCAGCGGCCGGTGTCGGTGCCGGCGACCGCGTCGCCTTCCTCGACAAGAACGCTCCCGAGTACTTCAGCTTCCTGCTCGGGGCCGGCAAGTTGAACGCCGTCACCGTGGCGGTCAACTGGCGCCTGGCCCCGCCCGAGATGGAGTACATCCTCGACAACGCCGAGGCCAAGGTGCTGCTGATCGGCGCCGAGTTCCTGGGGCACCTCGCCAAGATGAACCTGAGCACGGTCACGACCGTGGTCGTGCTGGGCGAGAGCGACGAGTACCCGTCGTATTCCGACTGGTTGGCCGGTCAGCCGACCCACGACCCGGCCGCGCCGTCGGCGCCCGGTGACACGTGCTACCAGCTCTACACGTCGGGCACGACCGGACTGCCCAAGGGCGTCGAGCTCACCAACGCCAACCTGTTCGGCATGATGGAGTTCGCCTCGGGCGAGTGGTTCTTCGACGTTGACAGCGTCAACCTGGTGGCGATGCCGCTGTTCCACGTGGCCGGCAGCGGCTGGGGCGTGGTCGGTCTGTTCAACGGCGGCACGAACGTGTTGATGCGCGACATCGACCCCGCCAGGATCCTCGCCCTGATCGAGCAGCACGGCATCACCAATGCCCTGCTCGTGCCGGCCGTGCTGCAGTTCCTGCTGATGATGCCCAACATCGGCGAGACCGATTTCTCCACCATGCGCTGCATGGTCTACGGGGCGTCGCCGATCACCGAGTCGGTGCTCGTCGGCTCGATGAACGCGATGGGGTGCAAGTTCGTCCAGGCCTACGGCCTCACCGAGACCACCGGCGGCATCACGATCCTGCGGGCCCACGACCACGACCCGGGCGGCCCGCGGGCCCATCTGCTGCGATCGGCCGGCGAACCCTGGGGCGACGTCGAACTGCGGATCGTCGATGCCGACGGCGTGACCGATCTGCCCGACGGCGAGGTCGGCGAGGTGTGGTGCCGCACGGCCCAGAACATGAAGGGCTACTGGGCGAACCCGGAGGCCACCGCCGAGGCGTTCCCCGAAGGGCTCGGGGCCGACGGTCGCGGCTGGTTCCGCACCGGTGACGCCGGCTACCTGCGTGACGGCTACCTGTTCATCCACGACCGGGTGAAGGACATGATCGTGTCGGGCGGCGAGAACGTGTACCCGGCCGAGATCGAGAACGTGTTGATGAAGCACCCCGACATCGCCGATGTCGCGGTGATCGGGGTGCCGCACGACAAGTGGGGCGAGACGGTCAAGGCGATCGTCATCGCGAAGGCCGGCAGCGACCCGAGCGAGCAGGCGATCATCGCCTACTGCAAGGAGCACCTGGCGGGTTACAAGTGCCCCACCTCGGTCGACCGGGTCGACGCGATCCCGCGCAACCCCTCCGGCAAGGTGCTCAAGACCGAGCTGCGCAAGCCCTACTGGGCGGGCCGCGACCGCATGGTCAACTGACCGGCTCGGGCATCCCGGCCGGTACTAGCGTGCAGCGATGATGGCCCGGTCGGACGATCCGCTGCTGCAGCCCTACTCGTTCGGGCACCTGACGCTGCGCAACCGCGTGTTCTCGTCGGCCCACGAGCCGGCGTACTCCGAGGACGGCATGCCGAAAGACCGGTACCGCCGCTACCACGTCGAGAAGGCCAAGGGTGGCCTGGCGCTCACGATGACCGCCGGGTCGGCGGTGGTGGCGCCCGACAGCCCGCCGGCGTTCGGCAACCTGCACGCCTACGACGACGCGATCGTGCCGTGGATCCGGCGCCTCACCGACGAGGTCCACGAGCACGGCGCGGCGTGCATGATCCAGATCACCCACCTCGGCCGCCGCACGGGGTGGGGTCAGGACGACTGGCTGCCGATCGTGTCGGCCTCGCCGGTGCGCGAGCCCGCCCACCGGGGGATCCCGAAAGAGGCCGAGGACTGGGACATCGAGCGCATCATCGGCCACTACGCCGACGCCGCCGAACGGATGCAGGCCGGCGGCATGGACGGCGTCGAGGTCGAGGCCTACGGGCACCTGTTCGACCAGTTCCTGTCGCCGCTCACCAACCGGCGCGACGACGAATGGGGCGGTGACGACGAGCGCCGGTTGCGGTTCGGGTGGGAGGTGCTCAGCGCGATCCGGTCGCGGGTCGGCCGCGGGTTCATCGTCGGTGTGCGGATGGTGCTCGACGAGATGGTGCCGGGCGGGATCGACACGCCGCGCGGCCTCGCCGTGCTGCAGCGGTTCGAGCAGGCGGGCCTGATCGACTTCATCAACGTGATCCGCGGCCACATCGAGCACGAGGCCGCGCTCACCGAGGTGATCCCGATCCACGGCATGCGGTCGGTGCCGCACCTCGATTTCGCCGGCATGGTCCGCGAGCACACCGGTCTCACCGTGATGCACGCGGCGAAGGTCGACGACGTCGCGTCAGCCCGGCACGCGATCCGCGAGGGCAAGCTCGACCTGGTCGGCATGACCCGCGCCCATCTCGCCGACCCGCACATCGTGCGCAAGATCGTCGAGGGCCGCGAGTCGCAGATCAGGCCGTGCGTCGGTGCGACCTACTGCCTCGACCGGATCTACGAGGCCGGGGAGGCGCTGTGCATCCACAACGCGGCGACGAGCCGCGAGCAGACGATGCCGCACGACGTGCCGCCCGCTCCGTCCCGGCGCCACGTCGTGGTCGTCGGCGCCGGCCCGGCGGGCCTCGAGGCCGCCAGGGTGGCCGGTGAGCGCGGGCACCGCGTCACCGTGCTCGAGGCGATGCCGTGGGCCGGCGGGCAGATCAACCTGGCGGTGCGCAACCCGCGCCGCAAGGACCTGGCCGGCATCGTCGAGTGGCGGGTCGCCGAATGCGCCCGGCTCGGTGTCGACATCCGCTACGACACGTTCGCCGACGCCGAGTTGGTGACCGCGCTCGAGCCCGACGCGGTGATCGTCGCCACCGGCGGCCAGCCCCGGCTGCCCGACCTCGAGCAGGGCGCCGACCACCTGGTGACGAGCTGGGACGTGTTGGGCGGCGAGGTGGCGCCCCGCGGTGACGTGCTGTTCTTCGACGACAACGGCACCCATTCGGCCCTGTCGGCGGCCGAGATGATCGCCCGGTCGGGGGCCAACCTCGAGATCGTCACGCCCGAGCGGATGTTCGGGATCGAGGTCGGCGGGATGAACCACGTGCCCTACGCCCGGGCGTTCAACGAGACCGACACCCGCATCACCCTGCACCAGCGGGTGCTGGCGGTGCGGCCCGAGGGCGGCCGGCTGTGCGTCGAACTGGGCAGCGACCAGAGCGACCACCGCACGGTCCGCCACGTCGACTGGGTCGTCGTCGACTTCGGCACGTCGGCGCTCGATGACGTGTACTTCGAGCTCAAGGGCCGCTCGTCGAACCTCGGCGCCGTCGACTACGGGGCGCTGATCGAGGGTCGCCCGCAGGCCCTGGTGCGCAACCCCGACGGGCACTTCGCGCTGTTCCGGATCGGCGATGCGGTGAGCAGCCGCAACATCCACGCCGCGGTGTTCGACGCGTTGCGGCTGGTGAAAGACCTCTGAGGCGGCGTTCGGTGCCCGGACTCGACCTCGGCGACGAGCGCGTCCGGCTCCGCACGACCGTCGCCTCCGACCGCGAGGCGCTCGTCGCGATCCGCTCGACGCCCGAGGTGCGGCGACGCTGGGGCGGTGACGACCTCGACGCCGAGTTCATCAGGGGGCTCGCCGAGGAGGGGGTCGAGCGGCTGACGATCGAGGACGAGACCGGCCGGATCATCGGCCTGATCCAGTTCACCGAGGCCGACGACCCGAAGTACCGCCACGCCGGCATCGACCTCTACGTCGACCCGGCCGTGCACCGCCGCGGCTACGGCCTGGCCGCCGTCGGTGCGCTGGTGCGGTACCTGACCGACGGGCGCGGGCACCACCGGCTCGTGATCGACCCGGCCGTCGACAACGAAGCGGCGATCGCCTGCTACACCAAGGCCGGGTTCCGGCCGGTCGGCGTCATGCGCCGCTACGAACTGCGGGCCGACGGTTCGTGGGCCGACGGGCTGCTGATGGAGCTGCTCGCCGGTGAGGGCGAACGAACGTCACCGGCGCCGCCGGGTGCGATACCCGGCAGCGCCGCCGATCGCGCCGCCGATCAGGATCGGCCACAGGGCTGAGCCGACGACGGCGGCGACCGCCGCGCCGACGAGGGCGCCCGCGAGGGCGCCGACGCGCAGCCCGATCAACTCGTCGTAGCGGCGCGGTCGGCCCGTCGGCCGGCGCCCGGTCGCTCGCCTCACGGTTCCATCCTGGGCCGGCCGGGGCTGCCGGGCCAGGGCTGATCGTCCCTGATCGGCGGACCGTCAGCGTGTCGCGGCGACGATCGCCTCGAGACGGGTGAGGGCGACCTCGAGCGATCTCGTCAGGCGCGCCTTCTCGCCGGTGGCCAACAGGTCGACCACGAGACCGGTGAACATCGCCTTGAGCAGCGACGCCTCGACGACGGACCGGTCGCGGGGCATCCCGTCGGCGATCAGCCGGGCCTCGATGTTGGTGCGCCACAGGCCGATCTGCTCGCCGCGCAGCTGGCGGGGCAGGCCCCCGAGCGTGGCGTCGAGCGCGGCGGCCTCGATGCCGAGCCGCGTCAGGGCCAGATGGCGGGGCGACGCGGTGATCCACCGCCACCAGGCGCGCAGCAGCTCGGTCTGGGTCATCTCGGGTCGTCGCAGCAGCCAACGCCCCTGGACCCCCTGTTGGATCTGGCCGGAGCGTCGCAGCGCCGCCACGATCAGGTCGTCCTTCGACCCGAAGTGGTGGGTCAGCGAGTTGACGCTCACACCGAGGTGCTCGGCCAACGGCCGCAGCGACAGGTTCGCGAGGCCGTGCTCGCCGAGGTAGGTGACGACCTCGTCGAGCAGCGCCTCCCGGCGGTCGAGGTCGACCGGGCGGGCCATGTCAGCCGCGCATCCGCGCACCCTGCGGGTCGAGCACCGGTTCGTGCAACAAGGTGGCGGGGCGACGCTGCCCGATGATCTCGATCTCGAACCCGCCGGCGCCCGGGTCGTCGGCGACTCCGGCCTCGATGTAGCCGAGGGCGAGCGACTTGCCGACGTAGTGGGCGTAGCCGCCCGACGTGATCCAGCCGACCACCCGCCAGCCGTCGGGGCCCTGGTGCCACACCGGCTCGTCGCCGATCACGTCGGCCGGTTCGTCGGGATCGGTGTCGACCTCGAAGTACGACAGGTAGCGCTTGGGCGGCGGCGCGGTCTCGAGCGCGGCGCGGCCGATGAAGTCGTGGTCGAACTTGATGTAGCGGTCCATCCGCGACTCGTACGGGGTGAAGATCGGCCGGTACTCGCGGAACCAGGTGCCGAACATCTTCTCGAGCCGCATCGTCAGCAGCGCCCGCACCCCGAACAGCCGCATGCCGAACGGCTCACCGGCCGCCATCAGGGCGTCGAACAGGTTGCGCTGGTATTCGGGCGAGACCCAGATCTCGTACCCGAGGTCGCCCGAGTAGGTCATGCGGCCGACCCAGCACGGCGCCATGCCGACGTCCATCCGGCGGAAGTCCATGAAGCGGAAGTTCTCGTTCGAGACGTCGAACCGGGTGAGCGACTGCAGCACCTCGCGCGACTTCGGCCCGGCGAGCGAGAGCCCGACCATGCGCTGGCCGAGCACCTCGATGCGGAACGAGGCGTCGGCGGGCAGGTGGGCGTGGAACCAGCGGTAGTGGTGGTCGGTCGCCCCGAGCGAGCTGAACAGGAAGAAGTCGTCGTCGCCGACGCGGGCGACCGAGAACTCGCCGATCACCCGGCCGTGCCGGTTGAGCATGGCGGTGAGGTTGATGCGGCCGATCCTGGGCAACGTGTTGGTGAACAGGCCCTGCAACCACTCGGCCGTTCCGGGCCCGCTGACGCGGTACTTCGAGAAGTTCGTCACCTCGGTCAGCCCGACGCCGGTGCGGACGGCGATCGACTCCTCGCCGACCAGGTCGAACGCGTTCGACCGCCGGAACGTGACGTTCTCGATCGGTTCCTCGCCCGGGCGCTGGAACCACAGCGGCGACTCGAGGCCGAAGTCGGTGCCCCACACGGCGTTGTGCTCGACGAGAGCGTCGTGGATCGGCACCGTCTGCAGGTAGCGGCCGGCCGGCAGCTGCTCGTTGGGGAAGGTGATCCGGAAGCGCCGGCGGTAGTTCTCCTCGGCCTTGACGCGGGTGTAGGGGAGCGTGGCGTAGCTGCCGAAGCGGGAGACGTCCATGCCCCAGATGTCGAAGCCGGGGTCGCCCTCGGTCATCCAGTTGGCGAGCGCCAGCCCGACGCCGCCACCCTGGGAGAGCCCGGCCATCACGCCGCACGCCGTCCAGTAGTTGCGCAGCCCGGGCACCGGGCCGACCAGCGGGTTGCCGTCGGGCGTGAAGGTGAACGGCCCGTTGACGATCGTCTTGATGCCGGCGGTCGCCATCGCCGGGTAGTGCTGGAAGGCGACATTGAGCTCGGGCTCGATGCGGTCGAGGTCGGGCGGCAGCAGCTCCATGTCGAAGTTCCACGGCGTCTGGTGTTCGGACCACGGGCGCGAGTTCTGCTCGTAGGTGCCCAGCAGCATCCCGTCGCCTTCTTGGCGGATGTAGATCTCGCCCTTGAAGTCCATCGCCATCGGCATCTCGCGGCCGGTGGCGGCCTCGTGGGCCATCACCTCCTCCATCGGCTCGGTGACGAGGTAGTGGTGCTGCATGGCGAGCACCGGCAGCTCGAGGCCGGCCATCCGGCCGACCTCGCGGGCCCAGAGCCCTCCGGCGTTGACGACGTGCTCGGCGTGGATCTCGCCGCGTTCGGTGATGACGGTCCAGGTGCCGTCGGGGCGGTGCTCGAGCGCGCTCACCCAGTTCTGCCGGTAGATCTCGGCGCCCGCCTGGCGGGCACAGATCGCGTAGGCGTTGGTGACCCCGGTCGGGTCGACGTGGCCCTCGACCGGGTCCCACATCGCACCGAGGAAGTACTGCGGGTCGAGCAGCGGGAACAGCTCCTGGGCCTCTTTGGGCGAGATCATCTCGAGGCCGTCCATGCCGAGGTAGCGGCCGCGGGCGACCGCCATCTTCAGCCAGTCCATGCGGTCGCGATCGCTGGCGAGGGTGATCCCGCCGGGCAGGTGGATCGAGCAGTTCTGGCCCGAGCGCTCCTCGATCTTCTGGTAGAGCTGCACGGTGTACTGCTGCAGCTGGGCGACGTTGGGGTCGCCGTTGAGGGTGTGCATCCCCCCGGCGGCGTGCCAGGTGGAGCCGGCGGTGAGCTCTTTGCGCTCGACCAGCACGACGTCGGTCCAGCCGTTCTCGGTGAGGTGGAACAGCACGGAGGCGCCCACCACGCCGCCGCCGATCACCACGACCTGAGCAGAAGTTTTCATGTCGTCTCCTAGTAGTCGACGGGCACGCCGCCCTCGGCGGTGCGGCGGGCCACGAATTCGGTCAGTTCCTCGCGGACGGTGTCGTCCATCGGCGGCGGCTCGTAGTCGGCGAGGTACGCCTTCACCAGCTGGTTCGCCTTGGCGGCCGCCTCCGGCTTGCCGGCGTCGGCCCAGTTCTCGTAGTTGCGCCAGTCGCTGATCAACGGCCGGTAGAACTCGGTGCGATAGCGGGCCTGGGTGTGGGCGGTGCCGAAGAAGTGCCCGCCCGGGCCGACGTCGGCGATCGCGTCGAACGCCAGCGTGTCGTCGTCGACCACCAGCGGGTCGAGCGCAGCTGACGCCATGTGCAACAGGTCGGCGTCGAGCACCATCTTTTCGAAGCTGGCCTGCAGACCGCCCTCCATCCAGCCGGCGCCGTGCATCGTGAAGTTCGACCCGCCACTGATCGCACCCCAGATCGAGAACATCGACTCGTAGGCCGCCTGGGCGTCGACGGCGTTGGCGGCGCAGGTGTTCGAACTGCGGTACGGCACCCCGTACCGGCGGGCCAGCTGGCCGCCGACGATCGCCGTCTTCCAGTACTCGGGGGTGCCGAACGCCGGCGCACCCGACTGCATGTCGACGTTGCTGGTGAAGCCGCCGTAGATGAACGGGCTGCCGGGCCGCACGATCTGGGTGAGCATCAGGCCGACCAGCGCCTCGGCGTTCTGCTGCGACAGCGCGCCGGCCAGCGTGATCGGGGCCATCGCGCCGGCGAGCGTGAACGGGGTGACGCAGATCACCTGGTTGCGGCGCGACATCTCGATGATGCCGTGGCTCATCGGGACGTCGAGCGTCAGCGGCGAATTGGTGTTGATGATGCTGACCAGGCTCGGTTGCTCGTCGAGCTCGGCGTCGGTGATGCCGCGGGCGATCCGCACCATCTCCATCGCGTCGATGTTGCGCTGGCGCCCCAGCGAGTAGACGTGGATCACCTTGTCGGTCAGGGTGAGCAGATCGAGCGTCGCCTCGAGGTGGCGCACCGAGCCGTGGATGTCGACCGGCTCGACCGGATAGCCGGGTGTGAAGTGGATCGAGTTGAGCGACTGCACCAGCCGCAGCAGGTTGCGGAAGTCGTGCCGGTTGCCGGTGCGGCGGCCACCGTCGAGGTCGGCCGAGTTCGGGGCGCTGGCGACCGACCCGAAGGCGATGTGGTCGCCGCCGATCGTGAGGTGGTGGGCCGGGTTCGTGGCGTGCAGCGTGAACCGGCTGGGCGCGGTGGCGATGATCGGGCCGACCATCTCGGGGTCGAACCGCACCATCATGTCGGCGTGCTCGGTGGCGCCGGCCCCGACGAACAGCGCCCGGGTCTCGGCGTCGAGCACCTTCATGCCGATCTCGCTCAGGATTCGCAGCGACGACCGGTGGAGCGCCTCGACCTGATCGGCGGTCGCCAACTCGGTCGGCCCGTGCAGCAGGCGGGGCTGGGCGAACGGTCGTTGTTCGGGCAAGCTCGAGCGCGCGCCCGCCATCTCACGCTCGCGGCCTCGGCGTCGGCCCCGTGATTCGGCTAGATCAGCCAAGATCCCCCCAGTTGGAGCCGGAGTTCCCGGTACGTTCGTCTGGTGAATCTAGCGCACCGAACGGTGTCGCGACATCATCGGATCGGGCCCAATGCCAGGGTGGGGAGGTAGTCGCCGAGCTCGCGTTCGACGAAGCCGGTGATCCGCAATGCGCGCTGCGCCGGCTGGGTCGCCGGATCGGCGAGCGCCTCGCGGAAGGCGGCCCGTAGCTCGCCGACCCGACCGGGCCCGGCCGTGCGGCGGGCCGCGATCGCCGGCGTGGGGACGGGGGGGCCGAGACCGATCCGGCGCAGGCCGGCGACCAGCCCGGGTTGCTCCTCGGCGACGAGGGCCACCGTCCAGGAGTCGATGCTGGTGAGATCGCCGCCGCCGGCCGCGAGCACCTGCATGCTCGTGCGGTGGGAGCCGCTGAACGTCACCTCTCCGGGCCACGGGTGGCCTGCGCCGACGGTGGCCGCGAGCAGGCTGAGCCACCCCGACAAGCTCTCCTCGCTGTTGACGACGGCGTGGGCGCGACCCGCCAGCAACTCGTCGATCGTGCGGTCGTCGACGCCGAAGACGATCGAGCGATAGGTCGCGCCCTCGGCCTCGGGGATGTCGAGCGCGAACGCGCCCACGACGTCGAGGTCGTGGCGGTGCTGCGAGGCGAACGGATAGCCGCACACATGGGTGACCACACAGTCGGGGTCGTCCCACCTGGCGTGCACGTCGCCGGACCGGGTGAGCTCGGCGGGGGTCCAGGGAACCCGCCGGTGGACGGCCGTCCAGATCTCGTCCCATGCCCAGGCGACCGAATCGAACGGGTACATCCCGAGCTCGACATGAGGGTGCCCGAGGCCGGTCACCGCGACTCCGTCGCGTCGATACTGCCGTGCCGCTGCTGCACGCCATGAACGCTACAACCTGTCCCACGGCGGGCCGGCGCTCGCCGTGGGGCGCGGCCGGCGCGATGATGGGGGAGTGCGGTGGGTCCCTGCTCGATCGTGCGTGCGCCGGGCCGGCGGTGTCGGTGGGCGCCGCTGCCGCGACCGCTGCCGACCGGCTGCGAGGTGGCGTTGATGGTGTGGATCGACGAGCCGATCGAGACCGGGCGGCTCCGCCTGCGCTCGTTTCGGTCCTCGGATCAGCCGACGATCCTGCGGTTGCTCGCCGACCCCGAGGTGCGGCGCTACCTCGGTGGGCCGGTCGACGACGATCACCTCGAGGCCGCCCGCACCGCCACGGTGGGCGAGCGATGGGGAGTGTTCTGCGTTGCCGAGTCGGTCAGCGACGTCGCGATCGGCGGCTGCTCGTTCGACCGCTGGCGCGGCGTGCTCGAGCTGACCTACGAGATGCTGCCCGAGTACTGGGGGCGCGGCCTGGCGGCCGAAGCGGTCGCTGCCGCGCTCGGGTGGATGTGGACGAACACCGACGACGACGTCGTCGTGGCGGTGACCCAGACCGCCAACCTTGCATCGCGGCGACTGCTCGAGCGTCTCGGGTTCGAGGCCGACCTCGAGTTCGAGGAGTTCGGCGCCGCCCAGTCGCAGCTGCGGTTGTGTCGCCCCGCCGGGGTCAGCCGCGACGGCGGCGGATCTCGGCGGTGATCGCCGGCACCACCTGGTGCAGATCGCCGATCACGGCGTAGCCGGCCTTGGTCACCATGTTGGCCGCCGGGTCGGTGTTGATGGCGATGATGTTCTTGCTCGCCATCGCCCCTACCCAGTGCTGGATCGCACCCGAGATGCCGCACGCGAAGTAGACGTCGGGTGCGATGCGGGTGCCGGTCTGGCCGACCTGCGACGTGTGGCTGCGCCAGCCGTTGTTGGTGACGGCGCGCGAGCAGCCGACGATGCCGCCGAGTTCGGCGGCGAGCGCCTCGAGCGGGGCGAACCCGTCGGCCGAACCGACACCGCGGCCACCACCGACCACCACCGGGGCGGTCGCCAGGGTGACGCCCGCCTCGCGCTCGACGCGGCCGCGTACCAGCGTGCGGGCCAGCGACGGGTCGAGGGTGACGGCGAGGGCGTTCACCGTGCCGGCGGCGGGCACCGCGGCGGCTGCCGCGTCGACGGCGTGATGGGCGACGGTCACCAGCTTGACCCCGGCGTCGAGCGCGGCGTCCTCGAGCAGCGAACCGCCCCAGCGGACCCGGGTCATCTCGAACCGGTCGCCCAGCCGGAACTCGGTGCAGTTGGCAGAGAACGGCAGGTCGAGGCGCGCGGCGGCCTGGGCGAGCACCTCGTTGCCGCGGTCGGTGCCGGTGGCCATCACGACGGCGGGCGCCAGCGAGGTCGTCGCCTGGGCGACGACCTCGCCCCACGCCTCGGGGCCGTAGTCGCCCAACAGGTCGTCGTGGGCCTGGTGCACCACCGACACGCCGTAGGCGGCGAGGTCACCGGCGAGCCCGTCGGCGGCGGACCCGATCGTGAGCGCCTGGACGTCGCCGCCCAGCGACCGGGCGGCCGTGAGCGCCTCGAACGAGGCCGGGGCGATCGTGCCGCGGTCGTGCTCGACGACGACGAGGACGGTTGCGGACATCACAGCACCCCGATCTCTTCGAGCACGTCGACGACGGCGGCGGCGGCGTCGGGGCCGTGGCCGAGCACGATCGTCTGCGATTTGCGTTCGGGTGGCTGCCGCAACGTGATCTTGCTGAGACCGCCCGCCTCGCCGACCGGTGTGATCGACGCCACCTCGACCTTCTTCGATGCCAGCCGGCCCTTCATCGTGGGGTAGCGGGGCAGGTTGATGCCCTCCTTGACCCCGACCACCGCCGGCAGCGCGAGCTCGTAGGTCTCGCGGCCGGCGTCGGCCTCGCGCTCGACGTGGGCGGTGCCGTCGCTGACGCTGATCCCCTTGGCCCCGTTGACCATCGGACGCCCGAGCGCGTGCGCGACCCGGATGCCGACCTGGAAGCCGCCCGAGTCGGCCGACTCGTTGCCGAACAGGATCAGGTCGAAGGCGCCCTCGACGGCCTCGAGGTCGCCGATCGCGGTGGTGATCGCCCGGGCGGTGCGTTGCGGATCCCATTCGCCGTCGGTGGCGGGCAGCAGCACGGCCCGGTGCACCCCGACGCTGACCGCGTAGCGCGCCTGCTCTTCGGCCGCCGGCTCGCCGAGCGTCAGCACGGTGGCCTCGCCGCCGTGCTGCTCGACGAGCTGGGCGGCGGCCTCGACCGCGCACTCCTCGTGCGGACTCATGGTGAAGCCCAAGTTGGCGGCGTCGACCGACTGACCGTCGGGCGTGACGTTGATCTTCGACCCGGGGGCGGGCACGCGCTTGACGCATACCAGGATGCGCATCGGTCAGCCCTTCAGGCGGGTGTCGTCGGGATCGAAGGCGCTTCCGGTGCCGACGACCTTCACGGGGAACAGTTCGTTCATGTACATCACCTGCAGATCGGTACCCGGCGCGGCGTACCGCGTCGGCAGGTAGGCCATGAGGAGGTGCTTGCCGACCGACGGGCCGTAGCCGGCGCTGGTGACCCGCGACACCCGGCGGTGCGAATCGAAGATGACGTTGCCGTCGAGATCGCAGATCGGCTCGTTGCCGCCCTGCATCCAGCGCACCCGGCCGCGCGAGTCGTGCTGGTCCTCGACGGTGAGCGTGCACATGTGCACCTCGGGCTCACCGGCGTCGCGGGCGGCCATGTAGGCCGCCTTGCCGATGAAGTCGGCCGACTTCACCTTCGGGCGGGCGAGGCCCGCCTCGAGCGGGTTGTACTCGCTCTCGAGCTCGGCGCCCTGCAGGCGGTAGCCCTTCTCGAGGCGACCCGACGTGCCGTACACGCCACCGCCGGTGGGCCGCAGGCCGAACCGGTCGCGACCGTTGGCCATCAGGGCGTCCCACACCAGCGGGGCCTGGCCCCACGGCACGTAGATCTCCCAGCCGGTGTCGCCGACGTAGGAGATGCGGAACAGCTTGGCGGCGACGTCGGTGCCGCCGCAGTCGAGCGTGACGTCGACGATCGAGCCGTACGGCGAACCCTCGTGGCTGAGGTCGTGGGAGGTCAGCGTCGCCAGCAGCGCCGGCGCGTTGGGCCCCCACAGGCCGAGGGTGGAGATCTCGAGCGTGCGGTCGGTCACGGTGACCGAGCCGTCCTTGGGCATGTACTTGCGGATCCAGTGCATGTCGCGGCCACCGTCGAACACGCCGGTCACCACCATCACGGTGTCGTCGGCGAGCCGCTGCATCGTGAGGTCGGAGTGGAAGCCGCCGTCGGGGGTGAGCCACGGGGTGTAGGTGGCGCGGCCCACCGGGCCGATCTTGTTGACCGCCAGGTAGTCGGCGAACTCGACGGCGCCGGGGCCCGACAGCTCGTAGAGCTGGAACGCGGACAGGTCGACGAGACCGCAGTTCTCGCGCATGTTGAGGTGTTCGCCGACCGTGATCGGGCTCCACCAGCGGTTGTCCCACTCGACCTCGCGCTCGCTCACGCCGTACCGCTCGACCAGGTCGGCGTTCGAGCGGTACCACTGCGGCCGCTCCCAGGTGCGGGCCTGGAAGAAGAACGCGCCGAGCTCCTGCTGGCGCGAGTAGAACGGCGACACCTGCAGGTTGCGGCGCGACTCCCACTGCTCGGCCGGGTGCACGATGCCGTAGGTCTTGTTGAAGTGCTCCTCGGCGCGGGCCCAGATGTGCTCGTCGTTGCGCTCCTGCTGGTAGAAGCGGGCGATGTCGGCGCCGTGGGCGTCGATCACGCGCGGGTAGCCGTAGGTCATCCACTCGGCGACGACCTGGGCCATGCCGGGGCCTTCCTTCACCCAGACCGCGGCGGCCGACCACAGGTTGCGCACCTCGGTGGTCTCGCCGAGGCAGGGCATCGCGTCGGGGGTGAGCGACAAGAGACCGTTGATGGCGTACTTGATCTCGGCGTCGCCGAGCATCTCCATCAACTCGATCGCCTGCTCCATCTGGGGGTCGAAGTCGTCGGCCGTGAACGGCATCTCGGTGGGCGAGAGCGCGGCCTCCTCGTTCGAGGGGATGTCGTCGGGGTGGTGCAGGATCGGACGGTGGGCGTACGAGCCGACCTCCATCGAGCCCGACGACTGACGCTCGTAGCAGAACGTGTCCATGTCGCGCACGATCGGGAACCCGATCTCTTTGTTGGTCTCGACCAGCACGTCCATCGGGCCGACGTCGGCCATCTGGTGCACGGCGGGCACCAGCGGGATCGTGGCGCCGGCCATGTTGGCGATCCGGTTCGACCACACGCCGCAGGCGATCACGACGTACTCGGCCTCGATGCGGCCCTTGTCGGTGACGACCGCGGAGACCTTGCGAAGGCCGGTGGCCGGCTCGACCTCGGTCTCGACGTCGAGCACCTCGGTGTTCGCGAACACCTGCAGGCCGGCCTTCTCGATCGCCTCGTTGCGGAACAGGGTGCCGGTGTCGAGCGAGTCGACGACCGACACGGTCGGGCAGTGGAAGCCGCCGAGGATCACGTCTTCGTTGATGAAGGGCACCAGCGCTTTGACCTGGGCGGGGGTGAGCAACTCGGCCTGCACGCCCCACGCCGCGGCCGAGGTCATGCGGCGCTGGAACTCGTCCATGCGGGCCTGGGTGCGGGCGACCTCGATGCCGCCCGAGTCGACCGAGCGCTCGACGTCGCGGTACTGGTTGGCGCTCTGCACGCCGAGCAGCGCCATCTCCTTGTTGTGGTCGACCGGGAAGATGAAGTTCGAGGCGTGGCCGGTGGAGCCGCCGGGGTTGGGCAGCGGGCCCTTGTCGAGCAACACCATGTCGGTCCAGCCCAGGCGGGCCAGGTGGCCGGCCAGGCAGTTGCCGACGATGCCGGCGCCGATGATGACGCACTTCGCGGACGATGGAAACTCACTCACGGTGTACCCCCAGGGCTGGACTCTGATATATCATGAATGTATCACAACCGAATCGCTGAGCACACAGGCCTACGAGCGAGTTCGCCGGATGATCGTCCGGCTCGAACTCGCGCCCGGCGACGTGGTGCGCGACGACGAGCTGCAGGCCGAGCTCGGGATCGGACGGACCCCGATCCGCGAGGCGCTCCAGCGCCTGGCGCGCGACCAGTTCCTCACCGTGATCCCGCGCCGCGGCGTGCTGGTTTCCTCGATCGACGTCGACGAACTGGGGATGCTCTACGAGACCCGGGCGATGATGGAGCCCTACGCGGCACGCCTGGCGTGCCTGCGCGGCACGTCGCAGCACTGGAGCGAGATGCAGACGCTGATCGAGGAGTCGCTGCGTAGCGGCGTGCCACCCGAGCAGTTGCTCGCCGTCGACCGGCGCTGCCACGAGATCATCTGGGCGGCGGCCGGCAACCGGTTCCTCACCGACACGCTCGACATGCTGTACGCCCACAGCGACCGGGTCTGGCACATGTACCTGGCCGACGTCGCCGACACCCGGCACGCCGTCGACGAACACATCGAGATCCTCGAGCTGTTGCGGGCGGGGCGCGCCGACGAGTGTGCCGACGCGGTCGAGGCCCATATCCGTTCCTTCGACCGGCAGGTGCGTGACGCGGTCACCCGCCGGCTGGCGGCGCCGCTGGCGGTCTGACCGCCTCGTGTAGCGTCCTGCGCCGTGCCGCTCGCACTCGTCCGTCCCCCCGGCCCGGCGCTCGCCGCCGGGTTGGTCACCCACATCGAGCGCCGACCGGTCGACGCCGAGGTGGCGCTGCGGCAGTGGCACGGCTACGTCGCCGCGATGGCGGAGGCGGGCTGGGACATCGCCGAGGTGGCACCGGCCGACGACTGCCCCGACGCCGTGTTCGTCGAGGATGCGCTGGTGATGTTCGACGACCTGTGCGTGATCGCCAGCCCGGCCGCCCCCAGCCGGGCCGGCGAGATCGCCGGTGCCGAGGCGGCGGTCGCCGGGATCGGTGTCGAGGTGCACCGGCTCGCCGCCCCGGCGACGCTCGACGGCGGCGACGTGCTGAAGGTCGGTCGCCTCGTCTACGTCGGTGTCGGTGGGCGCACCAACGCCCGGGCGGTCGCCGAGTTGGCGTTCCTGTTGGCGCCGCGCGGCTGGGAGGTGCGGCCGGTGCCGGTGCACAAGGTGCTGCACCTGAAGTCGGCGGTGACCGCGCTGCCCGACGGCACCGTGATCGGCTACCCCGAACTCGTCGACGACGTCGGCGCGTTCGGGCGGTTCCTCGCCGTGCCCGAGCCGGCCGGTGCACACGTCGTGCTGCTGGGTGACGACCGGTTGCTGATGGCTGCCGGCGCCCCCGGCTCGGCGGATCTGTTCCGGTCGATGGGCTACCGCACCGTCGAGGTCGACATCGGCGAGTTCGAGAAGCTCGAGGGCTGCGTGACCTGCCTGTCGGTGCGAGTTCGCCGGTGACGATCGGCGAGACTCGCCGGATGGAGAACCCGCTCGACCTGTTCCGCCTCGACGGCCAGGTGGCGCTGGTGACCGGTGCCTCGGCCGGCCTCGGCGCCCGTTTCGCGAGGGTCCTGCACGCGGTCGGCGCCACCGTGGTGCTCACCGCCCGACGCGCCGAACGGCTCGAGTCGTTGGCCGCCGAACTGCCCGGGTCGATCGTGGTCCCGGCCGACATCGGCGTCGCCGCCGAGCGCGAGCGGCTGGTCGCCGAGGCGCTCGCACGCGCCGGGCGGATCGACGTGTTGGTCAACAACGCGGGTGTCTCGTTCATCGTCGGGATCGAGCAGGAGACCCTCGAGCAGTTCGAGCAGGCGATGCAGGTCAACACCACCGCGGTGTGGCACCTCGTCAAGCTGTGTGCACCGCACATGGCCGAGCGGGGCAGCGGTGCGATCGTCAACGTGGCGTCGATGCTCGGCCTGGTCGGCGCGACGCCGGTCAAGCAGGCCAACTACTGCGCCAGCAAGGGCGCGGTCGTCAACCTCACCCGCGAGCTGGCGCTGCAGCTGGCGCGCAACGGGGTGCGGGTCAACGCCCTGTGCCCCGGCTACTTCCCGTCCGAGATGACCGCGCCGATGATCGGCGACGAGGCCAGCGAGCGGTACGTGCGCACCTTCTCGGCGATCCCGCGGATGGGTCTCGAGCACGAACTCGACGGTGCGCTGCTGTTGCTCGCCAGCTCGGCCGGTTCGTTCATGACCGGCCACGCCCTGGTGGTCGACGGCGGCTTCACCGCCCACTGAGCCGCCGGCCCCAGCTGCGGTGCGAACCGATCGGTGGCTCGCCCGGCGGCGTCGGTAGTCTCGAATGGTGCAGCGATCCCGAGTGCTCCTGTTCGGTCTGACGACCGCTGTCATGTCGTCGGGTTACGGCGTGATGTTCACCGTGCTCGACGACTTCCGCGACCAGTACGGCATCCAGGCACAGTGGCTGGGGGTGATCGTCGGGATCGGGTTCATCACCTCGTTCGTGGCGCAGATCTTCCTCGCCCCGATCGCCGACCGGGGTTTCGCCCGTCAGCTCGTGATCGCCGGGGTGTTGTTGAACGTGGCGGGGCTGTTGGTGATGGCGGTCGGCGAGTCGCTCGTCCCGTTGCTGCTCGGGCGGGTGGTGTCGGGGATCGGTCTCGGGATGGCGTTCCCGGCGATCCGGCGGATCGTGGTGGTCGCCGACCCGATGAACATGGGCAACAACCTCGGCCTGCTGCTGTCGTCCGACGTGGCGGGTTTCGCCGCCGGGCCGGCGCTGTCCGCGATCATGGTGCCGACACTGGGCCTCTCGGCCCCGTTCATCACGATCGCCGTGTTGTCGATGCTGTGTCTGCCGGTGGTGTTCCTGGTCGCGATCGACGAGGCCCGTTCGGCGGTCAAGCCGACCTCGCGGTTCGCCTTCGACCTGTTGCGCAGCCGCCCGATGATCGCGGCGGTGCTGATGGGTGCCGCACTGTTCTTCATGATCGGAACCTTCGACGCGCTGTGGGCGGTCGTGCTCGACGACCTCGGCGCCGGTGAGCTCGTCGCCAACGTCGGCATCACGATGTTCGCCATGCCGCTGGTCTTCCTCGGCGCCTTCGGCGGCCGGCTCGCCCAGCGCATCGGGCCGTTCCGCCTCGGACCGCTCGGTCTGGCCGGGGGTGCGATCTTCATGTTCCTGTACGGCGTGATGCCGACCGGCCTGACGATGCTGGCGGTCGGTGCCTGCCACGCGGTGTGCGACGGGCTCACGGCGTCGAGCTCGGCGGTCGCGGTCGGCATGGTGGCGCCGGCCGAGCGGCAGGCGGGCGCCCAGGGGATGCTCGGCGCCGCGCAGACACTCGTCGGCGGGATCGTGGCGGTGCTCGCCGGCGTGCTCTACGCGTGGGGTGGCCGCGAACTCGCCTACACCGTGTGCGCGGTGGTGATGCTGGGGCTGGTCGTGGCCGCCTACGCGATGTCGGGTGCCGAGTACCGCCGGCGCCGGGCGCCGGTCGGGTTCGAGCTCGATCCGGTCAGCGCGGTCACCGGCCACGCCTGAGGTCGGCGCCGCCGCTCAGCGGTGCTCGTCGGCGAGCAGCGAGCGGCGTACCTTGCCGGCGTCGTCGCGCACCGGGGCGTCGACGAAGCCGTAGTCGTCGGGGCACTTGTAGCTGACCAGCCGCTCGGCCATGTGGGCCCGCAACTCCTCGACCGTCACCCCGCCCGGGGCGTCGACGACGGCGTGCACCCGCTGGCCGAGGTCGTCGTCGGGGACGCCGATCACGGCGCAGCTGCGCACCGCCGGGTGCTCCTCGAGGGCGCCCTCCACCTCGGCGGGGTAGACGTTGGCGCCGCCGCGCAGGATCAGGTCCTTGCGGCGGTCGGCGAGGTAGACGAACCCGTCGGCGTCCATCCAACCCAGATCGCCGAGGCTCTCCCACTCGGTGTCGGCGAGCTGGCGGGGCTCGGCCCCGATGTAGCGATAGGTCGAGCCGCGCCCGCCGTCGGCGAGCATGTAGATCTCTCCGATCTCGCCGGGTGGGAGGTCCTCGCCGTCGTCGCCGACGACCTTCATCCTGCCGGCGATCGGCCGCCCGACCGAGCCGCGGTGGTCGAGCCATTCCCGCCCGGTGATCCACGTGATCGCCTGCACCTCGGTGCCCGCGTACAGCTCGCACAGCACGTCGGGGCCCACCCAGTGGATCCATTCCTCCTTCAGCCACGGCGGGCAGGGGGCGGCCATGTGGACGGCGATGTGGAGCGACGACATGTCGGCGGCGGCGCGGACCTCGGCCGGAAGCTTCCAGATCCGGGCCATCATCGTCGGCACCAGGTAGAGGTATTTCGGCCGGTGGTGGGTGACGGCGTCGAGCACCTGCTCGGGAACGAACCGGGGGAAGTTGACCACGTGGTTGCCCGCCACCAGCGCCAGCGCCGAGATGGTGAACGGGGCGTTGTGGTACAGCACACCGGGCACGACGCACGCCGAGCGTGACGGCAGCTGGAACCCGGCCGCCTCGGGGTCGAACACCCCGGGATTGGTGGCCACGATGATCTTGGGGCGCCCGGTGCTGCCGCCCGAGGTCGGTGCCTTCCAGAACTCGGTGACCGCGTCGGGTAGTTCGCCGTCGCTCAGGCCGGCGTCGGCGTGGTGGCCGACCGGCAGGCAGGTGCGCCCGCCGAGGCGTCCCGGCTCGACGCCGACCACGATCTTCGAGTCGGCCAACTCGACGATCTCCTCGAGCTCGCGCCCGGGCAGCTTGGCCGACACCGGCTGCGGCGTGGCACCCAGCTTCCAGGCCGCGAACGCGGCCTCGAAGAAGGCGGTCGAGTTCGCAAGGGCGATCGTGACCAGGTCGCCCGGCTCGACCCCCAGCCCGGCGAACGCCCTCGCCAGACGGTTGGTGCGGCGGTCGAACTCGAGCCAGCTCAACGTGACGTCGCCACAGGTGAGGGCGGGTTCGTGGGGCCGCTCGGTGGCATGCATCGTGATCGCCCGCGAGATCGACATGCGCGTCATCGCCGCGACACTACGCACCGCGCCCGGTGGCACCGGAGTCGGCCGGGTGCCCGTACGGCGTGGCCGGGCGCGGCGTCCGGGGCCGGTCGTTAGCATCCTCTGCCATGACCGTTCGCCTGGGCCTCGTCGCTGCATCACGGATCGCCAAGGTGGCGGTGGTCGCCCCGATCGGCGACGTCGAAGGGGTCGAGTTGGCCGCCGTGGCCGCCCGCGACCTGGGGCGGGCCAGCGCCGTCGCCGACGACTGGGGTGCCCCGCTGGCGTTCGGGTCGTATCGCGAGCTGATCGACAGCGACGCCGTCGACGCCGTCTACATCGGCACCCCCGCCGCGCTGCATCGCGAATGGGCGATCGCGGCCGTCGAGGCCGGCAAGCACGTGCTGTGCGAGAAGCCGTTCGCCGCCAACGCCGACGACGCCCGGCTGATCGCCGACGCGGCGCGCGCCGGCGACGTCGTCGTGATGGAGGCGTTCCACTGGCGCTATCACCCGTACGCGGCGATGATCCGCGAGGTGCTCGACTCGGGGGTGCTCGGCCGGATCGACCGCATCGAGGCGGTGTTCGACATCCCCGACGGCCGGATCGCCCGCACCGACATCCGCTGGGACCTCGCGGTGGGCGGTGGCGCCACCATGGATCTCGGCTGCTACCCGATCCAGTGGGTGCGGTTCGCGGCCGGCAGCGACCCCGACGTCGTGTCGGCCGAGGCGGTGTGCCCGGTGCCCGGCGTCGACGGTTCGCTGGTGGCCGAACTGCGCTGGCCGTCGGGGGTCACCGGGTCGATCGGGTCGTCGATGATCGCCGCCGGCTCGACGGTGGTCGCCCACCTGAAGGTGGCCGGCGAACTCGGCACGATGACCGCCGGCAATCCGCTCGCCCCGCAGAACGGCGGGGCGGTGATCACCGTCGACACCGCCGAGGGCACCCACCGCCGCGAGAGCGACCGTTCGTCGACCTACTTCCACCAGCTGGTGGCATTCCGCGACGCGATCGTCGACGGCGCACCGTTGCCGACCACCGCCGACGACGGCGTGCGCAACATGGAGATCGTCGACGCCTGCTACCGGGCCGCCGGGCTGCAGCCCCGCCCGGCGCTCGCCTGACGCCAGGTCAGGCCAGCTCGGCGGTCGACCCGTCGAGCCGCAACGCCCGGCCGCAGCGGTCGCCGGCCAGCAACTCGTCCAGGGTGGCGGCGTCGGTCGAGCGCGCCCAGTGCCGTCCGCCGGCGTCGTCGAGCGCGGCGATGATCGCCTGCTCGGGCCGCATGTCGCGGTCGAACGTGACGGTGTAGGTCTCGAGCGTGGCCCGCGTCGCAGGTGCGCTGGGCGTCGGGCGCACCGGCAGGGCATCGACGGCCGCCTGCACCGAGGCAGTGGCGAACCCGGCGGGGGAGGGGGCGCCGGCCAGCACGACCGAGCTGTGCTTGGTGAACGATCCGCCGTTGCCGGTGAGCAGTGCCCGCTGGTGGGGCGCGGCGCGCAGCAGGGCGACGGCCCGGGCGAGGGGAAGCAGGCAGTAGCAGTTCAGCGGCCCGGCCGCGAACGTGAGGCCGCCGGTGATCGTGAACGAACGG
Organism: Ilumatobacter sp.; assembly: GCA_036526035.1. GTDB lineage: Bacteria > Actinomycetota > Acidimicrobiia > Acidimicrobiales > Ilumatobacteraceae > Ilumatobacter. The sequence goes on along the minus strand of DATCZG010000065.1, from coordinate 9,773 downwards.
TCGGGGTCGACGCCCAGCTCGCGTTGTGCCACCTGCACCGCGACCGGGAAGCACGAGTAGAGATCGAGCAGCTCGCAGTCGTCGACCGCCAATCCGGCCAGTTCGAGCGTGCGGGCCCCCGAGATCCGCATCGCCGGTGACTCGTCGAACGCCCAGCGGTTGGTGGGGTACCAGTGATCGGCGGCCCCGACGCCCGCCCACGGGAACACCCACCGCTCGCGCGGCACGCCGGCGGCCTCGGCGGCGGCGACCGAGCAGACGACGACCGCTCCGCCCTGGTCGACGTTGAGGTTGGAGGTCATCAGCTTCGGATAGGGCGACGCCACCGGCCGGTTCGTGTCGCTGTCGGTGGCGATCTGCTCGGCGGAGACCGCGGTGCGGATCCAGGCGTTCGGGTTGGCCGCCGCGACCTCGCTCGCTCTCGCCCACAGCGCAGCGATCCGTCGGCGGTGCTCGTCGACCGCCTCGCCCAGGCGATGCCGCAGCGCGGTCTCGGCCATCGCGTAGAATCTGGCCACCGTCTCGAGCCCGATCTCACGTTCGGCCGCGTTGTTGAGCGGCTCGGTGGCGCCGAACAGCTCGTCGGGTGCCGCGCCGTCGCGTTCGGGCAGATAGGTGGTGGTGGTGCCGCGGGCGCGGTCGCTGCGGCGGGTTCGCAGGGTCTCGGCGCCGCACAGCACGGCCACGTCGAGGCGGCCCGAACGGATGCCCACCGCGGTGTCGGTCAACAAGTCGTAGACCTGGTTGCCGCCGACCGTGGTCAGCGTCGTGCGGGCCGCCCGGGCCCCGATCCGGTCGGCGACGAGGCGGCCCGGGTCGGCGTAGGGCCACACGCCCCACACGACCCGGACGTGGTCGACGCGGCTGCGCAGCCCGGGTGCGGCGGCGTCGTCGAGGGCGGCTTCGGTGCACCGCGTCATCAGGTCGATCGGCTCGCTGCCGTGGTCGCGGTCGTTGAGTTGGGCGGCACCGACGATGATCGGGGTGCGCGGGTCGAGGGTGCTCATCGTGGGTCGACTCCTGGTGGGTGCCCGGCGCCCCGGGCGACGCGTCCGTGCACGCCCGAACCTTGCTGGGTGGTGCGCCGGTGCCGCAAATCGCGGCCGACCGCCGGCGCGGTGTCAGACCTGGAGTTGGCTGAGCAGCTCCTGCTTGGTCTCCTCGAACTCGTCGAAGTCGATCTGATCGTCGGCGAAGCGCTGGTGGAGGGCTTCGAGCTTGGCCATCACGGCCTCGGGGTCGGCGTCCGGGGTGCTGTCGTCGGTGCCCTCGGCGGCTGCCTCGAGGCGGTCGGCCTTGCGGGCTGCTTTCGCTTTCGCCTTCTCGGCGCGCTGCATCTCACGTTGGCGTTTCTGGAACCGGGCCTGGCTCATGGTGTCTCCTTCTGGCCGCTGTGCGTCACCGCTCGGGGGTGCGACAGGCTGCCGCATTCGATCCGGACCTCCTGGCGCCGCCGCCCTGGCGCGGCGGCGACCACCACCGCCCGGTTGACGACGTCACGTCCGAGCCGCTTCGACCCTACCAGGGGCCCGGCCCGACCGGTCCGACATCACCCGACGTCGGCGGGGGTGGGGGCGGGGTCGAGCCGCACCCGTTCCCCGGGGTGCGGCACCACGGCGATGGTGCCGAGCCGGTCGTCGACGGCCCGCGCCAGGGCGGTCGCGGCGCCGTGTTCACCGTGGTTGACGTACACCCGGCGAAGGCCGTCGGCGGTGCCCACCCAGTCGAGCAGCTCGGACCGGTCGGCGTGGGTCGACAACTCGACCGAGGTGACCTCGGCGCGTACCGGGTGGTAGTGGCCGAGCATCTTCAGGCTCGTGGCGCCGGCGCGCAGCCGGTCACCGCGGGTCCCGGGGGCCTGGAACCCCACCAGCAGCACCGAGTTGCGGCTGTCGCCGATCCTGCGAGCCAGGTGGTGCACCACGCGCCCGCCGGTGGCCATGCCGGACGCCGAGACGATGATCATCGGCCCGCGTCGCTCGTTGAGCGCTTTCGACTGTTCGGTGGTGCGGGTCTCGGTCAGGTCGATCGCCGAGAAGAGTTCGCTGCCGAACAGTTCCGGTCGGATCTCGGGGGAGCGGCGGCGGACCTCGGCGCGATACAGCCCGAGGGCCTTGCTGGCCATCGGGCTGTCGACGAACACCGGCAGGTCGGGCACCTCGCCGCCCGCGACCAGCCGGTCGAGGTGCCAGAGCACGACCTCGGTGCGGTCGACCGCGAACGCCGGCACCACCACCACGCCCCCGCACGACGCGGCGTCGTTGACCACCTTGGCGATCGTCGCCGCCGGGTCGACGCCGAGGTGTTCCTCGTCGCCGTACGTCGACTCGACCACCAGCACGTCGGTGCTGCCGACCGGGTCGGGTGGCAGCAGCAGCGGATGGGACGGCCGGCCGAGATCGCCGCTGAACACCACGGTCGTGCCGACGTCGGCGAGTTCGACGCGCAGCGACGCCGCACCGAGGATGTGGCCGGCTCGCCGCCAGGTGACCTCGACCCCTGGCACGACGGTGCGGGGCTCGTCGAACGGCACCTCCTCGAACGACTCGAGGCTGCGCAGGGCGTCGTGTTCGGTGTACAGCGCCTCGGCAGGGGAGTGTTTCGAGAACCCCATCCGGTTGGCGTAGTCGGCCTCCTCCTCCTGGAGGTGGCCGCTGTCGGGCAGCACGATCCCGGCCAGCCGCAGCGTGCCCGACGTGCAGTGGACGCGACCGCGGAAACCGAGCCGTTGCAGGCGCGGCACGAACCCGCAGTGGTCGAGGTGGGCGTGGGTCAGCACGATCGCGTCGATCGACTCGGGCGGCACCGGGAACTCGCCCCAGTTCGCCAGGCGCAGCTCCTTGCGGCCCTGGAACAACCCGCAGTCCACCAGTACCCGGGCGTCGGCGGTGTCGATCAGGGTCTTGCTGCCGGTGACGGTGCGGGCCGCGCCGAGGAAGCTGAGCATCGGAACTCGACCGGTCGCCATCGCCACCTCCGGGGGCGTCGAACGCCCTACTTCGATGATGCCGCCCCATCACGGAGCTGCGCCACCGTCGAAGGTCCCGATCGCGGGCCTCCGGCGGCCGGCGACCGGTTCGGTGTGCGGGTCAGTCGAGCGCCGCCGGTGGCGGCTGGTAGCCGCCGATCACGTCGGTGATGCAGCGGGCGAAGGCCAAGGCGGTGCGGTCGTGCAGGTAGGGCGCCACCACCTGGATGCCCACCGGCAGGCCGTCGGCGGTTCGCCCCACCGGCGGCACGGTCGCCGGGAGGTAGGCGCTGCCGGTCAACGCGCTCCAGCCGATCATCTCACCGTAGGGCCGGTCGCCGTGGTCGGCGAGCGTGGCGTACACCCAGTTCGATCCGAGCGGCGAGTGCACGTGCCGGAACGCCGCAACGGGGGCGACCGGGCACAGCAGGACGTCGACGTCGGCGAAGAACTCGGCCCATCGGCGCCGGATCTCGCCCCGCCGGCGGTGCAGCAGGTCCCACGCCCGGTGGGTCATCGCGCGACCCTCGGCTGTCGCCTGGCGGTGCTCGTGTTCGGTGTCGGAGATCGCGGTGGCGGCCGAGATCAGCCGCAGCCCGTCGAGCGCGTCGGCGCCCGGGTCGATACGGGGGCGCCGGTCGCGGTCGATCCGGGCGCCGGCCGCCTCGAGCCGGTCGACCACCCCGGTCAGCACGTCGAGCACGGGGCGCTCGACCCGGCAGAACGGGTCGTCGAGCCAGGCCGCGACCCGGAAGCCGCCCAGTTCGGTGGCTCGCGGCGGTGGCAGCTCGAGCCGCCAGGCCGCCGCGTCGTCGGGGTTCGGTGCGGCCAGCAGGTCGACGAGCAGCTCGAGGTCGCCGATCGAGCGGGCGATCGGGCCGAACACGTTGACGTCGGCGACGTTGCGGTGGTGCTCGGGGTGGTCGAGGTACCCGAACGTGGGGATCACCCCGAAGCTCGGCTTGTGGCCGTAGACGCCGCAGAACGACGACGGGACGCGGATCGAGCCGCCGATGTCGGTGCCGATCTCGAACCCGGTGAACCCCATCGCCACCGCAGCGGCCGGGCCACCCGACGATCCGCCCGGCGTACGGGTGGGGTCCCACGGGTTGTTGGTCGTGCCGAAGATCTCGTTGTAGCTCTGGTAGTCGCCCGACCAGCGTGGGATGTTGGTCTTGCCGAACACGACCGCGCCTTCCCGGCGCACCCGCTCGACGACGGTCGCGTCGGTGGCGGGGACGTGGTCGCGCAACTCGACGGCACCGCCGGTCGAACGGATCCCGGCGGTGGCGATCGCGTCCTTGATGGTGATCGGCACCCCGGCCAGCCGCCCGAGTCGCTCGCCGGCCATCCGGGCGGCGTCGATCCGCGCCGCCTCGGCGACGGCGCGTTCCGGTGCGAGTGTGACGACGGCGTTGATCGGCCCGTCGAGCCGTGCGATGCGGTCGAGGTGGGCGGTGAGCAGTTCGCTCGCCGACACCTCACGGGCGGCGAGCGCGTCGACGAGCGCAGTGAGCGGTGCGGTGGCGGTGACCATGTCGGCCATCAGACCACCTCGACGCCCGGTCGGCAAGCAGCCGGTCGCGAGCAGCCGGTCGGCGAGGCGCCGTCGGGTGGCTCGGCTCAGTCGGCGGTGCGGGCGGGCGTGGCGGTGCCGCCGACCATCCAGAGCACGCAGGCGTAGACCGCCACGAGCCCACCGACGCCCAGTGCCGAACGCCACGACGTGCCGAGGTCGGAGGTAATGGTCATCGACACCAGAACGGCGTCGACGACGGCGCCGAACGCCAACACGAGGCGCGGGATCGGGTGCCAACGCGAGCGCCACACGGCGAGGCCGCCGAGCACGACGGCGGGGGCCATCACCGCCCCGGCGGCGAAGAACAGCGGCAGCGTCGTCACGGCGCCGGCGGTGCGCGCCGCCCACCGGGCGGGGCGCCGCCAATCGCGGGCGACCGCCAAGGCGGCCACCGACTGCCCGACCCCGAACACCGTGAACCCGGCCACGATGAACCCGCTCCCGACCCACGAGAACTCGTAGTCGGTCGAGATCAGGCGCATCCAGGCCCGCGCCGCGACGCCGAGCAGCAACCCGAACCCGCCGAAGCGGGCGATCGACCCGTAGCCGTGGCGCGTCGCCAGGCTCGTCGGTGTCGGCACCACAGCGACCCTCGACATGTGACCCCCTTGCCAGGTGCGCACGATGATAGTCGACCCTGCGCCGCTGGCGGATCCGACGTCGGTCCCCGAACCCCGGGTGGGGTCGGGTGGTGTGGCCGGCGGTCGCCGGTGGGGCTCCGGCGCGCTCACCCGGTCAACGCGGCGACCAGGCGATCGAGCGCCGAGGGGTCGGCGTGGGCCAGGAACAGCGAGGGCTCGACCAACTCCAACTCGAGGACGCAGCACCGGCCGGCCGCGTCGCGCACGAGATCGACCCGGGCGTAGGCAGGGGCCCCGAACCGGGTGGCGACGACCTCGACGGCCGCCGCCGCCACCTCGATCTGGGCCGCGTCGGCGAGGTGCCCGGTGTTGGTCTCGGCGGCGAACAGGTCGTCGACCGCCCCGGCGCGCGGCAGCTCGACCCGCTTGTTGGCGGCGTGGCTGAACTTCCCGCCGAGGAAGATCATCGGCCATTCGCCGTCGGCCGCGACCGACGCCAGCAGGGGCTGCACCAGCACCGTCCGGGCGGCGGCGTGCAGCCGTTCGACGTGTCGTGCGGCGAGGCCGTGCTGCTCGGGGCCGTACCAGGCGGCATCGCGACCACCGGCGCCCACTGCCGGCTTCAGGACGAAGTCACCGGCCGGGAACTCCGACGCCGACCCGGGGCGCAGGAAGGCGGTCGGGGTGGTCGGCACCCCGGCGGCGGCCAGTTCGGCGAGGTACGACTTGTCGAGGTTCCACCGCACCATTGCCGGCGGGTTGACGACGTCGGTGACCGCCTCGACCCGGTCGAGCCAGCCGAGGAACTCGGCGAGGCGCGTCGGGTAGTCCCACGCCGAGCGCAGTACGACGCGGTCGAAACGCGACCAGTCGACCCGGTCGTCGTCCCAGTCGACGACGTCGACCGACACGCCGGCGCGGCGCAGGGCGTCGAGCGCCGCCGGCTCGTCCTCGTCGCGGCCGCGGGCCGCCCGGGCGGTGACCCACGCCAGATGTTCGATCACCGGGCGCCGTGGCCGTTCACGGCGTGTCGACCCGGCCGGCGTCGCCGAGTTCGGCGACGAACTGGCGGTGGTCGGCCGAGATTTGGCTGTGCTCGCCGACGGTCTTCTTCTTGCGCCGCTCGCCGCGCAGCACCGCCAGCGGGTCCTCTTGGTCGCCGACGTAGCCGAGCGCGAACGCCCCCTCCTGGTAGCCCATCATGCGCAGCAGGTCGTCGTCGAGCGTGCGGGCGATGTCGGGCGGGCACGCCAGGTATTGGTTCTCCTCCTGACGGACCCAGCCGACCGAGTAGGTGATGTTGACCCCCTGGCGGGTGCGGTCGCTGCGGTTGGCGCCGCCCCCGTGGAGCACCTTGCCGTCGTAGAACAAGACGCTGCCGCGACGCATCGCGGCCTGGGCGCCCGGCATCGCCAGCCCCTCGTCGTCGTCGACGCCGCCGGTGCCCGGCACCAGGTGGGTGCCGCCGTTGTCGGCGGTGAAATCGGTGAGCGCCCACATCGTGTTGCACTGGGCGTGGTAGTCGGCCGGGAACGGGAAGAAGTCGAACGCCATCTGGTCGCGGTGCAGCTTCTGCGCGGTCTCGCCGGGCTCGATCGAGATGATCTGGGTGAGGTGGAGCTGGAAGCTGGTGACGTGGTTCAAGAACGCGCCGACCGTCGCCAACACGACCGGGTGCATCACGAGTTCGCGGGCCGTCGGGCAGCGGGCGATCAGCGCACCGGTGCGACGGGTGAACTTGCCGTCGTACTCGTCGCGGCCGGTCGCCGAGGCGTCGATCCAGGGGGCGGCCTCGCCGGCGAGCCGGTCCATCGTGGCGTCGTCGACGCCGTCGTCGACGATCGCGTATCCCCAGCGCCGAAGGTGTGCCGCGACGGCCGCTGGGTCGGCGTCGGCGGGGAAGTGATCGAGTTCCACGGCGCCGATCGTAGGTGGCCCGGCACCGTCGCGAGCGGTCGCGGTGCGGGGCCGCATGGGATACGTTGCGGGGGTGACCAGGATCGTGATCCACGAGGACGACGTGGCGTTCTGCCGCGGGGCGAACGACGCGTTCATCGAGCTGTCGCGGCGGGGCACGGTGAGCTCCGGCTCGGCGATGGTGCCGTGCCCGTGGTTCCACGACCTCGCCCTGCGGGCGGCCGGTGACGACCGCCTCGATCTCGGTGTCCACCTGACGCTCACGTCCGAGCACGCCGGGTACCGGTGGGCGCCGATCACCCGTCCGTCGCCCGCCGCCGGGCTGACCGACGAGCACGGGTACATGTGGCCGAGCGTTCAGCAGGTCCGCCGGCACGCCGCCCCCGACGCCGTCGAGGAGGAATGGCGGGCGCAGCTCGACCGGGCGCTGGCGGCGGGGATCGACGTCACCCACCTCGACGCCCACATGGGCGCGGCGCTGGCTCCCGAGTGGTGTGCGCGCTACGTGGCGCTCGGTGTCGAGTACGCGGTGCCGGCGCTGATCACCATCGACCTGGCGGCCTACGGGCCGAGCAACCACCTGGCCGGCACGGCCGAGGAGACGTTCGCCGAGTTCGTGCACCAGGCGCGCGCCGCCGGCATGCCGGTGTTCGACTCGGTGCTCGAGACCGACTTCCGCCGGCCCCGCGGCGCCCCGGTCGACTATGCCGCGATGCTGTCGGCGGTCGATCCGTCGTGTGATCTCGTGTATTGCGCCTTCCACCCGTGCGCACCCGGGGAGGCCGAGTTGATCGACACCGACTGGTGGCACGTGCGCACCGACGAGTACCGGATCTTCGGCGAACCGGCCTGGCGGGCGTGGCTCGACGCCCAGCCGTTCGAGGTGATCGGGATGCGGCACCTGCGCGACGAGTTCCGCAGCCACCGCTGACCGCGTCGTGGTTCACGCGGCCGGCGCGGATGCACGTCGGGCGTCGGGCTGCTACCGTCGGCTCCGGGCGTCGAAGCAGGTTTCCGATGACGACAGTTCGCTGGGCATACGTGGTGATCGCGGTCGGTGTCACGCTGGTCGTGACCGGCGTGGTGCTGCTGGCGGTCGGCGGCGACGATGCGCCGGTCGCGGCACCGTCGGTGACGGTCGCGACCACGGCGCCGGCACCACCACCCCCCACCCCGGTGGCCACCACCGCGACGGCGACCACCACCACGGCCGCGCCGACCACCACGACCACGACCACGACCACGACCACGACCACGACCACGACCACGCCGGTCGAGACGGTCGAGGCGTTCGTCACCGAGTTCGCGGCAGCGATCGCGGCCGGTGATGCCGACTTCCTCTACGACCGTCTCCACCCGGCGGTCGTTGGCGGGTTCGGCCCCGAGTTGTGCCGGGGTTGGATCGAACGCGAGATCCTGATGCTCGCCGATTACGAGTTGGCGGGCCCGGTCACCGGCCCCGCCGACCAGCGGTTCGTCACCCCGGCCGGCGAAGGCGTCGTCGCCGACGCGTTCGCGGCCCCGATCTCGTTCACGTTCCAGGGCCAGGCGTTCGAGTCGCAAGGCGGGTTCGCGCTCGTCGACGGGCAGATGCGCTGGCTCGGCCAGTGCCGCTGACGCCCAGCCGCGTCGGCCACCCGCCCGCGGCGCCCGCCGCCGGGCTCGAGCCGGGGTCGACCCGGTGAACGTCACTCGGTGACTTCGACCACGAAGTGGAAGGCGAGGGCCGGCGGGAGCGCATCGGTGCTAGAGTGACATGGTGGATGCATGGGCGCAACCGCTCTGCGGCGCGCCGATCTCCGGGGTCAGGCTGTCGCCGATCCGAGTGCACGAGGACGACCGGGGCTCTTTCGCCGAGTACTTCGCCTCCCATCGAAACCACGACATCGACCCGGTCCAGTGGAGCGTCGTGACCTCGTCCGCCGGTGTGTTGCGTGGGATGCACCTCCACATCCGGCACGACGAGTACATCGGCGTGGTCTCCGGACGGGTGACCGTCGGGCTGCACGACCTCCGGGTCGATTCGCCGACGCACGGCAGGGGGGCGACCTACGAGCTGTGTGGATCGTCGCCGGCGGCGCTCGTCTTTCCCCGGGGTGTCGTCCACGGCTGGTTGTTCCATGAGCCGACCGTGCATCTCCAGGGGGTGTCGGAGGCCTATGACCACTATGGCGCGGACGACAACCACGGTTGCCACTGGTCCGACCCGGAGCTCGGGATCGAGTGGCCGTTCGAACCGACGACCCTGTCAGAGCGGGCGGCGGGGTTCGGATCGCTGGCTGACCTGCGCGCCCGAGTCAGCGGTGCCAGCCTCGACCGGCCCGCCACCTGAGCTCGTCGACCGGCCGCTTCAACCGCCGGAGCAGTCGACGCGACTCGAGCCGGTGCCAGTTGGTCCACAGGTTGGCGAGCACCTCGGCCCGTAGGGCTGCCTCGCCCCCAGGGGCGGTGAGCCGGGCCTCCCATTCGAGTAGCAGGTCGCGCCTCTGCGGTGTCGGTAGCCCCGGGTGGTCGCCCCGCTTCAGCCACACCACCGTCGGCAGCGCCGACCAACCGGCCCGGTTCCACGGTTGGTCGAGGAACTGGTCGAACATGTAGGAGTCGGTGAACCGATCGCGTGGCGTCTCCCGCCAGCCGTGTGGGAGCCTCCGGTAGGCGTCGAGGGTGTGGCCGGTCATCGACAGCCGACCCGGGAGGTGGCGGCGGCGGGAGAGCGGCTGGGTGTTCA
>DATCZG010000064.1:0-16688 GCA_036526035.1 Ilumatobacter sp. | reverse complement strand
CCGGCGGGCCGTGCGGCCCTGGGGCGCCGGGCCCCGCCGGGCGCACCATCGCGTACAGAGGCAGAGTGGAAGGAGGTCCCCGTGGACGCAACCCGGAACACGTTCGTGGTGGGCGTCGACGCCAGCCCGGAATCCAAGGAGGCGCTCGACTGGGCTCGCCGGATCGCCCGGCCCGATGACCGCATCGTCGTGGTGCACGCCTGGGAGGTGCCCCTCGTCACCGGGTACGACATGGTGATCACCATCGACCCGGTCGAGATCGGGCAGCTGTCGATGCGGGGGCTCGAGCAATTGCTCGAGTCGATCGACGACGACCGCCTCGAACCGGTCACCCAGCAAGGGCACCCGGGTCGCGCCCTGGTCACCAAGGCCGACGAGTTCGACGCCACGATGATCGTGCTCGGCCACCGCGGCGACAGCCGGGTGTCGATGATGCTCGGTTCCACCGCCAACTACGTGCTGCACCACACCGAGCGGCCCGTCGTGGTGCACCGCGGTGACCACGGTGACTTCCCGACCAGGGTGGTGGTGGGGGTCGACGATCACGACCTCGTCGACGGCAAGGCGGTCGAGAACGAGTCGACCCGGGCCATCCGGTGGGCGTACGCGCTGCCCGGCGTCGAGGAGATCCGGGTCGTGCACGCCTGGTTCCTGCCGGCGCTGGCGGTCGGGATGTTCGCCACGGTGGCGAGCGAGCTCGACTCGATGGACGCCGCCGCCCAGGACGTGGTCGACCGGGTGCTCGCCTCGGCGGGGCCGGCCCCCGACCACGTGAAGGTGATCGGCGAGGCCGTCCGCGGCACGCCGGGGTTCGCCCTGATCGAGGCCTCGCGCGACGCCGACCTGATCGTGGTGGGGTCGCGCGGTCGCGGCGGGTTCGCCGGGCTGCTGCTGGGTTCCACCAGCGCCGAGATCACGAGCCACAGCCACTGCCCGGTGACGGTGATCCGCTGACCCCTGCCGCCCGACCGGCGTCCGACCGGGTGGACGCGTCGGTCGGGCGGTGGCGGCGTTCCGCGCCGCCGCGCCCGGCGGCCGTATCGTGACGGTGTGATCTGCGTCGATCTGGCCCGCGTCGGCATCGCCCAACCCGACAAAGTGCTCTTCGACGACCTGTCGGTCACCGTGTCGACCGGCGACCGGGTCGCGATCGTCGGCATCAACGGTTCGGGCAAGTCGACCCTGATGCGCCTGATGGCCGGCACCCAGACGCCCGACAACGGTGACGTCCGCTTCGGCCGGGGGGTGCGCATCGCGATCCTCGACCAGGACCCGGCGCTGCCGCCGGGCACGGTCGCCGACCACCTCGGTGACTCGTGGGAGGTCGCCGCGGTCGCCACGTCGTTGGGCGTGCAGCCGCTGCTCGGCCGCGACACGCGCGAGCTGTCGGGCGGCCAGGCCAAACGCGTCGCGCTCGCCAAGGCGCTGGTCGGCGAGTTCGACATGATCGTCCTCGACGAACCCACGAACCACCTCGACCTCGAGGCGATCGACTGGCTCGAGCAGCGCCTGGCGGCGACGAAGGCCGCGCTCGTGCTGATCAGCCACGACCGGCACCTGATGGACCGCCTCACCACCGCCCGCGGCGAAGGGCGCATCGTCGAGATCGAGCGTGGCCGCGGCTACATCCACCGGGCGGCACCCGGCACCAGCGCCTACGCCGCCTACCTCGAGGGGCGGGCCGCCCGCCACGGGCAGGCCGCCAGCGAGGAAGCGACCCGCAAGATCCTCGCCCGGCGCGAGCTCGAGTGGTTGCGACGCGGCGCGCCGGCCCGTTCGACCAAGCCGAAGGCCCGTCTGCGATCGGCCAACGAGGTGGTCGCCGGGGGCCCGGAGGCATTGGGCGTGCGCGGCGACGACCTGGTGCTCGACACCGGTTCGACCCGGCTCGGCAACCAGGTGGTCGAGTTGATCGACGTGACGCAGAGCTACGGCTCGCACCCGGTGTTCGAGCACGTCGACCTGCTGATCGAGCCGGGGGCACGGCTCGGGGTGGTCGGCCCCAACGGTTCGGGCAAGTCGACGCTGCTCGACATCGTCGCCGGCCGGAGCGAGCCGGTGAGCGGGCGCGTCAAGCGCGGCGCCACCGTCGTCGCGGGCTATGCCGACCAGCAGACCACGCTGCTCGACCCCGACGCGATCGTGCGCGAGATCGTGGCCGGGCCGCTGCGCCAACCCGACTGGGAGGACCGGGTGCTGCTCGAACGGTTCTGGTTCGACTCGACCGCCCAGTACGCGCCGGTGCGGATGCTCTCGGGCGGGGAACGGCGGCGCCTGCAGCTGGTGATGGTGCTGGCGACCAAGCCCAACCTGCTGGTGCTCGACGAGCCCACCAACGACCTCGACCTCGACACGCTGCGGGCGTTGGAGGGCTTCCTCGACGAGTGGCCGGGCGCGCTCGTGGTGGCCAGCCACGACCGCACCTTTCTCGACCGCACCGTCGACCACGTGCTGGCGATCGAACCCGGCGGCAGCGTCCGGCGCGTCGCCGGGGGAGTGCAGGGCTGGCTGGCCGGGCGTACCGCGCCGTCGGCCCCCCGGTCGGCCGCCACCTCGACGTCCCGGTCGGCGCCGCAGCAGGCGCCCCGAGCCGGCGCCGCCAGCCGCTACACCGTCGGCCGCCAGCTCCGCGAGGCCGAGCAGGCGATGGCCAGACTGCAGCGCGACGTCGACCGGCTGCACGACGCGCTGATGGCGACCACCGACCACACCGCGCTGGCGGCGCTCGGCGCCGAGCTGGCCGCCGCCCAGTCGGAACTCGCCGCCGTCGAGGAGCGCTGGCTGCACCTCGCCGAGGCGCCGACCGGGTGACGTCGGGCACGTCCGGCGGGATCTCGGCCAGTCCTGGCGTTCCGTGAAGATCCTGCGTAGACTCGTCGCCATGTCGCTCGTCGTGCTCGCCGTCGCCGCGTCGCTCGCCGCGACCATCGCCATGGCGGCGCGGCCGCAACGCCTGGTGCCACTGCGGGTGCGCACCCGGCGCGTCGTACGCCGCGACTGGGCCGGCTCAGTCGGCCAGCGACGCCAGTTCCGACGTGATGTTGGCGCGTGCCCGGTGTTCCCAGGCGTGCAGGTCGAGCCGCTCGGGGAACAGGCGGTCGCGATGCAGCAACGACTCGAGCACCGCGGTGCGACCCGACCTCCAGGCACCCTCGTCGAGATGGGCGTACTCGCGGCGCACGGCGCGCGCGTAGTCGTCGTAGCGGGTCGGCTCGGCGGCCAGCACCGCGAGGTCGGCAGCCAGCAACACCTCGGTGTCGGGGTCGGTGCCCTCGACCCGGTGGCCGGCGGTCGCCGCGATCATGGCCGCGACGTGGCGGACGCGTGACGCCCGCCAGCCCAGCTCGGCGAGCGCCTCGGCGGCGAGGCCGGCGCTGACCGCCTCGTTGTCGCTGCGGTGCACGTCGTACACCACGTCGTGGAAGCACGCCGCGGCGACGACCGCGCCCGGATCTTCGGCGTGCCCGGCGAGATCGAGCACGTGGCGCACCACCCAGCACACGTGGTGCAGATCGTGGTAGTGGCGGCCCTCGGCGCGGTGGCGGGCGACCACCCGGTCGAACCAGGCCAGCGCCACCGGCGAGGTGCCGACGTGCTGCTGCCAGGCGATGCGGAGTTCGAACGCGTCGTCGCTCACGTGCCCAGTGTGCCAGGCTCGGCGGCGTGACGATCCTGATCGACGAGGCGCGCTGGTGGCACCGGGACCGGCGGTGGTGCCATCTGATCAGCGACGTCGCGCTGGACGAGCTGCACGCCTTCGCCGACGCCAACGGCATCGCGCGCCGCGGTTTCCAGGGCGACCACTACGACGTGCCCGAGGAGTACCGCGACGGCCTGATCGCGGCCGGGGCGACCGTGGTGGAGAGCCGGGAGTTGCTGCGCCGCCTGAAGGCTGCCGGGTTGCGGTTGACGCCCGCCCAACGGCGGGCGTTCACCAGCGGGGCGGCTCGCCCAGCAGGTCGCGCGGGCAGCTGACGGCATCGGCGACCACGAACCACTCGAGCAGCTCGACACCGTGCTGGTCGGCGAGGTCGGTCATCTCGAGCCACCGGTCGATGTCGGCGCCGTCGGCCGCCCCGCCGGGGCGCACGCTCGCCAGCACCACCGCCCCGACGCTCTCGGGCACGCTGTCGGGCACGCTGTCGAGCACGGTGTCGAGCACGGTGTCGAGCACGCCGACGACGGCGTCGGGTGGACGGGTGCCGGTGACGGCCACGATGCCGATGCCGCGCCGGGCGTCGTCGAGCAGCACCACGATCGTCTCGTGGCGCAGCGGGTGGGTGACCGCCATCGACACGGCCAGCAGCGCCGACTCGGCGTCGTCGATCGGGTCGATGCCGGCACGCGGGAACCGGCGGTGAACGGGAACGAGGTGCATGTGGCCCCCTGGCTGGAAGTTGGCTGCGAGGGCGCCCGCGGTGGGCGCGTGAGCGAGGGGAGCCGGCCACCGCCACCCTACGCAGCGGGTGTCACACGGCGCCGGCGGCGGCCCGGCGGCGGGCTAGTTTGGGGGAATGGCCGAGGTGACGATCTACCACAACCCGAATTGAAACTCGTCGACCAATGCCGTGCGCATTGCCGAGGAGCTGGGCGTCGACGTCGACGTCGTCGTGTACCGCAAGCACCCGCCCGACGAGGCCGCTCTGCGGGAGATCATCGCCAAGCTCGAGGACCCGCCCACCGAACTCGTCAGACGCGACAGCCTGTTCGCCAAGCTGGGCCTCACCGACGCCGACGTCGGCACCGTCGATCAGATCGTCGACGTGATCGTGCGCAACAAGATGATCATGCAGCGCCCGCTCGTCGTCACCGCCGACGTCGCCATCATCGGGCGCCCCAAGGAACGGGTCGCGGCGCTGCTGTCGTGACCCCTCGTCGCCCGGGTGGGCGTTCGCCTGGCGCGGCTGCCACCCGGTCGGACCCCACCGCGGGGAGCCCGGTACCCTGGGCCGAGCGTGACTGACGGGACATCGGCGACACCAACCACAGCGGGACAGGCTCGAGCCGGGTGGGCCAAGTGGCGCCCGTTGTTCGCCCTCCTGCGCCGGCAGTGGAAGGGGCTCACCCTCGGCGTGACCGTCGGGCTGGTGTGGACCTCCGGCAAGGTCGCCGTGCCCCGGCTCACCGGCACCGCCATCGACCGGGCGATCGAGGGCCCCGCCAGCGCCTGGGGATGGGCGCTGCTGATCGCCTGCGCCGGTGTGGTCACCGGCATCTTCACGGCGTCGCGTCGCTACATCGCGTTCAGCCAGAGCCGGCTCACCGAGATGCGCCTGCGCGAGCAGCTGTTGCAGCACATCCTCGGGCTGCACATCGGCTATCACGACCGCGCCCAGACGGGCCAGCTGATGAGCCGGGCGTCGAGCGACCTCAACCAGGTGCAGTCGTTCGTCGTGATGATCCCGCTCACCGTCTCGAACTTCGCGCTGATCTTCGTCGTCGTCGGGCTGCTGATCTCGACCGATCCGACGCTCGCGCTGTTCGCCCTCGCCCCGCTGCCGTTCGTCAACTTCACCGCCCGCCGGTTCTCCAGCCGGATCCACCCGGCGGTGCTCGCCGTGCAACAAGAGCAGGCCCAGCTCGCCTCGGTCGTCGAGGAGACCGTGTCGGGGGTGCGGGTGATCAAGGGGTTCGGCGCCGAGCAGGTGCAGGCCGACAAGCTCGAGGTCGAGGCCGACGACATCCGGCGCGTCTCGCTCGACGCCGCCACGGTGCGGGCGGTCTACCTGCCCTTCATCGACCTGCTGCCCACCGCCGGGCTGATCGCGGTGCTCGCCGTCGGCGGCCACCGGGTGCTCAACGGCGAGCTCACGATCGGTGAGTTGGTGGCGTTCAACTTCTACGTCCAGTTGCTGGTGTGGCCGCTGCGCACGATCGGCATGATGGTGGCGTTCGGGCAGCGGGCGGCGGCGGCGCTCGAACGCATCGATCAGGTGCTGGGCACGGTCCCCGAGATCGTCGACCCGGCCGAGGTGGTCGAGGCGCCCGACAGCGGCGCCGGCGCGGCGATCCGGTTCGACGACGTGCGCTTCGGCTACGACCCCACCCAGCCGGTGCTCGACGGGTTCACGCTCGAGGTCGCGGCCGGCTCGTCGGTGGCGCTGGTCGGTGCCACCGGCGCCGGCAAGTCGACGGTCGCCCGCCTGCTGGTGCGGTTCTACGACCCGCAGTCGGGGTCGATCACCCTCGACGGGGTCGACCTGCGCGACCGCACCGTGCACGACGTCCGGCGCTCGGTCGGGCTGGTGTTCGAGGACACCTTGTTGTTCCACGACACCGTGGCGGCCAACATCGCGTTCGCCGACCCGGAGGCCGACTTCGAGACCGTGCGCCGAGCCGCCGAACTGGCCGGTGCGGCCGAGTTCATCGACCGGTTGCCCGACGGTTACTCGACGGTGCTCGGCGAGCGCGGGTTCTCGTTGTCGGGTGGCCAGCGTCAGCGCATCGCCATCGCCCGGGCGCTGGTCAGCGACCCCAGCGTGCTGGTGCTCGACGACGCCACCAGCGCGGTCGATCCGTCGAAGGAGCACGAGATCCGCGCCGCGATGGACACGGTGATGCGGGGCCGCACGACGATCGTCATCGCCCATCGCCCGGGCACGATCGCGATGGCCGATCGGGTCGTGCTGGTCGATGCCGGCCGGGTCGCCGCGATCGGCACCCACGACGAGCTGCTGGCCGAGAACCCCCGCTACCGCGAGGTGTTGGCCGCCGCGCAGGCGACCGCCGGGGCGGGCGACTGACATGTGGGCATCGCACGCCGTGAGCGAGGAGGACCGCCTCGACCGGCAGCAGGCCAAGCAGGTGTTGCGGCGCGCCGCTCGCCTGGCACGGCCGTTCCGGCGGCCGGCGCTCGCCGCCGTCGGATTCGTCGCCCTGGCGACGAGCTCGGCGGTGGTCGGGCCACTGCTGTTGCGTTACGGCATCGACCAGGGCATCCGGGCCGACGACCGCGGGGCGCTCAACCTCGCGATCGGGTTGTACGTCGCCATCGCCGTGGTCGCCTACATCGGTGGCCGCCAGCAGTACATCTACGTCAACCGGGCCGGCGAGGGGTTCCTGCGGGCGTTGCGGCTGCGGCTGTTCGGCCACATCCAGCGTCAGTCGCTGGCGTTCTTCGATCGCAACAAGGCCGGCGTGCTGGTGTCCCGGATGACCGCCGACATCGAGTCGATGAGCGAGCTCGTGCAATGGGGACTGCTGCAGTTCGTATCGGCGGCGCTGCTGGTCAGCCTGGCGATGGTGGTGCTGTTGGTGATGTCGTGGCAGCTCACGCTGCTGGCGCTGCTGGTGCTGCCGATCATCGCGGTGGCCTCGGTGCGGTTCCAACGCTCGTCGAACAAGGCCTACCTGGCGGTGCGCGAGCGGATCGGCGACAACCTGTCGGCGCTGCAGGAGAACATCACCGGGGTGCGGGTCATCCAGGCCTACGCCCGCGAACCCGAGCAGAACCGTCGCTTCCGCGGCACCAACCGGGCGCTCTACGACGCCCATGTCCGCAGCGTCAAGGTGTCGACCTGGTACTTCGGCGTGGTCGAGTTCTGCGGGGTGCTGGCGACCGCCATCGCGATCGGCGCCGGCGGCTGGCTGGCCAAGAACGGCCAGGTGTCGGTCGGCACCGTCGTCGCCGTGGTGTTGTTGCTGTCGAGCCTGTTCGAGCCGGTCCAGCAGCTCTCGCAGCTCTACAACACGCTGCAGTCGGCCACCGCGTCGCTCGCCAAGATGTTCCAGATCCTCGACACCGAGCCCGACGTCGACGAACACCCCGACGCCGTCGAGTTGCCGGCGTCGGGGGCGATCGAGGTCGACGCGATCACCTTCCGCTACCCGGGCACCGCCGCGGCGGTGCTGCGTGACGTCACGCTCACCGTCGGCGTGGGCGAGCGGCTGGCGCTGGTGGGGCCCACCGGAGCCGGCAAGTCGTCGCTCGCCAAGCTGATGGCGAGGCTGTACGACCCCGATGAGGGCGCCGTGCGGTTTGCCGGCGTCGACCTGCGCCACGCCACGTTGGCCTCGCTGCGCCGGCGCCTCGTCGTGGTTCCGCAGGAGGGCTTCTTGTTCGACGGCACGATCGCCGACAACCTGCGTCTGGCGAGGCCGACGGCCGACGATGCCGACATCCGCGCCGCGTTGGAGGCGATCGACGCGCTCGAACGGTTCGAGGAGTTCCCGCAGGGTTTGGCGACCGAGGTGCGCGAGCGCGGTTCGCGCCTGTCGGCGGGCGAGCGCCAGCTGGTGTCGCTGGCCCGGGCTGCGCTGATCGACCCGGCGGTGCTCGTGCTCGACGAGGCCACCAGCAGCCTCGACCCCGGTACCGAGGCGCTCGTCGAACACGCCCTGGAACGGCTGATGCAGGGCCGTACCACGATCGTGGTGGCGCACCGGCTCAGCACCGTGCAGCGCGCCGACCGCATCGCGGTGGTCGACGGGGGCGAGCTCGTCGAGCTCGGGACGCACGACGAGCTGGCGGCGCTCGGCGGGCGCTACGCGGCGTTGGCCGAGGCGTGGGCCCGCAGCCAGCCGGCGTGAGGGCCGGTGGCGCCGTCAGGCGGGCTCGAACACCAGCACGAACTCGAGCAGCCCGTGGTCTTCGGTGGTGATGCCGGCGATCGATGGGTTGGCGATGCGGTAGTCGGCGAACACCACCGGGATGTTGCCGAACACGCCGATCCTGCCGTTGGCGAGCTGTGCGGTGACCTCGAAGGTGACCGGGTTGGTGACCCCCCGCAAGGTCAGGTCACCGGAGGCGGTGGCGGCCACCTCGACGCCCTCGGCGGGCGCCGTGCCGAGCTCGATCGGCTCGGTCAGGGTGAACACCGCGGTCGGGAACTCGGCGGTCGACATGATGCGGCCGGTGAACTGGCCGTCGCGACGGCTCTCGTCGCTGGTGATGCTGGCGACGTCGACCGTGAACTGCGCCTGTGTCACCCGGGTGCCGTCGATGGTGAGGGTGCCGGTGATCTGGTTGGTGCGGCCGACGGCCTCGGTGTCGACGCCGAACAGCACCTCTTTCACCCGGTATCCGAGCTGGGACGCGTCGGTGACGTTCCAGACCGGGGCGGCCGTCGCAGCGGTGGACGGTGCCACGGTCGGTTCGGCAGCGGGCGCCACAGTGGATGCCGTGGTGGATGCCGTGGTGGATGCCGTGGACGGGTCGATGGTGGGGTCGGCGAGGGCGCTGGCGAGGTCGTCGGTGGTGAGTTCGGCGGGGCTGTCGTTGAGCACCTTGGCGTACAGGAAGATCACGCCGTATCCGACCACGAGCACTCCGAGCGCCGCCAGCAGCGACCACTTCAGCCAGCGAGGGAACCCCGGGCCGCCGGTGGGCGCCTCGTTGGCCGGATCGTCGGCGGGTCGCGGATCGTGCATCGCCCCACCGTACCCGGCGCGGCGGCGGCGGGTCAGAGGATCTGGCTGAGGAACAGCTTGGTGCGGTCTTCGGTGGGGTTGGTGAAGAAGTGCTCGGGCGTGCCGACCTCGACCACGTCGCCGGACTCCATGAACACCACCCGGTCGGCGACTTCGCGGGCGAAGCCCATCTCGTGGGTGACCACGATCATCGTCATGCCGCCGCGGGCGAGGTCTTTCATCACGTCGAGCACCTCGGAGATCATCTCGGGGTCGAGCGCCGAGGTGGGCTCGTCGAAGAGCATCACCTTGGGGTCCATCGCCAGCGACCGGGCGATCGCGACGCGTTGCTGCTGGCCGCCGGAGAGCTGCCCGGGGAACTTCCTGGCCTGCTCGGGGATGCCCACCCGCTCGAGCAGCTCGAAGGCCCTGGCCTCGGCGTCCTTGCGGGCCCGCTTGCGCACCCACACCGGGGCGAGGGTGATGTTGTCGAGCACCGTGAGATGCGGGAACAGGTTGAACTGTTGGAACACCATGCCGACCTCGGAACGCACCCTCTCGATGTTGCGGAGGTCGTTGGTGAGTTCGGTGCCGTCGACGATGATGTCGCCCTCTTGGTGCACCTCGAGGCGGTTGATGCAGCGGATCAGGGTGCTCTTGCCGGAACCGGACGGGCCCAGCACCACCATCACCTCGCGGTCTTTCACGGTGAGGTTGACACCCGTGAGGGCCTGGAAGTCCCCGAACCACTTCTTGACGCCGCGACACACGATCATGTCGTCGCGGGCCGCCATTTCGGCCGAGAGTGCGTTGTCGGCGATGCTCATGGTTGTGCCTCCGGTTGCGGTGTGGTCGGGTCGGCGGTCAGGGCGCGGTACGTGGACTCGAGCACGTCAGCGCCCCTCACTGACGCCGAGGCGGCGTTCGAGGTTGCGGGACGCGCGCGACATCGAATAGGCGAACACGAAGTACACGACGCTGATGAAGAGCAGTGCCGGCTTCTTCTGGCCCAGGAAGTCGCTCTGGTTCGGGATCGTCTTGTCGGCGACGCGCAGCAGGTCGAAACCGCCGACGATCGCGATCAGCGAGGTCTCCTTGAAGGTGGCGATCGACTGGCCGACCAGGTTGGGGATCGAGACCCGCAGCGACTGGGGGAGCACGATGAACGCCGTGCGCTGCACGGTGCTGAGCCCGAGTGCGTCGGACGCCTCGTACTGTCCACGACGGATGCTCTGCAGACCACCACGGATGTTCTCGGCCATGTAGGCCGCCGAGAACATCGAGTAGCCGGCGAAGATCGCGGCGAGTTCGCTGATGCCCATGCCGGCGGGGAGGAACAGCGGCAACATGATCGAGAAGAAGAACAGCACCGTGATCAGTGGGATGCCGCGCACGAACTCGATGTACACGGTCGCCATCACCCGGAAGATCGGCATCTTCGAGGTGCGCGCCAGCGCCAGCAGGATGCCGAGCGGGAACGAGGCGAGCATCACGTAGTAGGCGATCGACACCGTGAGCACGAAGCCGCCGAGGAACGGCGGGGCGACGATCTCGAGCGTCGAGGGCGTGTTGATGCCGGTGATCAACCAGTGGCTGGTGACGACGAGGCCGGCCCAGCCGAGGGCGAACCGCAGGCGCGCCGATCGCTCGCCGGCGAACGTCGGCGCCAGCAGGGCGAACAGCGCCAGCAGCAGGAACGAGATGCGCACCTTCTGCAGCATCGGGTACCAGCCGAAGAACGCGGCGACCCAGTTGAACACGGCGAACAACACCAGCACGGCACCGATCGCCCGCGCCCGGTCCTCGAAGCCCGGCTTGGCGAGCAGGTACAGCAGGCCGCCACCGACCGCGCCGAAGCCGATCACGAGCGGGATGTCGACCCGGGCGACGTAACCCCAGTCGAACGCCGGGTCGCGCAGCACGAGGAAGATCAGGAAGGCCGGACCGATCACCCACCAGGCCGACAACGCGAGCCTCAGGCGGCGGTATCCGATCCGGGAACCGAGCTCGCGACCGCCGAAGAACGCCGCCAGCAGGATCACCAGCAGCACCGTCCACGGTGTCTTGGTGGACTCGTTGATGGTTCCACCGGCCTGCGAGACCGTGCCGTCGGCGAACTCGTAGCGCCCGAGCGGGAACAGCCACAACAGCGCGACCACCAGGCCCGAGGCGGTGACCAGGATCGTGCCGAACGAGATGCGGCGGCGGTGCGGCTCGGCGACCAGGCGCAGCGTCGCGGCGGCGGCGAGGATCAGCACCCCGCCGACGACGAACATCCCGATCCGGATGTCGTCGGGGGTGTGCGACGGGGTGAGGATGCCGAACAGCACGAACATCGCACCGGTACCGAGCGCACCGGTGCCGAGGCGGCGGACGGTGAGCGACGGCGACAGCTGCCAGGCCGCGAAGCTGAGCCCGACCGCGACGAACACGACCCCCACCGTGAACCAGATCCGCACGAACTGCGCGGCCGGGAAGTTGTAGGTGAACAGCAGCCGGATGTTGGTGGCGACCGAGGTCCAGTCGGACTCGTCGGCGAAGATCAACGCCAACAGCCAGCGGATCAGCCCCAGCAGGATCACCGAGAACACGATCGTCTGGACGCCGTTGCTGACCGACGAGAACAGGTTCTCGCGTATCCACCGCCCCGGTGGCGTGATCGGGTCCTCCGGTGGGGCGGTCAAGGTGTAGTCGAGTGCTTCGCTCGCGCCCTCGTCGGACTCGACGCCCAGCCATCCTGGTTCGGACATGTCAGGCCTCCCCCCGAAGGTCGGTGACGGCGGGCGACGCCGCAGCGGTGTGGTCGATCGTCATGTCAGCGCTCCACGATCGCGAGACGGCCGTTGATGTAGTTGACGACGGCGGAGATCGTGAGCGAGCAACCCAGGAAGAACACCATGTAGATGCTGAACACGGCGAGCGTCTGGTTGTTCTTGTTGTAGATCGTCTGGCCGACCTGCACGATCTCGCTGAACCCGACGGCGATGCCCAGCGACGTGTTCTTGGTGATGTTGAGGTACTGGTTGCCGAGCGGCGGCATGATCACCCGCAACGCCTGGGGCATCACGACCTGGCGCAGCGACTGCGCCCGGCTCAGCCCGAGCGCGGCCGCCGCCTCCGACTGGCCCTTGGGGACCGCGAGGATGCCGCCGCGCACGATCTCGGCGATGAAGCTCGACGTGTAGAACACCAGGCCGAAGAACAGCGACGCGAAGAACACCGACATGGTGAGGCCGGTCGGGCCGAAGTTGACGAAGCGGCCCTCGGTGAGGGTGGGCTTCATCGCGTCGAGGGGGCGCGAGCCGCGACCCCCACCGAACTTGTCGCCCAGCACACCCCACAGATCGCTGCCGCTGTTGATGACCCAGCTCGACAGCCCGGGCCAGACGACCAGCAGCACGAGGCCGGCGATCACGGCCGCCAGCCCGGCGAAGATCATCCGGAAGATGTCGTCGTCGGTGAGCTTGGCGAGCCCGGCCGGCGTGCGGCGACTGTCGAGGAAGCGCTTGATCCACCACGCCGCGACGACGACCGCGACCGCGGTGAGGGCGAGCTGCATGCCCGACTCGGGGATGTCGCCCCAGACGTCTTCGAGGCGGTCGAAGATCGACCCGACCCACGACATCACCGGGTTGGCGAACCAGGCGATGGCGATCGCGGCGACGGTGAGGCCCAGCGTGATCGACCCGACGTGCTGGTTGCCGCCGATGGTGTCCTGCCGGCGGTGCAGGTGGCGGCGCACGAGCCAGATCCCGACGCCGAACACGGCGAGCATCGCGGCGAACTGGTAGAAGCCGTCGGCGAGGAAGACGCGGGGGATCGAGATGCCCTTCTGGGAGGCGATCACCCAGCCCTTGATCGGGCCCGAGTCGGGTGTCAGCTCACCGAGCGAGGTGAGGATCGCGAACCACAACAGGATCTGCACCAGCACGGGGATGTTGCGCAGGGTCTCGACGTAGATCGAGGCGACCTTCTGGGCGAGCCAGTTGTGCGACAGCCTGGCGATGCCGATCACGAGCCCGAGCAGCGAGGCGGCGATGATGCCGACACCGGCGATACGCAGCGTGTTGACCATGCCGACCCACAGCGCCCGGCCCATCGTCAGGCGCCGCTCGGGCAGGTCGGCGGTCTGGATGCCCTCGGACAGTTGGATGTTGGACGGGCCGCCCATCCAGTCGTAGCCGACGGGGATCCCCTTGGCGTCGAGGTTGGTGCGGGCCTGGCCGATCAGGAACCAGAAGGCGCCGAGCGTGATCGCCAGCACGGCGATCTGCATGCCCCATTTGAGGACGTTCGCGTTGCGCCACAGCGGGGGCTTCGTTTGGCGACGCTGTGTCCCGGGGACTGTCGTGACGGCCACTCGGTACGACCCCTTGTGCTCGGAATGTGGTTGCGAATTGAAGAATCGGGGGGCGGTCGACGTGTGCCGACCACCCCCCGATCAGTATTGGTGGGTTGGAGCGATCAGGTGATCAGCGCGCCGGCGGGGCGTACAGCAGACCGCCGTCGCTCCACAGGGCGTTGGCCGAACCCGTGCGGTCGAGGCCGACCGGCGTGAGGTTGCGGTCCCAGATCTCCTGGTAGTTACCGACCTGCTTGATGACCTGGTAGAAGGCGTCGGCCGGGAGGCCCATCACCGTCTGCAGCTCACCCTCGCCGCCCATCAGGCGCACCATCTCCGGGCCGAAGTCGCCGGCGAGGGCGGCATCGACGTCGGCGCTGGTGACGCCGTACTCGTCGGCGATGATCGTGGCGTAGACCACCCAGTTGACCACGTCGGCCCACTGCGAGTCGTTCTGCGCGTAGACCGGCCCGAGCGGCTCCTTCGAGATCGGCGTCGCCGGGAAGATCACCCACTCGTCGTCAGCGGGCTGCTGCACGGCCTTGCGGCCGACCAGACCCGAGCCGTCGGTGGTGATGATGTCGCAGGCACCACTGAGGAACGCGTCGGTCACCTGATCGAAGTCCTCGAAGGTGTTGAGGGTGATCGTGATGCCGAGGATGCCGGCGAGCTCGGCGATGTTGGTCTCGGTGGTGGTGCCGGCGTTGGTGCACACGATGGCGCCGTCGATCTCGGCCACCTGCGACTGCCCGTTGAAGCCGTCGCTGGCGCGACCCATCAGCTGCTGACCGTCGTAGTAGGTGGTCGGGCCGAAGTCCATGCCGACCTCGGTGTCGCGGCTCTGCGTCCACGTCGAGTTGCGCATCAGCACGTCGACGTCACCGGTCTGCACGGCGGTGAACCGCTCGGCTGCGGTGAGTGCCGTGAACACGACGCTGTCGGCGCTGCCGGTGACGGCTGCGGCGACGGCGCGGCAGTAGTCGGCGTCGATGCCGGTGACCGAACCGTCGGCCTCGGTGACCGAGAAGGCCACAGCGGCACCCGAGACGCCGCAGTTCAGCGAGCCGCGGGCCAGCACGGCTCCGAGGATGCCGCCGCCCTGGGTCGCCTCGACCGTGTCGTCGTCGGTGGCCCCGCCGGCGTCCGGCGCAGCGGTGCCCTCGGAGGCGCTGCCTCCGTCGGATGTCGCCTCATCCTCCGTCGCGGCCGTGCCGTCTGCGGTGGTCGAGCTGTCGTCGTCGCCCCCGCAGGCGCTCAGCGCGAGCGCGAGAGCGGTCGCAACCGCGGCTGCCCGGCGATACTTCTTGGTGACCCGGATCTGAGTCAAAGTGTCCTCCCCTGTTCGATGGACTCGGGCCCGTTGTCAGGCCCGAGCGGTGTTGGGTTTCGCCGGCCAGCACATGGGCCTTTGGACGAACGGGAAAGCTTACATACAGACGCCCACGGCGTCAATGGGGACCTCGTCGATTGGCGCCGTTCCGATCCGGCCGGAGCGTGTGGCGGGCGATTCGGTCGGCCAGACTGGGAGGATGTCCGCAGTCGAGGTGTCCGTCGTTCGCTCCGTTCCCCGATCGGCAGATGCCGTCGGGCTCGCCGTGGGGCCGTCGGGCCCGGTGCCGCGCCAGCTCGGGTTGAGCCGCAGTGCCCTTGCCGTGCACGGCTTCGACGGCTCGGTCGGACAGACGCTCGTGGTGCCGAGTCGGGAGGGCCCGGTGCTGGTGGCCGTCGGGGTCGGTGCCGATCCGACCGCTTCGGAACTGCGCGACGCCGCCGCGGCGTTCGCCCGCGCGACACCCGCCCGACGGGCCCTGGCGACCAACCTGGTCGGTGCCGGCTCGCTCGACCCGGCCGTCGCGGCCCAGGCGGTGACCGAGGGGGTCCTGCTCGCCCGATACCGGTACGCCGGGCTCAAGAGCGCCTCGAACGGCGATCGGGGTCTCGTGGTGGTCCATCTCGTGGTCGCCGAGAAGTCCGACCGGGCCGCCCGGCGGGGAGCGGCACGTGGCGAGGTGACCGCAGCGGCGACGTGCCTGGCCCGCGATCTCGCCAACACGCCGCCCAGTCACCTGACCGCTCGCGGTCTCGCCGCGAAGGCCACCGAGGTGGCGGCGGCGTCGGGGCTGTCGATCGAGGTGTTCGACAAGGACCAACTCGAGGTGTTGGGCTGCGGCGGGCTGCTCGGCGTCAACGCCGGCTCGACCGAACCGCCGCGCATGATCAAGCTCGGCTACACGCCCCGCTCCCCGAAGGCCCACGTCGCCTTGGTGGGCAAGGGCGTCATGTACGACTCGGGCGGGATCAGCCTCAAGCCGACCAACCCGTCGCACGCCTCGATGAAGATGGACATGTCGGGTGCGGCGGCGGTGCTGGCGGCGATGTCGTCACTGCGCGAACTGGGGTGCCGCAACCGGGTCACCGCCTGGCTGATGTGCACCGACAACATGCCGTCGGGTTCGGCGATGAAGCTCGGCGACGTGTTGACGATCCGCAACGGCAAGACGGTCGAGATCCACAACACCGACGCCGAGGGCCGGCTGATCCTCGCCGACGGTCTGTCGCTGGCCACCGAGGCCGCACCCGACGCGATCGTCGACATCGCGACGCTCACCGGCTCTGCGCAAGCCGCCCTCGGCCAGGAGTTCGCGGCCGTGATCGGATCCGACCAACGCGTGATCGACGCCCTGCGGGCGTCGGCGGCCACGGCCGACGAAGGGCTCTGGCAGCTCCCGCTCGCACGTGCCGAGTACCGCTCGAAGCTCGACTCGGTGGTGGCCGACATGAAGAACGTCGGCGGACCGTACGCCGGTGCCACGACGGCGGCGATCTTCCTGTCGGAGTTCGTCGGCGACGTTCCCTGGGCCCACCTCGACATCGCCGGGCCGATGGCGTCCGACAGCGACAGCGGGTGGACGTCGAAGGGCGCGACCGGCTACGGCACCCGAACCCTGATCGACTTCGCCTGCAACTTCTCGGCCTCGTAGCCCCGGCTACGACGCGA
>DATCZG010000063.1:0-2060 GCA_036526035.1 Ilumatobacter sp. | reverse complement strand
CTCCATCATCGGCGGCGTCCACAAGGGTCTGAAGGACCTCACCGCGCTCGGCTGGATCGACCGCATGCCTCGCATCTACGGCGTGCAGGCCGCCGGCAGCGACTACCTGGTGCAGGCGTTCGAGCACGGCGAGGACGTCGTGACAAAGTCGCCCATCGCGGCGACGACGGTCGCCGACTCGATCAGCGCCGACCTCCCCCGCGACCGGGTGAAGGCGATGAACGCCGTCACCGAGACCGGCGGTGCCTACCTGCGGGTCACCGACGACGCGATCCTGGCGGCTATCCCGACCCTGGCCCGTGGCAGCGGCGTGTTCGCCGAACCCGCCGGCGCCGCCGCCTACGCCGGGCTCGAAACCGCGGTCGCCGCCGGCCTCGTCGGGCCGGACGAGCGCGCCGCGGTCATCGCCACCGGCAGCGGACTCAAGGACGTCGCCGGGGCGATGCGGGCCGTGACCGCCGCCGGTACCCATCCCGTCACCATTCCACCGGACGTGGACGCGCTCTCGACGGCGCTCCGCGACGCCGGCTACACGTTTGAGTCCAAGGAGCCCACATGATCGACCTGACCATCGACGAGCCGACGCTCGAAGCCGCCGCCGGGCGGGCGCGGGAGCGCAACATCGTCGTCCCGACCTTCGCCCAGATGCGCGATCCGGGCCTCGTGCCGCAGCGCATCAAGGACGAGCTGGCCGGGATCGGGCTGTGGGATCTCGATCCGCACAACCTTTTTCGCATCACCTGGCACAACGAGCCCGTGCCCCACGGCGGCGGCTACGGCCCGGTCAACTTCATCGAGCTGCCGTCGGAGCTGACGGGCGTCGACGCCCGCATCGTCGTGCTCGAGGGCAAGTGGTTCCCGACCGGCGCCCACAAGGTGGGAGCCGCGTTCGGCTGTCTTGCGCCGCGGCTCGTCACCGGCCAGTTCAACCCGGTGACGACCAAGGCGGTCTGGCCGTCGACGGGCAACTACTGCCGCGGCGGTGCGTATGACTCGAACCTGCTCGGATGCGAGTCGATCGCCATCCTCCCCGAGGGCATGAGCCGGGAGCGGTTCGAGTGGCTGGAGAGCGTGGCCGGCGAGATCATCAAGACGCCCGGGTCGGAGAGCAACGTCAAAGAGATCTTCGACAAGTGCTGGGAGCTGCGCGAGTCCGGCCAGGACCTGATGATCTTCAACCAGTTCGACGAGTTCGGGAACTACCTGTGGCACTACGCAGTCACCGGACCGGCGATGGTCGAAGCCGTGCAGTCGATCATGGGACCGAACGACGTATTCCGCGGCGTCACGCTCACCACTGGATCGGCGGGGACGATCGGCTCCGGCGACTACCTCAAGCAGGTGTTCCCGACGAGCGTCATCGCCGCCGGTGAGGCGGTGCAGTGCCCCACCATCTTGTACAACGGGTTCGGCGAGCACCGCATCGAGGGCATCGGCGACAAGCATGTCCCCTGGGTGCACAACGTCAAGAACACCGACTTCGCGATCGGCCTCGACGACGAGGCGACGATGTCGATCAGTCGCCTCTTCAATGAACCGGCCGGCGTGTCGTACCTGGTCGATCAAGGCGTGAAGCCGGATCTGGTCGAGCAACTCCCCTTGCTCGGCATCTCCGGCATCGCCAACTCCCTCATGGCGATCAAGCTGGCGAAGTACTACGAGATGACCTCGCGCGATGTCATCGTCACGGTTGGCACCGACTCCATGGAGATGTACGGGAGCCGGCTGCACGAGCTCAGCGACGAGCGCGGCGAGTACACGGCGCTCGACGCTGCGGCCACCTTCGCCCGGTATCTGCACGGCACCGCCACCGACCACGTCCACGAGCTGTCGTACTACGACCGCAAGCGGATCCACAACCTGAAGTACTACACGTGGGTCGAGCAGCAAGGGAAGACGTACGAGGAGATCCAGGCCCAGTGGTACGACCCCGACTACTGGACGTCGATCCAGGCGATGGTCGACCCCATCGACGCCCTGATCGAGCAGTTCAACGCCCGAGTGGGCCTCGGCTGAGCGGGTGATCTGAAGCAGCCAACCCGGCAGTCCACTGCCCGGTT
>DATCZG010000062.1:0-2810 GCA_036526035.1 Ilumatobacter sp. | reverse complement strand
TGCCGCCGAACGGCCAGGTCGCATCGGTCGGCAGCTGCAGGGTCCGGTCGACGCTCACCACTGTCTGCTCGGCGACGGTCAAGGCCGAGGTGAACCCGACACCGTGCAGCGCATGTCCGTCGGGCCCGACGGGAACCTGGTGGGCGACACCGTCCAACTCGAAGCGGCCGTGGCGCACCCGGCCGGCCCACGGCAGCATCGGGTAGCAGCCCCACCGCAGCGGGTCGGCGGTGCTGTCGGAGCGGTCGATCAGCAGCTCCACCCCGGCGCAGGTGATCTGGGCGATCCGTCCTCCGGCGGATGGCTCGATCTCGACGGTGATCGTGTCGTTGCCGATCTGCAGACGGCCAGGTGCAAGCGTGCTCATCTCCCCATTGTCCCCGATCGGGTGCCGCATGGCAGGCTTCTGGCCATGCGTGGGCTGGTGCAGCGAGTGATCCGGGCGGCGGTCGAGGTGGTCGCCGACGACGGTTCGGTCTCGATCTCCGGGTCGATCGGGCCCGGGCTGTGCGTGTTCGTGGGTGTCACCCACGACGACGGCGAGCCGCACGCCGACAAGCTGGCCGACAAGATCTGGCAGCTCCGGGTGCTCGACGACGCCGACGGAGTGATGAACCGCTCGCTCGCCAACCGGGCCGACGACGGCGAGCCGGCCGAGGTGCTGGTCGTCAGCCAGTTCACGCTGTACGCCAACACCGACAAGGGTCGCCGCCCGAGCTGGATCGACGCCGCCCGTCCCGAGCACGCCGAACCGTTGGTGCAACGCGTCGTCGCCCAACTGGCCGCCGCAGGCGCAACGGTGGCAACCGGTCGGTTCCGGACCGAGATGCGGGTCGAGATCGTCAACGACGGCCCGGTCACCGTGCTGCTCGAAGTCTGAGCCGTCGCGGCCCGGCTCAGTCCTGGAGGGCGATCAGGCCGGCCGCCGCCGGTGCGAAGCCGCAGGCGCCGATGTAGAAGTCGCCCAGGCTGTCGTCGAAGTCGACGTGCAGCCACTCGCAACCGGCAGCCCGTGCGGCCACCCTGGCGTGGGCGACCAGCCGGGTGCCGATCGCCCGACCGCGCCACGGTCGGGCGACCATCGTGTCCTGCAACCAGGCGTGCACCAGCCCGTCCCACGGCAGGTTGACGAAGCCGACCAGCAGCTCGTCGTCGCGAGCCACGACCCAACCGAGGCTGTGGCGGGCGGTCAGCGCCACCCAGTCCCACTCGGTGGCGTCGAACACCCTCGTCTCGAACGCCTCGGCATGCAGGCCGTTGAGCTCGTCGTTCGTGAACGCTCCACGCCAGTGGTAGGTGATCGACATGCCGGTCGAGCTTACGCGGCGATGCCGATCAGTCGGGGGTGCCCGGCTCCCGTCGCCGGTCACCGAACCACAGTGCGACCGCCAGCAGGGCGACGACCATCACGATCCACGGCCAGTCGCCGAGCGTCGAATACCAGGTGGTTCCCTCGCGCAGCGGCACGTCCATCGTGATCACCTTGCGTTCGCTGACGCCGGTGCGCTGGAACACGTCGCCGTCGGGCGAGACGAACGCCGAGAACCCGGTGGGGGAGACCTGCACCACCCATCGCCCGGTCTCGACCGCCCGCAGCTTGCTGGACGCCACCTGCTGGGTCTGCAGGATCGTGCCCGTGTAGCTGGCCCCGTTGGTGGGGTTGAGCAGGATCGCGCCATCGTCGGCCGCTCTGCCGCGGTCGCCGAAGAACACCTCCCACGAGATCATCACGCCCAGTCGGGTTGTGTCAGGAAGCTCGATCAGGGCCGGGTCGCGCCCCGGGGTGGCGTCGGAGGCGATCTGCTCGAGTGGGGCCCCCAGCGCTTCCAGCAGCCCGCGCATCGGCACGTACTCGCCGAACGGCACGATGTGGACCTTCTCGTACGAACCGGTCACCTCGCCCTCGGGTGTGATGACGACCTGGGCGTTCACGAAGCTGTCGTCGACGGGATACGCCGAGAACTCGGAGTCGACGGTGACCCCGACCGAGAACGGCACCCCGAGTCGGGCGGCCTCGGCTGCGACCGCCAACTGGGCGTCGCTGCCGACGAACGGCCGGCCGTCGACGTCGATCCCGTTCTCCGGCCACACGACCAGATCGAGGTCGCGGTTCGGTTCGATCGTGGCGGTGGCGTCGAGATGCGCCCTGGTCACCCGCGAACTCGGCACGTCGAGGGCGCTCGTGCCCTGCCGGCCGCCGCCCTGGACGGCAGCGATCGTGAGCGGCTCAGTGCCCGTGTCGGACCCTTCGGGAGCGATCGCTGCCAGGGCGATCAACGCCACCGGAGCGGCGAGCGCAACGAGTGTCAGCGGACGCCAGGCCACGTTGCCGCCGCGCCGGGCGAGCAGGGCGACCACGTCGGCGACCGGTCGGGCGAGCGCCGAGCCGATCTGGAACACGATCCAGGTCAACAGGATCACCCCGCCGAGCCGGGCGGCGCCCAGCAGCGGGCCCCCCGCCTGCGAGATACCCAGCGTGGCGAGCGGTACCCCGCCGAACGGGAACGACATCCGCACGACCTCGACCAGCGTGTGGGCGGCCGGTCGCCCGACGGTGCGCCAGGGGCCGGTCGGCGCCACCACAGCAGCGAGGGCGTGCAGCCCGGCGTACATGGCGCACGTCAGCAGGTAGCCGGGCACGGTGAGATACCACATCCAGGCCATTCCGATCAGCATCCACGGCGCACCGAACGCCAACCCGATGGCGGCCCGCCGGCGCCGATCGGGCGACTCGTCGAGCGCCGCCTCGAACAGGATCACACCGACGAAGGCGAGTGGCCAGAACCCCCAGGGGGGCATCGAGAAGGCGA
>DATCZG010000061.1:0-59156 GCA_036526035.1 Ilumatobacter sp. | reverse complement strand
AGGCCGGTTCGCCGGTGGCGATCGTGAGCACGCCGTCGGTGATCGTGTTGTCACAACCGTCGGCCGAGCCCGAACTGTCGTCGTCGTCACCTCCGCAGGCAGTGGCCACCAGGCCGACGACGAGCAGGGTTGCGATGAGGGGCCGTCGCATTGGGTGTCTCCGTTCCTTCCGGTTGTTCACGCTGAGAATGAAAACGTACCAATCACGCCGCACCGATCGGTCGATCATCCCGCGGTCGTCGCGCCGGTGTCGCGCCTGCCGGTGTCGCGCCTGCCGGTGTCGTCACACGGGTGTTGACGGTGAGACGAATTCCGTCTTAGTGTCTCACGCCATGACCCCGGATCGACCGGAGACGAGGATCCTCGACGCCGCCAAGCGGTGCTGCGAGCGGTGGGGCTTCGCCAAGGTCACGATCGACGACATCGCGCTCGCCAGCGGCGTGTCGCGGGCGACCCTGTACCGCCTGTTCCCCGGCGGCAAAGACGTGCTGTTCGAGGCGCTCCGGGTGCGCGAGCTCACCGACTTCTTCGACCGCCTCACCGCCGAGGTGGCCGGCATCGACGACGTCGAGGACCTGATCGTGTGCGTGGTCGTCGCCGCCACCCGTGAGCTGCGCGCCGACGACCACCTCGCGATCATGTTGGGCTCCGAGCCCGGCGAGGTGCTCAGCCAACTCACCGTCGCGGGCCTGCCGCGCACGATCCGGGTGGCGACCGAGTACCTCACCCCGCTCGTGGTCTCGCACCTCAGCACCCGCGACGCCGCCGTCGTGATCGACGTCCTGGCGCGCCTGACGATCTCGTACTTCCTGGCGCCGAGCGACACGGTCGATCTCGGTGACCCGGTCTCGGCCCGCCGCCTCGTCCGACCCGTCCTCGGCGCCCACGCCCTCACCCGTACCTGACCAGGAGCCGTCATGAGCATCACCCATTCCAGCAACGAAGAGATCATCGGCCGCGACGAGATCAACGACATCGAGGCGATCCTGTCGGTCGCCAACACCGATGTCGACGAGGTGATCCACATCGTCGCCGACAACGCCGATGCCATCTTCACGTGGGACTACTCGCTGGCGCGTCCCCAGTTGCGCAAGCTGTACGAGAAGGCGAAGACGGGCCAGTGGAACGCCTCGGTCGACCTCGACTGGGACACCGAGGTCGACGTCGAGCGGGTGGTCTCGGCCGACCAGTCGGCGGCCGCCGCCGGCTTGACGGTCGGTCACTACGAAGGCACCGTCGTCGAGAAGTGGGGCGACAAGGAGTGGCTCGAGTTCGGCATCGACCAGCGGCGTTGGACCCTCTCGCAGTTCCTCCACGGCGAGCAGGGCGCGTTGCTGTGCACGGCGAAGATCACCGAGACCGTGCCCTGGTACGACGCCAAGCTCTACGCCTCCACCCAGGTGGTCGACGAGGCCCGCCACGTCGAGGTGTTCGCGCGGTATCTCGACGAGAAGATGGGCGGCGGCTTCCAGGTCAACGCCCACCTGCGGATGCTGCTCGACGACATCATCAGCGACAGCCGGTGGGACATGACCTATCTCGGCATGCAGGTGATGGTCGAGGGCCTGGCGCTCGCGGCGTTCGGGTTCATGCACCAGATGACCGAGGAGCCGCTGCTCAAGAAGCTGCTGCGCTACGTCATGAGCGACGAGGCCCGGCACGTGGCGTTCGGGGTGTTGTCGCTCAAAGAGGTCTACGACGGCATGAGCGACGCCGAGATGAAGGACCGTCAGGAGTTCGCGTTCGAGGCGGCGATCCGCATGCGCGACCGGTTCCTGTCGCAAGAGGTGTGGGAGAAGCACGGTGTCAACCCCCGCGACGTGGTGCCGTTGGTGCTGCGCGACCCGACCCGCGATGTGTTCCAGCAGATGCTGTTCAGCAAGATCGTCCCGAACTGCAAGAAGCTCGGCTTGCTCGACCGCAACGACCAGTGGCTGCGGCGCCGCTTCGAGGAGATGAACGTCATCCAGTTCGAGGACTGGGAGGACACCGGTTCGGAGTACGTCAAGTTCGAGCTCGACGCCGAGGCCGCGGCGGTCGCCGGCCGCTGAGCGCCGGCCGGCCCGGTGTCCGCTACTCGGGTGTGACGTAGGCGGCGGTCAGCCCGCCGTCGACGAGCAGGTTGGCGCCGGTCATGTAGCTCGACTCGTCGCTCGCCAGGAACAGCGCGGCGTTGGCCATCTCGTCCGCCCGGCCGAACCGCCCCATCGGCACGTGCACCAGCCGGCGCTCGCGTTTGTCCGCGGTGTCGAGGAAGCTCATCAGCATCTCGGTCTGCAGCGGGCCGGGGGAGAGGGCGTTGACCCGGATCCCCTCGCGGGCGTGGACCACCGCCAGCTCGCGGGTCAACGACAGCACCGCGCCTTTCGAGGCCGTGTAGGCGATCTGGGGGGTCGCTGCACCCACCGAGGCCACGAACGACGCGGTGTTGATGATCGAGCCGCCGCCGGCGCGGCGCAGTGCCGGGATGCCGTGGCGGCAGCAGTGCAGGACACCCTTGACGTTGACCGCCAAGGTGCGGTCGATCACCTCGTCGCTGGTGGCCACGGCGTCGTCGTCGCCGGCGAGCATCACGCCGGCGTTGTTGAAGACCACGTCGACGCGGCCGAAGGCCTCCTCGGCGGCCGCGAACATGGCAGCGACGTCGGCGGCGTCGGTGACGTCGACGCGTCGCGCCATCATGGTGCCACCGGCCGCGGTGACCAGCCGGGCGGTCTCGTGGTTGGCGGGCTCGATGACGTCGCCGCCGACGATCGTGGCGCCTTCCTCCGCGAAGCGCAGCGCGCTCGCCCGTCCGATTCCGCCGGAGGTGCCGGTGATGACGGCGATCTTGCCGTTGAGCCGCATGGGGGTCTCCGCTCTCGTCAGATGCGTTCGAAGTATCGGGTCCGCTCCCAGTCGGTGACGGCGGCGCGGTACGCGTCGACCTCGACCTGATGGAAGTGGGCGAGGTGGTCGACGACCGCGTCGCCGAACGCGGCGCGGGCCACAGCGCTCGCGCGGAACGCCGCGACCGCGTGTTCGAGGGTGTAGGGCACCCTCGGCAGGCTCTGCGCCTGGTAGATGTCGCCGTCGAAGGCAGCCGGCGGCTCGAGGCGCTGCTCGATCCCGGCGAGGCCGCTGGCGAGCGAGGCGGCATAGGCGAGGTAGGGGTTGCAGTCGGCGCCCGGGATGCGGTTCTCGATCCGCAACGAGGCGCCGCTGCCCACCACCCGGAACCCGGCGGTGCGGTTGTCGCGCGACCAGGCGATCCGGGTCGGGGCCCATGAGCCGTCGACGTAACGCTTGTAGGAGTTGATCGTGGGCGCGTAGCAGACCATGAAGTCGGGCACGTAGGCCATCCAGCCGGCGAGGAACCAGCGGAACTCGTCGCTCGGGGCGCCGTCGTCGGCGGAGAACACGTTGCCGGTCGCATCGGCGTCCCACAGGCTGAGGTGGATGTGACCGCTGCTGCCGGCCTCGTCGCTGCTCGGCTTGGCCATGAACGTGAGGCTGATGCCGGTGGCGTCGGCCAACTCTTTCATGGCATGTTTCATGATCGTGTGGCGGTCGGCCATGTCGAGCGTCGCCGCGTAGCGGATGTTCAACTCGTGCTGGCCGCGCCCCCATTCGCCCTTGGAGTTCTCGACCGGGATCCCCGACGCTGCCAGTGCCCGGCGGGCGGCGCGCATGTACGGCTCGACCCGGCTGGCCTGCAGCAGGTGGTAGTCCTCGATGTACCAGCCGGCGGGCCGCAGCCCGCTGTACCCCTTGTCGTTCGCCTCGCGATACGTGTCGTCGTACAGGAAGAACTCGAGTTCGGAGGCCGCCATCGCCGTGTAGCCGGCGGTGTCGAGCCGGTCGAGCTGGCGACGCAGGATCGATCGGGGAGCGACGGCCACCGCGGTGTGGGCGTCGTCGTCGACCACGTCGCCGAGCACGAACGCGGCGTGATCGGTCCAGCCCGCCCTGCGCAGGGTGGTCAGGTCGGGTACGAGGTGGAAGTCGCCGTAGCCCGACTCCCAACTCGCGAACTCGTAGCCGGGCACCGGGGTCATCTCCATGTCGACCGTGAGCAGGTAGTCGCAGGCGTGGGTGCCGTCGTCGACATGGTCGCAGAAGAACGCCGCGTCGAAGCGCTTTCCCAGCAGACGGCCGTAGTGGTCGGTGAAGGCGACGATCACGGTGTCGATCTCGTCGGCCGCGACCGCGGCGCGCAGGTCGGCGAAGGTCATCGCAGGAGTCGGCGACATGGCTGTGACTGTACGCCCTCGCCGCCCGTGCGGCGCTGCCGTGGCGACGCACGAACGGGCGGCTCACGCCGGTCCGGCGAACGGTTTCGGGCGGTGAGTTCGTCGACGGTGACCGTCGCGGGCCCGCCGATCGGTACAGTCGGCCTCGCCATGACCGCCGCCACGCCGACGCTTCGTGCCCACCGGGCAGCCCCGACCCTCGCGCCGACGGAGCGGGTGTGCCGCTGCTCGGCGGCCCACGGAACGACTTCGCCGTTGTCGTCGGGCGCCAGGGGTGGGCACGATGGTCGTGTGCAGCGCTCGCGACACACCCGGGGGCCGTGCTGATGCCCCGCTTCGGCCGGATCATGTCGGCGATGGTCACCCCGTTCGACGCCGACGGTGCCGTCGACTACGACGTCGCCCAGCGACTGGCGCGGCATCTCGTCGCCGAGGGCAACGACGGTCTCGTGGTGTGCGGCACGACCGGTGAGTCGCCGACGTTGAGCGACGACGAGAAGCTGGCGATGTTCGCCGCGGTGCTCGAGGCCGTCGACGTGCCCGTGATCGCCGGCACGGTGGGGTACGACACGGCGCACTCGATCGCGCTCACCGCCCGGGCGGCGCAGCTCGGGGTGCACGGCATCTTGTCGCTCTGCCCGTTCTACAGCCGCCCTTCGCAAGCCGGTATCGAGGCCCACTTCCGGGCGATCGCGGCCGCCTGCGAGCTGCCGCAGCTGATCTACGACATCCCGGTGCGCACCGGCCGCAAGGTGGCGACCGACGTGCTCGTGCGGCTCGCCCACGAGGTGCCCAACGTCGTCGGCGTCAAAGACGCCGCCGGCAATCCGGCCGAGACCGCCCGGCTGATCGCCGACACCCCCGACGAGTTCGAGGTGTACTCGGGCGACGACCCCTTGACGTTGCCGTTGTTGGCGGTCGGTGCCGTCGGCACGATCGGCGTCGCGACGCACTGGACGGCACCCGACCACGTCGAGATGTTCGACGCCTGGGCGCGGGGCGACATCGCCGGCGCCCGCCGTGCGAATCGGCGCATGCTCGAGAGCTTCGCCTTCGAAACCGGCGACCTCGCCCCCAACCCGATCCCCACCAAGGCCATGCTGCGCACGCTCGGCTGGCAGGTGGGGCAGTGCCGACTACCGGTCGGCCCGGCCCCCGAGTGGGTCGAACCGCGCGCCCGCGAAGTGTGGGAGAAACTGGTGAACAACCGTGGCTGAACCTGTTCGGATCGTCTTCCTCGGCGGCCTCGGCGAGATCGGCCGCAACTGCATGGCCATCGAGCAGGGGTCGGGCGACGCCCGGTCGATCGTGCTGATCGACTGCGGGCTGATGTTCCCCGACGCCGACATGCACGGCATCGACCTCGTGCTGCCCGACTTCTCGTACCTGCGCGACAACGCCGGCCGCATCGCGGCGCTGGTCGCCACCCACGGCCACGAGGACCACGTCGGCGGCATCCAGTTCCTGTTGCGCGACCACGACGGCATCGGCCACCTGCGCGACGAGCCCCTGCCCATCTACGGGGCGGCGCTCACACTCGGGCTCGCCCGGAACCGCATCGAGGAGGCCGGCCTGCTGGGGCGGTGCGAGATGCGTACGGTGGTCGACAACGAGACCGTCGCGATCGGCCCGTTCCAGGTCGAGTTCATCCCGGTCACGCACTCGGTGCCCCACGCCCACGCGATCGCCGTGCACACCACGCAGGGCATCGTGTTGCACTCGGGCGACTGGAAGCTCGACCTCACGCCGGTCGATCGGCGCCGGACCGACCTCGGCCGGCTCGGCCAGCTCACCGCCGGCGACGGGGTGCGGGTGTTGATGGGCGACTCGACCAACGCCGAGGAGCCGGGCTACGCCCCCAGCGAGACCAGCGTCGGATCGGTGCTGCGGGGGCTGTTCATCGAGCACCGCGACCGCCGCATCATCACCGCCAGCTTCGCCAGCCACCTGCACCGTATCCAGCAGATCGCCGACGCCGCCGTCGCCTCGGGCCGCAAGGTGGCGACGCTGGGGATGAGCATGAAGAAGAACGTGCGGCTCGGCCGCGACCTCGGGGTGCTCACGATCCCCGACTCGTCGCTGATCGACATCGAACAGATCGATGACCTCCCGCCCGGTGAGATCTGTGTGATCTCGACCGGCTCGCAGGGCGAGCCGATGTCGGCCCTCTCGTTGCTGGCGCGCGGCGACAACCGCTTCGTCAAGCTCGGCGAACACGACACCGTGATCCTGTCGAGCCACGCGATCCCCGGCAACGAGAGCGCCGTCAACAAGGTGATCGACGGACTGTTGCGCCGCGGCGCGGAGGTCATCCATTCCGGTGTCGTCGACGTGCACGCCACCGGCCATGCCCAAGCCGACGAGATCAAGACCTACCTGTCGTTGGTGAAGCCGCAGTGGTTCGTGCCGATCCACGGCGAATACCGGCACATGGTGGCCAACGCCCGCCTCGCCGAGCTGATGGACATCCCCCGCGATCGCGTCGTGCTGTGCGAAGACGGCGACGTGCTCGAACTCACCGACGACGGCCTGCAGCACGCCGGGCGCGTGCCGTCGGGCTACGTCTACGTCGACGGGATCGTCGGCGACGTCGGCCAGGGCGTGATCCGCGACCGGCGGGTGCTCGGCGAGGAGGGGGTCGTGGTCGTCGTGGTCACGGTCGACATGCAGACCGGCAAGGTGCTCACCGGCCCCGACATCATCACCCGCGGCTGGGTGTACGCCCCCGAGGCCGAGGACCTGCTCGACGAGGCCTGTGAGCGGGTCGCCGCCGCGCTCGAGCGGGCCCTCGCCAAGGGCGAGCGCGACGTCGAGGCGCTCGAGCGTGACGTGCGCCGCACCGCCGGGAAGTTCGTCAGCGAGCGCACCCGGCGCCGGCCGATGATCGTGCCCGTCGTCATGGAGACGTGAGTCGCGCTCCCGGCGCGAGTCTGCTGCTGGTGATCCTTGCCGCCTGCGCCGGGGCGGCCTGTGCCGGGGCCGACCGTGGCGTCGTCGGGCCGAACGAGGCGCGCTGTCTCGACGCCCCCTCCTCGCCGTTGCCCGTCGTCGGCCTGATCCCCGACGCGCTCCGCGCCGTCGAGGCCGCCTACGGGTCGCCGCAGCGCTACTTCGAGGTCAGTGCCGACTCGCG
The DNA here is from genome assembly GCA_036526035.1 of Ilumatobacter sp. Lineage (GTDB taxonomy): Bacteria > Actinomycetota > Acidimicrobiia > Acidimicrobiales > Ilumatobacteraceae > Ilumatobacter. The sequence continues at coordinate 51,791 of DATCZG010000061.1, read as the reverse complement.
GCGCGTCGGCGTGATCGTCGCCGTCGACGACGCCACGGCCGCCGAACAGGCCTTCTACTGCGGCGCCGCCGGCTTCGCCCCGCCCGAACCGGTCGGGCCGGCGAACGGGTCGACGTTCGCCGCCGACGCCGTGCGGTTCGACCCCGAGACGGTCTTCGACCGGTTGCGGGCGGAACTCGACGACCCGACGATCCTCGACTTCGCGGTGCAGGGTGCCGCGAGCGGGGCGGTCGTGTTCGACGCGACGGTCGTCAGCGAATCGGGCGGCATCCTGCTGGTGTTGTTGGGCCCGAACGGTCAGATCCTCGGCGCCCAGGGGCAGTAGCGGGAACCCGGCGCCGGGTGATGACCCGCCGGGGCGGTGCGGCATTGGTACCGTGGTCCGAGTCATGAACAGCCGCGGTCCGTCCAACAAGCAACGCGCCGCGGCCTCGTCGCGGGGTGGTCGGCCCTCGGGTCGCCGCGGCCGCGCCCAGGCCGATCTGCGCGTCGCGATGCAAGGCCGCGAACACGAGTTCGCCGGGCTGGTGCTGATCGGGGTCGGGGTGCTGCTCGGACTCGCGATCTACCTCGATCTCGCCGGCCCGCTCGGGCGCGGGGTCGAGACGTTCGTGGGCTGGTTCCTCGGCCTCGGCCGCTTCCTGCTGCCGGTCGCGCTGGTGTCGTCGGGGGTCGCGCTGGTCAAGCGCGGGCAGTCGTCCAGCCCGACCCGCCTGGTGATCGGATGGGGACTGGTGGGCCTCGCCGTGCTGGGCGTGCTGCACGTCGTCCGACCCCCTGACTCGATCACCGACCTCGACGAGCTCGGTGACGGCGGGGGTTGGGTCGGGGCGCTGCTCGCCGGGCCCCTGCAGGCCCTCGTCGCCACCGCCGGGGCGATGGTCGTGATGATCGCGATGTTCCTGGGCGGTGTGCTGCTGATCACCAGCACGTCGTTGCGCACGATGGCGGCCACGACCGGGCGCGGCGTCGGCAGCGTCGCCCGTCCGCTCGGACGGGCCGCCAAACGGGCGATCTCCGACCTCTCCACGCTGAGCAGCGATCGCGACGGCACCAGCCATCCGGGTTCTGGCCGTCGGGGTGACGGGCGATCCGGCGGTGGGTGGGGCCGGCGCCGTCGCGACGAGCACCGCCCCGGGGCGCCCGACGTGCACGGCGAGCCGATCGCACCCGCGTTGTACGACGGCGCCGAGGAGGACGACGCGTTCTTCTCCGACCCCGCCCCGGCCCGGAGCGCCGGGCGACGCCGCAAGAAGCCGGGCCCCGACCAACCGTCGCTGCCGATCGACGGCGAACAGGTGGGCGAGTGGGTGATCCCCCCGCTGAGCCTGCTCAAGCAGGCCGGTCAGCAGGCGGTCAACATGGCCGAGATCGAACAGCGCGGCCGCACCCTGCAGGAGTCGCTCGCCCAGCACGGCGTCGACACCGAGCTGATCGGTATGACGGTGGGGCCCACGGTGACCCGCTTCGAGCTCGAGCTCGGCGCCGGCGTGAAGGTCGCCCGCATCACCAGCCTGCAGAAGGACATCGCCTACGCGATGGCGGCCACCGACGTGCGCATCCTGGCGCCGATCCCCGGCCGCTCGGCGATCGGCGTCGAGGTGCCCAACCACCGCCGTCAGCTGGTCGCGCTCGGCGACCTGATGGTGTCGCCGGAGGCCGCCGCCGCCACCCATCCGCTCGAGGTGGCGATCGGCAAGGACATCGCCGGCAAGGCCGTGTTCCTCGACCTGTCGACGACGCCCCACCTGTTGATCGCCGGTGCCACCGGGGCCGGCAAGTCGAGCGGCATCAACTGCATCATCACCTCACTGCTGATGCGCACCACCCCCGACCAGGTGCGCCTGATCCTGATCGACCCGAAGCAGGTCGAGATGGGGCAGTACCAGCGGCTCCCGCACCTGCTCACGCAGCCGGTCACCAACCCCAAGAAGGCGGCCAACGCGCTCGGCTGGGCCGTCAAGGAGATGGAGCGCCGCTACGACGTGTTGAGCGAGGTCGGCTTCCGCGACATCACCGGCTACAACGCGGCGGTCGCCCGCGGCGAGGTCCCCCCGCCGCCGGGGGTCGACCCCGACGACTCGTCCTACGAGCACATGCCCTACATCGTGGTCGTGGTCGACGAGCTCAACGACTTGATGATGGTCGCCGCCCGCGACGTCGAGGAGTCGATCACCCGCATCGCCCAGAAGGCGCGGGCGGTCGGCATCCACCTGATCATCGCCACCCAGCGGCCGTCGGTGAACGTGATCACCGGCGTGATCAAGGCCAACGTGCCGGCGCGGATCGCGTTCGCCGTGTCGTCGCTCACCGACTCGCGGGTGATCCTCGACCAGCCGGGGGCCGAGAAGCTGGTCGGCAAGGGCGACATGTTGTTGCTGCCCGGCAACTCGTCGGTCCCCAACCGCATCCAGGGATCGTTCGTCAGCGAAGACGAGGTGCGCCGGGTCGTCGCCCACTGGCGCCAGCAGGCGCCCGAGCCGGTCTACTCCTCCAACGTCGAGGGCGACTCGGACGCCGCCGCCGGGGTTGCCGGCGCGATGCAGCAGATGTCGTTCGGCGACGGCCTCGACGTCACCTCCGACGCCAATGCGTTCTCGGCCGGCGACGACGACGACGACGCGATGATGCGCCAGGCGATGGAGCTGGTGGTGCGCAGCCAGCTCGGCTCGACGTCGATGCTGCAGCGCAAGCTCAAGGTCGGGTTCGCCCGTGCCGGTCGCATCATGGACCTGCTCGAACAGCGCGGGGTCGTCGGCCCGAGCGAGGGCTCGAAGGCCCGCGAAGTGCTGATGACCGTCGAGGAGTTCGAGCTGCTGCAGAGCAACGGCCGGCTCTGAACCAACGGTCGCCGCTCGCGGCGCCACGGCGGCGCCGTGAGCACCCCGAGCCGAGGTCGGCGCGGAGCGCGGTCTACGGTGGCGGCATGGCTCGACTGCGTGCGCTCTCCCGATCCGAACTCAGCGACGAACAGGGCGTGGTGTGGGACGGCATCGTCGACAGCCGCGGCGGCGGTGTCGCGCTGTTCGACGACCACGGCGGCCTGGTCGGCCCGTTCAACGCCTTCGTCCACGTGCCCGAGATCGGTCGCCGACTGTCGTCGCTGGGTGCCCTGCTGCGGTTCCGTACCTCGATCGAGCGCCGGCTGAGCGAGGTCGCGATCTGCACCGTCGGGGCCCACTGGCGCTCCGAGTTCGAGTTCTTCGCCCACGCCCCGATGGCGATCGAGCACGGGGTCTCCGTCGCGGTGGTCGAGGCGCTGCGAGCCGGGGTGGCGCCGGTGTTCGAGCGCGACGACGAGCGCATCGTGCACGCCGTCGCCACCCAGCTGCTGAACGATCGCCGGGTCGACGACGCCACGTTCGGCGCCGCCGAGGCGCTGCTCGGCGAAGTCGGCCTGGTCGAGCTCTCGACGCTGATCGGCTACTACTGCTTGATCTCGATGATGCTCAACTTGTTCGAGGTGCCGCTGCCGGGCGCCGCCGCCCCGTCCTGGCCCGCCTGACGCGGCGCGCCGGGGGGCATCACACGTCGGGGCGGTCGCCGAAGCGCGGGCGCTCGGTGCGGATCCGCTTGAGCTCCCAGAAGCCGTCCATCAACGCGAGGGTCTCGGTCGCGTCCCACAGCCGCAGCGACTGCTCGGTGTCGGGCACCTCGGTGATGACCGGGCCGAAGATCCCGCGCGCCTCGCCGGTGGGGGAGCGCCAGGCGATGATCGGGGTGCCGACGTCGTCGCCGGTCAGCGCCAGGCCGGCTTCCATGCGGGCGCGGATCTCGACGTCCCAGCGCTCGTCGTCGGCCGCCGCCGCGAGCGCCCGGTCGAGCCCGATCTGCTCGAGCAGATCCCCGAGGTCGCCATCGCGCCGGTGATCGTGATGGATGCTGGTCGCGCACCGCCAGTACCAGTCGAACACCGCGGCGTCGCCCGATTCGGCGCGAACCGCCTCCATCACCCGCAGCATGCGATGGCCGACCATCGTGCGCTGGTGATAGTCGGAGCCGGGTTCGGGGTCGTTCTTGAACAGCAGGCTGATCGGCTGCCAGACCACCTGGAGGTCACGGTGCGGTGCCACTTCGTCGACGACCCAACGGGCCGTCACCCAGCACCACGGTCAAAGTGGGTCGACCCAGAACTCGATGTCGGTGCTCATCGGTGCAGTCTCGCGCGTACGGAGCCGTACGCCCGCCGTCACGGCCGTCGGGGATCGCGCCGCTAGCCTTCACCGGGCATGTCGCAGCGCTTCTATGTCGAGACGCTCGGCTGCCCGAAGAACCAGGTCGACTCCGACAAGTTGATCGGCACCTTGCTGGCCGACGGCTTGGAGCAGACCTCCGACGTCGGCGCGGCCGATCTGGTGGTGGTCAACACCTGCGCGTTCATCGACGAGGCCCGCCGCGAGTCGATCGACACCATCTTGGTCATCGACCAGCAGCGCCCGCAGGGCTCGCGCCTGGTGGTCACCGGATGCATGGCCGAGCGGTACGGCGACGAGCTCGCTGCGGCGTTGCCCGAGGTCGACCAGGTCGCCGGGTTCGGCGTGCCCGTCCACCAGCCCGCCGGCGGCCGCAAGCTGATCCCGGTCACCTCGGCGGCGCTGCCTCAGCTCGATCTCCTCAACCTGCCGCGCCCGAAGTCGGTCGCTCCGTGGGCGTACGTCAAGATCGCCGAGGGGTGCGATCGCTCGTGCGGGTTCTGCGCGATCCCGAGCTTCCGCGGCCCACAGCGCAGCCGCGACATCGCCCAGATCCTCACCGAGGTCGACGAGCTGCAGGCCCGCGAGATCGTGCTGGTCGCCCAGGACCTCGCGTCCTACGGCAAGGACCGCCCCGCCGAGTTGGGTGCCGGTTCGATCGTGCCGCTGGTCGAGGCGATCGCCGAGCGGGTCGACTGGTTGCGCCTGCTGTACCTGTACCCGAGCGATCTCACCGACGAGCTGATCGATGCGATCTGCGCCACCGGGGTGCCCTACTTCGACCTGTCGCTGCAGCACGTCAGCAAGTCGCTGTTGCGCCGCATGCGCCGCTGGGGCGACGGCGGCCGGTTCCTGGGCCGCATCGCCGACATCCGCCACCGCGAACCGGGCGCCGCGTTCCGCTCGAACTTCATCGTCGGCTACCCGGGCGAGACCGAGGCCGACCACGACCAGTTGTTGCGGTTCGTCGAGGACGCCCAGCTCGACTGGTGCGGGTTCTTCGCCTACTCGCCCGAGGAGGGCACCCACGCCTACACGCTCGACGGCGCCGTGCCGCGCGGCCTGATGAACGAGCGGCTCGCCGAGCTGCGCGAACTGCAAGACGGCATCACCGCGGCCCGCGGCGACGACATGATCGGCCGGGAGATCCGGGTGCTCGTCGACGAACCGGGCGTCGCCCGCAGCGCGCGCGAAGCGCCCGAGATCGACGGCGTCGTGCACGTCGGGCATGATCTGGAGGTGGGGGAGTTCAGCGAGGTGCGGATCATCGACGCGATGGGGCCCGATCTGGTGGCCGCCGGCGGGTCGGTCGACGGGGAGCTCGGCTGATGCCGGTCGACCCGAGCAAGGTGGCCACCTGGGCGAACGCGATCACCGCCGGCCGCCTGTTGCTGTCGCCGCTGATGTTCCTGGTGATCCCCGACCACAACCGGGGCTCGTGGATCGCGTTCGGGCTGTGGTTCGTGTTGTGCGTCAGCGACGGGATCGACGGCTACCTCGCCAGGCGCCACGGTGCCACGTCGACCGGGGCGTTCCTCGACCCGCTCGCCGACAAGGTGCTCGTGCTCGGGGCGATGTTCACCCTCGTCGCCCGCGACGTCTTCTGGCTGCTGCCGGTGGCACTGATCGCCGGCCGCGAGTTCGTCATCAGCGTGTACCGCACGTTCGTCGCCTCGAAGGGGGTCAGCATCCCCGCCAGCCAGACGGCGAAGTGGAAGACGCTGTTCCAGCAGCTGGCCGTCGGGTTCGCGCTGTGGCCGTGGTTCGCCGTCGACGCCAAGTGGTTCTGGGTGACGTTGCTGTGGATCGCGGTCGGTCTGTCGATGGTGAGCGCCGGTCAGTACCTCTGGCACTCGCGGCCGGCCGAACGGTCGCTCGCCGGGTCGAACACGGGCTGACCGATGCGCTGCGACGTGCTCGCCGTAGGCACCGAGCTGCTGCTCGGCCAGATCATCGACAGCAACTCGGCGTGGATCGGGGAACAGCTGGCCGCCCACGGCATCGACTCGCTCGTGCAGGTCAAGGTCGGCGACAACGTCGGCCGTATCGCCGTCATGTTGCGCCGGATGCTCGACGACGCCGACGCGGTGATCATGTGCGGCGGGCTGGGCCCGACGCACGACGACTTGACCCGCGACGCGATCGCGGCGGTGATGGGGGTCGAGCTGGTGCGCGACGAGGCGGTCGCCGACGTCATCCGCGAGATGTTCGCCGGCCGCGGCCGGCGGATGCCCGACAACAACCTCCGCCAGGCGATGGTGCCGGTCGGTGCCACGATCATTCCGCAGACGCGCGGCACGGCCCCCGGGCTGATCTGCCCGGTCGGCGACGCCGGCAAGGTCGTGTTCGCGGTGCCCGGTGTGCCCCACGAGATGTACGACATGTTCGAGCGCGGCATCCTGCCCGAGCTCAAGCGGCGCGCCGGCGACCCGTCGGTGATCGCCAGTCGCACGCTGTTGACCTGGGGTGAGAGCGAGAGCGGCCTCGCCGAGCGTCTCTCGGGCCTGATCGCCGAGCTCGACGAGGCGGGCAGCCCGACCCTCGCGTTCCTGGCGAGCGGCTGGAACGGGCTGAAGGTGCGGTTGACGGCGAAGGCGCCGACCGCCGCTGCCGGCGCGGCACTGCTCGACACCTGGGAGGCCCGGTTGCGCGCCGAGCTCGGCGGCTTGGTGTACGGCGTCGACGACCAGTCGATGGAATCGGTGGTGCTCGACCTGCTGCGGGCCCGCGGGTGGTCGCTCGGCCTGGCCGAGTCGGTCACCGGTGGCCTGGTCGGGGCGCGCCTGACCGACATCGCCGGCGCCAGCGACGTGCTGCGCGGCGCGATCGTGTCGTACGCGACCGAGGTGAAGCATGACGTGCTGGGGGTCCCGCCCGGGCCGGTGGTCAGCGAGCCGGCGGCGCTCGAGATGGCGCGCGGCGCGCTGCGGGTGCTCGGCGCCGACGTCGGGTTGGCGCTCACCGGCGTGGCCGGCCCGTCCGAGCAGGACGGGATGCCCGCCGGCACGTTGTGCGTCGGCCTGGTGTGGCCCGGCGGCGAGCTCACCCGCACCATGCGGCTGCCGGGCCGGCGCGAGCAGATGCGCCAGTTCTCGGTGATCTCGGCCCTCGACCTGCTGCGCCGCACGATCGGCTGAGCCGCCACCGGCGGTCCGGCCCGGGGTGCGGCTCGCTCGCCCACCCCGGCCACTACCGTGAACGGGGTGAGCGATCCCCTCGGCTCCCCGGCGCCGTGGCCGGTGCCGCCGCCGGCCCGGCCCCAGTTCCTGCGGCCCGGCTACGTGATCGGGCTGGCGGTCACCGCGGCGGTCGTGCTGATCGCCGGGATCGCCGTGATCATGTCGCGCGGCGATGGCCAGGGGCCGGATCGGTCGTCCACCGCGACGACCGCTGCCCCAGGGGCCGTGACGACCACCTCGGCTGCGGCGCCGCCCGCCGGCGTGCTGGCGACGACGCCGTTGCCGCTGCCGGCGACCACCACCAGCTCCAGTTCCACCTCGTCGACGACGACCGTTGCGCCGCCGGTCGCGGTGGCGAACGCCGGTGCCGACCTGGCCGTCGATGCCGGCGAGGTGGTGACGCTGCGGGCGTTCGACCTCAGCGAGTCGAACCAGTCGGTCGTGTGGCGCCAGGCGGCGGGGCCCGACGTCACCGACGGGCGCGGCCGGCTGATCGGGGCGACCGTCACGTTCGTCGCCCCGCCGCGTCCGGCGACGTTGGCGTTCGAGGTCACCGTCACCGGCCGGGCCGGTGACATCGCCACCGACGCGCTCCGGGTCGACGTGTTCGAGCAGGCCGACCGGGCCGTGTTCGTCGACGCCGCCGCCGGTCCCGGCCAGGGTGACGGTTCCCGCGAGCAGCCGTATCGCAGCCTGGCGGTCGCCGTCGCCGAAGCAGATTCGCGCGCCGACGGCACCGACGTGTACGTGCGCCGAGCCGGCACGGCCTACGTGTTGGACGCCACCGTCGGGCACGCCATGAGCATCTACGGTGGCTACGACGCCGCCTGGCAACGCGTCGAGGGGGCGCGTTCATTCGTGGAGGGGCGTCTCGTCATCGTCGGCGGTGGGTCGTACACGCTGTCCGCGCTCGAGTTCACCGGCGCCGAGCGGTCGGGGTCACCGGTGGTCGATGCGACGTCGATCGGTTCGCTGCGCATCGAGCACTCGATCATCCGCGCCGGTGTCCAGGACGGGGTGAGCGTCGGGGTGGCGGTGGACGGCGCCGCCACGTTCCAGTTGGTCGACAGCGAGGTGTCCGGCGGCACCGCGGGCCCCGGTGTGCCGGGCGCCGCCGCTCCCGACCCGTCGCCGTCGCCCGACGGCAACAGCTCGAACGGGCGGATCGGCGCCGCCGCGGTGGCCGGCCTGGCGGTGACGCGCGGCGGCGACGGGGGCGAGGGGGCGGTGCCGGGCGCGAGCGGCAGCGGCGGCGCCGCCGGTGGCCAGCCGGGGACGGACGGCACCCCCGGAGCGCCCGGGGCGAGCGGCGCGGAAGGCATCGGCGGGGCCGGTGGTGCCGCCGGGGTGCGGCTCGACCTGCAGGGCCGCTCGGGCTCCGCCGGTCGGAGCGGCGCGTCCGGTCTGCCGGGCGGCGGTGGTGGCGGCGGCGGCGGGCTGGCCGGGTTCGCCGGTGGTGGTGGCGGCGGTGGCGGCGCCGGCGGCACCGGGGGATCGGGCGGCGCCGGCGGCACCGGCGGGTTCGGGTCGGTCGCGGTGACGCTGCGTTCGGTCGCCCGCGTCGAGTTGCGCGAATCGGTGTTGACGGGTGGCGCCGGCGGTGCCGGGGGCGCCGGCGGCGCACCGTCGGCCGGGGCGGCCGGCGGCCGGGGAGGCTCGGGCGCACCGGGTGGTGGTGGCGGGGCGGTGGTCGCCGGGGCGGGTGGCGCCGGTGGTGCCGGTGGCGCTGGTGGGCAGGGTGGTTGGGGCGGCGCCGGCGCCGGGGGGCCGTCGATCGGTCTGGTGACCGCCGGCGTCGGCGACCTCGTGATCGCCGACTCGACGATCCGCGGCGGCGCCGGTGGTGCGGCGCCGCCGGTGGTCGGTGCGCCGGGCGCCGTGGCCACACCGGCCGCCGGTGGTGACTCGATCGGCTGGTGGCGGATCGACCGGATCACAGGTGATGTGTCCGGCTCGGTGATCGCGGGCGGCACGCCGGGATCGGGCGGCGAGGGGGCGCCGGGCCGCCGGATCGACATCGTCTGAGCGCGGCCTGGGTAATCTGACCGTGCCCCCGTAGCTCAGCCGGACAGAGCAAGTCCCTTCTAATGACGAGGTCGCAGGTTCGAATCCTGTCGGGGGCGCGGTATCCTTGACGTTCCGGGCCCCCGGGTGCAGGCAGGGTGAGAGGGATTTCGTGAACTTCAAGAAGGGTGACACCGTCATCTACCCCCAGCACGGCGCCTGCGTCGTCAAGGGCACCAAGAAGATGGAAGCCTTCGGCGAGAAGAAGGAATATCTCGTCCTCGAGACCGTGATCAGCGAGATGGTGCTGAAGGTGCCCGTCGACATGGCCGAGGAGGTGGGCGTGCGCCCGCCGGTCAGCGCCGACGAACTCGAGGACCTCGTGGCCGTGCTGGCCAAGCCCGACCCTCGTGTGCCGTCCAACTGGAGCCGGCGGTTCAAGAACCACCAGGAGAAGCTCAAGAGCGGCGACGTCTACCAGGTCGCCGAGGTGGTCAGGAACCTGGCCGCCCGCAACCGTGACGCGTCGCTCTCGGCCGCCGAGCGCACCATGTACGAGCGGGCCCGGGTCAACCTCATCAGCGAGATCTCCCCGGCGCTCAAGGTGTCGTCCGAGGAGGCCGAGGCCTATCTCGACGAGGCGCTCGCCAAGGGCGTCCTCAAGCCCGAGAAGAAGACCTCGAAGTAGCCGCACCCCGCCGGGGTGCGGCGGGCTCGCGCGGAGTTCGCGAGGTGTCGAGCGACCTGCGAGACTCGCCCCATGGCTCAGGTCGCATTCCTCGGACTCGGTGTGATGGGAGGCCCGATGGCGGGTCACCTCGCCACTGCCGGGCATTCGGTCACCGTCTACAACCGTTCGGCCGCGAAGTCGCTCGAGTGGGTCGCCGAGCACGGTCACCAGGCCGCGCCGACGCCTGCCGAGGCGGTGGAGGGGGCCGAGTTCGTGATGATGTGCGTCGGCAACGACCGCGACGTCCGGGAGGTCGCCCTCGGGGCGCACGGCGCGGTCCCGGCGATGGTGCCCGGCGCCACGCTGGTCGACCACACCACGGCGTCGGCCGACGTGGCCCGCGAGCTGGCGGCGGCGTGCGCGGCCCGCGGCATCGGGTTCGTCGACGCTCCGGTGTCGGGCGGCCAGGCGGGTGCGGTCAACGGGCTGCTCACGGTGATGTGCGGGTCGGACGACGCCGACACCTTCGCCGCGGCGCGCGAAATCGTGATGGCGTACGCCCGCGAGTGCCGCCGGCTGGGCGGGGCGGGCGCCGGGCAGACCACGAAGATGGTCAACCAGATCTGTATCGCCGGCTTGTTGCAGGGCCTTGCCGAAGGGGTCGCCTTCGCCCAGCGGGCCGGCCTCGACGTCGACGAGGTGGTCGAGACGATCTCGAAGGGCGCCGCCGGCAGCTGGCAGATGGAGCATCGGGCCCGCACGATGGCGGCCGGCGAGTTCGACTTCGGGTTCGCCGTCGAATGGATGCGCAAGGACCTCGGCATCTGCCTGGCGGAAGCCGATCGGATCGGGGCCCGCCTGCCGGTGACGGCGCTGGTCGACCAGCTGTACAAGCAGGTCGTCGAGCGCGGCGGCTCGCGCTGGGACACGAGCTCGCTGGTGCAGTTGCTGCAGCAGCCGTGACGGCGCTCAGCGCACCGTGAGCGGCAGCTGATCGACGCCGCGGATCGTGATGCGGTCGCGCCAGTGCGGCTCGCCGGCCGGTTCGAGATGGTCGAACCGTCGGATCAACCGGGTGATCGCCACGCCCGCTTCGAGCTTCGCCAACGACGCGCCGAGGCAGTAGTGGATCCCGGCCGAGAACGCGGTGTGGCGGCCGGCGTTGGGGCGCTCGAGCCAGAGCCGGTGGGGATCGTCGAACACCGCCGGGTCGCGGTTGGCGGCGCCGAGCACCGTCAGCAGGGTGTGACCGGGCTCGACGGTGACCGGTTCGCCGTGGGCGTCCTCGAACGTCATCGGCGACATCGCGACCCGCACGGTGTGTTGGACCGGCCCGTCGTACCGCAGCAACTCGTCGACGGCGACCGTGTCCAGCGCCGGGTCGCGGCGCCAGCGCTCCAGCTGGTCGGGGTGCCGCAGCAAGGCGACGACACCGTTGCCGATCAGGTTCACGGTGGTCTCGTGGCCGGCGACGTAGAGCAGCACCACGAACGAGATCAGTTCCTCGAAGCTGAGCGTGTCGCCCTGGTCCTCCACCGCCAGCAGGCCGCTGAGCAGGTCGTCGCCGGGGTGCCGGCGGCGGTCGGCGATGATCTCGATCAGGTAGGGCACGAGCTGGTTGATGGCGGCCTCGGAGGCGTCGAGGTCGGCCATCGTGGCGGTCGGCTCGAGACCGATCGTGAGCGTCTGGCTCCAGCTGCGCAGCTCGTCGGCGCGTCCGGTGGGCATCGCCAACAGTTCGGAGATCACCTGGAACGGCACCGGGAAGGCGAGGTCGTCGATCAACTCGATCGAGCCGCGGGCGGCCGCGACGTCGAGCACCTCGTCGACGATCTGCTCGATGCGCGGCCGCAGCCGTTCGATCGCCCGCGGGGTGAAGGCCTGCGACACGAGCCGCCGCAGGCGGGTGTGGTCGGGAGGGTCGAGGTTGAGGATGCTCTTGGCGCCGGTGCGGCGGCGGGTGCGCCGGCGCACCGCGATCGGGTTGGACTCGTCGAGGATCGCGTTGGCCTCGACGTCGCGGCTGACATCGTTGCTGCGGAGCACCTCGAACACGTCGGAGTACCGCGTCAGCACCAGCTGTTCGGGACGTGACCGGTAGGCGGGTGCTTCGCTGCGCAGACGGTCGTAGTAGGGGTAGGGGTCGGCCCGGAACAGCGGATCGAACGGGTTCCAGAGCCGTTCGGCGTCGTCCGGCACGCGGCGCCCCACCTCAAGCCGTCCCGTCGCCGGGCGCGATCGGTGGGCTCCACCCGTCGGTGCCCGCCCCGGCCCCTGGCCGGATCGTCGCCGGGACGCCCGCCACAGAACCGGTGCGATCACCGGCGCGATGGAGGTCGGTCGAGAACATCTTGCCCATCACCAGCCAGTAAACACCGCCCGGCGCCGTTCCGCCGAGGTGGGCGGGCCGCTGCCAGAATGCGGGGGTGACAGGCGACGACCGAGTGCGGCCGGGTCCGGGGTGGGGTGATCTCGGGGCGTTGTGCCTGACGTTCTTCGCGCTCGGGGTGACGGTCAACGTGCTCGTGCTCGACCGGGTGGGGTCGGAGGCGCTCACCGTCGGCGCGGCACTCGCGATCAACGCCGCCACCACCGAGCTCGCCTACCTCGCGGTGCGTGACGCGGGCGGCACCCAGGTGGCCGCCGTGCTCGCCGGATGGGTCGTCGCGTCCCGGTTCGGGCTGCTCGCGGTCAGCCTCGGGTCGCGTCTGCAGGTCGGCCGCTGGCACCGCGCGGCGGCCGCCGTGCAGTCGTTCGACCCCAACGTGACCCTGGCGGTCCAACAGCGCGCACCCCGCGACGTGGTGCGGGTGTTCTGGCGGGTGACGGCGGCGATGTACCTCGGGTGGTTCTCGGGCGTCGTCGTCGGCGTGTTCCTCGGCAATGTCATCGGTGACGCCGATCGGTTCGGTCTCGACGCGGTGTTCCCGGCCGCTCTGTTGGCGATCATCGGCAACTTGTTGCGCCGCAGGTCGGGTGCCCTCGCGGCGGCGGTCGGTGGCGGGCTGTGCCTGCTGTTGATCCCGCTCGCCCCGGCCGGCATCCCGGTGATCGCCAGCCTCGTCGGTGCGTTCGTCGCCCTCGCCACCGCGCCGGAGGAGACGACGTGACCTGGACGGTGATCGCGGTGCTGGCCGCCGGGGTGTGGGGCCAACGCCTGCTCGGGATGTTCGTCGGGGGCCACCTGCTCGCCCGGCAACCAGCCCTCGGCCGGCTCGCCACGCTGATCCCGGCTGCCGTGGTGATGGCGGTGATCGTCCAGCTGAGCGTGGCGTCCGGGTCCCGGCTGCAGCTCGATTCCCGGGCGGTCGGCATGGCGGTCGCGGCGGTGCTGGTGTGGCGCCGGGCGCCCTTCGTCGTCGTGGTGCTGGCGGCGGCGTCGGCGACCGCGTTGGTGCGCATGTTCTGAGCCGCCCCGGCGGGTCACGGCCGGCGCGGCTCGTTCGGGTGGCGGCCGCCGTGCTGACCGGGAGGCTTTCGCGGCATACGCTGGACTCATGGAGCCGTCGTACTCGGTTCGTCCGGCCACATCGGCCGACCAGGCGTTCATCAGCGAGATGCAGTACGAGGCGCTGTTCGTGCCGCCCGGCGAGCCGGCGTTCGAGCGTTCGGTCCTCGACGAGCCGGCGATCGCCAGGTACCACGTCGGGTTCGGCACCATGGCGGGCGACGTCGGCGTGGTCGCCGAGGCTCCCGACGGCCGACCGATCGGCGCGGCGTGGGTGCGGCTCGTCGACGGGTTCGGGTTCGTCGATCACGAAACCCCCGAGCTCGCGATCGCGGTGGTCGACGAGGCGCGCGGTGCCGGGGTCGGCAGCGCATTGTTGCGCGAGCTCCTGCAGCGGGTGTCGAGGGTGAGTGCGAGCGTCGATGAGCGCAATCCGGTGATCAGGCTGTACCGCCGGTTCGGCTTCGAACTCGAACGCACCGAGGGTGACCACACGTCGGTGCTGGTGCGGGACGGCCGGGCGTGAGCGAGTTGCCGGCGCGCGAGTTGCTGCCGCTGCCCCCACGCGGCCGCCGGTACCGCGCCCATCGCACCGTCCGGCTCGCTGACGTCGACCCGGCCGGCGAGCTGCGGCTCGATGCGATCGCCCGCTACCTGCAGGACGTCGCCAGCGACGACGCGCTCGACGCCGGCCTGCCGAACCCCTTCGGTTGGATCGTGCGGCGGACGTTGATCCGCGTCGACCACGCGGCGCGCCTCGGTGAACGCGTCGACCTCACGACCTACTGCACCGGGTCGGGTCGCAGCTGGGCCGAGCGGCGCACCGCCGTGGTCGGCGAACACGGTGCGGCGATCGACGCCGTCAGCCTGTGGGTGCAGGTCGACCCCGAGTCGGGGCGTCCTGCTCGGCTGGGCCGGGAGTTCGACGCGGTGTACGGCGAGTCGGCCGGCGGCCGGTCGGTGTCGTCGAGGCTCAGCCTGCCGGCGGTGCCGTCGCCGCAGGTCAATCGTGAGGCGTGGCAGTTCCGGTGCGCCGATCTCGACCCGCTCGCTCACGTCAACAACGCCGCGCACTGGGCGGTGCTCGAGGAGGTGCTGCAGCGTGGTGCGGTGCCCAGGCTCGGTGTCGGCGAGATCGAGTTCGTCGCCCCGGCCGACGCCGACGATCTCGGTGAGCTGATCACCGACGGCGGCACGACGTGGGTGGTGGCCCACGGGCGCACGCTCACCGTGGCGCGGTGGACCCCACGCGACTGACGCCCGCCGCCTTCGCGTTCAGGTCCAACCGTCGTCGACACCGACGGGGCTCTCGAAGTCGGCGATGCCGGCCTCGATGCGCTCGATCAGGGTCTCGATGACCTGCACCCGGGCCCACCGCTTCTGCTCGCCCGAGACGAGGTGCCAAGGGGCGAGCGAGTGGTCGGTCCTGGCGAACATGTCCTCGACCGCCGCCGTGTACTGGTCGAGCTTGTCGCGGTTGCGCCAGTCCTCGTCGGTCAGCTTCCAGCGCCGCAACGGGTCGTCCTGGCGCTTCTCGAACCGCCGCAGCTGCTCCTCGGGGCTGATCTGCAGCCAGAATTTGACGACGATCACGCCTTCGAGCACGAGATTGCGCTCGAACTGCACGATCTCCTCGTAGGCCCGGTGCCACTGGGGCGGCGTCGCGTACCCCTCGACCCGTTCGACGAGCACGCGTCCGTACCAGCTGCGATCGAACAACACGAACCCGCCCAGGCCGGGCACCTCCTTCCAGAAGCGCCACAGGAAGTGCTTGCGCTTTTCGTCGAAGGTCGGTTTCGAGAACGCCGACACGCGGTAGTGACGCGGGTCGAGCGACTCGACGACGCGCTTGATCGCGCCACCCTTGCCCCCGGCATCCGAGCCCTCGAGCACCACGAGCACCCCGGGGCCGAGTTGGCGGTCCTCGAGCAGGCCGGCCATGTCGAGGCGCAACGCGAGCAGCTTGCGCTGGGCCCGGTAGAGGCGCTCCTCGTATTCCTTCGTCGTCAGCTGGGCGGTCAGGTCGAGCTCGTCGAGACGTCCCATGGCATCACCCGGCAGCTTCGGCGAGGACGTCGATGATCCGGTCGATCTGCTCGTCGGAGGTGATCAGCGGCGGGCAGAACGTGACCGAATGGTCGGCGATCGCCCGGGTGATCACGCCGCGCTCGAGCATGCGGGCCCGCACGTGGTCGGCGTGCTGGTGGGGGTGGGTGCCGACCGCCCACATCGCGCCGGCGCCGCGGGCGTGGTCGACGAGGCCGTCGGCGGCGATCGACCGCAGGCCGGCACCGAGCCGGGCACCGATCGCGGTGGCGCGTTCGAGCAGCCCCTCGCGTTCGATGATCGCGAGGTTCGCCAGGCCCGCCGCGCAGGCCGTGGCGTGGCCCGAGTACGTGTAGCCGGTGAGCAGCTTGAACTCGGTGTCGGCCTCGAGCCGGTCACGCACCGCCCGCCCGACGATCACGCCGCCGAGGGGCTGGTAGCCCGACGTGACCGCCTTGGCGAACGTCGTGAGGTCGGGGATCACGCCGAAGTGGTCGGCGGCGAACCACTCGCCCAGCCGGCCGAACCCGGTGATGACCTCGTCGAAGATCAAGAAGGCGCCGTGCTGGTCGCACAGCCGCCGCAGCGCCGCCAGGTAGCCCTCCTCGGGCGGCCAGACGCCGCCGGCGCCCTGCACCGGTTCGGTGATGACGGCGGCGATCTCGCTGCTGCGTTCGGCCATCAGCCGCGCCAGCGCCTCGACGTCGTCGCTGGGCACCTGCACGACCTCGGGCAGCAGCTCGCCCCAGCCGGCCTTGTTGGGCGGCAGGCCCTGCGCCGAGGTGCCGCCGTAGTTGGTGCCGTGGTACCCGCGCATCCGGCTGATGATGAGGGTGCGCTCGGGGTGGCCGGCCTGCACGTGCGCCTGGCGCGCCAACTTCATGGCGGTGTCGACCGCTTCCGACCCCGACTGGCACAGGAACACACGGGCGTCGGGAACGGGGGTGAGCGACACGACCCGGTCGGCCAGCGCGTCGGCGGCCGGGTTCGTGAACGGGTCGAAGCACGAGTACGCCTCGAGCGTGGTGACCTGGGCGGCGATCGCCTCGGCCATCTCGGCGCGGCCGTGCCCGATCGCGCAGTACCACAGGCTCGCCATCGCATCGATGTACTCGTTGCCGGCCGCATCCCACACGAGGGCGCCGTCGCCGCGCACGAGGGAGACGAACCGGTCGCTGGTCGGCTTCGCGAAGGGGTGGAGGAAGGATCCGGTCACAGGTCGCGACCGTAGTGGCGGGGTGGGGTCGGAATCGCAACGCATCGTCTGTGCACGGCGCTCGCAGGCGTGCCAGGCTGGTGGCGTGACGTCGCCGCTGATGGTGTTCGCTGCCGCCGAACACGACGAGCACCGCACCCCCGACTGGCACCCCGAGCACCGGGGTCGGCTCGACGCGGCGTTGGCCGGGGTGCACGAAGCCGGTCTCGACGAGGCCGCCGAGTGGCGGTTTCCCGAGGAGGCCTCGATCGACGACCTCGCGCTCGTGCACGACATGGACTACATCGTCGAACTCGAGCGCTTCTGTGCCGCCGGTGGCGGCGACCTCGACCCCGACACGGTGGCGACGGCCGGCTCGTGGGCGACGGCGCGTCGCAGCGCCGGGGCCGTGCTGGGGGCGATCGAAGCGTTGCGGGCGGGGGAGTGCGACGTGGCGTTCGCCGGCGGTCGGCCCCCGGGGCACCATGCGGTACGTGACCGGGCGATGGGGTTTTGCCTGTTCAACAACGCCGCGGTCGGCGCCGCCCGGCTCGCCGCCGGGGGCGAGCGGGTGGCCGTGGTCGACTGGGACGTGCACCACGGCAACGGCACCCAGGACATCTTCTACGACCGGCCCGACGTGCTCTACGTGTCGACCCACGAGTCGCCGCTCTACCCGGGCACCGGGATGCTGCGTCAGACCGGTGGTGCGGCGGCGGCCGGCACCAACCTCAACCTGCCGTTCCCGGCCGGTACCGCCGGCGACACGTACCGGGCGGCGTTCGACGAGGTCGTGATCCCGGTGGTCGAACGGTTCGCCCCCGATTGGTTGATCATCTCGGCGGGGTTCGACGGGCACCGCGACGATCCGCTCGCCGGGCTGCGGCTCACCGCCGGCGACTACGCCGATCTGGCGCGTCGGCTGCAGGTGCTCGTGCCGGCCCGCCGGGTGGTGGTGGTGCTCGAGGGAGGGTACGACCCGCGGGCGTTGGCCCACAGCGTCGGGTCGACCCTGAGCACCCTGGTCGGCGGCGCCTACCGGCCCGAGAGCGCCTCCACCGGCGAGATCGGGATGCCGACGGTCACCGCCGCCAAGCAGCTCTGGGAGCTGTGACCGGCTGCGTGGCCGGGGCCGCCGGTCCGATCGGCTGGGTCGGTCGCACCGAAGCGCCGTACGCTGGTTGGGTGCGGCGCAGCGGCGACGGCTTCATGATGTGTTCCGACGGCCACGTGCGCTGGGGTGTCTACGGCGCTGCCGGGGCGGTCTTCGTCGTTCGGTTTCCCGACGGGCCGCGCGTGATGTTGCAGAAGCGTTCGGCCTTCGCCCACGAGGGTGGCACGTGGTCGTGCGCCGGTGGGGCGCTCGACGAGGGCGAGACATCGCTCGAGGGCGCTCTGCGGGAGGCGAGCGAGGAGATCGGCGCGATCCCCGCCGGGCACCGTGTGCTGGGCCACACCGTCTTCGCCCCCGCCAGCGACTGGTCGTACACCACGTTCGTCGTCGAGGTGCCCGCCGAGTTCGGGGCGTCGATCAACTTCGAGACCGACGCGATCGCCTGGGACGCCCCCGACGAGGTGGAGCGCCGCCCGCTCCACGCCGGGTTCGCCGCCGCCTGGCCCGAGCTGCGGGCGATCATCGAAGGGACGGCCGCGTGAGCGACCAGTTCTTCCCCTACCGACTCGATCACCGCTGGAAGGCGCTGTTCGCCGTGCTGCGCGTCGGCGCCGACGACGGCGTGACGATCACCGACGACGGGCGCCTGCGCGCCACCTACGGCCGGCTCCAGGTCGAGACGACGCTCGACAACGTCGATCACACCGAGGTCAGTGGGCCACACCGCTGGTACACGGCGGTCGGCCCGCGGCTCAGCTTCGCCGACGACGGTCTCACGTTCGGCACCAACCACCAGCGTGGCCTGTGCATCGCGTTCGTCGAGAAGGTGCCCAAGGTGATCGGCTTGCGATCCCACTCGGCGTTGTGGGTCAGCGTTGCCGACCCCGAGGGGCTCGCGGCGGCGATCGGCCGCTGAGGCCGGACTCGGCGCCGCTGGGTAGCCTCGGGCACATGCGCAAGCCTGACGTGACCGTGCCCGACACCGCTCCCCCCGGCGAGCTCGTCATCACCGATGACCTCGTCGGCGAGGGTGCCGAGGCCGTGGCGGGCTCGAACGTCAGCGTTCACTACGTCGGGGTCTCGTGGTCGACCGGTCGCCAGTTCGACGCCTCCTGGGACCGCATGGAGCCGTTCCGGTTCCCGCTCGGCGCCGGCCATGTGATCCAGGGCTGGGACACCGGGGTCGCCGGGATGAAGGTCGGTGGCCGCCGCACCCTGCACATCCCGCCCCACATGGGCTACGGGGCCCAGGGCGCGGGCGGCGTGATCGCCCCCAACGAGACCCTGATCTTCGTCGTCGACCTGCTCGGCGTCGGCTGAGCGGGGCGTCGGCGGCCGGTGCTCAGGCCGGGGTGACGACCCGGATCGTGCCGTGCACCGGGTCGACCTCGACGATCGATCCGTCGACGATGTCGAGCGCTCCGGCGGCGCCCACCACCGCCGGGATCCCCAGTTCGCGCGCCAGCACGGCGGCGTGCGACAGCAGGCCCCCGTCGGCGGTCACCACGGCGCCGGCGATCGACAACACGACGTTGAACGCCGGCGACGTCGCCCGCACGACCAGCACGTCGCCGGGCTCGAGCTTCTCGATCGCGTCGTCGGCCGATGCCGCCGTGCGGGCCCGGCCGACGTAGGGCTCGCTGCCGATCCCGACCCCGGCGAGGCGGTCGGTCTTGGCTCCGCCGTCCATCGCCATGAAACCCATCACCGTGCGCACCGTCTTGACGCCGTCGGCCAGTGGTTTGGGCATCACGTCGATCGGTGGCTCGGGCTCGGGGTCGCCGAGGGTGTCGGGCGGCGTGAGCGCCGCCAGCGTGCGCCGGTGTTCGGCCCGCCTGGCGATCTCGGCGGCGGCGGGCAGGCCACCGGTGAACATGGCACGGGCTTCGGGTGCCGTGAGCTCGAGGGCGTGCTCGGGCTCGTGCAACTCGCCGCGCGCCGTCAGCCGGACGCCGGCCTCGAGCAACGCCCGGCGCAGCAGCCCCATCGGCCACTCGGCGACCAGCGGCCCGTTGTCGTCGCGCATGTCCATCACGGCGCGGGCATCGGCGAGCAGGGCGTCGAACTCGGGCCGGTCGCCGGGCTCGAGTCGCGAGCGCAGTGCCTCGGCCAACGCGGCGTGGTCGACCACCGGTGGCGGGGTCGCCGAGAGGATGCTGCCGAGCACCACGCCGGGCAGCTCGTTGAGGGTCGGCGACGTGAGGTCGTACCCGGTCGCCAGCACGTTGCCGCGTTCGTCGAGGTAGGCGTCGAGCAGTGCGGCCGACTCGGGTGAGATCGCCCGGACGTCGTCGAGCGAGGTCGGGCTCGCCCCGGCCGCGTCGACCATCGCCCGCAGCCGGGTGAGGATGTCGATCGGCACCGCGGTCGACGGCGACGCCCCGCTGAGGGCCGCGACGGCGGCGGCCGGGTCGAGCCCCCAGCCGATGCAGTGGTGGAGGTACCGGGCGACGGGGCCGAGATCGTGGCCGTGCAGCCAGAAGTGCAGCTCGAAATGCTCGCGGGCGTGGTCGAGGAGGGCCCCGACGTGTCGACCCAACTCGTCGTCGCCGACGGCGGTGACGTCGACCTCTTGGAACGCCAGGTTGGCCGCCTTCACCCGTGGCCGGATCTCGGCGTCCCAGTGGTGGGCGACCGCCACCGATGTGCGCTCCGCGAGCGTCGCGACGGCTCGCTTCGTGCGGGCTCGGAACGTCGGGTGCAGCCGGGTGACCAGCTTGAGCACGAACGGTGGGGGCAGCTTGCGCGGCGGCTGGTCCCCGCCGATCAGGGGGCGCAACCGCGAGTAGAAGAAGCCGTTGACGAACTTCACGTCGATCGTGTCGGCCGGCACCCCGTTCTCGGCGAACACCCGCCGGAGCCCGGCCGGCAACGACTCGGTCATGATCCACTGGCTGATCGGCGTGGTGCCCCCCGGGTAGTGCGATCGGTCGAGCGCCCAGAACCCGGGCCCAGGAGCGTTGAACGGCACCGATCGTTCTCCAGCCATGGACCCAGGTTCGCGAACCCGCCCGACCGAGTCAACTGCGGGTTCGATCGCGGGTGTCGCGCGCCTGGTCAGTGGCGAGCGTCGCGATGCCGGGCGGCGAGCCCGTTGGCGGTGATCACGTCGCGGTACCACAGGGCGCTGTCGCGTGGCGTGCGCTGCATCGTCGCGTAGTCGATGTGCACCAGGCCGAAGCGCTTGGCGTACCCCAGCGCCCACTCGAAGTTGTCGAACATCGACCACAGGTAGTAGCCGCGTACGTCGACGCCTTCGCCGATCGCATCGTGCAGCGCCCGCAGATGGGCGTCGAGGTAGGTGATCCGGCGCGGGTCGTGGCACCGCCCGCCGATCACCGGGTCGTCGTAGGCGGCCCCGTTCTCGGTGATGTAGATGGGCGGCAGGTCGGGGTGGTCGTGGTGCAGCCGCACCAGCAGTTCGGTCAGCCCGTCGGGTGTGATCGGCCAGCCCATGTCGGTGTGGACGGCGGGCAGCGGTGGCTCGGTGACGTCGGTGACCGTCGGGTACGACGTGATCGCCGGTGTCGCGTCGTCGGCGCGCCGGCCCTGCACGTGCACGTCGAAGTAGTAGTTGACGCCGATCCAGTCGAGCGGCTGTGCGATCTGGGCGTTGTCGCCGGGGCGGATCACCTCCTCGGCGAGCGGGCCGAAGTCGGCGAGCAGATCGGCCGGGTAGGCGCCGTTCAACAGGGCGTCGAACCACCACCGGTTGTGGATCGCGTCGATCCTGCGGAGGGCGTCGGTCGAGGCCGCCGGCGACCCGGCCGACCTGACCGGGCTGGGGTTGATCACGATGCCGAGCTGCAAGCCGCCGCGCTCGGCGCGCATCGCCTCGACCGCGATGCCGTGGGCCAGCAACTGGTGGTGGGCGACGGCGACCGCGGCCCGGTCGTCGTGCAGACCGGGGGCGTGGACCCCGGCGGCGTGGCCGAGATAGGCGTAGCACCACGGCTCGTTGAGGGTCGACCACATCGTCACCCGGTCGCCGAGTTCGCGCACCATGAGCGCGGCGTAGTCGGCGAACCAGCTCGCGGTGTCGCGTCTGCGGAACCCGCCGTCGGCCTCGAGCGCCGATGGGAGATCCCAGTGGAACAGCGTCGGGCACGGCACGATGCCGTGGCCCAGCAGCAGGTCGACCAGCCGCGAGTACCAGGCGATCCCCTCGTCGTTGACCCTGCCCCGCCCCTCGGGCTGGACGCGCGGCCAGGCGATCGAGAACCGATAGGACTGGATCCCGAGCTCGGCCATCAGTGCGACGTCGGCCTCGACGCGGTGGTAGTGGTCGCAGGCGACGTCCCCGGTGTCGCCGTTGAGGACGTTGCCGGGGCGGTGCGAGAAATCGTCCCACACCGACGGGCCACGGCCTGCCTCGCGGGCGGCGCCCTCGATCTGGTAGCTGGCCGTCGCAGCGCCCCAGAGGAACCCGTCGGGGAACTGCACGTCGGGTCGCTGCGCCATCGACGGTGACGATACCAACCCGGGGGTCGTCACCTCCTTGCCGGGTCGGGGTCGTGCCGGGCTGTCGCGCCGGTGCGGGTTCGGCCTCGGTACCGTTTCGGGGATGACGCCGGTTCGTGCAGCGCGGTGGCCCCGACGGGTGCCCCTGGCCGGCGCTCCGCCGCGACCGGTCCGGCGGGTCGCCGATGTCTGACGCGGCGCGACGGCCCGGGCAGCCGACGGTCCATCAGCGGCTGCGCGCCGAGCGCGAGACCGGGTTCCGGGCCGACATCGAGGGTCTGCGGGCGATCGCCGTCGTCGCAGTGCTGCTGTACCACGGCCGGATCGGGCCGTTCGAGGGCGGCTACGTCGGCGTCGACGTGTTCTTCGTCCTCTCGGGCTTCTTGATCACACGCCTACTGGTGCGCGACGTCTCCCGGTCCGGCCACCGGTCCCTGCCCAACTTCTGGTCGCGCCGCGCCCGGCGATTGCTGCCGGCCTCCGCGGCGGTGATCGTCTCGACCCTGGTGGTGGGGTGGCTGGTGCTCGATCCGCTGACCCGGCACTCGCTGGCCCGCGACGCGATCGCTGCCGGGGCGTTCGTCGTCAACGTCGTGTTCGCCGGCCGGGAGGGTGACTACTTCGCGTCCGAGCTGGCGCCGTCGCCGCTGCTGCACTTCTGGTCGCTCGCCGTCGAGGAGCAGTTCTACCTCGTCTGGCCGCTGGTGGTGCTGGCCGCGTTGCGCAGCCGCGCCCACGCCCGCCGTACCCTGATCGCGACGATCGCGGTGGCGTGGGTCGCGTCGTTGGCGGCGTCGATCCTCGTCACCTCACGCAGCGCGCCGTGGGCCTTCTACCTGTTGCCCACCCGGGCCTGGGAGTTGCTGACGGGCGCGGCGCTCGCCGTGGTCGGTCCGGCGCTGGCGCTGCGGATGGGCGTCTCGTTCCGGGCATGGTCGGGGTGGGCCGGCCTCGCGGCGGTCGCGGCGTCGACGCTGCTGCTCACCGGGGACGCCGCGTTCCCGGGCTGGATCGCGCTGTGGCCGGTCGTGGGCACCGCGGCGGTGGTGCTGTCGGGGATCGACCCCGCGCCGCGCGGCCCGCAGCGCCTGTTGGGCACGGCGCCCCTGGTGTGGATCGGCCAGCGGTCGTACGGGATCTACCTCTGGCACTGGCCGGCGCTGGTGCTGGGCGCCGCCGCCTGGGGCCCGCTCGGGTCGTCAGGGCGTGCCGCCCTGATCGCCGTGTCGGTCGCGGTGGCCGCGGCGACCTACCGCGGCTACGAGAACCCGATCCGTCATTCGCCCTGGCTGGCCGCCCGTCCGGCGCGCGGGCTGGTCGGCGGCGCGGCCCTCGTCGCGCTGGTGGTCGGGTCGGCGGTCGTGGTGCGTGCCCTGCCCCGCCAACTCGATGCCGGCACGGTGGCAGCATCGGCGACGATCGTCGTGCCGACCACCGTGCCGACCACCGTGCCGACCAGCGTGCCGACCAGCGTGCCGACCAGCACCCTCGACAGCACGCCCGGCACGACCAGCACCCTCGACAGCACGCCCGGCACGACCAGCGATCCGACCGGCGACCTGGTGGCCGGCGCCGACCTGGTGGCCGCCGTCGCCCCGATCATCGCCGCCAACGCCACGGCCATGGCCGAGGCGGTGCTCGTCTCGGAGGTGCCGGCCAACCTGCGCCCCTCGCTGTCGGAGGCATTCGGCGACAAGCCGGTGATCTACGACGACGGCTGCATGCTGGCGGACGGCGAGACCCGACCGGGGCCGTGCGTCTACGGCGACGCCTCCTCGGCGACGACGATCGCCCTGTTCGGCGACTCGCACGCCGCCCAGTGGTTCCCCGCCCTGCAGCGCATCGCCGAGGCGCGTGGGTGGCGGCTCGAGACGCTCACCAAGCAGGGCTGCCCGACCGCTGACGTGCCCACCACGCGCCCCGACCGCGACCCGCAGTGTGACGAGTGGCGGTCGGCGGTGATCGAGCGGTTCGCCGCCGACCCGCCCGACCTGGTGGTGATGTCGTCGTACCGCTACAACCCGGGCGGGCTGGCCGACGAGCCGTGGCGTTCGGGGCTCGACGCCACGCTGGGTGCGCTGCGTCCGGCGGCGACGCGGGTGTTGATCCTCGGCGACACCCCGACACCGGTTCCGAGCCACGTGCCGGCGTGCCTCGCCCAGAACCTGCGTCACGTCGAGCGCTGCACCGCGCCGCGCAGCCGGGCGGTGGTCGAGGCGCGGCTGTCGGTCGAGCGCGACGTCGCCCGCCGCCACGACACCATGTTCGCGTCGACCAGCGACTGGCTGTGCACCGCCGAGGCGTGCCCGGTGGTGTTCGGCGACGTGCTGCTCTACCGCGACGGCAACCACATCTCGACGGCGGCCGCCGAACTGCTGACGCCGTACCTCGACGCGACGCTGGGGGCTGCCGTCGGCTCACCCTGATCACCGTGCCGTCTGGGCCGGGTGCTCGCCGGGCCCGCCACGACGGACCGCAGGAAGCCCTCGAACCGATCACGAACCGCCGGGTGCGTCGGCGGAGGCCGCCGGCGCCTCGGCGTCGTCACTTCTTCTTGGCGATCGGGACCGTGGTCACCGACGGTGCTGCGGTGTCGACCGGTACCCGCACCTCGAGGATGCCGTCGACGTACGTCGCGGTGATCGCGTCGGCGCGGGCGCCGACCGGCAACCGGACCGACCGCTCGAACGAGCCGTACCGGAACTCGCTGCGATACGTGTGGTCGTGCTTGTCCTCGTGCGTCTCCTGGCGACTGGCGGAAATGGTCATCCGGTCGGCGTCGACCGTGATCTCGACGTCACGATCGGGGTCGAGTCCGGGGAGCTCGCCGCGGACCACCACGGTGCCGTCGTCCTCGACGAACTGTTCCATCCGGAACCCGTCGTCGATGAACGGCATGCCGTGGAACGCCTCGGGCCAACGGCGGGCGAACAACTCGGGCCAGCGGTCGAACCACTCGCTGAGACCGATCCTCGAGAACGGATCGGCCAGGACGGCGGGCATTGCGGCGGCGGTCTTCTCGACGGTCGTTGCGGAGGTCGACTTCTTCGTCATCACTGCTCCTTCGTTCGAGTCGATGTGCTGATCGGCAGGTGGCCCCGCGTCACAGATGGATCGCGCGCGCGAACGCACCCGGAAAGCAAGCGGTCTGCCCGTGCCACCCGTCGGGGCTTTCGGCACTGGCCGCACGGCTCGAGAAGGCGCATCCTGGAGGCATGGCAACCCAGCGCGAGTCTCCTTCGACGATCCCGGAGCCCGACACCCGACCCGACGACGAACGTCTGGTCGACGAGACCGCCGTCGCCTCGGGGGTCGAGGTGCCGCTGGATGCGCCGATCGGGGCCCCGATCGAGGATGTGGTCGAGCAGCGCATGATCGAGCCGACCGACGACGACGACTACGCCCCCGGCTGACGCCGGCGGCCCGCCCGGCGAGCGCTACCAGATCAGCTTGAGCGCGCCCCCGGCCGACAGCACCAGCACGGTCAGCAAGAAAGCCTGCTGGGGGATGCGGCGGAACAGTGCTCGTCCGCTGTAGACGCCGGCGACCACCGCCGGCACCAGCAACACGTCGTACGCCAGCGATCGCCAGGTGAAGAACCGGCCGCCCCCGGTCCACTCGCCGATCGCCAGGTAGAGCGGCACCTTGGTGAGGTTGATCAGGAAGTACAGCCACGCGGTCGTGCCGACCAACTGGTGTTTGCCCAGCCCGAGGCCGACCAGATACGTGTTGATCACCGGTCCGGCCGCGTTCGCGACGAACGTGGTGAAGCCACCGGTGGTGCCGTAGGTGGCAGCGGTCGCCGTCGTGGAGGCACGGTGCGGGGTGCCGTGCCAGAGGCGCCGCAGCTGGATCGCCACGATCGCCAGCACGATGGCGCCGATCATGATCTCGAGCGCTCGTGTCGCGGAGCCGACCACCACGAAGAACGCGATGCCGAACGCGTAGCCGAGCCCCACCCAGATCGCCAGGGGCTTGAGCAGGTCCCAGCGGGCGTGCCGCCGGTACCACCCGATCGCGAACAAGTCGGCCACCATCAACACCGGCAGGATCGCCCCGGCGATCAGCCGCCCCTCGAACACCGAGGCGAACATCGGCACCGCGATCAGGGCGCTCCCGGGGACCCCCGTCTTCGACATCCCGATGATGTAGGCGGCCAGCGCACCGACGAGGAGGGTACCGACGCTGAACATCGCCAGGACCCTACGGCGGCCGCGGCGCGGGTACGGTGACGCTGTGCCGAAACCTGCCCCGGAGCTCTGTGTGCTCGGCGACTTCGCCTGGGACGTGCTGATCCGCACCAACTCCGAACTGTTGCGCGGCGGCGACACGTTCGGCGAGGTGATGCTGTCACCGGGCGGCAGCGCCGCCAACGTCGCGGTGTGGGCGGCGCGATGCGGAATGTCGACCACCTTCATCGGCAAGATCGGCCGCGACCGCATGGGCCAACTGGCGGTCGAGAACCTCGAAGCCGAAGGGGTCCGCCACCATCTCGTCGAGTCGGACGTCAACCTCACCGGGTCGGTCGCCGTGTTCGTCGACCACACCGGCGAGCGCTCGATGGTGTCGGGGCGCGGCGCCGACTTCGATCTGTTGCCGAGCGAGATCCAGCGCGACATCATCAAGGGCGCGACCCATCTGCACCTCACGGCCTGGTCGTTCTTCACCGATCCGCCGCGTTCGGCGGCGCGGACGGCCGCCCGGTCGGCGCACGAGTCGGGGGCGACGTTGTCGTTCGACCCCGCTTCGTTCCAGATGATCCAGCAGCTCGGCGTCGACCAGTTCCTGCGGGTCACGCAAGACCTCGGTATCGACGTCTTCCTGCCCAACAAGGAGGAGGGTGCCGTGCTGACCGGGGCGACCGACCCGGTCGAGATCGCCCGCCGGCTCGACGGGCTCTATCCGAGCGCGCTCGTGATCCTCAAGCTCGACGCCGACGGCGCGCTGTTGTGGGAGGACGGCCAGGCGCACCACATCCCGCCGGCCACCAACAAGCTCGTCGACGCCACCGGTGCCGGCGACTCGTTCGCCGGCGCGTTCCTGGCGCGCTACCTCGCCGGGCAGTCCGCCGCCGAGGCGGCGCGCTTCGCCACCTTGATCTCGGCGTGGGTGATCGAGCATCCGGGCGCCCGGCCGGCTCCCGGCCCGCGCCTGCGCCAAATCATCGCCGCTCGCTGAGCGGTGCGATGAGCGGCCCGATGGTCAGGTGGGCCGCTCGGGCTCGTCGGCCGGGCGTGTCTCGAGGGCCGACGCCAGTTCCCCGAACGCCTCGGCGTGGATGGTGGTGTGCACCAGCTCGACGCCCGGGAATCGGCGTACCTCGTTGCGCAGGGCCGCCTGGTCGATGTCGCCCGCCAGCACCACCACGGTGGCCGTGCCGGGGCGAACCGCCAGTTTGAACCAGTCGACCCAATCGTCGGGGACGCCGAGGTCGATGACTTTTGCGGTCGCCGCGCCGACCCCTGCTCCGAGGCCGATCCCCGCGATCCACCCCACCGGGCCGCCCACGATCAGGCCCAGCAGTCCGGTCCACATCGCGCCCGAGAGCGCGGTCCGGCCGGGCTGGGGGTCGATCGTCTCCTTGACCCGGACGTGGTCGTGCTCGTCTTTGTTCACCATCACCGCATCGATCAGCCGGAGCTGCTTGCGTGCTGCCAGATCACCGATCGCGAGCATGAACTGCTGGGCGCGGTTGACCGAGTCGAACGACAGCCCGAACAAGGTGTCGGGGCGGTCGACGTCGTGGTCGCCGTAGCGGTGCTGGGGTCGGGCCGACGGCGCGGTCGCAGGCCGTGACGGTTCGGCCGGCGGTGAAGCGGGGGGCGGCAGTTCGGGGGGCGGCAGTTCGGAGTCGCTCATGTCGTCACTTGGCATCGTGCCCGGCGGGCGGGGTGCTGGATCGAACCACGTCGGACATGCCCGACAGGGTATGCGGTCGCGTCGCCGAGCGCGCGGCGATCTGCGAGTTGCCCGACCGACCGGCGAAAAGGGGCGATCGGCCCTGGTCGGGGTGCCACCGGCGGGCTACCAATGGAGACGCAACATCAGCGCCAGCATCGAGGAGGCATCATGCAAGCCGCCGTTGGTGATCGAATCGTCGTGCGTGGTCACAAGATGGGTGAGCACGATCGTGTCGGCGAGATCCTCGAGGTCCACGGTGACGCAGGCGCACCGCCGTACGTGGTGCGATGGGATACCGACGGACACGAGTCGACCCTCTACCCGGGGACCGACGCGATCATCGAGCATTTCGCCGAGCCGGCCGCCGCCGGCTGAGCGTTCAAGTGACCACCGACCCGTCGTGGCGGTTACGCGGCCGCCGCGACGGCTGGCAGACGGGCGCGCGTCCAGACGAGCGGGGTGCCCGAACGTCGCAGGTCGAGGCGGAACCACAAGAACATCGTGCCGATCGTGAACACGCCGGTCGCCGGCCCGAGCACTGCCTTGGCCAGCACGAACGTCGTGGTCGACTGGGTGAGCAGCAGCCACACCGTGATCGCGGCGTTGATCATGCTCGTCAGCGCCCACAGCACCGAGAGTCGCAGGAAGAATCGGCGCATCAGCGGGTGGGCCTTGGTGTCGTCGTCGAACGGGAACACGTCGTAGGCGAGCTTCTCGGCGAGCGGCTTGCCCAACGGGATCGAGATGAGGAACGTCATTCCGATGACGACCGTCGTGATCGTCGGCTGCAGGAAGTAGACCACCATCGAACCCGTCGCGAGGGCGGCGACCGTCTTCGCGATCAGCGCCGCCGTACCCAGGACGATGAGGCCGGGTATCCGGCGCCCGGTCGCCGAACGGATGCCCACCGTGAGCAGCGACCAGCCGAGGGCGACCAGCAGCGCCCAGGTGGTGCCCAGGACCTGGAGGAAGCCGACGAACAACGCCAGTGGCACGATCTTGCCTTCGACCACGTTGGGCAATGCGTGCCTGACCACCGCGCGAACGTCGGGGATCACCACCGGGTTGTGCACGTTCGTCGACCTCCTGGGGGGCGGCGGTGGAACGAGGGGGGTCGTGCCGAACGGCGCACCGAGTGTCCAGTCTACGGCGGATCAGGGCCGAAGTGGGCGCGGCCCGGGTTCGTGACCAAGGTCCGTTGGCAGAGCGACCGAGGGTGTGGTGAGATGGTGGGTGCGGCTCGGGGTCGCTCGTGGGTGGGCCCGTATGACCCGCTGGACCGATGATGCGCTCGACGACCACCATCGAACGAAGCGAGAGATGGCGGGACGTTGCGCTCCAGTTCGCGCTGGTGTTCGGTGCCGCGATCTTCTACTTCTTGGTCCGCGGAGTCACCCAGGGCGGCGTCGAGCGGTCGAACCGTAATGCCGAGCTGGTGCTCGAGGCCGAGGAGTGGTTGCGGCTCGACATCGAGACGCAGGCTCAGGAGTTGATCCTCGACCATCACGTTCTCGTCACGTTGTCGAACTGGGTGTACATCTGGGGCCACTGGCCGGTGATCATCGTCACCTTGTACTGCCTGCACCGCTGGTGGCCGATCGACTACCTCCGCTTGCGCAACGCGCTGTTCGTGTCGGGCGCGATCGGGATCGTGATCTATGCCACGTTCCCCGTTGCCCCGCCGCGGCTGCTCGATCCGCTCTATCAGGACACGGTCACCGAGTTCTCGTCCTCGTACCGCATCCTGCAGCCGCCGGCGCTCGTCAACAAGTACGCCGCGATGCCCAGCTTGCACGCCGGCTGGAACCTGCTCGCCGGCGTCGCGTTGTTCGGGTTGTCACGGCGGCTCGTCGTGCGGGTGTTGGCGGTCGCCGGGCCGACGGCGATGGCGGTGGCGGTGGTGCTCACGGCGAACCACTACGTGCTCGACGTCATCATCGGCGAGATCCTGGCCGTGATCGGGCTCTACCTCTCGCAGCGCTGGTGGCCGAACCCGTCCCGGGTCAGCCGCTCACAGGCTGCGCTCGCGGCGGTCGATCGCGGCGATCAGGTCGAGGTCGTCGACGATCAGGCCCGTCACGCCGAGCCCGACGAGCTCGCTCGCCCGGTCGAGGTCGGCGACCGCCCACACCGCCACGTGTGACGTGCGCCCGAGCCAGCCGGCGACCGCGGTCGGCGTGACGAAGCGTTCGGGGACGACCACCCCGTCGTCCGGCCCGAATCGGCGGATCCACCTCAGCGTCCACCGCTGCCAACGAGTACCCGCCGACCGCATGGTGCGGATGCCGCCGGCGCGGCGAAACCGTCGCAGGTTCCACCACTGACGCGATGACACCGTGACGTCGGCACGGTCGCCGATCGCGGCCAGCACCCGCCGGGTGAAGCGAGGAGCCGAGCTCTTGAGGTCGAGCCAGACCGTCGTGCCGTCGGGGACGACGCCCAAGATGTCGGCGAGCAGCGGCGGGGGAGCGTCGCGGGGAACGAGCTCCCATTTCTCCCACAGCACCGGGGTCGGCCAGATCACCTTGGCGTGGCGTACCTCGAGGCGGCCGCGGAACTGGTGGACGTCGAGCTCGATCGTGTCGGCGACGGCCGCCGCCGGCCCCACCGTCGAGGTGCGGTTCCCGGCGCGGTGGGCGATCAGTTCGACGCGCGGGTGGCGATCGGTCACCGTTCGATGATGCCGCGACCGGGCCGCGTCGGCCAGAGCCGGACGTCACTTCCTCGATCGCCGGCCGGGGCGACCGGTTCACACGATCATCTCGACGCAGCGCGCCAGCTGTTCGAGGTCGCGCACCTCGAACACCTTGCGGCAGTGCGGCGAATAGGCCGCCATCTCGGAGTCGGACTCGCCCCACTCGGTGTGTGGTTCGGGGTTGAGCCAGTACACGGCCCGGCTGCGGCGGGCGATCTCGGCGAGGATCTCGGCGCGGGGCGGCCGCCGGTTGTTGCGGCCGTCGCCGACGATGACGACCGTGGTGCGCCCGGTGAGCTGCTGCCTGCCCGGCCCGCTCCAGAACTGCTCGAGCACGGCGCCGTAGTCGCTGTGGCCGGTGGCGCCGATCACGTTGGTGTTGCGCATCAGCTGCCACGGTTCGATGCGGTGACCGTTGTGCTCCAGCAGATCGGTGATCTCGTCGATGGCGTCGACGAAGACGAACGAGCGGGTGTGCGGTAGCTCGGTGGCGAGTGCCGCCAGCAGGGTCAGGGTGAAGAGCGAGAACTCGGCGACCGACCCGCTGATGTCGCACAGCACCCACAGTTCGGGGCGGGCGGGTCGGCGGCGCTGGTGCGACAGTTGCACGGGCACCCCGCCGGTGTCGAGCGAGTGCCGCATGGTCCGACGCAGGTTGATGCGCCCCGACCGGAGGTGCTGGCGGCGGCGGGCGAGCCGGGTGGCGATCCGCCGGGCGAGCGGCCGCACGGCGCGGCGCATCGCCTCGAGCTGGGTCCGCGAGGCGTTGAGGAACTCGAGGTTCTCGGCGCGGTCGGGCACCGAGTCGTCGAACGACAACCGGGCGCGCACCTCGCCGGCGAGGAGCCGGTGGAGCTCGTCGATCCTGGCCCGCAGCTCGGCAGAGGTGGTGTCGGGCCGGTGCCGCAGGGCGAGCGCCATCAGGGCCGCGAGGTCGGCGGCTCGCAGGACCCGCTGGAGGTGGTGGCGTTCGCCGCGGGTCGATCCGTCGAGGCCGCCGTACTCGTCGACCAGGCGACCGGCGATCGGCCCGAGATCGTCCCCGTCGGCGAGCGCCGCGGCGAGGGCGTCGGACGACCGCACGTCGACCGTGCTCTCGGCGCCCGACCGGGTCAGCGGGAAGCACCGGTCGAACGCTGCGTCGAAGCGGCGCTCGTCGTCGGTGACCTTGCACATGCACGAGCGCAGCGCTTCGCGGAACAGCGAGCGGTCGAGCAGCCCGATGGTGCGGGCGGCCTCGGCGGCGTCGACGGTCTCGGCCATCGAGACCTCGATCCCGTTGGCGCGCAGCAGTCGGCTGAGCCGGACGATCTGCTCGGTGGTGGCGTCCATCGTGGTCAGCGGCGGGTGAGTGCCTCGGAGATGCCGGCTGCCGTCGCGAGGAGCTGCGGCGCGAGCACCTCGTGGATGTGGTCGATGCCGGTACGAACCGCATGGGTCGAGACGTTGATCGCCGCGACCGCCGTGCCGCGCCCGTCGCGGATCGGGGCTGCGAACGAGCGCACACCGATCTCGAGCTCCTGGTCGACGAGCGACCAGCCCCTGGTTCGCACGGTCTCGACGGCGGCCAGCAACTGCTCGGACGTCGTGACCGTCGACGGGGTGCGCCGCGAGCGGTCGCTGCGGTCGAACACGTCGACGATCCGGTCATCGGGCAGTTCGGCGAGCAGCACTCGGCCCATCGACGTCTGGTACGCCGGGAAACGTGACCCGAGGCCGATCGCGACGGTCATGATCCGCTTGGTCGGCACGCGGGCGACGTAGACGATGTCGGTGTCGTCGAGGACGCTCACCGAACTCGACTCGTGGACCGCCTCCGAGAGCGCCTCGAGGTACGGCTGGGCGATCTCGCTGATCTGCAGCGACGCGAGGTACGAGTAGCCGATGTCGAGCACCCGCGGGGTGAGTTCGTAGGTCTTGCCGTCGGTGGACGCGTACCCGAGTTCGACGAGCGTGAGCAGCAGCCGCCTGCACGTCGCCCGGGTCAGACCGGTGGCGCGGCTGGCGTCGGCGAGCGTGAGCCGTCGGGCGGTGGCCGAGAAGGCGCTGATGACGGCGATCCCGCGGGCCAGCGATTGGACGAAGTCGCTGCGGTCGGCGGCCGGGGTGGTGCGTGCCGCCTTGACACCCTGTCGTTGGTTCGCGAGACTTCCGTTCGCCATGCGCACAAGTGTACGCATAGCGAACATACTCGGCAAGGCTACGTACGATCCGGCACGAACCAGATCCAGCACGAACCAGATCCAGCGCGAAAGAGGTGCATCGATGGGCGAATACACCACCATGTTCGGGTCGCTCGACAACTACACCAAGGGTCGTGTCGACGTGATCAACGACGATCCCAAGTACTACGCGTTCTCGAACGTGTTCGAGGTCGCCTCCCGGGCGGCACCCTACGAGAAGATCGCGGTCGCGCAGAACCTCGAATACGTCGTCGAGGCGATCCGGGCCGAGGGGACGAGCGAGTGGCGCGCCACGCCGCACGACGAGTTCGCTCTGGTGATGGACGGCGAGGTGACCGTCGAACTGATCGACCCGGCGGCACCGCTGGTCGATCCGAGCGCCGAGGGTTCCGTCGCCCTCGACGGCCACCCGGACGGAACTCCGATGGGAACGATCGTGCTGGGCAAGGGCCACATGGCGCTGCTGCCCGCCGGGCGGGCCTACCGCTTCGATGCCGGGCGCCCGTCGGTGATCATCCTGCAGACGATCGCCGGGCCCGACACCCAGTTCCGCTGGGCCGAGATCTGCCAGACACTGTGAAACCACCGAGCACGACGAGAGGACCGCAACCATGACCATGACCGAATCGGCTCCCAACGCCCAGGGCTACAAGACCTTCTCGATCGGCGGGTTCACGTTCAGCCGTGACGAGTACTTCGCCACGATCGAGTGGCCGACCGGCAGCCACCAGATGGCCGTCGACGGCTTCCTGCGCAGCGTGCAGCGCGACGTCGCCTGGGGGTTCTTCTACGGCATCGTGAACTTCGACCAGGTGTTCGGCACGATGAACCACTACGGCAACGTCGACATGTTCGCCGGGCGGTTCAACGACTCCTACCGCAAGGCCGAGCTCGACTACAACGAGAACTTCGGGCACGACGAGCTGCTCGGCGCCTTCCAGGCACTGCTCGCCGACTGGACGAACGAAGGCTACGACCCGTTTGCCGCACCGATGGAGACCGGCAGCGCCTTCGGCCCCAGCAACGGCGGCAACCAGGAGGCGATCACCCGCCGGCGGGTGGTCGCCGAGCGCATGGTCGGCGTACCGGGCGACGAGCAGATCCGCACCGACGGCGACGGCTTCCCGGTCAACCGGGCGTTCCTCGACGTCGACCAGACCGAGCCCCACGTCGATCCGGCGCCGGGGTACGAGGGGGAGGTCGCGGCCTTCAACCTCTTCGCCTACCTGTCGCGTTCGGACGTCACCTGGAACCCGTCGGTGGTGTCGGCCTGCAAGGAGAGCCTCTACTGCCCGACCACCGAGGAGTTCATCCTGCCGGTGATCCACGGCAACGACCGGGTCGAGTGGTTCATCCAGCTCTCCGACGAGATCCAGTGGGACGTCGAGGACCGCGACACCGGCGCCAAGCGGGCCCGCGTCACGATGCGGGCCGGTGACGTCGCCGCGATGCCGGCCGACATCCGCCACCAGGGCTACTCGCC
Source organism: Ilumatobacter sp. (assembly GCA_036526035.1). Taxonomy (GTDB): domain Bacteria; phylum Actinomycetota; class Acidimicrobiia; order Acidimicrobiales; family Ilumatobacteraceae; genus Ilumatobacter. The sequence continues at coordinate 17,219 of DATCZG010000061.1, read as the reverse complement.
CAAGCGTTCGATGCTGCTCGTGTGGGAGAACGGCTCGAACCGGATCCCCGAGATGATCGCCCGGGGCGAGGCGTCCGTGCACCCGGTCGACTTCTAGGACCCCGGCACCGTGCCAGGACCCGATCGACTCTTCATCGGCGGCGAGTTCGTCGATGCCGCCGCCGGCACCACGATCGAGGTGCGCAACCCTCACGACGGGTCGCTCCTCGCCGAGGTCGCCGAGGCGCGCGCCGCCGACGTCGACCTCGCCGTCGCGGCGGCCCAGGGCGCGTTCGCCGGTTGGGCAGCGACCTCGGCCGTCGATCGCGGTCGCCTGCTGCTGCGGCTCGCCGATGCGATCGAGGCCAACGCCGAGGAGCTCGCACAGCTCGAGTCGCGCGACACCGGCCACCCGCTCAAGGACACCCGGCTGCTCGATGTGCCGCGAACCGCCGCCACCTACCGCTACTTCGGCGGGATGGCCGACAAGTTCCACGGGTCGCTGATCCCCGTCGATCCGGGCTTCTTGAACTACGTGCAACGCGATCCCGTCGGCGTCGTCGGCCAGATCGTGCCGTGGAACTTCCCGTTGATGTTCACCTCGTGGAAGTTGGGGCCGGCGCTGGCCGCCGGGAACACCGTCGTGATGAAGCCCAGCGAGTTGGTGCCGCTCACGACGCTGCGGCTGTGCGAGCTGATCCGCGAGGTGGGGATCCCGCCCGGTGTGGTGAACATCCTGCCGGGGTACGGCCACACCGCCGGGGCGCGCATCGCCGAGCATCCCGACATCGCCAAGGTCTCGTTCACCGGCTCGACGGCGGTCGGTCGCAGCATCGTCGCCGCGTCGGCCGGCAACCTCAAGCGGGTCCAGCTCGAGCTGGGCGGCAAGGGCGCCAACGTCGTGTTCGGCGACGCCGACCTGACGGCGGCGGTGAACGGCTCGGCGTTCGCGATCTTCCACAACCAGGGTCAGGCGTGCATCGCCGGATCCCGCCTGCTGCTGCACGACTCGATCGCCGAGGAGTTCATCGCCCGGTTCGTCGAGCTGGCGGCGAGCATCCGGGTGGGGGACCCGTTCGCGCCGGGCACCGAGATGGGGCCGCTGACCTCGCCGGCCCACCGTGACCGGGTGCTGGCGTACGTGAAGGTGGCCGTCGACGAGGGTGCCGAGATCCTCACCGGTGGCACGGCGCCCGACGATCCGGCGCTCGCCGCCGGCTGCTACGTGTTGCCGACCGTGGTGCGGGCCGACCCGTCCCACCGGGTCTGCCACGAGGAGGTGTTCGGCCCGTTCGTGACGGTGAGCACGTTCTCCGACGAGGAGGAGGTCATCGACGTCATCAACGGCACCGACTACGGCCTCGGCGGCGGGCTCTGGACCAACGACCTGCGCCGCGCCCACCGTGTCGCGGCGGCGTTCCGGACGGGCATGGTGTGGGTCAACTGCTACAAGCGGGTGAGCCCGGGGTCGCCCTTCGGCGGCGTCGGCAGGTCGGGCTACGGGCGCGAGATGGGGTTCGAGGCGATGCACGAGTACACCGAGGCCAAGGCGGTCTGGATCAACGTCGGTGCCGACATCCCGCCGTGGTACCCGCGGGGCTGACCATGGAGTTCCTCGACCTCGGCGAGGCGATCGCCCGTCACGTGCACGACGGTGACGTGGTCGCCCTCGAGGGCTTCACGCATCTGATCCCGTTCGCCGCCGCCCACGAGATCATCCGCCAGGGCCGCCGCGACCTCACCTTGGTGCGGATGACGCCCGACATCGTCTACGACCAGATGATCGGCGCCGGATGTGCTCGGAAACTGATCTTCTCGTGGGGCGGCAATCCCGGCGTCGGCTCGCTGCACCGGTTCCGCGAGGCGATCCAGGACCACTGGCCCCACCGGCTCGAGATCGAGGAACACAGCCACGCCGGCATGGCGGCACGCTGGCAGGCCGGGGCCTCGGGGCTGCCGTTCGGCGCGCTGCGGGGCTACGTCGGCACCGGACTGGTCGAGCACACCGACACGATCGCCACGGTGACCTGCCCGTTCACGGGGGAGGAGCTGACGGCCGTCCCGGCGCTCAACCCCGACGTCGGGATCATCCACGCCCAGCAGGCCGATCGCCACGGCAACGTCATGCTGTGGGGGATCACCGGCGTCCAGAAGGAGTGCGTGCTGGCGAGCCGCCGGGCGATCGTGACCGTCGAAGAGGTCGTCGACTCGTTCGCCCCGCGTGTGAACGGCGTCGTGCTCCCGGGCTGGGTCGTCGATGCCGTCGTCGTCGTGCCCGGCGGCGCCCATCCGTCGTACGCGTCGGGCTACAGCGAGCGCGACAACCCGTGGTACGCCCGCTGGGACGAGATCTCGCGCGACCGTGAATCGTTCGCCGACTGGCTGGTCGAGATCGGTGCTGCGGTGGGGGTGCCTCGGTGACCACCGCGACCCCGACCACCGCCTACACCGCCGATGACATGATGACGGTCGCCGCGGCGCGGGCGCTGACGCCGGGGACCGTGTGCTTCGTCGGGATCGGGTTGCCGAGCACGGCGGCGAACCTGGCCAGGCGGCTGCACGCACCCGACTGTGTGTTGGTCTACGAGTCGGGGTGCATCGGCGCCAAGCCGACGCGCCTGCCGAACTCGATCGGTGACGGGGTGCTGGCCGATCACGCCGACGCCGTCGTGTCGGTGCCCGAGATCTTCGCCTACTGGCTGCAGGCCGGCCGGATCGACGTCGGCTTTCTCGGCGCGGCGCAGATCGACCGGTACGCCAACATCAACACGACCGTGATCGGGCCCTACGACGACCCGACGGTCCGCCTGCCGGGTGCCGGCGGAGCGCCGGAGATCGCAGCGAGTTGTGGGCGGGTCATCATCACGCTGCGTCACTCGCGGCGGGCGTTCGTCGATCGCGTCGACTTCGTGACGTCGTTCGGTTTCGGTGACGGCGGCGACCATCGCAGCCGGCTCGGGTTGCGCGGCGGCGGGCCGGCCGAGGTGATCAGCGACCTCGGCATCCTGCGGCCCGACCCGGTCGACCACGAACTCGTGCTCACCCAGGTCCACCCCGGGGTGTCGGCCGACGACGTGCGCGCCGCGACCGGTTGGGATCTCCGGGTGGCCGACCGGCTCGCCGAGACCGAACCGCCGACCGATCGCGAGCTCGACGCGCTGCGCTCGCTGCGTGAGGCCCGATGACCCCCGACTTCGTGTCCGAGTCGCTGCCCGGGCGGGTGGTGTTCGGCTCCGGCAGCCGCCACCGGCTCGACGACGAGATCGACCGCCTCGGTTCGCGCCGGGTCGTCGTGATCGCCGCCGAGGAGGAATCGGCGATCGCCGACCCGATCATCGCGTCGCTCGGCGACCGGGTGGTCGGGCGGTTCGCCGAGGTGGTCCAGCACGTGCCCGATGCCGTGTCCGAACGCTGCACGGCGCTGGTGGTCGAGCGCCGAGCCGATGCGATCGTGACGATCGGTGGTGGGTCGGCGACCGGCTTCGGCAAGGTGGTCAGACTTTCGTGCGACGTCGCGTCGGTGGCGGTGCCCACGACCTATGCCGGCTCGGAGATGACCCCCATCTGGGGGCGATCGGCCGATGGCGACAAGCGCACCGGCGTCGACCCCCGGGTCAAGCCCGACACCGTCGTCTACGACCCCGAACTCACCTTGTCGCTCCCCGCTGCGATCGCCGGGCCGTCGGGGATGAACGCTCTCGCCCATTGCATCGAGGCCCTCTACGGGCCGGGGGCGAACCCGGTCACCGGCGTCGTCGCCCTCGAGGGCGTCCGGGCGCTGGCGACCGGGCTGCCCGAGGTGTGCGGACCGAACGACGGCATCGGGCCGCGGTCCGACGTGCTCTACGGGGCGCATCTCGCGGGGATCGCCCTCGCATCGGGTGGCACCGCCTTGCACCACAAGGCCTGTCACGTCCTCGGTGGCATGTTCAATCTCGACCACGGCCGGATGAACGCCGTGCTCCTGGCGCACGCCCTCGCCTACAACGCCCCGGCGATCGGGTCGTTGATGCCCGCGATCGGGCGAGCGCTCGGGTGCGCCGCCGACCAGGCACCGCGCGCCGTGCGCGACCTGGCGATCGCGATCGGTGCACCCACCGGCCTCGGCGAGATCGGGATGCCAGCCGACGGGATCGCCGCAGCGGCGGCACGCATCGTCACCGCTGCCGCCAACAATGTCCGAGTCCCCGATGTCGAATCGATCAGAGCGATGCTCGAAGACGCGCATGTCGGCCGGCCGCCATCGCTGACGTGGTTGCCGGTCGATGCCCAGACATGAGCCGGCGACCCACCGGGGACACCGCGACCCGAGCGACACACCTCACCGACACACCTCACCGGCAACGATCAGCGGCAACGATCAGCGGCAACGATCAGCGGCAACGATCAGCGGCAACGATGACCGACCGCAGCTGCGTCGCGCGGCGCAGCTGCTGGCCTGCCTGATGTCGTGGCCGGAACTCGATCGCCCGATCGTGAACCCGAACGGCGGGGCGGTCGCCCCGAGGCATCCGATCGGCTGTTCCGGAGCGCGGATCCTCACGTCGCTCGTCCACGAACCCTCCCGCCGCGGCGGCCACGGGCCGGCGACGATGTGCGTCGGTCGGGGCATCGCGATGGTCGTGCCCGCCGGTTGACCGCGACACGGCCCCGGTCGTCGCGTGGGGGCGCAGCGGTCACGACGGCAGATGCAGCGGCCGGCCGTGCTCGACCGGCGTGACGGTGTCGCCGTGGCGGATCGGCACCGGGCCGCCGGAGACGACCTCGACGACGGTTCCGTCGCGGCCGAGCGTGATCCGCAGGTCGCTGCCGTGTCGCAGCAGCGAGAAGCGCACCTGCTCCCACGCGTCGGGCAGCCGGGGCTCGAGCGACACGACGTCGCCGCTGTCGACGAGCCCGGCGAAGCCGTGCACGACCGCGGCCCAGATGCCGCCGGCGTTGGCGATGTGCACCCCGTCGGCGGTGTTGCCGTGGGTGTCGGCGAGATCGAGGTAGAGCGACTGCTCGAAGTAGTCCCACGCCAGGTCGGGGTAGCCGACGTCGGAGGCCTCGATCGACTGCACACACGCCGACAGCGACGAGTCGCCGGTGGTCAAGGCGTCGTAGTAGTCGAAGTTGCGGCGTTTCGTGTCGGCGTCGAAGTGTTCGCGCCGCAGGTACATGGCGAGCACGACGTCGGCCTGCTTGAGCACCTGGTGGCGGTAGATGACCAGCGGGTGGAAGTGCAGCAAGAGCGGGTACTTCTCGGCCGGCGTGTGCTCGAAGTCCCACCGCTCGCGTTCGAGGAAGTTCGCGTCCTGGGGGTGGATGCCGAGCCGCTCGTCGTAGGGGATGTACATCGCGTCGCTCGCCCGGTTCCACTCGGCCGGCTCGTCGTCGGTGAGCCCGGTGACCCGCACCAGCTCGGCATGGGCAGCGGGGGCCGAGGTGCGCAGGAACTCGACGCACCGGGCCGCGTACCGCATCGTGAAGCGCGCCATGACGTTGGTGTAGAGGTTGTCGTTGACGACCGCCGTGTACTCGTCGGGCCCGGTGACGCTGTGGATGTGGAAGCTGCCCGTCGCGTCGTCGGCGTAGAAGCCGAGGTCGGCGTACAACCGGGCGGTCTCGACGAGGATCTCGGCCGCCTCGCCGGCGAGGAAGTCGACGTCGTCGGTGGCGTTGACGTAGCGCTCGAGGGCGAACACGACGGCGGCGTTGATGTGGTACTGGGCGGTGCCGGCGGCGTAGTACGCCGACGCCTCCTCGCCGTTGATCGTGCGCCACGGGTACAGCGCCCCGATCTGGCTGAGCTCTTCGGCGCGCGCCCGGGCGGCGTCGAGCATCAGGTACCGGAAGCGCAGCAGCTTGCGGGCCGCCTCGGGGTTCGTGTACACGAGGAACGGCAGCACGTACACCTCGGTGTCCCAGAAGTAGTGGCCGTCGTAGCCGCCGGCGGTGACCCCCTTGGCGGCGATGCCCTGCTCGTGGGTGCGCGCCGACGCCTGGGCGAGCTGGAACAGGTTCCAGCGGATCGCCTGCTGGGCGGACGGGTCGCCGGTCACCTCGATGTCGGAGCGCTCCCAGAACTCGTCGAGCCACGCCCGCTGCTCGGCGTGCAGCACGTCGACGCCGGCCGAGCGGGCGCGCTCGATCGTGCGGTGGCAACGATCGGCGAGCTCGGCGGCCGGCACACCCTTCGACGAGTGGTAGGCGACGTACTTGACGATCTTGAATCGGTCGCCGGCCCGGCCGTCGAACGTGAACACCGACTTCGCCAGGTCGCCGCCGACGTGGGTCTCGATCTCGAACCCGCGGTCGGCGACGATGTCGTGGCGGTAGGCGCACGCCAGCGTCATGCCGCTGTTGACGCAGCGGTAGCCGAGCGCGACCTCGCCGCCGGCGGGGTGATCGGCGTCGAGCTGACGCTGGTACCGCGGCTCGAGCACCCGTTGGTCGAACCGCCGCCCCTGGCGGGGGTCGCGACCGTGCCCACCGGCTGTGGCGTCGTACTCGTCGACGACGTCTTGGCGGTTGAGCAGTTGCGACGACACGACGACGGGGGCGTCGCTGTCGAGCAGCGTCACCTCGAAGGTGAGCACGGCGAGGTGCCGGTGGACGAGGCTGACCATGCGTTCGCTGCGTACCCGCACCGACTTGCCGGCCGGCGTGCGCCACACCAGCTCGCGGTGTGAGACACCGCTGCGGAAGTCGATCGCCCGCTCGTACCGGTGCAGGTCGGCAGCGCCGATCAGCAGTGGCTCGTCGTCGACGTAGAGCTTCAGCAGCTTGGCGTCGGGGGCGTTGACGATCGTCTGGCCGGTCTTCGCGAACGCGAACGCGCTCTCGGCGTGGTGGATCTCCCAGGTCTCGTGGAACCCGTTGACGAACGTGCCGTGGGCGTGCGCGTCGCGGCCCTCGCTCGGGTTGGCGCGCATGCCGAGGTACCCGTTGGCGTTGGCGAACAGGGTTTCGGTGAGTCCGAGGTCGTCGCGGTCGGGTGTGGTTTCGACGAGCCGCCACGCGTCGACCGGGAACCGGTGCCGCGGGATGCTGTCCTTGGTCGGTCGGAGCTTCATCGTCGGGTTCCGTTCGGGTCGGGTCGGCCGGTCGGCCGGCCGGTGGTCTCGGCGAGGTCGTCGACCACCAGATCGGCGCCGGCCGCCAGCAGCGCGGCCCGGTTGCCGCCGCGGTCGACCCCGATCACCATCGCGAACCCCCCGGCCGCTCCGGCCGCGACGCCCGAGGTCGCGTCTTCGACCACCGCACAGCGTTCGGCCGGCACGGCGAGACGGGCGGCGGCCGCCAGGAACATCGCCGGTGCCGGCTTGCCGGCGAGGTGTTCGGCGACCGCGGTGACCCCGTCGACGACGGCCGGGAAGCGATCGCTCAACCCGGCGGCGTCGAGCACCAGCCGGGCGTTGCGCGACGACGAGACGATCGCCGCCGGGACACCGGCGGCATCGAGCGTGTCGAGGACGGCGAGCGTGCCCGGGTACCCGGCGATGCCGTCACGGGCGAGCACGGCGTTGAACGTCTCGTTCTTGCGGTTGCCGAGGGCGCAGATGGTGGCGTCACCCGGCGGGTCGGCGGGGTCGCCCCAGGGGAGGTCGACGCCGCGCGCCGCGAGGAACGTGGCGACACCGTCGTAGCGCGGCCGGCCGTCGACGTACGCGAGGTAGTCGGCACCGGTGAAACCCCACGGTGCGAACAGCTCGGCCCAGGCGCGCTCGTGGACGACCGCGGTGGGGGTGACCACGCCGTCGAGGTCGAACAGCACGGCGCCGAAGCGGGGCCAGTTGATCGAGAGCGCCATGCGACCGGGAGGCTATCGGATGCCGGGACGTCGCCGCCCGCCCGATCGTGTCGGGGCGGGTGCGGTTGGTTCCGGCGGGGAGCGAGGCGTGGGAGACTGGTGCGGTGGGTGTGGCGAGTGGGCCGGGGGATCGACCGTCGGGCACGGTGACGTTCCTGTTCACCGATGTCGAGGGGTCGACGCGGCTGTGGGCTGCCGATCGGGCGGCGATGTCGGCGTCGTTGCAGGTGCACGACGCCGTGCTGCGGGCGGCGATCGAGTCGCACGGCGGGTACGTGTTCGCGACGGCTGGTGACTCGTTCGCAGCGGCGTTCTCGCGGGCGTCCGATGCGGTTGCGGCTTCGGAGGTGGCCCAGAGCGCCCTCGCCGACGCGAGTTGGCCGGGTCCGGTGCTGCGGGTGCGCATGGGGTTGCACCTGGGCGAGGCCGAGGAGCGGGGCGGCGACTATTTCGGGCCGGTCGTCAACACGGCGGCACGGGTCGAGGCCGCCGGGCACGGCGGCCAGGTGCTGATCTCCGACGCGGTGCGGGCCGCCGCTTCGCTGGCCGCCGACACGGTGTCCGACCTCGGTCAGCACCGCCTGCGCGACGTGGCCGAACCGGTGCACCTGTACCAGTTGGGGCACCACGAGTTCGCGGCGTTGCGGGTGGTCGATCCGGCGCTGTCGAACCTGCCGACCCGGCCGACCCGGTTGATCGGTCGCGATCAGGAGATCGCACGGGTGCGTGAACTCCTGACCGGGTCGCGGCTGGTCACGATCACGGCGGTCGGCGGGTCGGGCAAGACGCGGTTGGCGATCGCGATCGGCGAGGCCGAGCTGGTGCACCGCCGCGACGGTGTGTGGTTCGTCGACCTGTCCGACGCGATGACCGACGCCGACGTGACCGGGGCGGTGGCGAACGGTCTGGGTATGTCGATCGAGGCCGGTGACGCCACTACGCAGGTGGCCAGGTATCTGGCCGACAAGGACGCCCTGGTGATCCTCGACAACTGCGAGCACGTGATCGAGGGGTGCGCCGAGTTCGCCGAGCGGTTCCTGGCGGCGGCCGGCGAGTCGGTGCTGTTGGCGACGAGTCGTGAGGCGCTCGACGTCGACGGCGAGCGGGTGGTGACCCTGCGGTCGCTGCCCTGCGACGACACCGACTCGCCGGGCGTGCGGCTGTTCGTCGACCGGGCGACAGCCGTCGATCCCGACTTCGAGCTCAGCGAGTCGAACGCGGCGGCGGTGGCCGGCGTGTGCCGGCGGCTCGACGGGATGCCGCTGGCGATCGAACTCGCCGCCGCCCGGGTGACGGTGATGACGGCCGACGAGTTGCTCGCCGGGCTCGACGACCGGTTCGGTCTGCTGTCGGGGGGCCGGCGGCGCAGCCGGCAGCGCACGCTCGAGGCGACGCTCGACTGGTCGTACGACCTGCTCGAACCCGACCAGCAGCGGGTGTTCCGGTCGCTCGGGGTGTTCGTCGGCGGGTTCGATCTCGAGGCGTTCTCCGCCGTCGCCGCTCTGCGGCGTTCGGCGGCGATCGACATGGTCGAGGCGCTGGTCGCCAAGTCGCTGGTGGTCAGAACCGACCGGGCTGCCGGGTCGCGGTTCGGGCTGCTCGAGACGGTCAAGGCTTACGCCGAGGATCGTCTCGTCGACGCCGGCGAGGCCGTCGAGGTGCGCGACCGTCACCTCGCCCACTTCCACCAGCGGGCCACCGGGCGCGGTCGCACGGCGAGCGGTTCGATGGCCCACGGGGAGCGGCTCGTCGCCGACCTCGGCAACATCTCCGTGGCGTTCGGCTGGGCCGCCGACACCGGCCGTTGGCCGATCGCCGCCGAAGTGGCCACCTGCAGCCTGATGGGCTTCTGGTGGGAGCGCAGGATGGTCGATGCCGTCGATCTGGTCCTGCGGACCCAGGCGAACGGCGAGGCGTTCGATCCCGACCTGCACGGCTGCGTCACGGCTCTCGCAGCCGATGTGTGCGTCATGGTCAAGGATTGGGACGGTTTCCGGCGCAACGCCCTCGAGCTGACGACATCGCCGATCGCCGGGTTCCGGGCACTCGGGCACGCCAAGCTGGCCTGGATGTCGGTCTACTTCGCCGCCGACCAGGTGCTCGACTTGCTCGGGCAGGCCGATGCCGAGCTCGCCCGGGTCGAGTCGGGTGGACGCTCCGACGTGAACGCGGTCGCCACCTACTGGCTCGGCATGGCCCGGGCTTCGATGCTGCTGATCGGTCGCCGGTTCGCCGACTGCGAGGAGTTCGGGCTCGGCTGGCTGGCCGACCATGGTGAGGTTGACGACTGGATGGTCTCCAACGCCGTGCGGGTCACGGCGATGGCGCAGATCCTGCTCGGCCGGCCCGGCGATGCGCTCCCGACCCTCGAACTGATCGGCGCCAACCCGGTCTTCGGCAGCGGGATCGACGTCCGGGCGATCGCCCATCTCGAACTCGGCGAGTTCGACTCGGCTCGCGAGCCGATCCGCGGCTACGCCGTCGAGGCGGCGACCGGCCGCGTCCGCAGCGTGCCGGGTGACGCGCTGTTGCTGCTGGCGGCGCTCGCCCACTGCGAGCACGACGACGACCGGGCGAGACTGCTGCTGCTCGACATGGGGCAGAGCCGCCACGACGCGACCGCTGCCTACGGGGTGTACTTGGCGCGGCAACTCGGGATCTTCACCGAGTACATGCATGCCGTCACCGAGGGCGCTGCCCCCGACCCCGACTACGGCATGCTCGGCGAGCGGCGCGCCCTGTTCGCGCTACGGGCCGAGCTGTCGCGCCGCGGCTGGGCCTGAGGCCGGGCGCCGCCCGGGTCGGCCGTCGAGCCCGGCTGCTCAGCCCTTGACCGAGCCGGCCAGCAGCCCGCGCACGAAGTAGCGCTGCAAGGCGAAGAACACGACCAGCGGGAAGAACGCCTGGACGAACCCGGCCGCCGGCAGCACGTGCTCGTTGCGGCCGAAGTCGCCGGCGAGGTTGGCGATCAGGATCGTCGTCGGCCGGGCATCGGGGTTGGTGCCGGCCATCGTGTTGGCGATCAGGAAGTCGTTCCAGGTCCACAGGAACTGGAAGATCGCGAACGCCGCCAGCACCGGGATCGACAGCGGCAGCACCAGCCGCCAGAAGATCGTGAAGTGGTTGGCGCCGTCGATCCGGGCCGCCTCGAACAGGTCGTTCGGCAACGACGAGATGTAGTTGTGCAGCAGGAAGATCGCGAACGGCAGGGCGAACCCCGAGTGCGTCAGCCAGACCGCGGTGGTGGTGTTCACCAGGTCGAGATCGGGGAACACGGTGACCGTCTTGTCGGCCCACGGGATGGTGAAGTGCGCCCCACCCACGTAGAGCCGCAACAGCGGGATCAGCGCGACCTGGAGCGGGATCGCCAGCAGCGACACCGTGGCGATGAACAGCGCCTTGCGGCCCTTGAAGTCGATCCAGGCGAAGCCGTAGGCGGCGAAGGCCGCGATCGCGATCGGGATGATGGTGGCCGGGACCGCGATCGCCATCGAGTTCAGCAACGACTTGCCGAGGCTGTCCTGGGCGCTGAACACGGTGTCGTAGTTGTCGAACGTGAGATCGCTCGGCCGGATCGTCCACCAGCCGGTGGCGCGTTGGGCGTCGCGGGTGCGGAACCCCGACACGAACAACCCGATCGTCGGGATGCTCCAGATCAGCACCACCAGCCACAGCACCCAGCTCGGGATGTTGCGCATGAAGCGGTACACCCGGTCGAGCACGCCGGTGCCGCCGATCTGGTCGGGGAAACGGGTGGGCATCGACACGTCGTTCATCTCACGCCTCCCGCTGCATCCTGCGGATGTTGAGGTACATGATCGGCAGCACCGACACGAAGATCAGCACGGCGAGTGCCGCGCCGAGGCCGCGATCGAGGTTGAGGAAGGCCTCACGGAACATGCTGTTGGCAAGCACCTCGGTGTCGAAGTTGCCGTTGGTCATCACCTTGACGATGTCGTAGACCTTCATGACCAGCACGATCAGCGTGGTCACGACGACCCCGATCGTGGTCGAGATCTGGGGGAGCGTGACGCGCCAGAAGATCTGCGAGGCGGTCGCTCCGTCGACCCTGGCGGCCTCGAGCAGCTCCTCGGGGACGGCCTTGATGGCCGCCGAGAGGATGACCATCGCGAAGCCGGTCTGGATCCAGATCAGTACCACCATCAGCCACATGTTGTTGAACGGACCGTCCTGGATGAAGAAGATCGGGTCGGAGATCGTCTCCCCCGACGAGTTGGGCCGCTGACCGCCGAGGCCGTCGCCGACGATCTGCCAGTAGCGCAGGAGGAACCAGCCGAGCAGCACGGCGATCAGCCCTGGCGCGAACGCCTTCGTATGGTCGCCGCGGACCAGCGGCTTGACCACGAGGGTGAGCAGGCCGGCGAACGAGGCGGTGAGCACGAGGCCGACCGCGACGCGCACGCCGCCGGGGCTGAGTGCCGCCCACAGCACCGAGACGACGGTCACCGCCAGCGCGGTGGCGACGACCAGCGTCGCCGACCGGGCCCACCGGCGGCGGGCGGCGGCGCCGATGGCCGCCCCGAGGCCGCTCAGCGCGACGACGGCGAACACGAGCGTGCCGGCGACCTCGCGGCCCGTCGACAGCCGGCCGAGGCCGATCCAGATCGCGTTCATCACGCCGGTCTGTTCCTTGCTGGCGTCGCGGGCGACGTACATGAACCGCCAGATGACGGACGCGCCGACGAGCGAGATCGCCATCGGCATGAAGATGAAGGACTTCGCGACCCGTTCGAAGGGGGCACCGTCGGCGAGCACGGCGATGGCGAGCCCGAGCCCGGTCGAAAAGAGGGTGACCACGACCACCCACCAGATGTTGTTGACGATCGTGCCCCGCAGCGAGGTGAACACGGCCAACGAGACGAAGAAGCCGCCGGCGATCAGCGGGCCCATGCTCGCGCTGCCGAGCTCGACGGCGTGCCCGGTCCGGCGGGCACCGAGCACACCGAGCACGGCGAACACGACCAGCAGCGCCACGCCGAGCCACAACAGGCGGCTCGTGAAGATGTTGCTCCAACCGTCGACGTCGATGCTCTTGCGGTCGTTGACGATCGTCTCGTAGTTCGCCAGCCGCACCCACTCCTCGCTGGCGCGGTCTTTGAACGACAGCAGGATCGTCTGGACCGTCGGCACGATCAACGTGGCGAAGATGAAGATCAGGGCCGGTCCGATGAACACGGCGGCCCGGGTCTTCTGGTCGAAGACGCTGCGCTCGGTCAGCGTCGGGAGCGGCCGCAGCGCCATCCGCAGCCCGACCAACACGGCGGGCACGGCGAGGGTGACCGCCGACCACGCCCGGCTGCCCCCGACCCCGAGGTCGGGCGCCGCCCAGGCGCCGACGAGCCATCCCGCTGCGGCGCCGATCATGGCAGCCCCGGCCGCCGGCCGCCGGCGGACCAGGCTGGCCGCGGCACCGGCCGCGGCGCCGATCGCGGTCCAGACGATCAGCGGGACGGCGGCGAACTCGGGGATCCATGCGTCGCTCACCCAGGCACCGGAGAAGAGTCCGACGGCGCCGAGGCCGCCGACCCCGATCGCGAGCCGGGCGGGGCGGGCGTCGACCCGTCCCAGCAGCCAGCCGACGAGCCCGGCGACGACACCGCTCAGCAGGGGGAGCCACAACCAACTGCCGATCGTGTCCCACGTGCCCTCACCGGGAACGGAACCCCGCGTGATGCGGTTCCCGCTCAGGAGGGCACCGACCACGAATCCGCACGCACCGTAGGCGGCGGCCGTGAAACGGCTCCAGTGGTCGCGGACCTGGTTGAAGATCAGGTTCATCCCGACCCAGATCGCGGCGCTCACCGCGACGGCGATCACCACGACGACGGCGGTGTCCCAGAGCTTGGTCAGGAAGTCGCCCACGGAACCCCTTTCGCAGTCGTCCTGAAACGGTCAGAGCACCGGCGCTCGCGCACCGGTGCTCTGACCGTACTCTGAATACTGATTCAGGCGGGAATCAGCCTGTGGGCCAGGATGCCTCGATGGTGTCAGCGGCCTCCTGGGCGGTGATGTCACCGTTGACCGCGGAGGTGCCCTCGGTCCAGAAGGTGCCGGCACCGACATCGGCCGGCATCAGGTCGGAGGCGTCGAAGCGCACGATCGCCGCCGTCTCGAGCACGTTGAGCATCGACTGCTCGAGGGGCTGGTAGACGGACGGATCCTGACCCTTGACGGCCGACAGGAAGCCGGACAGGGCGGCGCCGCCACCCTTGAGGGCCTGCTGGGCCTTCTGGCGGGCCATGGCGTAGTCGGGCGTCGCCATGTAGGCGAGCAGCGCGTGCACCTCGGGACGGGCGTTGAACGCCGCGGCGAGCGTGCCGGCGCCGAGCACCGGCTTGTCGCCGTTGATGTCCGGGAAGTAGAACACGTCGACCGCGCCCTCGGAACCGTCGGCGAACGCCGTGCCCTCGGGGATGAACGCCGAGTAGAACGACGCCTGACGATGCATGAAGCAGTCACCGTCGACCAGCGGCTGGCCGTTGTCCTGGAAGGCCGTCGCAGCGATGGTGCCGCTGCTGGCGAACACGGTGTCCTCGTTCCACAGGTCGAGCACCGTCTGCATCGACTCGACGATACGCGGGTCGTTGAACGGGATCTCGTGGCTGACCCACTGGTCGTAGACGTCGGCGCCGTGCTGACGCAACACCATGTCCTCGACCCAGTCGGTGTAGGACCAACCGGTGGCCTGGCCCGACTCGATGCCGACGCACAGCGGCTTGGGGCCACCGTCGGCGACCATCTGGTCGATCAGGGCGGTGAACTCGGCGAAGGTCGTCGGGACCGCGTAGCCGGCGGCCGCGAAACGGGCCGGCTGGTACCAGACGAGCGACTTGAGGTCGGACTTGACCGGCACGCCGTACTGGACGCCGTCGACGTTGCCGAACACGGTCCACGCCTCGCTCCAGTTGGCGGCAGCAGCTGCCGCGGCCTCGTCGTTCAGGGCGACCACGTAGCCGGCGCGAGCGAAGTCGGCGAGCTTGCCGGGCTGCGGGAAGATCGAGATGTCGGGCGGGTTGCCACCCTCGACCTGGGTGTTCACTTCGGCTTCCCAGTCGGCGGAACCGAGGTACACGACCTCGACGCCGTTGGCCTCACCCCACGCGCCGAGCACTTCCTGCAACGAGCCCGCCTCGGACTCGTCGCGCTCGGGGCCGGTGACCGTGATGGTGCCGCCGGACGGCGCTGGCGCCGCGGTGGTCGCGGCCGGTGCCTCGGCCTCGGTGTCGGCCGGAGCCGAATCGTCGTCGTCGCCACCGCACGCCGCTGCGACGAGCGACAGCGCCATGATCGCGAGGACTGGCTTCTTCCAGTTGCGCTTCATTGTGTTGGGTTCCTCCCCCTCTGCCGCAAGGCGGCAGAAGTCGTTGTTGAGTGAGCGGTGGCGCCAGCACGGCGTCTCCGCATGTGCGACGCGTTGCGGTTCCGCAAGCATGCGCGACTGCGACGGTAGCAGGGTTCTCGGGCGGATCATCCTCGGGTGAGCCGACCGATCGCGCAGGGCCGATCGCGCAGGGCCGATCGCGCAGGGGGTGCCCGGCCGCGGCGTTGCGAGCGGCCAGCGGGAGTCGAACCCGCGCCGTCTGCTTGGAAGGCAGAAGTGCCACCACCAACACCTTGGCCGCGTGTGGGACCGTCATCGTAGCGAACCAGCCCCGACTTCTTGTCGGTTCTCGTGGGGTGGTGCCCGGCTGTCACACCGGTTCGCGAAGATGTGGTCGCATGACCGTTGCGCCCGACCCCGACCGATCCCGTGCCGCCACCACGATCAGCGAAACCACCATCGGCAAAGTCCGCAAGCTGTTGGCGATGGCCGAGCGGTCCGGCAACCCCAACGAGGCCGACGCGTTCTCCCGCAAGGCGGCCGAACTGATCGCCGCCCATCGCATCGATCCCGACCGGCTGCGGGCGGCCGACGACGACGACCTCGCCATCAGCGAGCACCTGCTCGGGCGGGGGGCGTACGTGCGTGGCCGGTTGGCGCTGTTGCAGGCCGTCGCCGAGGCCAACGGTTGCCGGGTGGTGTTCGAGGTGCGCGACCGTGGCACGGTCGCGCTCGTCGCCGGCTTCCGCAGCGACCTCGACACCACCGACCTGCTCTACCACTCGCTGCACGTCCAGGCATCGGCCCGCATGGCCGCCGAGCGCCGCGCCACCGCGGCGTCCACCCAGCAGTGGCGGCGCTCGTTCCTGTTCGGCTACGCCGACCAGATCCGCCAGATGCTGCGCCGTTCGGCCGATCGGGCCCAGCAGCACGTGCACCCGTCGGGTTCGCCGCTGCCTGCGTTACGGGCCCGCGACCGTCGGGTCGACGAGTTCGCGCGGCAGCGGTTCGGTCGGGTGGCCGCCGCCCGCCGCCCCAAGGCCGCCACCGCCACCGCGTGGGAGGCCGGTCGCCGCGCCGCCGGCAGCGCCGACCTCGGGCGGCGCCGTATCGGTGGGCTGCGGGCGATCGGGTCGGGCCGGTGACCGCCGACCTCGGGCGCGAAGCGGTGTACGCCGCCGAGGTCGCGGCGTTCGAGGGCACCGCCTTCGAGTCGCTCTCGGCGATGGCCGACCTGTTGGCGTTGGCCGAGGTGATCACGTCGGCGCCCTGGTGGCCGCACGGCGCGATCGAGGTCGTCGCCGCCCGCCGCGACGCCGGGTCGTCGTCCGCCCGCCGGCGCGGGGCCGGCGACCCGGTCGTGCGTCTCGCGGCCACCCAGATGACGCCCGCCACCTTGGTGCACGAGTTCGCCCACGTGTTGGCCGGTATCGGCGAGGGCCACGGGGCCACGTTCCGCCGTGCCCACGTCGATCTGGTCGGCTTCGTGTTCGGTGACGAGCCGGCCAGCTGGCTGCTCGACGCCTACGCGGCGATGGGGCTGGCGCCCGGTGTGCGGGCGTGGCCGGTGCCACCGGTGCGCTGGGCGGGCGGGGGCCCGGTGGCGCTGTAGGCGCGCTCAGCCGCCCACGGGGGCCGTCGGGGTGAACGAGACCGGCAGGTGCTTGAGGCCTGCCACGAGCGGTAGCCCCGACGACTGCAGCGGCACCGACGGGCCGCTCACCTCGATGTCGGGCAACCGCCGGAACAGTTCGCGGAACACGATCGCGACCTCGCGGCGGGCGAGGTGGGCGCCGAGACAGAAGTGCGGGCCGGGGCCACCGAAGCCGACGTGCGGGTTCGGCGTCCGCCGGACGTCGAACATCTCGGGGCGGTCGAACACCCGCGGGTCGCGGTTGGCGGCGCCGTAGAACATCACCACCTTGTCGCCCTCGTGGAAGTCGTGCCCGGCGACGGTGAGGTCGCGGGTCGCCGTGCGGCGCATGTGGGTCACCGGCGACGACGCCCTGACCACCTCGTCGACGGCGGTGCCCGTGACGCCCTCGGGGTCGGCCTGCCAGATGCGGCGCTGATCGGGGTTCTTCGACAGCAGGTCCATGCCGT
>DATCZG010000060.1:0-3340 GCA_036526035.1 Ilumatobacter sp. | reverse complement strand
GGGGTCGTAGGTCTCGACGGGAACGTGGACGTAGAACAGGTCGATGATGTCGACGCCGAGCCGGCGGCGGCTCTCGTCGGCGGTGCGCAGCACGTCGTCGTAGCCCATCACGTCGAGATCGAGTTTCGTGGCGACGAACAGTTCGCGGCGGTCGACCCCGCTGCGGTCGATGGCGTCACGGAGCATCTCCTCGGTGCCGTACATCTGGGCGCTGTCGAAGTGCCGGAACCCGGCGGCGATCGCCTGGGTCAGGATGTCGACGTACCACTCGCGGTCGCGTCGCGCCAGGCTCGGCTCGTAGGTGCCGTACCCGTTGCGCAAGGCGCGCTCCGAGATCCCCTCGGGAACCGGCGCCGAACTCATGGGCGCAATCTACTCGGCGGTGCCGACGGCGGCAGCGGCCCAGCGGCCGTCAGGCGCCGGCCGCCGCGCCGAGGGCGCGCACGACGCCATCGGCGAGCACCTCGCAGCCCCGCACGATGTCGGCGTGGTGGCTGTCCTCGGCGAAATCGTGGCTGACACCCCCGATGCTGGGGATGAAGACCATCGCGCACGGCAGCACGTGGGCGAGTTCCATCGGGTCGTGCCCGGCGGCGCTCGGCATCTCGACCCACCTGCCCGGGGCGTGGGCCTCGGCGGCGGCCCGCAGGTGACCGACGAGGGCGCCGTCCATGATGGTCGGCTCGATCGGTGCGCGGCGCGGCGCCGTGCGTACCGTGCACGGCCCGCGTCCGCCGACCTCGGCCGCCAGGTCGTCGATCGCGGCCTGCATCGCCTCGAGGCGGGTGTCGTCGGGGTCACGGAACTGCACGACGCACGACGCCGCCCCGGGGATGATGCTCTCGGCGCCGGGCCGCAACTCGGCGACGCCGATCGTCCACACCGTCGTCGGGCCGGCCAGCGGGGCGAGCCGGCGCGGCAGTTCGGCGCCGAACTCGAACAGGGTCGCGCCGGCGTCGGCGCGGCGGTCCATCGGGGTGGTGCCGGCGTGGTTCTGCTGCCCGGTGACCGTGACGGCGGTCGCCCGGATGCCGACGATCGACGTGACGACCCCGATCAGGTTGCCGGCGGATTCGAGCCACGGCCCCTGCTCGATGTGGGCCTCGAGGTACCCGACGTGGCGGGCCGGGTCGACCAGCACCCGTTCGACGCCGACCAGCCCGACGCGCCGCAATGCCTCGGCGACCGACTCGCCGTGGGCGTCGGTGGCGTCGAACTCGGCGTCGGTCAGGCGGCCGGCGAACGAGCGGCTGCCGAGGCAGCTCGTGTAGGTGCCCTCCTCGTCGGTCCAGGCGACGGCGTCGACCGCGAGGTGGGCGGTGTCGGGGTGCTCGAGCAGCGCCCTGGCGACCTCGAGGCCGTACATCACGCCGAGCGCCCCGTCGAGCCAACCGCCGGTCGGCTGGGTGTCGCTGTGCGAACCGACGACCAGCGCCGGGCCGGGGTTGGGCGAGCGACCCACGACGTTGCCGACCCCGTCGATGCGGGCGTCGAGGCCGGCCGCCAGCATCTCGTCGCGCAGCCAGGCGCGAGCCGCCATGTCGACGTCGCTGAACGTCGGCCGCACCACGCCGTTGCCCCGGGCACCGAAACCGCGCAGCGTCTGGAGGCCGGCGATCAGCCGACCGCCGTCGATCACGGCGCCGCCACCCGCCGCCGCCCGGCGGTACCGGGGCCCGGAGGTGGCGATGCGGTGCAGGCAGTAGGCGTCATGGCGCCGACGGTACTCGCCGCGTCGCGCCCCGGGTGCGGCTCACGGGGCGTCGGCCACCGTCGCCTGCAGGGCGGCCAGCACCCGCTGGGCGACGTCGCGGTCGGGGACGTCGCAGCGTTCGCCGGCGCTGATCGATCGCACGGCCGAGGTGACCGTGACCGGTGCGGCGGTCGGGTCCCACCACAACAGCGGGGTCAACGCGTGGCGGGGCCCGGTCGCCGGCCGCCGCACCAGCAACGGGCGGCCTTCGGCGAGGGCGACCGTGGCGCGGTGGTGACCTGACACGATCACCGACCGGTCGCGGTGGTCGGCGACGACGACCGGGAACCGGTTGAGCTCGAGGTGCCGATCGGCCGAGGTGAGCCCGGTTCGCTCCCACCGGCCGGTCAGGTAGTAGTCGGCGTGACACCGCAGCACCCACGGCTGGCTCGCCCACAGCGAGCGCGGGTCGACCTCGACGAGGTCGGGCGGGCCGGCCGTCAGCCGCGCCACGGCGTCGGCGTCGAATTTGGGGCGGTGCTTGCGGCGCGGCGCCGCCGGCCACGGGGCCACCACCTTCGGGTGGGCGCCGAACACGACGTCGAGATCGCCGCACCCCCACAGGCGCTCGGCCGTCGCCGGCGTGCTCATGTGCCGGCCTCGGGCGCCGTGCCGTCGAGATCACCGCACGGCGGCACAGGCGGCGGATGGATGTTCATCGGTCCTCCTCATCGGGCCCGGCGTTGGCACCGTGCCCGTTCGGGTCGGTTGCCTGGCCGTCGTCGAGCCGGAACTCTCGGGCCATCTGGATGAAGTGACTCCCAGTGTACGGGTGCCGAGGGCGGTGGGCGTGACCCATGTCTCTTCCGCGGTCGGCGGGCGCTGGCTACGGTTGCGGCAGCCGCCAGCGACGTGTTCCGGGGTTGACGATCCTCGGGCATCCGGCGTGCCCACACCGGGGGACCCAGGAAGGAGTCGGTGATGACGACCAACGATGCCCGATCGGCATTCGACGCCCGTGCGGCCGAGGAGGTCGTCGAGGAGCTGTTCTTCACCGAGGAGGGCCGCCGCGACCCGCATCCGCTCTACCATCGCCTGCGCGAGCTCGCCCCGGTGCACCGCAGCGAACGGATGCGCAGTTGGCTGCTGACCGGCTACGACGACTGCCGCTCGATCCTGCGCGATCCCCGCTTCGAGCGGCAGTTCGCGGCGTCGATGGATGCGGTGTCGGGCTCGTGGCGGACCCGTTCGTCCACCTCGTCGATCAGCCGCACGATGTTGATGACCGACCCGCCCGATCATTCGCGGTTGCGTTCGCGGGTGGCGCGCACGTTCACGCCGCGTCGCGTGAACGAGTTGCGGCCCCGGGTCGAGCAGCTCGTCGCCGAGCTGCTCGACGGCTTCGAGGCGGCCGGTGGCGGCGACTTCATGGAGGCCGTCGGGTTCCGGCTGCCCGTCGCCGTGATCGGCGAGCTGCTCGGCATGCCCGCCGACGATCTGCCCCGGTTCCGCGACCCGGTGCTCGCCCTCACCCAGTGCCTCGAGATCCCCACCACGCGCGACAAGCTCGACGCGGCCGACGAGGCCTACGAGTTCTGTGCCGGCTACCTCGGTGATCTGATCGCCGCCCGCCGGGCCGAGCCGACC
>DATCZG010000059.1:0-134363 GCA_036526035.1 Ilumatobacter sp. | reverse complement strand
TCTGCGATCCGTACATCGCCGACGTCAACGCCCGCCACGTCGCCTACCCGATGGTGCCCTTCGACGCCGGCCAGCTGGCCGGCGTCGACCTGGTCGTCGTGCTGGTCGACCACCCCGAGTTCGACCCGGCCGTGATCGCCGCCCACGCGCCGCTGGTGTTCGACACGAAGAACCTGCTGCGTGGGGTCGAGTTCGCCGGTGAGACGCTCTGACGGGTTCGCGGGGTCGACCCGGGTGCTCTACCTGCTGACCGACGAGGTCTCGGCCGTGCTGGTGCGCGGCCAGCTCGGCTTCGTGCACCACGAGGGGTTCGAGGTCACGGCCGCCGCCCGCCTCGCCGACCCCGGCCGGCCCGGCGCCGAATGGGACCGGGGGGTGACGGTCGAACACCTCCCGTTCGTGCGGCAGCCGTCGCCCGGGCGCGACCTGTTGGCGTTGTGGGCGACGATCCGGCTGATCCGCCGGGTGCGCCCGGCGATCGTGAACGCCTCGACCCCCAAGGCCGGGCTGCTCGGCATGCTGGCGGCGCGCCTCACCCGGGTGCCGGTGCGGGTGTACGTCGTGCGCGGGCTGCGGTTCGAGACGGCGGCCGGGTGGCGGCGCCGCGTGCTGCGTTCGCTGGAACGGGTGGCGGTGACGGCCGCGACCCACGTCGTGTTCAACAGCGCCAGCCTGCTGGCGGTCGCCGAGCGCGACGGCGTGATCGCCCCCGGGCGGGGGGAGGTGATCGCCGCCGGATCGGGCAACGGCGTCGACGCCGAACGCTTCGCCACCGCGGCGTTGCCGGGGCATGGCGACGCCCGCCGCCGGCTCGGTGTCCCCGCCGAGGCGACCGTGATCGGCTTCGTCGGCCGCTTCACCCACGACAAGGGCATCGCCGACCTCGTGGACGCCGTCGGGTCGCTGCGGGCCGACCGGCCGGGGCTGCACCTGTTGCTGGTCGGCCAGTTCGAGCACGGCGACCCGGTCGCGGCACGGGTGCGGGCGGCGATCGACCCCGACCACGACCACGACCACGACCACGACCCCGACCACGACCACGTGACCGTCGTGCCGTGGCTCGACGACACCGCCGTCGCCTACCGGGCGATGGACGTGCTGGCGTTCCCGTCGTACCGCGAGGGTCTGCCGAACGTGCCGCTCGAGGCCCAGCTCTGCGAGGTGCCGGTGGTCGGCTACGCGGCGACCGGCACCGTCGACGCCGTCGACGCCGGCCGCACCGGCGTGCTCGTGCCGACCGGCGACACCGGGGCGCTCGCCGGCGCGTTGGCCGAGCTGGTCGACGACGCCGGCCGGCGCCGCGAACTCGGCCGCCAGGGGCCACCGTGGGTGCTGGCCAACTTCGACCGCGCCGCGCTGTGGCGGGCCTGGGCCGAGCGCTACCGCCGCTGGGCCGCCGTGGCGCCGTGACCGTGCCCGACGGTTCAGTTGCGGGCGCCGCGGTACTTGACCCGGGCGACGAGGTCGCGCAGCTCGCCCTCGAGGCGCATCCCGCCCGCCGCCTTGGCCGCGAAGTAACGCCGGCCGTCGCTGCGCTGCACCGGCGTGCGCCACAGCCGATGGACGTCGGTCGCGCCGGGCCGGTTGACCCGGCTGCGGGCGAGCGCCGCCGAGCGGAACCGCCGGCGCACCTCGCCCTCGGCGGCCGCCGACCCCGGCAGCGCCTTGGGATAGGCGAAGTGGGCCGGGGCGACGCCGACCTGTTCGGCGATCGACGCGATCGAGCGGTCGAGCTCGGCGCCGACCTCGGCCGGCGCGGCCCGGTCGAGCAGGGCGTGGGTGTGGGTGTGCGAACCGATCGTGACCAGTCCGGTCGAGACGGCGTCGCGCAGGCCGGCCCACGACGCCGCCGGGGCGCCCCACGGGAACGCGGTGCCGGTGTCGATGAAGTGGGTCGCCGCGTACAGCGTCGCCGGCACCCCGGCCTCGACGAGGGCGGGCACAGCGTGGTCGCAGAAGTCGGCCGTGCCGTCGTCGAAGGTGACCACGACGGCGTCGCCGGTGAGCGTGCCGTCGGCGAGGCCCGCCACGGCGGCGTCGAGGCTGATCACCCGGTGGTTCGCCGCCAGGTACCCGAGCTGGGCCCGCACGACGTCGACGTCGAGGTCGACCTCGCCGCCCGACCCGCCGCCGACGCGGTGGTAGATCAGCACGGTCACCCCGTTGCCCGGCGCGAGCAGCCGATCGCCCTGGGCGAGCAGCCGTTTCACGAGCGACCGGGCCTGCATCGCGCCAGTCTGCCATCGGATCGTTCGCGCCGAGCGGAGCAGGCGTCGAGGCGGGTCGGGGCGCCGCCGGTCACGCGCCGGCGAGATACCGGCGCATCCACTCGACGGTGGCCGACAGCCCGTCGTCGAGATCGACCGGGTCGATCGCGAACAGCGAGCGCAGCAACGAGTTGTCGGCCTGGCTGTGGGGCACGTCGCCGGCCCGCACGGCGGTGTGCCGGGCCGTGATCGGCCCGTCGACCATCGGCCGCAGCCGGTCGATCACCTCGAGCAGGCTGGTGCGGGTGCCGAACGCCAGGTTGACGGGCGTGTCGTGCGACACGCCGCGCCCCAACGCGTCGACGATGACATCGGCCACCGTGCCGACGTAGGTGAAGTCGCGGGTCTGGGTGCCGTCGCCGTGCACGGTGAGCGGTTCGCCCCGCAGGGCGGCGTGGACGAACGCCGGCACCACCGCCGCATAGGCGTGACCGGGCGCCTGGCGGGGGCCGAACACGTTGAAGAACCGGAACGCCAGCGTGCGCATGCCGTAGCTCTTCTGCCAGGCGAGCGCGTACTGCTCGGTGGCGAGCTTGGTCGCCGCGTACGGGCTCACCGGCAGCGTCGCCAGGCCCTCGTGCTTCGGCAGCGTCGGGTTCGAGCCGTACACCGACGACGACGACGCCACGATCACCTGCACGTCGCGGCCCGACGCCCGCGCCGCCTCGAGCACCCGCAACGTGCCGACCGTGTTGGCCTCGTGGCTGGCCACCGGATCGACGAGCGACCGCGGCACCGACGGGCGGGCCCCGAGGTGCACGATCGCGTCGACCCCGGCGACGGCGTCGGCGAGCGCGTCGGCGTCGAGGAACGACGCCTGCACCAGCCGGATCGGGATGCCGGCCAGATTGGCGACGTCGCCGGTGGACAGGTCGTCGATGCCGACCACCTCGTGGCCGAGCGGCGCCAACCGCTCGGCGACGTGCGAACCGATGAACCCGGCCGCACCGGTGACGAGAACACGCATGCCTCGAGGTTAGGCCTCGCCGGCCCCGCGCCGCCCCACCCGTGGGGGTGCGGTCGGCGGCGCGCGCGTGGCACACTGCAGGTGTGCCGTGGTTGGTCACCGATGACGCCCGAGTGCTCGCCTCCGCCGAGGTCGCCGACGCCCGGTCGGCCCGCCGCAAAGGGCTGTTGGGGCGCGATCACCTCGAGGGCGCGCTCGTGCTGCGGCCGTGTCGCTGGGTGCACACGATCGGGATGCGGTTCCCCCTCGACGTCGCCTTCGTCGACGACGACGGCACCGTCGTCAAGACCATGCACATGCACCAGCGCCGCATCGGCGTGCCCGTCTGGCGGGCCTGCACCGTGATCGAGGCCGAAGGCGGCAAATTCGCCCGCTGGGGCCTGCGGGTCGGCGACATCGTCGAGGTCCGAGAAGACGACCGGTGACCGGCACGCTCTGGTTGGTGGCGACGCCGATCGGCAATCTGGGCGACCTGGCGCCGCGGGCGATCGAGGTGCTCGCCGGCGCCGCACTCGTGTGCTGCGAAGACACCCGGCGCACCGGGCGCCTGCTGCAGCACGCCGGCATCCGCGCCGAGCGGCTGGCGGTGGCCAACGAGCACACCGAGTTCCACCGCATCGCCGACGTGCTCGAAGTGCTCGGGTCGGGACGCGACGTCGCGGTCGTCACCGACGCCGGCACCCCCGGCATCTCCGACCCGGGCGAGCTGCTGGTGCGCGCCGCGGTCGACGCCGGCTACGCGGTGGCCGCCGTGCCCGGCCCGGCCGCAGCCGTCACGGCGCTGATCATCAGCGGGCTGCCCACCGATCGCTACGTGTTCGAGGGCTTCCTGCCCCGGTCGGGACGCGACCGCGACCGGCGGCTCGGCGAGATCGCCGCCGAGCGCCGCACGAGCGTGCTGTACGAGGCCCCCCACCGGGTCACCCGCACGCTCGCCGACCTGCGCGAGGCGTGCGGTGGCGACCGCCGGGTCGCGGTGTGCCGCGAGCTCACCAAGCTCTACGAAGAGGTCGTCAGGGGCACGCTCGACGAGATCGACGTCGGTGAGCCGCGCGGCGAGTACGTGATCGTGCTCGCCGGGGCCACCGACGCCGCCGGGCCCGTCGACGACGACGCGCTGCGCGCCGCGCTGCGCGCCGAGCTCGCGGCGGGCGCCACCAAGCGCGACGCCGTCGCCGCCGTGGCCCGCCACCACGGTGTCGGGAAGCGGCGGGTGTACGCGCTGGCCGTGGCGCTCGATGCGTGAGCCTCGCCTGACCGACGCGAACGCACCGGGGCCCACCCACTCGGTACCCTCGACGCCATGAGCGACTACGTCTCGGTGGCGGTGAGCGGCCCCAGCGCGGCGTTCTTCGATCTCGACCGCACGCTGATCGCCGGGTCGTCGGTGTTCACGCTCGCCACCGCCGCCCGGGCGATGAAGCTGGTGCCCACCCACGAGCTGCTGCGCGACGCGGTGGCGGCGGCGATGTTCCAGCTGCGCGGCGACCACGACACCGGCACCAGCGACGCCGCCCGCGACCGCATCCTCGGTTTCGTCAGGGGGCAACGCCAAGACGACCTGCTCGCTCTCAACGAGCGGGTGCTGCCGGTGCTGCTCGGCCGCATCCGGCCCGAGGCCCGGCGGCTCGTCGACCGCCATCGCCACGCCGGGCGCGCCACCTACATCGTGTCGGCCGCCCCCGAAGAGATCGTCGAGCCGCTCGCCATCTCGCTCGGCATGACCGCCGGGCTCGGCACCCGCGGCAAGATCGTCGACGGCTGCTACACCGGCGAGCTCGACGGCTCGTTCTGCTACGGGCAGGGCAAGGTCGACGCGATCCGCCAGCTCGCCCGCTTCGAAGGTCTCGACCTCGCGCAGTGCTACGCCTACAGCGACTCGGCCAGCGACCTGCCGATGCTGGGCGCGGTCGGGCACCCGGTGGCCGTCAACCCCGACTCGAAGCTCGAGCGCCACGCCCGCGTCCACGGCTGGCCGATCGTGATCTTCAGCCAGCGCACCAAGACCGTCGTGCGCCGCACGATGACCGGCGTCGCGTCGGCCGGCCTCGCCGCCGGCACGTTCGCCGCCGGCCTCGAGCTCGGCACCCGCCGTGCCCGGCGCACCTGGTTCGCCTGAGCGTCAGGGCCGCGGGGCGAGGCTGATCTGGCGGCTCTGGGCCACCAGGTGACCGGCGGAGTCCCAGACCTCGCCGTCCTCGTCGATCAGGCCGCCCTGGATGAACCGGCTGCGGAACACACACCGCAACGGCCCCGACACCGGCACGCCGCGCACGTGCACCGTCAACTCGACCGTGGGCACCCAGCCCACCGGGCGATCGGTGTTGAACACCGGTGGCGGGAACGAGTCGCACACGAACAGCAGCCCGATCGCGTCGACGGGCTGGTCGTCGCTGAACGCGAACCAGCCGCCGATCTCGGCCTTCCCCGACTTGTCACCGTGACGAAAGCCGGCGTCGGCCGGCCGCAGCCGGGTGCCGAGCTTGGCGAACATCGAGTCCGGGTCGCTGCCGGGCGGCAGCGGCGGCGGCACCAACTCGTCGTACGGGGGCATCTCGGGCGGTGCACCGTCGACGTACGGGGCGACGTCGTCAGGGGGCGTCTGCTGCTCGCCGAACGTCCCCAGCAACGCCAGCACCTGGCGCTCGCCCTGCCACAGCGAGGCCCGAACGGTGGCGAGCCGCCGGCCCGACCGCGCCACCTCGACGTCGACGTGGCAGGGCCCGGCCGGGGCCGGCGCCAGATAGTGCGCCGTGAGCGTGAGCGGCGGCCGCCCCGCCGCCTCGGCCATCGCCCGTCCGGCGATCGCCAGCAGGTAGCCGCCGTTGGCGTTGCCGCCGATGTCCCACCCGGCCTGCACCTCGGCCTCGAAACGGTGGGCGTCGAAAC
Organism: Ilumatobacter sp.; assembly: GCA_036526035.1. GTDB lineage: Bacteria > Actinomycetota > Acidimicrobiia > Acidimicrobiales > Ilumatobacteraceae > Ilumatobacter. Next base: position 128,240 of record DATCZG010000059.1, on the reverse strand, counting down.
GGTGGGCGTCGACCCGGCGGACGGCGGTGGCGGCATCGAAGATCGCGGGCACAACCGTGCAGGGTATTGGTGCTGAGGATGGGTAGCGTCCATCGGGTGAGCAGGTTCTATGTCACGACGCCGATCTACTACGTCAACGCCGAGCCGCACCTCGGGCACGCCTACACGACGATCATCGGCGACGCGCTCACCCGCTGGCACCGTCTGCTCGGCGACGAGGTCAAGTTCCTCACCGGCACCGACGAGCACGGCCTGAAGATCCAACAGGCCGCCGAGGCGGCCGGCAAGTCGCCGCAGGAGTTCTGCGACGAGATCGCCCCGAAGTTCGCCGACGCCTGGCAGCGCCTCGACATCGCCAACGACGACTTCATCCGCACCACCGAGCCACGCCACAAGGCGGCCGTGGTCGAGCTGCTGCAACGCTGCTACGACGCCGGCGACATCGAGCTCGACGTGTACAGCGGCAAGTACTGCGTCGCCTGCGAGGAGTACTACACCGACGACGAGTTGCTCGAGGGCGGCCTCTGCCCGATCCACAAGCGGCCGGTCGACGCCTACGACGAAGAGAACTACTTCTTCCGGCTCAGCCGCTTCCAGGACCGGTTGCTCGACTGGTACGCCGCCCACCCCGGGGCGATCAAGCCCGAGCACCGGGCCAACGAGGCGCTCGGCCTGATCCGGGGCGGCCTGCGCGACTTCTCGGTCAGCCGCACCAGCCTCGAGTGGGGCATCCCGCTGCCGTGGGATCCCGACCACGTCACCTACGTCTGGTTCGACGCGCTCACCAACTACCTCTCGGCGACGGGGTTCGGCGACCCCGACCAGACCTACACCGACTGGTGGCCGGTCGACTACCACCTGATCGGCAAGGACATCATCCGCCACCACTGCGTGTACTGGCCGGCGATGCTGATGTCGGCCGGCGTCGACCTGCCCAAGGGGTGGGGCGTCGGCGGGTGGCTGCTGGTCGACGGCGAGAAGATGGCCAAGTCGGGCGGCAACGCGGTCAACCCGCTGCAGTTGACCGACACCGTCGGGGTCGACGGGTTCCGCTACTACGTGCTCGCCGAGACGCCCTACGGCCACGACGGCGACTTCAGCTACGACGGCCTCGTCGCCAGGTACAACAGCGACCTCGCCAACAACCTCGGCAACCTGATGGCGCGGGTCGCCACCGTGGTCGCCAAGAAGTGCGGCGGCACCGGGCCGGCGCCGCGCCCCGACAGCCCGCTCGCCGGGGCCGCCGACGCGGCCTACGCCGGCGCGGCGCGGGGCTGGGACGACGTCGCCCCCCACAAGGCCCTCGATGCCACCTGGTCGCTGATCCGCGCCACCAACGCCCATCTCGAGGCCAACGAGCCGTGGAAGCTCGAGCCGGGCGCCGCCGTCGACGCGGTGATGGGCGACGCCGTCGAGGCGCTGCGGATCGTGGCGCTGCTGGCGTTCCCGGCGGTGCCCCGCACCGCCCAGGCCGTGTGGGAACGGATCGGTTTCACGTCCGACATCGCCGCGCAGCGCCTGCCCGGCGCCGCCGCCTGGGGCGGGTATCCGGGCGGCCTCCCGGTCACCAAGGGCGACGCCCTGTTCCCGCGCATCACCTGAGCCGTCCCGCCGTGACCCAGTTCTTCGACTCGCACTGCCACGTCCACGACGAACGGATGCCGGGCGGCACGGCGGCGGCGGTCGAACTGGCGCGGCGCCAGTCGGTCGCCGGCATGATCAGCGTCGGCTGCGACCGGCCCACCAGCCTCGCCGCGATCGCCGTCGCCGCCGAGCACGCCGACGTGTGGGCCACCGTCGGCCTGCACCCCCACGACGCCGTGCTCGGCGTCGACACGATCGCCGATCTGCTCGATCGGCCCGGCGTGGTCGCGGTCGGCGAGGCGGGCCTCGACTACTACTACGAGCACTCGCCCCGCGACGTGCAGCGCCGGGCGTTCGCCGAGCAGATCCAGCTCGCCCACCACCACGACCTGCCGCTCGTGATCCACAGCCGCGACGCGTGGGACGACACGTTCGACGTGCTCGCCGCCGAGGGCACGCCCACCCGCACCGTGTTCCACTGCTTCACCGGCGGCGCCGACGAAGCCCGACGCTGTCTCGACATCGGGGCGTTCGTCAGCTTCTCGGGGATCGTCACGTTCAAGACCGCCACCGACGTCCAGGCTGCCGCCCGGCTGGTGCCGATCGACCGGATGCTGATCGAGACCGACGCCCCGTACCTGGCGCCGATCCCCCACCGCGGCACGACGAACCAACCGGCCTACGTGGTGCACACCGCCCGGTACCTCGCCGACCTGCGCGACGTGCCGCTCGACGCCGTCGCGTCGGCCACCACCGCCAACGCCGGCGTGGCCTTTCCCGCCGTCACGCTGCCGGCCGGACATGTCGACGAGCCGCGGGGCCACGGCGGGCCCACGACGTGAGGCCGCACCCGGCGCCCACCGGCGCCGCTGCGGTGCCCGGTCGCGGCCCCGATCACCGCACCCGGCCTGCGGACGCCCCCTCCAGCGAGCAGAATGGGGCCGCGTGACCGCATCATGAACCAGGACTTCGCCCAACGCCGCCGAGTCGCCGTCGCACTCGCGATCACCGTCATCGCCGTCCCCGCCGCGTTCCTGCTCAACCGCGACAACTCCGCCGATCCGGCCTCGCCGACGATCACCCTCGTCGGCGAGGTCGACCTCGGCAGCGACCCCGACGCCGACGGCGTCGAGTCCCCTTCCGCCACCGACGCGATGGGCACCGCCCCGGTCGGCTTCCTCGACGGCACCCAACCCGCCCGCGCCGACGACCCGGCGACGATCGCGATCCCCCGGCTGCCGGCATCGATCGACGGGCGGGCGTCGTTCCGCTACAGCATCGTCGACGTCGTCGGTTGCCTGGCGAGGGGCGTCCCCCAGGGCGCCTTGGTCACCGTCTCCAACCGCGACAACAGCCGCAGCGTCACCTGCATCAACAACGTCGAGATCGAAGGCTTCGACGTGTCCCAGATGACCGACGACGTGTTGCTGCACCCCGACGCGTTCCTGCAAATCGGCGATCTCACCGATGCCCCGATCCCCGTGCAGATCATCTGGTGACCCACTCGCGCACCCGCATCCACGAACTGCTCGGCGACGGCGGCCTGGCGCCGCGCCGCGACCTCGGACAGAACTTCGTCGCCGACCCCAACACCGTTCGCCGGATCGCCCGGTTGGCCGGGGTCGGCCCCGGCGACCACGTGATCGAGATCGGTGCCGGCCTCGGCTCGCTCACCCTCGCGCTGGCCGAGACCGGTGCCGAGGTCACCGCCGTCGAGGTCGACCGCGGCATCGTGCCGGTGCTGCGGTCGATCGTCGGTGACCTGCCGAACGTCACCGTGCTCGAGGCCGATGCGACATCGGCCGACTGGCCGGCGATCCTCGCCCCGCACACCGGCTGGACCCTGGTCGCCAACCTCCCCTACAACGTCGCCACGCCGTTGGTGTGTGACCTGCTCGACGAGGTACCGGCGGTCACCTCGATGCTGGTGATGGTGCAGAAGGAGGTCGCCGAGCGGTTCGCCGCCGGCCCGGGCTCGAAGCAGTACGGCGCGGTCAGCGTCAAGATCGCCTACTGGGCCACCGCCCGACTCGTCGCCACGGTTCCGGCCTCGGTGTTCGTGCCGCGCCCGAACGTCGAGTCGGCACTGGTTCGGATCGACCGCCACGAACCGCCGCCGGTCGCGCCCGCCGAGCTGTTCCCGCTCGTCCGGCAGGCGTTCGGGCAGCGCCGCAAGATGCTGCGCCGCTCGCTCTCGGGGGTGGTGTCGCCCGAGCAGTTCGTCGCCGCCGGGGTCTCGCCCGAGGCCCGCCCCGAAGAGCTCGGCCTCGCCGCATGGTGCCGGCTCGCCGAGGTGACCCGGTGAGCGCCCGGCCGGTCGTGCGGCTGGCGGCGCCCGCCAAGCTGACGATGTCGCTGCGGATCACCGGCGTCCGCACCGACGGCTACCACCTGATCGACGCCGAGATGGTCGGCCTGTCGCTGCACGACGTCGTCACGATCGACCCGACCGGCGACGGCATCGTCGCCGTCGGCCGGTTCGCCGACGGGGTGCCGACCGATCGCTCCAACCTCGTCGCCGGGGCACTGCAGCTGGCCGGCCGGTCCGCTCGGGTCACGATCGACAAGCGGATACCGCACGGTGGCGGCCTGGGCGGAGGTTCCAGCGACGCGGCCGCCGTGTTGCGGTGGGCGGGCTGGCCCGCCGACCGGTCCGGGCTCGAAGCAGCCGCCCGGCTCGGCGCCGACGTCGCCTATTGCCTGGTCGGACAGCGCGCCCGGGTGCGAGGCATCGGCGAGATCGTCGAGCCACTCCCCCACGTCGAGCGCACGGTCACGCTCGTCGTCCCCCCGTTGCACGTCAGCACGCCCGCCGTGTACCGGGCATGGGACGAGCTGGGCGGCCCGACCGCGTCGGGCCCGAACGACCTCGAGCCGGCGGCGATCGCCGTCGAACCCGCGCTGGCGCGCTGGCGCGATCGCATCGGCGACCGGTGCGGACTCCCGCCCGTCCTGGCCGGCAGCGGCGCCACCTGGTTCGTGCACGGCGAACACAGCAACGCCCTCGCTGCACTGGGCAACGAGGGCGCCGAGATCGTCGTCGCGACCACCATCCGGTCACCACACGACCAGATCGAGATCTGATCGGACGGCGAGGACGGCACGGCGACGGCCGGGCAGGTTGACGGAAGCTACTTGCGACGCTGGTGGCGCGTGCGGCGGAGCATCTTCTTGTGCTTCTTCTTCCGCATGCGCTTGCGACGCTTCTTGACGAGCGAACCCATAAGGCTCGGAACGCTACCGCCCAACTCGCCAGGACGGAACGCCGACACCGCAATCGACGAGAATACGCGGCGCGGCCGACGGCGGGCGACCGAACCGCCCGCGCGCCTGCCCTTCGGCGCTACCGTGTCGAGCGCACGGCCGGGCCACCGGTCGGGTGACCGTCCGGGGTCGTTCAATGGTAGGACAGCGGTTTTTGGTGCCGTATATAGGGGTTCGAGTCCTCTCCCCGGAACGATGAAGGCAGTTCGGAGACCCCGATGACCGTCTCGGCGATCGTGCTCGCGGCAGGTGCCGGAACCCGCATGCGCTCCGACCGGCCCAAGCCCTTGCACCGCATCTGCGGGCGCCCGATGGTGTTGCACGTCGTGCACGCGCTCGAGAAGCTGCAGCCCGCCCACACCGTGCTGGTCGTCGGCCACGGGGCCGAGCTGGTCACCAAGCGGGTCCAGGAACATGCGCCGGCCTGGGCCAACGTCACCTTCGTCGAGCAAGTCACCCAGAACGGCACCGGCGACGCGGCGGCGATCGGCATGACCGCGCTGTCGGGCGACGACTACGACGACGACGCGATCGTGGTCGTGCTGCCCGGCGACGCCCCGCTGCTCACCGCCGACACGCTCGACGAGCTCGTCGCCACCCACGTCGCCAACTCGAACGCCGCCACGATGCTCACCAGCGTGATGGACGACCCCACCGGCTACGGCCGCGTGATCCGCGCCGGCGACGGCCGCGTGCTGCGCATCGTCGAGCAGCGCGACGCCTCGCCCGACGAACTCGACGGGCGCGAGGTGTGCACCAGCATCTACGCGTTCCGCCGTGACCTGCTGGGCCCCGCGCTGCGCAACCTCACCACCGACAACGCCCAGGGCGAGTTCTACCTCACCGACGTCATCGGCGGGCTGGCGTCGATGGGTCATCGGGTCGGCGCCTTGCAGGCTCCCGCCGCCGAGACCCAGGGGGTCAACGACCGCTGGCAACTCGCCCTCGCCGAACGCGAGTTCCGCAACCGCACCAACCGGCACTGGCTGCTCAACGGGGTCACGATGCTCGACCCCCGCCAGACCTTCATCGACGTCACGGCCCGGCTCGGGCGTGACGTCACGATCTACCCCGGCACCCTGCTGCAGGGCACCACGGTGATCGGCGACGGGTGCGACATCGGCCCGGCGACCCAGCTCGAGAACTGCGTCGTCGGCCCGGGCGCCACCGTGCGTCACACCGTGGGCCGCGACGCCGAGGTCGGCGCCGGCGCCGTCGTCGGCCCCTACGCCCACCTCGCGGCCGGTTCCGTGGTTGCTGCCGGGGCCGACACCGGACCGTTCTACACTGCACCCGTCGACGCCTGACACGCCACACCGCACCACGCCGCACCACGCCACACCGCACCACGCCGCACCACGCCACACCGCACCACGGAGGACGCACGATGGAGAAGGTCACCACCAAGAAGCTGGCCCTCTACTCCGGGCGCACCCATCCGAGCCTCGCCCAGGAGGTCGCCGCCCACCTCGGCCAGGGCCTCGGCGAGGCCAACATCGTCGAGTTCGCCAACGGCGAGATCCGCCCCCGCTTCGGCGAGAGCGTGCGCGGCTGCGACGTGTTCATCATGCAGAGCCACTACGGCGTCGACGGCCGTTCGGTGAACGACTCGATCATCGAGCAACTCACGATGATCGACGCCGCCTACCGCGCCTCGGCGAAGCGGATCACCGCCGTGTGCCCCTTCTACGGGTACGCCCGCCAGGACCGCAAGGCCGAGGGTCGCGAGCCGATCACCGCCCGACTCATCGCCGACATGTTCAAAGCCGCCGGCGCCAAGCGGATGATCTCGATCGACCTGCACTCGGGTCAGATCCAGGGCTTCTTCGAAGGCCCGGTCGACCACCTCACCGCGGCCCCGGTTCTCGAGGACTACATCCGGCGCCAGGCCCCCGACTCTCCCGTGATCGTGTCGCCCGACTCGGGCCGCATCAAGGTCGCCGAGCGCATGGCGCAGCATCTGCACGACTGCGAGGCCGACATCGCGTTCATCTACAAGCGGCGCCCCAAGGGCCAGGCCAACGTGGTCGAGGCCAAAGAGGTGATCGGCGACGTCGACGGCCGGTTGTGCATCCTCACCGACGACATGATCGACACCGGCGGCACGATCGTGTCGGCGGCCGAGATCCTGCTCCAGCGCGGTGCGACCGAGGTGTGGGCGATGGCCACCCACGGCGTGCTCTCGGGCCCGGCGATCGACCGCCTCAAGAACGCGCCGCTCGCCAGGGTGGTGCTCACCAACACGCTGCCGCTGCCGCCCGAGAAGCAGCTGCCCCAGATCGAGGTGCTCTCGGTGGCCGAGATCATCGCCGAGGCGCTCAGCGCCGTGTTCGACGACACCAGCGTCAGCGACATCTTCGGCGGCGAGAACCTCGCCTGATCGGCCGCCCGGGTCGGCCCGCCGCCCCCGGTCCGCGGCCCCGCGCCCCGACACGCCCTCGGCCCGGTCGGCCTGGCTAGGTTTGAGGCATGGGAGCAACGCCTGACCACAAGATCCATCTGACCGAGTCGGAGATGCCGACCACCTGGTACAACGTCATCGCCGACCTGCCGACGCCGCCGCCACCGCCGCTGCACCCGGGCACCCACGAGCCGGTCGGCCCCGACGACCTGGCGCCGCTGTTCCCGATGGCGCTGATCGAGCAGGAGGTGTCGACGCAGCGCTACATCGACATCCCCGGCGAGGTACTCGACGTCTACCGCGTGTGGCGCCCCAGCCCGTTGTTCCGGGCGACCCGGCTCGAACAAGCCCTCGGTACCCCGGCCAGGATCTACTACAAGTACGAGGGCGTCAGCCCCGCCGGCTCGCACAAGCCGAACACCTCGGTGCCGCAGGCCTACTACAACCACGCCGAGGGGGTCACCCGGCTCACCACCGAAACCGGGGCCGGCCAGTGGGGCAGCGCCCTCGCCTATGCCACCGCCCAGTACGGCATGGAGTGCGAGGTGTGGATGGTGGCCGCCTCCTACCTGCAAAAGCCGTACCGGCGCACGATGATGCAGGTCTGGGGCGCCACGGTGCACTCCAGCCCGTCGGAGCAGACCGAGTTCGGCCGCCAACTGCTGGCCGCCAACCCCGATCACACCGGGTCGCTCGGGATCGCCATCTCGGAGGCCGTGGCGGCGTGCGTCGCCGACCCCAAGGCCCGCTACGCGCTCGGTTCGGTGCTCAACCACGTGCTGCTCCACCAGACCGTGATCGGCGAAGAGGCCCTGCTCCAGCTGCAGAAGGTCGGCGAGACCCCCGACGTGCTCGTCGGCTGCACCGGCGGCGGATCGAACTTCGGCGGGCTCGCCTTCCCGTTCCTGCGCGAGAAGCTCGCCGGTCGCATGAACCCGACGATCCGCTGCGTCGAGCCGGCCGCCTGCCCCACCCTCACCAAGGGCGAGTACCGGTACGACTTCGGCGACTCGGCCGGCATGACGCCGCTGATGAAGATGCACACCCTCGGACACGACTTCGTGCCCGAGCCGATCCACGCCGGGGGCCTGCGCTACCACGGCATGAGCCCGCTGGTCAGCCACATCTACGAACTCGGGCTCGCCGAGGCGATCGCCATCCCCCAGCGCGAATGCTTCTCGGGGGCGGTCACGTTCGCCCGCACCGAGGGCATCGTCCCGGCCCCCGAACCGACCCATGCGATCGCCGCCGCGATCCGCGAGGCACTGGCCTGCAAGGAGACCGGCGAAGAAAAGGTGATCCTCACCGCGCTGTGCGGTCACGGCCACCTCGACCTGGCCGCCTACGAGAAGTACCTCAGCGGCGAGATGGTCGACTACGACCTGCCGCAGTCGCAGATCGACGCCGCGATGGCCGGTGTGCCCGTGCTGGCCTGACCCGCCGAGCCGACCGCATACTCACGGCCGCGCCGAGTTGCAGCGGCTGGACCTGCCGGTAGCATGGTTCGCTGCTCGTCCGACCGTTCGTAGAGGTTGATCACCCATGCCTGAGACAGTTCTCGTTGCCGAACCCGGCCGCTCCACCGGAAGCGCCAATTCGCGCCGTCTCCGCCACGACGACCGCATCCCCGCCGTCGTCTACGGCCTGGGAATGGAGCCGATCAGCATCTCGGTGGGCCGCCGCGACCTGCGCCTCGCGCTGTCGGGCCCGGCGGGCATGAACACCATCCTCGACCTCACCGTCGGCGACAAGGTGTACCCGGCGATCATCAAGGGCGTGCAGCGCCACCCGGTGCGCCGCAACGTGTCGCACGTCGACTTCATCCAGCTCAACCTCGACGCCGGGATCACCGTCTCGGTGCCGGTGCACCTCACCGGCGAGGCCAAGGACGTCCTGGCCAACGGCGGTCTCGTCGACCTGGCGATGAACGAACTGTCGGTCGTCACCACGCCGCGCAACATCCCCGACTCGGTCGTCATCGACATCTCCGCGATGACGATGGACACCACGATCACCGTGGGCGAGATCGCGCTGCCGGCCGGCGTCACCGCCGCCGCCGACGCCGACCTGCCGGTCGTCACCGTGTTGACGATGCGCACCCCGGTGCTCGACGAGGAAGATGCCGCCGCCGAGGCCGCCGCCGAGGCCGCCGCCGAGGCCGGCGAGGGCGAAACCGGCGAAGCCGGCGACACACCCGACAGCGCCGACGAGTGACCGTCAGCGCACACCGCTAGATCATGGGCCTGTTCGATCGGCGTGCCGGCAAGGGCACCCCGTTCGAGTGGCTGGTCGTCGGGCTGGGCAACCCCGGCGCAGAGTACGCCGGCACCCGACACAACGTCGGCGAAGCCTGTGTGCGTCTGCTCGGCGAACGCCACGACGCCGCCCTCAAGGCCGGACGCGACAACGCACTGATCGGTGAGGCCCGGTTCGGCGGTGAGCGGGTCGTGCTGGCGTTCCCGATCACGTACATGAACGAGTCGGGCCGGGCGGTGTCGGCGATGGTGCGCCGTTACGGCATCGACCAGCCCGACCGCATCATCGTCGTGCACGACGAACTCGACCTCGAGCCGGGGGTGCTGCGGCTCAAGGCCGGCGGCGGGCTCGCCGGGCACAACGGGCTGCGCAGCATCACCCAGCACCTCAAGACTCAGGACTACCTGCGGGTTCGCATCGGTGTGGGCAAACCGTCGGGCTCGGCGCACGGCGCCGATCACGTGCTCGGTCGGGCTTCGCGCGCCGAGCGCGAGCTGCTCGACGTCGCGATCGCCCGCGCCGCCGACGCGGTCGAGACGATCATCGCCGAAGGTGTCGACGCCGCCATGCGGGTCTTCAATGGCCGCTGACGCACCCGACGCGCCGCTGGCGGCGCTCCCGGCGCTGCTGCGCGACGAACCGGGTCTCACCCGCGCGCTCGGCGAGCCGAACGCCCGCCTGGCGGTCGTCGAGGTCGCCCGGCCGATCTCGATCGCCGCGCTCGCCCACCTCTCGCGCCACCGCCCCCTCGTGGTGGCGTGCCCCACCGGAGCGATGGCGGGGCAGCTCTACGACGACCTGAGCCAGTACCTCGGCGCCGGAGCGGTCGCCCTCTTCCCGGCGTGGGAGACGCTCCCGTTCGAGCGGGTCAGCCCGGCCGTCGAGACGATGGGGCGCCGCTTGGAGGTGCTGTGGCGACTGCGCGGCGACGACTGCCCGCAGGTGATCGTGGCCGGCGTGCGAGCCCTGCTGCAGAAGCTCGGGCCCGGCGCGGTCGAGGTCGAGCCGATCGTGATCCGGCCCCGCTCGATCGTCGACGCCGATGCGCTCGCCGCCCAGCTCGTCGAGTTCGGCTACCGCCGCGAGGAGCTGGTCGAGCACCGCGGCGAGTTCGCCAGGCGCGGCGCGATCATCGACGTCTACCCCTCGACCGCCGACGCCCCGATCCGGATCGACCTGTGGGGCGACGAGGTCGACCGACTGACCGTGTTCGGGGTCAACGACCAGCGCTCGACCGGCGACCTCGAGCTGGCGACGATCTTCCCGGCCCGCGAACTGATCCCCACCGTCGACGTCCGCCGGCGGGCGGCAGGTTTGGTGGGCAGCGAGCCGTGGGGCCGCGAGCAGTGGGAACGCCTCGCCGACGGCGCCTCGTTCGACGGCATGGAGTCGTGGGTGCCGTGGCTCGTCGACGACGACGTGCTGCTCACCGACGTGCTGCCCGACGCCGCCAAGGTCGTGCTGATCGAACCGCGCCGCATGCGCGACCGGGCCACCGACCTGCTCGCCGAAGAGGACGACCTGGCGCGGGCACTCGCGTCGACCTGGGCGCGCGATCCGGCCAAGCAGTTCCCCCGGCTGCACGCCGAGCCCGATCGGCTGCTCGCCGGCGGTGGCTCGTTCTGGACGATCGACTCGACCCCCGAGTCGCCCGACGTGCCGGTCGTGCGGGCCTCGGGGTGGGGCCCGGTCGGCGGTGACGGGTCGGGGCTGGCCGCCCGCCTCGCCGAGTTGATCGGCCGCGGCTTCACCGTCACCGTCACCGCCGACGGCGCCGGCTCGGCGGCCCGCTTGCACGAGATCCTGCTCGACCAGGGCCTCGACTTCCCGGTCTCGGCGGCCGGGGCACTCGTGCGACCCGGCGGGACGATCGTGGTGGCGCCGCTGCACCGGGGGTGCAGCCTCACGGGCGCGAAGGTCGCGATCGTCGCCGAGAGCGACCTCACCGGCCGCCGGCGAGCCCATCGCGCGGCCAGACCGCGCCGCCGCGAGGGCACCACCACCTTCGAGGACCTCCGCACCGGCAACTACGTCGTGCACCACCAACACGGGGTGGGCCGGTTCGAGGGCATGGTCAAGCGCTCGATCGGCGGCGTCGAGCGCGACTACCTGCTGATCGCATACAAGGGCGGCGACCGGCTGTACGTGCCGTCCGACCAGATCGACACCCTGCGCCAGTACGTCGGCGGCGAGGCGCCGACCCTGCACCGTCTGGGAGGCAGCGACTTCGCCAAGGCCAAGAGCCGGGTCCGCTCGGCGGTGCGCGAGATCGCCCAGGAACTCGTCGTGCTGTACCAGACCCGGGTCAACGCCGAGGGCTACGCGTTCGGCGCCGACACGCCCTGGCAGGGCGAGCTCGAGGCGTCGTTCCCGTTCGTCGAGACGCCCGATCAGCGCACGGCGATCGACGACATCAAGCGCGACATGGAACGCCCCTACCCGATGGACCGGCTGCTGTGCGGCGACGTCGGGTTCGGCAAGACCGAGGTCGCGATCCGGGCGGCGTTCAAGGCGATCCAGGGGGGCAAGCAGGTCGCCGTGCTGGCACCCACCACATTGCTCGCCAGCCAGCACGGCAACACGTTCGCCGACCGCTTCGCCGGCTTCCCGATCAGGGTCGAGGTGCTCTCGCGCTTCCTCTCCGGGGCACAGGCCAAGCAGGTCATCGACGGGCTGCGCAGCGGCGAGGTCGACCTGGTGATCGGGACGCACCGGCTGCTCGCCGGCGACGTCGTGCTCAAGGACCTCGGCCTGCTGGTCGTCGACGAGGAGCAGCGATTCGGCGTGCTGCACAAGGAGCAGATCAAGCGGCTCAAGACGAACGTCGACGTGCTCACCCTCTCGGCCACCCCGATCCCGCGCACCCTCGAGATGTCGCTGGTGGGCATCCGCGACCTGTCGCTGCTGCAGACCCCGCCCGCCGACCGCCAGCCGATCCTGACCTACGTCGGCGAGTACGACGAGCGCGTCGCGGTCGAGGCGATCCGGCGCGAACTGCTGCGCGAGGGTCAGGTGTTCTGGGTGCACAACCGGGTGAAGTCGATCGACACCGCCGCCGCCCGGCTGCGCCAGCTCGTGCCCGAGGCCCGCATCGCCGTGGCCCACGGCCAGATGGACGAGGGCACGCTCGAGCAGGTCGTGGTCGACTTCTGGGAGGGCCGTTACGACGTGCTCGTGTGCACCACGATCATCGAGTCCGGCATCGACATGCCGACCGTCAACACGCTGGTCGTCGAACGCTCCGACCTGCTCGGTCTCGGGCAGATGCACCAGCTGCGCGGCCGCGTCGGGCGCAGCGGCAGCCGGGCCTACGCCTACCTGTTCCATCCCCGCGACAAGGTGCTCACCGAAGAGGCCTACGAACGGCTCAAGACGATCGGCGAGGCGACCGACCTCGGGTCGGGCTTCAAGATCGCGATGCGCGACCTCGAGATCCGCGGGGCCGGCAACCTGCTCGGCCAGGCCCAGTCGGGTCACATCGCGGCGGTCGGCTACGACCTGTACTGCCAGATGGTCACCGAGGCGGTCGCCGAGATGAAGGGCGAGCCGATCGCGACGCCGGCGGAGATCAAGCTCGACGTGCCCACCGACGCCTACCTGCCGGTCGACTACGTGTCGAAGGAGGAGTTGCGGCTCGAGGCCTACCGCCGACTGGCCGAGGTGACCACCCACGAGGCGGTCGCCGACATCCGCACCGAGTGGGCCGATCGCTACGGCCCGCTGCCGGGGCCGGCCGACGCGCTGTTGATGGTCGCCCGGCTGCGCGCCGAGTGCCACCGGCTGGGCATCGTCGACGTGCAGATCGCGGCGCAGCAGGCCCGCCTCGCACCGCTCGACCTGAAGCTGTCGGCCGCCACCCGGCTCAAGCGCCTGTCGCGGGGTGCGATCCACAAAGAGGACCTGCGCCAGCTCGTGGTGCCGATCCCGCGCCGGGTCGACGCCGCCGCGTTCCTGGTCGGCTTCCTGCAGGAGTTGGTCCCGGCCGAGGCCCCCGCCCCGGCCGGTACCTGAGGTGCCCTGCGGCGTTGCCCGCGGCCGGATCGAGTCGACCGATAGGTTGTCCGGCGTGATCCGACGCTCCGCTCTCCGACCGATCGTGGCGGCTGCCGCCGTGACCGTTGCCCTCTCCGGATGTTCCACCTTCACCAACCGCGACGTGGTGGCCAGGGTGAACGGGGCCGACATCACCGTCGACGAGTTCGAGCCGCTCGCCGCCGAGTACTTCGGCACCCCCGAGGTGTTCGGTGCGACACCCGTGCAGTACGGGCGCGGCGACGCCGATCAGGCGCGGCCGCTGGCCACCGTGCTGGTGCAACGGGAACTGCTCGACCAGTTCTTCGAGCAGCAGGGCGTCGACGCCACCACGGCCCGTGACCAGTTCAAGGCCGAGGCGATCGCCACCTCGGCGCTGGGCGGCCTGAGCGACGCGATGCAGGATCTCATCACCGGCATTCACGAGACGCCGCGCACGCAGGTGCTCCGGTCGATCGAACCGCCCGCCGCCGACGAGCTGCGGGCGCTCTACGCCGACGACCCGGCCAGGATCGGCATGTTGTGCATGCGCCACATCCTCGTCGAGACCGAGGCCGAGGCCGACGCCGTGATCGACGAGCTGGCCGGCGGCGCCGACTTCGCGACGCTCGCGCTCGAGCGCTCGATCGACCCGACGGTCGCCGACAACGCCGGCGCGCTCGGCAGCGCCACCAACGACTGTGTCCCGCTCAAGACCCTGCTGCCCAACTTCGCCCCCGAGTTCACCCGTCGCGCCCTCACCGCCCGCGAGGGCGTCCCGGCCGAGCCGGTCGAGACCCAGTTCGGCTGGCACGTCATCCTGCAGCGCCCCTGGGACGAGGTGGCGGCGTCGGTGCTCGGGCTCTACGCGCCCGGTGACGCCGGCAGCTACCTGTTCGACGGCTTCGCCGTGACCTCGTCGGTGACGATCGATCCCCGCTTCGGCACCTGGGACCAGCTGACCAGCACGATCGTCCCGATCGGCTGACCGTGGTGGCGGACCGGCCCCGGATCGTCATCGTCGGGCTCGGCCCCGGCGGCACCGAGCACGTCACCCGCGAGACGCTCGACGCGATCGGCCGAGCCCGGCACCGCTACCTGCGCACGACGATCCACCCTTGCGCCCACCTGGTCGGCGAGGCGACGTCGTTCGACGAGGTGTACGAGCGAGCCGACCGATTCGACGACGTCTACACCGAGATCGCCGAGCGCCTGGTCGCTGCCGCCGGCGAGCACGGCGAGGTGCTCTACGTCGTGCCGGGCTCACCGCTGGTGCTCGAACGATCGGTGCGCACGCTGCTCGCCGACGAACGCGTCGCCGTGCGGTTGCTGCCGGCGATGTCGTTCCTCGACCTCGCCTGGAGCCGGCTCGGCATCGACCCCGTCGAAGCCGGGGTGCGGCTCGTCGACGGTCACGAGTTCGTCACCGCCGCCGCCGGGTCGGCGGGCCCGCTGCTGGTCGCCCACACCCACGCCAACTGGGTGCTCTCCGAGATCAAGCTCTCGATCGACGACCCGCAGGGCGGCCTCGACGCGACCCCCGTCGTGCTGCTCCAGGCCCTCGGCACCGCCGACGAACGGATCGTCGCGACGACCTGGGCCGAGATGGACCAGGCGATCGAGGCCGACCACCTGACGTCGCTGTACGTGCCGGCGCTGGGCGTCGCCGCCGGGGCCGGCTACCTGCGTTTCCACCAGCTGGTGCGCACGCTGCGCGAACGGTGCCCGTGGGACGTCGAACAGACCCACCGCAGCCTCGTACCGTTCCTGATCGAGGAGACCTATGAGGTCGTCGACGCGATCGAGGGCCTCGACCCCGAACGGCCCGACACCGACGAGCACCTGATCGAGGAGCTCGGCGATCTGCTCTACCAGGTCGAGTTCCACGCCACGATCGCCGAGCAACAGGGACGTTTCACGATCGCCGACGTCACCGCCGGCATCCACGACAAGCTCGTGCGTCGGCACCCCCACGTGTTCGGCGACGCCGACGGCAACACCGTCGCGGTCGACGGCACCTCCGAGGTGCTCGCCAACTGGGACGCCATCAAGCGCGCCGAGAAGAACCGGACCTCGGCCTTCGACGGGGTGGCCGGAAGTCTGCCCTCGCTGGCCTACGCCCACGAGCTGCAGCGCAAGGCCGCCCGGCTCGGGTTCGACTGGCCCGACGTGTCGGGCGCGCTCCCGAAGATCGCCGAGGAGGCGGCCGAGATCGCCGATGCCGTCGGCATCGGCGATCCGTCGGCGGTGTCCGACGAGTTCGGCGACCTGTTGTTCGCCGTGGTCAACGTGGCCCGGCACCTCCAGGTCGACCCCGAGTCGGCGCTGCGCGCCGCCGCCAACAAGTTCCGGCGACGCTTCGAACAGGTCGAGGCGATGGCCGCCGATCGGGGTATCGACCTGCTGGCGGCCGACCTGGCCGCCCTCGACGCCTTGTGGGACGAGGCCAAACGCGGGTCCTGACGGCCACCGCCCGATGCCGCGAGCCAGCGGCCCGGGTCACCCGGCGTCACCGGCCGGCGTCACCCGCCCGGCGTAGCCCGCTCACCGAAGCGAGTACGCAGCTGGTAGCGGTTCTCGGTGCCGTCCTCGATCGAGCGGGCCGCCTCGTTGACGGCGATCACGCCGAGTATCTGCAGCAGGCCGGCGATGATCAGGTGCGCCCCGAGGCGGCTCCAACGATCCGGGACGCCGTCGAGTTCGACCGACGAGAGCCCGGTGAGGAACTCGAGCGAGCCCAACCAGAGCCCGGCGATGACGTACCCGGCGCGCAGCGCAGCGCGGCGGGCGTCGACGGCGACGGCGACCCGCTCGAGCGCGAGCAGCGGGATCGCCAGCGCGACCAGCTGCAACACGAGGCCGCTCGCCTTGCCGGCCTGCGTGGTCGACTGGGCGATGATCCGGTGCCCGAGGACCCAGACCCCGAACACGGCGACCGGCACGCTGGCCACGGCCAGCACCGGGTCCCGGCGACGACCGGTCGCACGGCCGACGTTGATCGTCGCCAGCGCGACCCATGCGGTGGCGACGGGCACCACGGCGAACGCCAGATAGCGCTCGATCCGCTGGAGATCGTCGATCCTGCCCGACGCCAGCTCGATCTGCGAGGTCAGCAGGCCCGCCGTCCGGTCCTGCTGCCACAGCAGCAGCACCAGCATCGCCCCGGCGATCACCACCAGGCACGACAGCATCAGCAGCAGCGTCGTGGCCCGCCGCAGCACGCCGACACCGGCGAGCGGTTCCTTCGGCGGTGCCGCCGACCGGCCCCGCCAGTTCATGCGCCGGGAGGCGGGCGACCCCGCGGCCCGGTCGGACGCCTCGCCGGGATCGAGCTCCGCAGTGTCGTTGGCGGACCCCTGCAACAGCATCAGACTTCCACTCCCACGCTGTCTCATCGGCACCCTGCCGCCACCGCTTGAGCAAAGCTCGCGGCGACAGCTGCGGGCCACCGCTGCGGTCGCACGATCGTCGCCGGGCCGAACGCCCCGACGGCCCGGCGACGCACCGGCGCGACGCCCGGATACCGTGTCGCCCCATGAGTGAGATCGTCCACATCGCCGGTCGCGAGATCCTCGATTCGCGCGGCAACCCGACCGTCGAGGTCGACGTCGTGCTCGCTTCCGGCGTGATCGGCCGCGCCGCCGTGCCGAGCGGCGCGTCCACCGGCGAGCACGAGGCCGCCGAACTCCGCGACGGCGGCGACCGCTATGGCGGCAAGGGCGTGCGCAACGCGGTCGCGTTCGTCAACGACGAGATCGCCGCCGTGCTCGACGGTTTCGACGCGATCGACCAGCGCACCATCGATCGCGAGCTGATCGATCTCGACGGCACCGACAACAAGGGCCGGATCGGGGCCAACGCCATCCTCGGCACCAGCCTGGCCGTCGCCAAGGCCGCCGCCGCGCACCTCGAGGTGCCGTTGTACCGGCACGTCGGCGGGGTCAACGCCCACGTGTTGCCGGTGCCGATGATGAACGTGCTCAACGGCGGCGTCCACGCCGACAACAGCGTCGACTTCCAAGAGTTCATGATCATGCCGGTCGGTGCGCCCTCGTTCTCCGAGGCGCTGCGGTGGGGCACCCAGACGTACCACGTGCTCAAGGGGGTGCTGCACGCCCGGGGGCTCGCCACGGCGGTCGGCGACGAGGGCGGGTTCGCACCCGACCTCGACTCGAACGAAGACGCGATCGCGCTGCTCGTCGAGGCGATCAGCGCGGCCGGGTTCACCCCCGGCATCGACATCGCGATCGCCCTCGACCCGGCGGTCAGCGAGCTCTACCGCGACGGCATGTATCACCTCGCCGGTGAGGGCAAGGTGTTGTCGGCCGTCGAACTCGCGGCCTACTGGGCGCGCATCATCGACACCTATCCGGTCGTCTCGCTCGAGGACGGCATGCAGGAGGACGACTGGGACGGGTGGGCGGCGCTCACCGCCGCGGTCGGCGACCGATGTCAGCTCGTCGGCGACGACTTGTTCGTCACCAACAGCCGTCGGCTGCAGATGGGGATCGACCGCGCCACGGCGAACTCGATCCTGATCAAGGTCAACCAGATCGGCTCGCTCACCGAGACCCTCGACACCGTCGAACTCGCCACCCGCCACGGCTACACCTCGGTGATGAGCCACCGCAGCGGCGAGACCGAGGACGTCACCATCGCCGACCTCGCGGTCGCCACCAACTGCGGTCAGATCAAGACCGGGGCCCCCGCCCGCTCCGACCGCGTCGCCAAGTACAACCAGTTGCTGCGCATCGAGGCCGAACTGGGCGAGGCAGCCGAGTTCCGCGGCCGCTCGGCGTTGGCGCCGCGCTGACACGCTGCGGGCCCCCCGGCCTGCCAGACTGACCGGTGTGAGCGCCAAGGGAGCTTCGACGATCCAGCGGCCGAGCACGCCACCGCGCGCTTCGGACCGCGGCCGTTCGCGGCTCGGCGACGCCACCCGGCCGGTGCGGATCGACCGGCGCATCACGCACCAGCCGCGCAGCTCGTTCCTCCTCGCGATCGTCGCGCTCGGGATCGCCGCAGCGCTCGCCGCGGCGCTGTTCCTGCTCCCGATCCAGACCTACTTCAACCAGGACACCCAACTCGATCTGCGACGCGACCAGCTGGCCAAGCTCGAGGCGGTCAACGACGACCTGCGCCTCGAGGTCGCCCGTCTGGAGACCGACGAGGGGGTGCGCGAAGCGGCGCGCGAAGAGCTGGGCTACGTCCAAGCCGGCGAGCACCGCGAGTCGATGCCGGCCCTGCCCGACGTGCCGACCATCCTTCCCGACGGGTGGCCATACAGCCTGGTCACCAGCATCGTGGCGCTGCGGACGGGCCCGGTGCAGGCCCCCCGGCCCTGAGGTTCCCGATCGCCGCCGGCCGGGTTTGTCCGGCGCCGGCCGGCCTTGATTAGCTGGAGGTGTGACGATGGGCGACGGTGAGGGGTTCGGGTGGTAGGCAGCGTGCTCGGTGAACGGGTGCTCCGCAAGGAGGACCCGCGGTTTCTGACGACCGGGGGGATCTACCTCGACGACCTGCGCGACCCGCTGCTCGACGGCGCGGCCTACGTGGTGTTCGCCCGCTCACCGATCGCCCACGGCACGATCCGGGCGATCCATGTCGACGAGGCCGCCGGGATGCCCGGCGTGCTCGGCGTGTTCACCGCCGACAGCCTCGGGCTGCCAGCGGTGCCGTCGTCGCTCAACGCCCGTGTCGCCCGCACCCTGCTGGCGTCCGACAAGGTGCGCTGGGTCGGCGAACCGATCGCCGCCGTCGTCGCCGCCACCTACGAACAGGCCACCGACGCCGCCGAGACGATCTGGGCCGACATCGACCCGCTGCCGGCGCTGATCGACATCGCGACCGCGCTGGCGAGCGACGTGCACATCTACCCCGACGCCGGCAGCAACGCGGTGTTCGATTCGGTGACCGTCGACGGCAAGCGCAACACCGGCCCCGAGTTCTTCGAGGGGTGCGAGGTGGTCGTCCGGCAGACCATGATGAACCAGCGCGTCGCACCCTGCCCGCTCGAGCCGCGCGCCGCCGCCGCCGTCTGGCACGACGGCCGCTTGGTGGTGTGGCTGTCGACGCAGCACGCCCAAGGGGCCCGCTCCGACGTCGCCGCCGCCGCCGGCGTCGCCGAGCACGAGGTGCGCATCCTGACCCCCGACGTGGGGGGCGGGTTCGGCGCCAAGATCGGCTGCAGCCCCGAAGAGCTGCTGGTGGGTGTGCTCGCCCGGGCGGTCGCCCGGCCGGTGCGCTTCCGCGAGACGCGCAGCGAGTCGATGATGAACCTCGGCCACGGGCGCAGCCAACTGCAGAAGATCACCGTCGGCGGTACCCGGGCCGGCAAGGTCACCCACCTGCGGCTCGAGTTGTACCAGGACGCCGGCGGGTACTGCTCGCTCGGCACCGACCTCGGTGCCGAGCAGACCCTTCCGATGGCCGCCGCGGTGTACGCGATCGCCCACGTCGAGGCGCACTGCCTCTCGGTCGCCACCACCACCACCCCGATCGTGCCCTACCGCGGCGCCGGACGCCCCGAGGCGACGGCAGCAGCCGAGCGGGCGATGGACCTGTTCGCGCTCGAGATCGGCATGGACCCGGTCGAGCTGCGCCGCCGCAACCTGGTGCCGGCGTTCACCGAGCCGCACACCACGGCGACCGGCCGCGTCTACGACTGCGGCGACTACGAACGCAGCCTCGACCTCGCGCTCGAGCGGGCCGGCTACGCCGAACTGCGCGCCGAGCAGGCGCGGCGACGGCAGGCCGGCGACACCCGCCAACTCGGCATCGGTGTCAGCGTCTACGTCGAGGTCACGGGCGCCGTCGACCCGCTCGAGGAGGTCGCGAAGATCGAGATCCACCCGGACGGCACCGCAACGATCTTCACCGGCACCTCACCGCACGGGCAGGGCCACGACACCGCCTGGTCCACCATCGCCAGCGCCCGGACCGGCATCGACATCGCCGATTTCGCGCTCGTGTGGGGCGACACCGACCGCACCCCGAAAGGTGGCGGCACGATGGGGTCACGGTCGCTCCAACAGGGGGGTGCGGCGGTCGACCAGACCGCGGTCGCACTCGTCGACACGGCCAAGCGGGTCGCGGCGCGACTGCTCGAAGCCGACGTCGCCGACATCCGGCTCGACGTCACGAGTGGTTCGTTCCACGTCGCCGGCACCCCCTCGATGGCCAGGACCTGGGCCGATCTGGCGGCCGCTGCCGACCCCGGCGAGCTCACCGAGGAGGCCACGTTCGAGGCGACGATGGCGACCTTCCCGTTCGGGTCGCACGTCGCGGTCGTCGAGGTCGACGTCGAGACCGGCCTCGTCACGCACCTGCGTCACGTCGCCTGCGACGACGCCGGCACGATCCTCAACCCGTTGCTCGTCACCGGTCAGGTGCACGGTGGCGTCGCACAGGGCGCCGCCCAGGCGCTTTACGAGCAGGTGCGTTACGACGACGACGGCAACCCGATCACCTCCAACCTGGCCGACTACACCATGATCTCGATGGACCTGATGCCGATGATCGAGCGGGTGCCGATGGAGACCCCGACCCCGGTCAACCCGCTCGGCGCCAAGGGCATCGGCGAGTCGGGCACGATCGGGTCGACCGCGGCGGTGCACTCGGCGGTGATGGACGCGCTCGGCCATCTCGGGGTGCGCCACATCGACATGCCGTGCACCCCCGAGAAGGTCTGGGCGGCGATCCGGGCGGCCGGCGCCTGACCGCCATCCGCCGTCCGCACGGGGAGATCGGTGGCAGCGGCAGCGCTTTACTACGGTGGCGCGGGTGAGATCGACGATCGGGCGGCTGCGCTTGGCGCTGGGCTTGGTGCTCACCGTGTTCGTCGTCGGCACGGTCGGCTATTCGACGTTCGGGCTCGGGTTGATCGACTCGATCTACATGACCGTGATCACGATCACCACGGTCGGCTACCGCGAACTGTTGGGCGACGACCCCTCCAGTGCCGAGAAGCTGTTCACGATCGGGGTGATCGTCACCGGGGTGAGCACCGTGCTGTACACCTTCACCCTCGGTGTGCAGGTCGTCGTCGAGGGTCAACTCCGCGAGTTCGTCGGGAGGCGCAGGATGGACAAGAAGATCGCCGGAATGAGCGGGCACGTCATCGTGTGCGGCTGGGGTCGGGTGGGTCGCGCGGCAGCGATCGACGTCGCCCAGGCCGGCCGGACGGTGGTGGTCGTCGACGTGAACCAAGAACGCGTCGCCCACCTCGACATGCCGACCGTCGTCGGCGACGCGACGCTCGACACCACGCTGCGCGAGGCGGGTATCGAGCGGGCGTCGGCGCTGATCGCGGCGCTCGAAGGCGACGCCGAGAACCTGTTCGTCACCTTGTCGAGCAAGGCGATCAACCCGCGCCTGTTCATCGTGGCCCGGGCCCGCCAGGAGGAGAGCGTCGACAAGCTGAGCCGGGCGGGCGCCGACCGGGTCGTCAACCCGCAGGAGCTGGGGGCCGCCCGTATGGCGTCGTTCATCGTGCAGCCGAACGTCGCCGAGTTCGTCGACGTCGTGATGCACGAGCGCTCGATGGACTTCCGCATGCAGGAGGTCGAGATCCCCGAGGGCTCGCCGCTCGCCGGCGTGACCCTGCGCGACGCCAACCTGCGCCAGCGGGCCGGTGTGCTCGTCCTCGCGCTCCGCGCCGACGACGGCACCTTCAACACCAACCCCGACCCCGAGACGGTGTTGCAACCGCACCACGTCATCATCGCCGTGGGCACCGACGAAGCCCTCCAGCAGCTCGTCGAGGTCTGTGCGTGATGCCGCCATGAAGCGCACCCACGTCCTCCTCGACCTCGACGGCACGCTGAGCGACAGCGAACCGGGCATCCTGCGTTCGCTGCAGTGGGCCTTCCGGCGGGAAGGGTTCGAGATCCCGACCGATGCCCAGGTCAGGTCGGTGATCGGTCCCCCGTTCGAGATCGGGCTGCCCTCGATCGGCATCCCCGACGACGCCCTCGAGCGGGTGATCAACACCTACCGCGACCGCTACACGCGGCTCGGGGCGTTCGAGAACACGCTCTACGACGGCATCATCGAGATGCTCGACGCGCTCGCCGCGCTCGGCCTGTCGCTCTCGGTCGCCACCGCCAAACCCGAACAGACCGCCCACCCGATCCTCGACCACTTCGGCATCAGCGAGCGGTTCGACGTGCGCGCCGGCGCCACGCTCACCCCCGAGCGACGCACCAAGGCGCAGGTGATCGACCATGCGCTGCGCGAGCTCGCGATCCATGCCGACCCGGAACTGGGCGATCACGTGATCATGATCGGCGACCGCGACCACGACGTGCTCGGCGCGATGCACCACGGCATCGCCTGCATCGGTGTCACCTGGGGCTACGGCTCGGTCGAGGAGCTCCTCACCGCCGGGGCGGTCGCGCTCGCCGAGTCCCCCGCCGACGTTGTCGAGCTGGTGCAACGCCCCTACCGTTTGGTGCACTCATGAGCGCCGGGCCACTCAACACCGACCATGCCGCGGCGGCGGTCGGGTACACCGTGTGTGACCCGCCCCCGCTCGGCGCCCCGCGCTCGGGGGCCGACCGGTTCATGCGGCGCCTGCTGCGCCTGCCGATCGACGGCCCGAAGGCCACCGCCGCCGAGGCCCAGAAGGCCTTCCAGACCTCGATCGCGGTCGCGACCGTGCGCTGCATGCTGATGTACGTCGTGTTCCCGTTCGTGCTGCCGATCGTCGGCGTGGCGAGCGGTGCCGGCCCGTGGATCGGGCTGCCGATCAGCATCGCGGCGATCATTGCGATCGGCATGAGCATCCGCCGGTTCTGGCGGGCCGACCACTCGAAGCGCTGGCACTACACGGTGCTCGGCACGGTGGTGATCGGGTTCCTGGTCGTCCTGATCGTGCAGGACCTCGCCGCGATCATCGGCGGCTGAGCACTCAGTCGTCGAAAGCGAGGAAGCTGACGCCCTCGGCCCGAGCGCTGCGGTCACCGCGGCGACCCGACGACGCCGCCTTCCAGAACGCCCGGTAGCTCGGGTACTCGAGTTCGGGGACGACCCAGCCGCTGGCGACCAGCTCGCGGTGCAGCCGGGGCAGGTTGCGCCACGGAACCCCCATGTCGACGTGGTGCGCCAGGTGCCAGCCGGTGTGGTACGGCACCATCCAGTAGCGAGCCAGCAACGACTGGTGGATCACGTGGGTCGTCTCGCGCCGGTCGCGCGAGCGGATCATCCCCCCGTGCTCGGCGATCGCCCGCAGCCGGTTGGACACCCGCCAGACCGTCGACCACGACACGATCCACACGACGTACGCGACGGGCCGCATGAACGCGACCGACACCCCGATCATCACCAGGTGCACGGCGGCGATCTGCAGCGCCTCGGGTTTGCCCTTGCCGATCGCGCCGAACAACACCCGGAAGTTCTTGTAGGCACTGATCCCGGTCGCGTCGCGGGTCAGTTTGCGACGCCACGAATCGGAGCGGATCGGGTAGCCGGCGTACAACGCGGCGTCGGGTTCGTCGGGGCCCATCTCGTCGCGGTGATGCGCGAAGTGGGCCCGACGGTACGCCAACATCGCCTGGTAGGACGGGTAGGCCATCAGGAAACGGCCGACCGAGTCGTTGGCGCGGCGACGCGAGAAGAGCAGCCGGTGGGCCGCCTCGTGGCCCAAGATGTTGAGGCACACGTGGCCCCTCGCCATCAGGACGAAGGCGATCAGGTAGGCCCACCAGGTGTCGAGGACGGCCGCCGCGATCACGACCCCGAACGACTGCAGCAGCGTCGCCGCAACGGCGACGGCGTTGCGAGCGTTCGGGATCCGCCGCAGCTCGTCGCGCAGCTCGCGCGTCGGCACGCCGCGTTCGTTGAGCCGATCGGTCGGCAAGACCTCGGGCAACAGCTCGCGCCGCGGGACGAGGTCGTCCCGCGCGGTCAGCCCCGTCGACATGGGGCCATGCTAGGCGGCCCGATCGACCCACCCGAGGTCGGGGCGCACGGCGCCGCCCGCGGGCATGCCGGGGCGCGCCGTGCCGCTGCCACTGCCCGCCCCGCCCCATTGGCGCCGGCCCACCCCGATGGGGCAGGATTCCCGTCGGGTGCGGGGGCGAGCACGACCCGACGCCCCAGCCGAGAACGAGGAGAGCCCTGGTGGAGATCAGCGTCATCGTCAACGGAGTCACGCACACCGGCGACGTCGAGCCGCGCACGTTGTTGGTGCAGTACATCCGCGAGCACCTCGGGCTGACGGGCACCAACGTCGGTTGCGACACCTCGTCGTGCGGGGCGTGCAGCCTGCACCTCGACGGGGAAGCGGTGAAGAGCTGCACCATCCTCGCCGTCCAGGCCGACGGCCACGAGATCACCACGATCGAGGGCCTGGCCGCCCCCGACGGCACGCTGCACCCGATGCAACAGGCCTTCATGGAGAACCACGGCCTGCAGTGCGGCTACTGCACCCCCGGCATGGTGATGGCCGCCACGAGCCTGCTCACCGAGAACCCCCACCCGACCGAGCGCGAGGTCCGCATCGGCCTCGAGGGCAACCTGTGCCGCTGCACCGGCTACCACAACATCGTCAAATCGGTCCTCGCTGCCGCCGGAGACCCGGCATGATCCCGGCCGCCTTCGACTACGTCCGCGCCGGATCGGCCGCCGAGGCGATCAGCCTGATCGGCGAGCACGGCGACGAGGCCAAGTTCCTCGCCGGTGGTCACAGCCTGCTGCCGCTGATGAAGCTGCGGCTCGCCCAGCCGTCGGTGCTCGTCGACATCGGCCGCATCACCGACCTGTCGTACATCCGCGACGCCGACGACCACGTCGCGATCGGTGCCCTCACGCGCCACATGGACGTCGAGCTGAGCCCCTTGCTGCGGGCCGAGGTCCCGCTGCTGGCCCATGCCGCCGGCCACGTCGGCGACCCGCAGGTCCGCCATCGCGGCACGATCGGCGGGTCGATCGCCCACGCCGACCCGGCCTCCGACCTGCCCGCCACCACGCTCGCGCTCGGCGCCACCTACGTGGTCCAGGGGCCCGGTGGTCGGCGCGAGATCGCGGCCGGCGACTTCTACGCGGGGTTCCTCACCTCGACCATGGCGCCCGACGAGATGCTGACCGAGATCCGGATCCCGAAGATGGACGGCGCCGGGTGGAGCTTCCAGAAGTTCAACCGGCGCGCCCAGGACTGGGCGATCGTCGGGGTCGCCGCATGGCGCCGCGACGGCCACTCGGGCGTCGCGCTGGTCAACATGGGTTCCGTGCCGATCCTGGCGGCGAGCGTGTCGGCCGCCCTCGCCGGCGGCGCCTCGATCGAGGACGCCGCCGAACAGGCGGTCGCCGAAGCCGACCCGCAGGCCGATCTCAACGCCAGCGTCGAGTACCGCACCCATCTCGCCAAGGTGCTGGTGCGGCGGGCGCTCGTCGAAGCCGCGGGCTGAGCCCGCGCCGGCCGCCGGCACCGGTGGCCGGGGTGTCGGCGACGGGGCCGTACACACGGGGCCTACACACGGGGCCGTACACTCGGTGTGCCACCAGGTGAACCCATGTCGAACGATCCCGACCACATCGACCAGCGCCATCTCGACGCGATCGCCGACGCCGACCAGTACCCGTACTGGTACGAGGATGCCGACCAGCCGGACTCCAACCCGACCTTGGTACGCACCGAGAGTTGCGACCTGGCGGTCATCGGTGGCGGCTACACCGGGCTGTGGACGGCGATCATCGCCAAAGAGCGCGACCCGTCGCGCGACGTCGTGCTGATCGACGCCGCCGAGTGCGGTTCGGCGGCGAGCGGCCGCAACGGCGGGTTCATGGATTCGAGCCTCACCCACGGCGTCGGCAACGCCATGTCGCGTTGGCCCGACGAGGTCGAGCTGCTCGAGGAGCTCGGCGAGCGCAACCTCGACGAGATCGAGTCGTCGATCCACAAGTACGGCATCGACTGCGACTACGAACGCACCGGCGTGATCTCGGTCGCCAACGCCAAGAACCCGCCCTCGTACCTCGACGACGTCAGGCGCGAGTACGACCTGCTGCTGCGGCTCGGGCGCGACGTCGAATGGCTCGACGCCGAGGCGATGCAGGCCGAGGTGCACTCGCCGCTGTTCACCGGCGGACTGTGGGACCGGCGCGGCAGCGCGATGGTCGACCCCGCCCGCCTGGTGTGGGGGCTCAAGCAGACCGCCGAGTCGTTCGGGGTGCGGATCTACGAGGACACCAAGGCGACCGACCTCCGACGCGACGGCATCGGGGTCGTCGTCACCACACCGCTCGGCAACATCCGCGCCGGCAAGGTGGCGCTGTGCACCAACGCCTTCAAGCCGTTGTTGCGACGGCTCGGCAACTACATCGCCCCGGTCTACGACTACTGCATGGTGACCGAACCGCTCGACGCCTCCCAGATGACGTCGGTCGGGTGGGCCAACCGCCAGGGGCTGTCCGACCTCGCCAACCAGTTCCACTACTACCGGCTCACCGCCGACGACCGCATCCTGTGGGGCGGCTACGACGCCGTCTACTACTGGGGCGGCAAGGTGTCGGCCGAACTCGAGAGCCGCCCCGAGACGTGGGCCAAGCTCAGCGCCCATTTCTTCGAGACGTTCCCCCAGCTCGAGGGGGTGCGCTTCACCCACATCTGGGGCGGCGCGATCGACACGTCCAGCCGCTTCTCGGTGTTCTGGGGGCGGGCGATGGGCGGGCGGGTCGGCTACGCCCTCGGCTACACCGGCCTCGGCGTCGCGTCGTCGCGTTTCGGGGCGGCGGTCATGCTCGACCTGCTCGACGGGCGGCGCAGCATCGCCACCCAGACCGAGTTCGTGCAGCGCCGTCCGCTGCCGTTCCCGCCCGAGCCGTTCCGCTTCGCCGGGATCCAGGCGACCCGCTGGTCGCTCGACCGCGAGGACAAGACCGGCAAGCGCAACCTCTGGTTGCGGGGCCTCGACCGGATGGGCCTCGGCTTCGACAGCTGACGACGCACCGGACGCGCCGGTGGCGCCGGCCTGCGCCGGCGCCACCGAGTGCCGCCTTCACGGGGTCAGCAACCGGTCCCAATGGTCGGCGGTGCGGAACACCGGAGCGACCACCGGCTCGGGCGGGAACATCCGATCCAAGTAGTCGGCCGAGCGGAACACCGCAGCGACCACCGGCTCGGGCGGCAACATCCGATCCAAGTAGTCAGCGGTGCGGAACACCGCAGCGACCACCGGGTCGAACGACACGCCGTGCGGGGTCTGGGTGATCGTGTAGTAGTCGTACGACACACCGTGCGGCGTCTGGGTCACCATCAAGAAGGTGTTCGCCGGCGGGTTGAGCAACGGCGTCACCGCCATCGTCCCGATCGCCGGTGACGTCGCCGGCATCAGCCACTGCCGACCCAGGTTGGCGGGGGTCGGTGCCGGTGCCACCAGCGGGTCGAACGACACGCCGTGCGGGGTCTGGGTGATCGTGTAGTAGTCGTACGACACACCGTGCGGCGTCTGGGTCACCACCAGATGGGCATCAGCCGGCGGGTTGGCGAACCGCTCGACCGGCAGGGCGTCGATCGCCGACGATGTCGCCGCGATCGTCCACCGACGGCCGGCGGTGCGATCGGCCTGCTCGGCCTCGGACCCGTCGCGCTGCAGCACGTAGATGACGGCGGCGGCGGCCACGAACAGCACGGTCAGTGCACCGAGCCACCGCATCCAACGGACCGGCCGGCGTGCCGACGGCCCTTCGACGATCGCCCGGAGCTCTTCGGCGGTGGGCACCGGACGGGCCTCGACGCGCTCTCGAATCGAGGTCGCCGAGCCAGTCGATAGTTCTTCTCGTTCGAGCAGGTCTCCCATGGCCCCTCCTCTCCTCGTCCTGCTTCGAGTATCCACCCGCACACCCGACGTCCGAACGAGGAACGCTCGCCGGCTGGTCGACGGCTCCTCGCCGTCGACTGGACGTATCGTCGCAAGTTGCCAGCGGCCCGCCGACAGCGGATAATCGAAGTAGGACAGGGAGTCGCAACGTGAACCGCCACGACCTCATCAGGGTGCTCGGGCCGATCGATCTCCTCTCGCCGTCCGGTCCGCGATCGGTCGGCACCCCCAGCAGTCGAAGGCTGCTCGGCGTCCTCGTCGTCGGCGCCGGCCGGGCGATACCGGCCGATCAGCTGATCTGGGCGCTGTGGGGCGACGCGCCACCCCGATCGGCGAGGAGCTCGCTGCAGAGCTACGTGTCGCGGCTGCGCAAGGTGCTCGGCCCCGGGGCGATCGGACGCGCCGACCACAGCTACTGGCTCGCCGTCGGGCGCGACCAGATCGACGCACTCCGGTTCGAGGACCTGCTGACCGACGCGACCGTCGCCGACGGCGAGCGCCGCTTGGCCCTGTGCCGCGCTGCGCTCGGCCTGTGGCGCGGTGAGCCGTTCGGCGAAC
The DNA here is from genome assembly GCA_036526035.1 of Ilumatobacter sp. GTDB lineage: Bacteria > Actinomycetota > Acidimicrobiia > Acidimicrobiales > Ilumatobacteraceae > Ilumatobacter. Next base: position 99,347 of record DATCZG010000059.1, on the reverse strand, counting down.
TGATCGACGACGAGCCGTTCCGGCTCGAGGCGATGCGGCTCGAAGAGCTGCGGATCACGGCGATGGAGCTGGCGTTGGAGACCGAACTCGCCGTCGGGCACCCCGAGATCGTGGTCGCCGAACTGGAGAACGCGGTTCGTGAACACCCGTATCGGGAACGGCTGTGGCACCTGCTGATCGAGGCCCTGCGGCGCGACGACCGGCGGGTCGAGGCGCTGCGGATCTGCCAGGAGTTCCGCAAGGTCCTCGCCACGGCCGGCCTGACCCCCAGCGCCGACCTGTGCGCGATCGAGGGTTCGATCCTCGAGGGGGGCCCGATCGAGTCGGGTGCGACCCGGTAGCACGGCCCGACCCGACGGGCCGACGCGGCTGCAGATCCACGGTGCGATCGGCGCTAGCGTCGCCGTCGTGACTCCCTCGGACGTGTCGGCCGCGCTGACGCACCACGGCTACCTGCCCGACGACGGATTGTCCACCGCGGTCTTCCTCGCGCTCGAGTTGCGGCGCCCCCTCCTGCTCGAGGGCGAGGCCGGCGTCGGCAAGACCGAGCTCGCCAAGGTGCTCGCCGCCTGGACCGGTGGGGAACTCATCCGGCTGCAGTGCTACGAGGGCATCGACGCTGCCCAGGCGGTGTACGACTGGGACTACGCCCGACAGCTGTTGCACCTGCGAGCCGCCGAGGCCACCGGCGAGGCGGCGGGAAGGTCGTCGGACGCGGTCGAGGCCGATCTCTACCAGGAGCGCTTCCTGATCAAGCGGGCCCTGCTGCGGGCGATCGAGCACCGCGACGGCCCGCCCCCCGTGCTGCTGATCGACGAGATCGACCGCGCCGACGACGAGTTCGAGGCGTACCTGCTCGAGGTGCTGTCGGACTTCCAGGTGACGGTGCCCGAACTCGGCGTCTACCGCGCCGCGACGCCGCCGATCGTGATCCTCACCTCCAACCGCACGCGCGACGTGCACGATGCGCTCAAGCGGCGCTGCCTCTACCACTGGGTCGAGCATCCCGGCTTCGAGCGCGAGGTCGCGATCGTGCGGCTGCGGGTACCGGCTTGCACCGACCTGCTGGCGCGCCAGGTCGCCGCCGCGGTCGAGTCGATGCGCGACCTCAACCTGTACAAGCCACCCGGGGTCGCCGAGACGATCGACTGGGCGAGCGCGTTGGGGCGGTTGGGCGTCGCCGAACTCGACGAACACAGCGTCGCCACGACGCTGGGTGCCGTGCTCAAGTACCGCGAAGACCATCATCGCGTCGAGCAGCACGGCATCGCCCACATCGTGAAGCAGGCGGCCGAGCGCGGCCGTGCGACGGGTTCGTGACCCGCACGCCCCACCGCCCAGAGGTCGACGACCGGCGATGACCGCACCGGTGGGCACCCGCGACGGCAGCGAGATCGCCGTGGCATTCAGCCAGCTGCTGCGGGGCGTGGGCGTCGATGTCCCCACCAGCGCGACGATCGGGTTCGCCGAAGCACTCGCGCTCACCGGCCTCGACGACCGCGACGCGGTGTTCTGGGCCGGTCGCGCCACGTTGATCCGCCGGCCGGAGGATCGCGACCTCTACGCCGAGGCCTTCGCCATGTTCTGGGAGGGCGGGGCGGGCCGCGACGACGGGTCCGGCGACGAGGAGTTGCTCACGGTGCGCCTCGGGGTCGACGACGGCGCCGACGGCGCCGCCGAGCCGGACGCCGCCGCCGGCACCGACGAAGAGGTGGTCGAGCTGCGGTTCAGCGCCCACGAGGTGCTGCGCCGCAAGGACTTCGCCGACTACACGCCCGACGAGCTGATCGAGGCCCAACGGTTGATGGCCCGGCTGCGCCTCGCCGGCTCGCCGCGCCGCTCGCGACGGTTGACCGCCGCCGACCGCCGCACCGACCGGCCCGATCTGCGGCGCACGGTCCGCAGCGCGATGCGTTCGGGCGGCGAGCCGGTCCGCCGTCACTACCGGCGCCCCGGCACCCGTAACCGTCGGCTCGTGCTGCTGCTCGACGTCAGCGGCTCGATGGAGCCCTACGCGCGGGCGCTGATCAGGTTCGTGCACGCCGCCGTCGCCGGCCGCCAGAAAGTCGAGGCGTTCGCGTTGGGCACGCGGCTGACCCGCCTCACCCGCGAGCTGTCGTCGCGCGACCCCGACGAAGCCCTCGGTCGCGCCGCGACGCGGGTGGCCGACTTCGGGGGTGGCACCCGGCTGGGCGAGGGCCTACGCCTCTTCAACGACGAGTGGGGCCAGCGCGGCATGGCGCGGGGGGCGATCGTGGTGGTGCTGTCCGACGGCTGGGATCGGGGCGACCCCGAGGTGCTCGGTGAGCAGATGCAACGTCTGCGGCGGGTGGCCCACAAGGTGATCTGGGTCAATCCGCTCAAGGTGACGCCGGGCTACGCACCGCTGGCGCGCGGCATGGCCGCCGCGCTGCCGCACCTCGACGCCTTCGTCGAGGGCCACTCGATCGAGGCGATCGAGGAACTGGCGCGCGTCATCGCCGGCCCCTGACCGGGAGCCGGCGCCGACGACCGCCGGTGGTCACCGGTGCCGCAGCCGGTGGCGCGGTCCCGATCGTCGGCAATCACCCGCCCGTCGGGCAGACTGAGCCCATGAAGGAACTCCTCGACGACATCGACCGATGGCGCGCCGACGGCAAGCGGATCGCGGTGGCGAGAGTCGTCGACATCGAGGGTTCCGGCCCGCGCGACCCCGGGGCCGCGATGGCGGTCAACGAGCTCGGTGAGGTCGTGGGCAGCGTCAGCGGGGGCTGCGTCGAGGGCGCGGTGGTCACCGAGTCGCTCTCGATCCTCAACGGCGAACGCGAGGCCGGCATCGTCACGTTCGGCTACAGCGACGACGAAGCGTTCGCGGTCGGGCTGACCTGCGGCGGCACCATTCGGCTGTACATCGAGGAGCTCGACTGGTGAGCGGCCTGTACGACACGCTGGCGGCCGCGATCCGTGGCGAGCAGCCGGTCGCGTTGGTCACCGTGATCGACGGCCCGCACGTCGCCAGCAAGCTCGTCGTTCGCCCCGGCGAGGCACCGCTCGGAACGCTCGGCCATCCCGAGCTCGACCGGGTCGCCCATCGCGACGCGCTCGCCGAGCTCGAGGCGGGCCGCGGCGGTGTGCGCCACTACGGCCCGGCCGGCGAGACCACGCCGGAAGACCTGCTCGACACCCCGATCGTGCGGGTCTTCGTCGAGAGCTGGGCGCCCCCGCCCGAGATGTGGATCTTCGGCGCCGTCGACTTCACCGCCGCGCTCGCCAAGGTCGCCAAGGTGCTCGGCTACCGGGTGACGGTGTGCGATGCGCGCGAGATCTTCGCCACCCGGCGGAGGTTCCCGATGGCCGACGAGGTGCGGGTCACCTGGCCGACCCCGATCTTCGACCAGCGCGGGGCCGACCTCGGCCCCCGCGACGCGGTGTGCATCCTCACCCACGACCCCAAGTTCGACGTCCCGGCGGTGCTCGGCGCGCTCGCCACCAAGGTCGGCTACATCGGGGTGATGGGCAGCCGGACCACGCATGCCAAGCGGATGGAGCGGCTCGCGGCCGCCGGGGTCGACCAGCCCGCCGACCTCGACCGGCTGATGTCGCCGATCGGGCTCGACCTCGGGGCCCGAACACCCGAAGAGACCGCGATCTCGATCTGCGCCGAGATCATCGCCCGGCGCACGGGCCGCACCGCGCCGTCACTGCGTGACGGCGCCGGCCCGATCCATCAGGGGGCCGACAGCTCGAGGTCGACGAGCACGGGATCGGCCGCCGCGGTGCGCGGCAGGTCGACCAGCACGCCGTAGCGCAGCGAACGCTTCGACAGGACCGCCACCTCGACCAGGCTCGCCGAGTTGGGCGCGTGCACCATCAGGCCGGCGCCGAGGTAAAGGCTGATGTGGCCCGGATAGTGGACGATGTCACCGGCGCTGACCCCCTCGGCGTCGGTCTCGGTCGACGCCCGGAACTGCTCGACGCTCCGCCGTGGCAGCTCGATGCCGATCTGCTCGTACGCCCACGAGATCAGCCCCGAACAGTCGAAGGCGACGCCCGGCAGCGCCTGGGCGTAGCGGTACTTGACCCCGATCTGCGACAGGGCCGACAGCACGACCACCTGACGGTCGGCGTCGACGGTGGCCCAGTCGTTGCGGAGCAGGTGGACGTCGATGTCGAGCTCGTCGCCCACCAGCACCGCCGCCTGATCCCGGGTCTGCACGAAGCGCACGTAGTCGGCCGGGTTCTGCGTGCTCTGCCATTCGGCGAGCGACTCGAGCGCCTGGGCGGCCTGGGCGGCGATCACCAGCGAACTGGTCCGGGTGGCGGCCCCGGCGCCCTGCGGTACCGCGAAGCCGGCCACGACGACCGCGACGACCAGCGCCAGTCGACGCACCGTGGTGCGTTGCGAGGGGTCGTGGGATCGCATCATGAAAGCTCCGGTGGGTCCGTCACCCACCAAACCTGCACGACACTAGCGACATGGAACCGTAACAAACAACCTGAATCGACATGATTCCGTCATATTCGTCACGAAGCACCTTCGTCACGGGCGCGCCGAGCCTGCCCGCCGGTGGCACCACCCGCACACCGCCCGGCGCGGTCGGCATACTGCAGATCATGAGTGACGCGGCGGGCCCCGATCCCGGCTCCGACCGGCACGAACTCGTGCTGGTGGTGCTGGCCGCCGGTGCCGGGTCGCGCTTCGACGGCCCCGACCACAAGCTCACGGCGACGATCGCCGGCGAGGCCGTGATCGCTCGATCGGTCACCGCCGCGCTCACCGCCGGCGTCGGCCCGGTCGTCGTCGTCACCGGCGCGGCAACCGGGTTGCCGCTGCCGGCCTCCGACCGCCTCCACGTCGTGTACAACCCGAACTGGCAGCAGGGCCAGAGCAGTTCGCTGCGGGTCGGCCTCGAGGCCGCCGGCCGCCTCGGTGCCGATGCCGTGGTGGTCGGCCTGGGTGACCAACCCTTCGTCTCCCCCGAGGCCTGGCGGCTCGTCGCCGCGTCGGGCGCGCCGATCGCGGTCGCCACCTACGGGGGCCGGCGGCGCAACCCGGTGCGGCTGCACCGTGACGTCTGGCCGCTGCTGTCCGCCGATGGCGACGAAGGCGCCCGATCGCTGATCGCCCTGAGGCCCGACCTGGTCGAGGAGATACCCTGCCCTGGTTCGGCGGCCGACATCGACACCCGGGAGGATCTCCGCACATGGCAGAGCAGATCGTCAACGAGTTCACCGTGAACCGCCCGATCGGCGAGGCATGGCCGATCATCTGCGACGTCGAGCGCATCGCGCCCTGCCTGCCGGGCGCCCAACTCGAGGAGATCGAGGGCGACGTGTACCGGGGCAACGTCAAGGTCAAGTTGGGCGCGGTGTCGACGAAGTTCCAGGGCGAGGCCCACTTCGTCGAACGCGACGACGCCCACCACACCGCCAAGCTCACGGCGAAGGGCCGCGACACGGGCGGGCGCGGCAGCGCCGAGGCCGACATCTTCGCCACCGCCGAGGCGCTGTCGCCGACCAGCACGAAGTGCGTGGTCACCGCCGACCTCCACATCACCGGCAAGGTCGCCCAGTTCGGGCGCGGCATCATGGGCGACGTCAGCCGCAAGCTGATCGACCAGTTCTCGAACAACCTCAACACGATGCTCGACGAGCAACCGCCGGCCGCCGAGCCGGTGCCGAGCGAACCGCCCGACGCCCCCGCCGAGCAACCACCGGCCACCGCCGGTGAGAGCGAGGGGCCGGCGACGGTCCGCAAGATCGAGGGTCCGGCGGCCGAGGCGGTCGACCTCGCCGACATGGCCGGTGCGGCGATCCTCAAGCGTGTCGGCCCGGCGATCGCTGTCGTGTTGTTGGTGCTGTTGCTGTTGCGCCGCCGCCGGTGAGCACGACCCCCCGCGACGATCCGTCCGGGGCGGCGAGCACCGACGGCCCGCGCCCCGCCGAGGAGGTACTGCCGACCGACCCGGCCAGGGTCCGCGAGTTGCTCGGCCGCACTCCGCAGGGCCGGTACGAGGTGGTGGTGCGCGACGCCACCGGCGACCCCGTGGTCGTCCGCAACGCCCCCCTGCTCGACGACGGCACCCCGATGCCGACCAGGTTCTGGCTGATCGGCCCCGACGAGGTCCGGCGCATCTCGCAGCTCGAGGCCGCCGGCGGCGTCGGAGCCGCCGAGGCCGAGATCGATCCCGACCTCCTCGCCGCTGCTCACGCCCGGTACGCCGCCGAGCGCGACGCCGCGATCCCCCTCGACCACACCGGCCCACGGCCGGCAGGCGGTGTCGGCGGCACCCGCGTCGGTGTGAAGTGTCTGCACGCCCATTGGGCGTGGCACCTGGCGGGTGGCGACGACCCGGTCGGTCGCTGGATCGCGGCCCGGCTCGGCGAAGATGACCCGACGAGCGGCGTCCGCATCTCGGTCGCCGCGTCGCTGACCCGTGTGCAGTGCGGGGCCGAGGTCGACACCGAGATCCCATGGGGGCCCACCAACCTCACCGAGCGTTGGCTCGGCGCCACCGACCCGCCGCGGCCCGAGGCGCTGACCAACGCACTGGGCGCCGTCACCGACCACCTCGACGACCTGCTCCGCGAACACCCGCTCCTGCTCGACGCGGGCCGGATCACGTTCGAGGGCCCGACGATCGACTCGCTCGCCCGGGTCGAGGTCGGCGCCGACACCACGCCCGACTCGCTCGAACTCGACCGTGCTGCCGCCGAGGAGATCTTCCGGATGGTGGCCACCGAACCCGCCGCGGCGCGTTCCCACAATCCCGGCCTGCCCGCCGAACACGTCGACACGATCATCGCCACCTGCACGATCGTGCTGGCGATGATGCGCCGGCTGCAGCTCGATCGGATCGTGCTGCGCCGTCAGCGGCAAGATTGAGCGATGGCTCGCCACCCGTCCTCGTTCGCCCGGCGACAATCGGGCCCCCGGCTGTACGGTCGGCGGGTCATGCTGCGCCCCCTGGCGGCACACGATTTCACGGCGTGGCGCGAGGTGCGGGTCCGCAACGAGGACTGGCTCGTGCCCTGGGAGCCGATCCGCCAGCCCTCGCTCCCCGACGTCGTCCGCGACCGGTCGGCGTTCGAGGCCCGCTGCGCGTCACGTGAACGCGAGCGCTCGTCCGATCACGCCTACCCGTTCGGGGTGTTCGTCGACCAGCAGTTCGCCGGCGAGGTCAACATCAACAACGTCACCCGCGGCGCGCTCCAGAGCGCCTCGGTCGGTTACTGGATCGACCGCGAGCGGGCCGGCCACGGCTTCATCGCCGAGTCGCTCGTCGTGCTCGCGCGGTTCGCGTTCGAACAGCTCGATCTCCACCGCCTCGAGATCTGCATCGTGCCGCGCAACGCCAACAGCCGCCGGGTGATGGACAAGCTGGGGTTCCGCGACGAAGGCACCGCCGAGCGGTTCCTCGAGATCGCCGGCGTCTGGGAGGACCACGTGCGCTACGCGATCACCGCCGAGGAATGGGCCGAGCGGGCCGACGAGTTGGCGGCCGTCTGGATCACCGGCTGACGGCGAGGCCGTCGGCGGGGCAGGCTCAGGCGTCGCCGGCGAGCCGGAAGGCTTCTGCCTTCTGCTGGCGCAGCTTCGTGCGCCGCTTCCACATCTTGGTCTTCCAGTGGCGCCGCGACCGCGACTGCTTCGCGACCTTGACCTTGGCAACCTCGGCGTCGTGGTGGTGAACCGGCTTCCAGGCGGTGCCCGGCTCGTGCAGATCGTCTGCATCGTGCCCGGCGCTCACCTCTTGCGCGACCTGACTGAGCTCGACGTGAATGCGGTGACGCTCGCCGTGGGCTCGGGCACGCAACTCCTGCTTGGGCGGCAACGGCACATCAGCTGTGCGGTGACGCTGGCTCATTGGCTACCTCCTAGTCGGTGTGGTGTAGCTCTCCCCGTGAGATCACAGTAGCCCAGCGACGACACACCCCACGAAGGGGCTTTCGTAACATTTGTGTGCGAATTCCGCGCCGAGCCCCGCCGGCGGCGGCGGGGCTCGGCCAGGGGCGAGCCACCCGGGGCGCCGGTGCGCGGGCACCTGCGGGTGTCAGCTCTTGCTCGAGATCCTGGCCTTGAGGGCCGCGATCCGCGCTTCGAACCAGGGCTGCTGCACGGTCCACAGCTGCGGGTCGAACTCACGCTCGACGGCGTCGGGATGGGCGTCGATCAACGCCATGTCCTGAATCGTGCGCTTGGTGAGGATCGCCAGCTCGCGCGGTGCGGTCGCCGCACCCCTGGCGAACTCGTGGGCCGCGGCGAGCAACTCGTCGTCGGGCACGCACCGGTAGGCCAGACCGACCCGCTCGGCCTCGGGGCCGTCGAGCACCTGGCTGAACACGACCGCCGCCATCGCAGCCTGCTGGCCGACGATCCGACGCTGCATCCACGTGTGGCCACCGCCGGGGTGCAGCCCGATCTGCAGGAAACGGGTGTCGAAACGCGCCCTGACGGCGGCGATCCGGACGTCGCAACCGAGCGCCAGGTTCATGCCGGCGCCGACCGCCGGACCGTTCACGGCGGCGAGCGTCGGCAGCGGGCTGCGGGCGATGCGCAGGAACCCCTCGTACACCTTCGCCAGGCTCTCGCGGGTCGCCGTCTGGAGATTGCCCAGGTTGGCACCGGCGCAGAACGCCGAGCCGGCGCCGGTGACGACCACCGCCCCGACCGACTCGTCCGCCTCGAAGGCATCCATCGCCGCCACGATCGCTTCCACCATCGCCGCGGTCATCGTGTTGCGTTCGTCGGGATTGTTGAGCGTGAGGCGGGCGACGCCGTCGGTGATGTCGGTGAGCACGAGAGCCATGACGTGCAGTCTGGCAAATCCGGCGGCCACCCGGTCGGGTCGGCGAAGAATGCCATCTCGAATCGCGCCAATGGTGCCTACAGAACCGGATAACGTGGCGTGGTTCACGTGAACACCGACACATGTCCCGAGAAGGGGGAGAAATGTTCAACAGGAAGCAAGTGCTGGCACTCGGTCTGGCGGCGTCGCTCGTTCTGGCCGCGTGCGGTGGAGACGACGACGATTCGTCCGACACCACCGACGCTCCGGCGCCAGCCGCCACGACGGCAGCACCCGAGCCGGCTGCGGCCACGCTCGGCATCGCCTTCGACACCGGCGGTCGCGGCGACGGCACGTTCAACGACTCGGCTGCCCGCGGCGCCGACCGCGCCCAGGCCGAACTCGGTGTCGAGGTGCAAGAGCTCGAGGCGACCACCGCTGACGACCGCGGCCCGAACCTCGAGACGCTCACCAACGCCGGCGCCAACCCGATCATCGCGGTGGGCTTCGCCTTCGGCGACACCCTCGCCGCCGTGGCAGCGGCCAACCCCGGCACCCAGTACGCGATCGTCGACGGCTTCATCCCCGACGCCCCGGCCAACGTGACCATGATCGGCTTCGCCGAGCACGAGGGCTCGTTCCTCGTCGGCGCCGCCGCTGCGCTCGCCTGCGAGTGCGACAAGATCGGCTTCATCGGTGGCCAGGAGATCGACCTCATCAAGAAGTTCGAGGCCGGCTACACCGCGGGCGCCAAGCAGATCAACCCGAACATCACCGTCGAGGTGCAGTACCTCGGCGCCGCCGGCGACAACGCGGCCTGGGCATCGCCCGACAAGGCCAAGGAGATCGCCAACGGCTGGTTCGCCAGTGGCGTCGAAGTCATCTACACCGCTGCCGGTGGTTCCGGTGCGGGCACGATCGATGCCGCCGTCGAGTCCGGCAAGTGGGCGATCGGCGTCGACAGCGACCAGTACCTCACCGCCACCGCTGAGCAGCAGGCGCACATCCTCACCTCGATGATCAAGAGCGTCGACGTGTCGGTGTTCGAGACCACCAAGGCGTTCCTCGACGGCACGCTCGCCGGTGGCTTCGCGACCTACGACCTCAAGACGAACGGCGTCGGCTACTCGACTTCGGGCGGCTACCTCGATGCACACATCGGCCATCTCGAAGAGCTCAAGCAGCAGATCGTCGACGGAACCATCACGGTGCCCACCGCTCCCTGATCGATTCCGATCCATCGGTTGACAGAGCGCCCGGGGTTCTGCCCCGGGCGCTCTGCTATAACTGGGCAGCCGCCGAGCATCCGCGAGCGGCGCACACCAGGAGGAGATGAGTTTGAGCGACGCGCTCGCCGTCGAACTGATCGGGATCGAGAAGCGATTCCCGGGAGTGATCGCCAACCACGACGTGAACATCGCCGTCCAACCCGGCACGATCCACGCCATCGTGGGTGAGAACGGCGCCGGCAAGTCGACGCTGATGAAGACGCTCTACGGCATGCACCAACCCGAGGCCGGCACCGTCAAGGTCTTCGGCGACGTGCAGCACTTCCGGTCGCCGAGCGACGCGATCCACGCCGGGATCGGCATGGTGCACCAGCACTTCATGCTGGCCGACAACCTCACCGTGCTCGACAACGTGATCCTCGGTGCCGAGCCGATGAAGGGGATCCGCATCGACTACGAAGAAGCCCACCGCCGGCTCTCCGAGTTGGCCGCCAACGCCGGCATCAAGGTCGACCTCGACGCCGACGTCGGCTCGCTCGGCGTCGGACAGCGCCAGCGGGTCGAGATCCTCAAGGTGCTGTACCGGGGGGCCAGGATCCTGATCCTCGACGAACCCACCGCCGTGCTGGTGCCCCAGGAGGTCGACGAGCTGTTCGCCAACCTCAAGCAGCTCGTGGCCGACGGGGCGACGATCATCTTCATCTCGCACAAGCTCGACGAGGTGCTGGCGGTGAGCGACCGGATCACGGTCATCCGCGCCGGCACGACCGTCGCCACCGTGCATCCCGACGAGGTCACCAGGGCCCAGCTCGGCGAACTGATGGTGGGTTCGGCGCTCCCCGAGGCCGAGCCCCGCACGACGGCGATCGGCGACCGGACGCTGCTCGGCCTCGACGACGTCTCGGTCACCGTCGACGGACGCAAGGTGGTCGACGACGTCACGATCCACGTGCGCGCCGGCGAGATCCTCGGGGTCGCCGGCGTCGAGGGCAACGGGCAGTTCGAACTGTGCGAGGCGATCCTCGGCCTCACCGAGTTCGCCGGGCGGGTCGAGGTGCAGGGCAAGGACGTGACGCTCGCCACGACCCGCGAACGACTCGCCGAGGGGCTCAGCTACATCCCGTTCGACCGCCACGACGAGGGCCTGATGCTCGATGCGCCGCTGTGGGAGAACCTGCTGCTGACCCGCGACGACGAGCCGGCGTTCCGGCGCGGCCCGCTGGTCGATCAGCGAGCGGTGCGCAACGCGACCCTCGAGACGATCGCCCGCTACGGGGTGATGACACCGAGCGAGACGGTGCCCGCCTACGCCCTCTCGGGCGGCAACCAGCAGAAGCTGCTCGTCGGACGCGAACTCGACAGCAATCCGGCGGTGCTGATCGCCGCCCACCCCACACGCGGGGTCGACGTCGGCGCCCAGGCATCGATCTGGGAACAGTTGCGCCAGGCCCGCGACCGGGGCCTGGCGGTGCTGCTGATCACCGCCGACCTCGAAGAGCTGCTGGCGTTGTCGGATCGCATCGTCGTGATGTTCGACGGCCGGATCAACGCCGAACTGCAACCATCGGAGGCGACACCCGAGTTGCTCGGCACCTACATGACCGGCGGCAACGAGGAGGAAGCGGCATGAGCACCCCGGACCGTCGCGACCGCGGGCCGCTCGGGGCGATCGACGACACGATCGAACACGCCAAGGCACACGTGGCCGGGATCACCAACCCGCGCAGCCACGAGGGGTTCACGAAGTCGATGGTGACCTTCGGGAGCTCGGTCGTGGCCGTGCTGATCGCGTTCGCGATCAGCGGCGTGCTGCTGGCGGCCACCGGCAAGAACCCGTTCGACGCCTACGCCAAGATGCTCGACGTCGGCCTCCAGAGCAGCTACCTCTACCAGACCGCCGAACGCGCGACGCCGTTCATCATCTCCGCCGTGGCGGTCGCGATCGGGTTCAAGATGAACCTGTTCAACATCGGCGTCGAAGGCCAGTTCCTGTTCGGGATGTTCTGGGCGGCGGTGGCCGGCGCCTACGTCTCGCTGCCCCAGCCGCTCCACATCGGGTTCTGTCTGCTCGTCGGGGCCCTCGCCGGCGCGTTCTGGGCGGGTATCGCCGCCGTGCTCAAGGTCACCCGCGGCGTCAACGAGGTGATCAGCACGATCATGCTGAACGCGATCGCGCTCGGGGTGCTCGACTGGCTGTTCAACGACTACTTCCGCTACGACGACGGCACCGGCTCGCTCGACGTGCGCACCAAGAAGCTGCCGACGTCGGCCCACATGCCCGAACTCGTCACCAACCGGCTCAGCGGATTCATCTTCGTCTCGCTGGCGGTCGCCGCCGGGTTCTGGTTGCTGGTGTTCAAGACCCGGTTCGGGTTCCGGTTGCGGGCCTCGGGCCTCAACGCGGTCGCCGCCCAGACGTCGGGGATCAGCGCCAACCGGATGGTGCTGATGGCGATGCTGATCTCGGGTGCGGTCGCCGGCCTGGCCGGCCTGCCGTACCTGCTGGGCGAAGGTTTCTCCTACGGTCCCACCCGGCCCAGCGGCTACGGGTTCACCGGCATCGCCGTCGCGCTGCTCGGCCGCAACCATCCGGTCGGCATCGTGGTGGCCGCCCTGCTGTACGGCTTCCTCGACTCGGTCGCCGGCCCGCTGCAACTCGAGGGCATCCCGCAATCGATCGTGCAGGTGATCCAGGGGATCACGCTGCTCACGGTGGTGATCGTGAACGAGGTCGTCGGCCGGTGGTACACCAAACGCACGACCGAGCGGGCCGCCAGGGCGCTGGCGGGCGGCGAGATCCTGGCGGTGGCGTCATGACCACCATCGAGGTCGTCGAGCAGCCCTCGGCGCCGACCGCCCGCACCTACCTGGCCGCCCTCACCAAGGTGCAGCGCCGGGTGCTGATGGCCTTCGCCCTGTTCGTGCTGGTGTCGATCGTCCGCGACGCCACCGACGCCGCCAGCCTCACGTCGTCGCAGACCGTCGGCACCGCGCTGCGCTACACGGTGCCGATCCTGCTGGCCGGCCTGGCCGGCCTGTGGGCCGAGCGCGCCGGCATCATCAACATCGGTATCGAGGGCATGATGATCCTCGGCACCTGGTTCGGCGGCTACGGAGCATGGCAATGGGGGGCCTGGGCCGGCCTGGGCTTCGCGATCGTCGGCGGGGCGATCGGCGGGTTGATCCATGCCGTCGCCGTCGTGCGGTTCAACGTCGACCACATCATCTCCGGTGTCGCGATCAACATCTTGGCCTTCGGGGCGATGCGCTACCTGAGCGAGCTGGCCTTCGTCGGCGAGCAGGGCGGCGGCATCAGCCAGTCGCCCCAGCAGTCGTCGTCGATCCCGCGCATCAACGTGCCGTTCCTGGCCGGTGGCGGCGACACCTCCGACGCGCTCGGCAACCTCGAGGACCGGGGCTGGTTGATGATCAGCGACGCGGCCGGGCTGCTGCGCGGGCTCACCGCCGGGGTGTCGTGGGCGTCGGTCATCGCGCTGGCGCTCGTGCCGCTCACCTGGTGGGTGCTGTGGCGTACCCGGTTCGGTCTGCGGGTGCGCTCCTCCGGCGAGGCCCCGGCGGCGGCCGAGACGCTCGGCGTCAAGATCGCACCGGTGCGCTACGTCGCACTCACGATCAGCGGTGGCCTGGCCGGCCTCGGCGGCGGGTTCCTCGCCATCGTGTTGTCGAACTACTACCGGCAGGGGCAGACCGCGAGCCGCGGCTTCATCGGTCTCGCCACCATGATCTTCGGCAACTGGCGCCCGACCGGGGTGCTCAGCGGTGCTGCCCTGTTCGGCTTCGGCGAGGCGCTCAACCTCGTCGGCCGCGACGGGCTGCCCAAGCTGTTCCTCGTGCTGGCGATCGTGGCCGCCGTGCTGGCGATCCGCTCGGCGACGGGCCGTCGCCGGCTCGGCACCGTCGTGCTGGGCAGCTTGGCGGTGCTCGGACTGATCGCGTTCCTCACCATCGACGTGGTTCCCGAGCCGCTCACCGGCACGGTGCCGTACGTGTTGACCCTCGTGGTGCTCGGTACCGCGGCGCAGCGATTGCGCATGCCCGCCCACGACGGCAGACCGTACCGATCGGGCGAGGAGCATTAGCGGCCCGTGCCCGACGCCCGCGCATCGTGGCTCGACGCCGACCTGGCGCGGCGGCTGCCGAAGGCGCTGCTGCACGACCATCTCGACGGTGGCCTGCGGGTCGCGACCGTGCTCGAACTCGCCGAGGCGATCGGCTGGCGCCTGCCCGACACCGACCCTGACGGCCTGCAAGCGTGGTTCACCGCCGGCGCCGCGGCGAAGGACCTGTTGCGCTATCTCGCCACCTTCGAGCACACGCTGGCGGTGATGCAGCGCGCCGAGCACATCGAGCGCGTCGCCGCCGAGGCGGTGCTCGACCTCGCCGCCGACGGCGTCGTGTACGCCGAGATCCGCTTCGCCCCCGAACTGCACCAGGCCGAAGGGCTCCCGCTCGAGGCGGTGGTCACGGCCGTCACCGACGGCTTCCGCCGCGGCGAGCGCGAGGCGCTGGCGGCCGGCCATACGATCGTGGCCCACGCGATCCTCTGCGCGATGCGCACCGAACATCGCTCGCTCGAGATCGCCCGACTCGTCGACCGGATGCGCGAACGCGACGACAAGGTGGTGGCGTTCGATCTCGCCGGGGCCGAGACCGGTTTCCCGCCGTCGCTCCACGCCGAGGCGCTGGCGTTCGCCCGCTCGCGCCACCTCGCCATCACGATCCACGCCTCCGAACCGCCCGACCTCGAGCTGATCTCCGACGCGCTCGCCCACGGCGCGCACCGCATCGGTCACGGTGTCCGCCTGCAACGCGACATCGCCGTCGCCGCCGACGGGTCGTTGCGGCTCGGGCCGCTCGCCCGCTACGTGCTCGACCGCGGCGTCCACCTCGAGATGGCGCCGACCTGCCACGTCCAAGTCGGTGCGGTGCCCGCGATCGAGGCCCATCCGATCGCGATGATGCTGCGGGCCGGGTTCGACGTGGGCGTCAACACCGACAACCGGCTGATGAGCGACGTGCTGCCTTCGTCCGAGCTGCACACGGTCGCCGGCACGTTCGATCTCGCCCCCGGCGAGGTCGAGCAGCTCGTGGTGAACGGTGTGATGAACGCGTTCGCCCCGCTCGAGATGCGCCGCCGGATCGTCGACCAGCAGGTCCGTCCGGTCTTCGCCGGCCTCAGCGGCGCCGTTCGCTGACCGCCTGCACCTCGATGCCGCCCCGCGGGCGTTGCGTGAGGGTCACCGTGACCCGCTCGGGTGACACGGTCGCCATGATCTCGGCGGCGATCTCGGCCGCCATCGCCTCGGCGAACACCGCCCGGTCGCGGAAACCCCACAGATACAGCTTGAGACTCTTCGACTCGACACACCACCGGTCGGGGACGTACTCGATGACGACGTGCGACAGATCGGGCTGCTCGGTGACCGGGCACATCGACACCAGCTCGTCGTTGGTGCACCTGACGACGGTGACGTGGGCGGGGGCCGGGAACACCTCGACGTGGTCGATCGCATGGCGCACGGTCGATCCGAGCACGGTGAGGCCGTCGTGGGCATCTCCAGGCAGGTCTGCGGGCATGCCTGCAGGCTACGAGTTGGCGATCGCGCCTGGCACATCGGGCCACCGAGTCGATACCGTGGCGAGATGTTCGACGAGCTGGTCAGGCGGGCGCCCAAGGTGCTGTTGCACGACCACCTCGACGGTGGCGTGCGGCCGGCGACCGTGGTCGAGCTGGCCCACGAGTTCGGCTACCGGGGCCTGCCGACCGACGACGTCGGGCAACTGGCGGTGTGGTTCAACCGCGGTGCCAAGCGCAACGACCTCGTGCTGTATCTCGAGACGTTCGCCCACACCGTGGGCGTGATGCAGCACCGCGACGCACTCGAGCGCGTCGCCCACGAGTGCGCCCGCGACCTCGCCGACGACGGCGTGGTCTACGCCGAGGTGCGGTTCGCCCCCGAACTGCACATCGAGGCCGGCCTGTCGCTGCAGGAGGTGCTCGACGCCGTGCTGGCTGGCTTCGCCAGCGGCTCGGCCGGCACCGATCTGACGATCTATGCGATCTGCTCGGCGATGCGCACCGCGGCCCACAGCCGCGAGATCGCCGAGCTCGCGGTCCGCAACCGCGACCGGGGGGTGGTGGGCTTCGACATCGCCGGCGCCGAGGCCGGCTTCCCGCCGTCGCGGCACCTCGACGCGTTCCAGTTCGTGATGCGCGAAAACTTCCACTCGACCATCCACGCCGGTGAGGCGTTCGGCCTCCCGTCGATCTGGGAGGCACTCCAGTACTGCGGTGCCGCTCGCCTCGGCCACGGGGTGCGGATCGTCGACGACATCACCGGCGACCCCGGCGACGAGCGGCTCGGTCGGCTCGCCTCGTTCGTGCGCGACCGGCGGGTGTGCCTCGAGCTGTGCCCCACCTCCAACGTCAACACCGGCGTGTGCCCCTCGATCGCCGAGCACCCGATCGGCATGCTGCGGCGGCTGCGGTTCCGGGTGACCGTCAACACCGACAACCGGCTGATGAGCGACACGTCGATGACCCAGGAACTCCTCAAGCTGCGCGACGCGTTCGGCTGGGGCGCCGGCGACTTCGAATGGCTGACGATCAACGCCATGAAGTCGGCGTTCGCCCCGTTCCCCGAGCGCCTCAAGATCATCAACGGCCTGATCAAACCGCGCTACGCCCTCCTCAACGCCGAAACCTCCATGGGAGCCATCTGATGCCGGTCACCGTCACCCTCGTCGACCATCCGCTCGTCGCCGACTCGCTCGCCCGCATCCGCGATCGCGACACGCCGAACCCCACGTTCCGCAACAACCTCGAGCGCATCGGCACCCTGCTGCTGGCCGAGGCGACCAAGCTGCTCCCGACGGTCGAGGGCACGGTCGAGACCCCGCTCACCACCGCACCGGCCCGGCGGCTGGCCGTGCAGCCGGTGATCGTGCCGGTGCTGCGGGCCGGGCTCGGCTTCGTCCACGCCGCCCAGGAGCTGATGCCGATGGCCGACGTCGGGTTCATCGGGATCTCGCGCGACGAAGCGACGTTCCAACCCAAGCCGTACGTCAACAAGTTGCCCGAGTCGCTGGCCGGCCGGCCGGTGTTCGTGATCGACCCGATGCTGGCGACGGGCGGGTCGCTCGTGCACACGATCGCGTTGCTCGTCGAGCGCGGGGCGCCGATGCCGATCACCGTCGTGTGCGCCCTGGCGGCGCCCGAAGGCATCGCCCGGCTCCGCGACGAAGGCCTCGACCTGCACGTCGTGACCGCCGCGGTCGACGACCACCTCAACGAGCACGCCTTCATCGTGCCCGGACTCGGCGACGCCGGCGACCGCCAGTTCGGCACCGGCAACTAGCCCGACCGCATCCATGCACGCCCTCCGCGCGCGTTTGCGGCCGCTGTCTCCGCTGGAAACCGCCGCCCTGCTCGCCATGGTGGTCGGCTCGATGGCGGCGATCATGTTCGCCAGCCACCGCGCCGGGCACTGGTGGGGTGACGACTGGGCGCTCTACCTGCGCCAGGCCGAGGGTCTGCTCGACGGCGACCCCGGCGCAGTGATCGCCGACAACGAGTTCACCGTCACCAACTCGCTCGGTCCGACGTTCAGCCCGCCGCTGTACCCGTGGGGCTTCCCGCTGCTGCTCGTCCCGTTCGTGGCGGTGATCGGCACCGACATCGACCGGTTGGCGATCGTGCCGGTGCTGTGCGCCTGCTGCTTCGCGTGCTGCTGGTACGCGCTCGCCAAACCACGCCTCGGCGCCCTCACCGCCATGGTCGCGATGGCCGCGATCACGCTGTCGCCGCTCGTGTTGAGCTGGACCGAGCTGATCCAGTCGGAGCTGCCGTTCATGGCCGTCACCGGCGTCGTGCTGGTGGCGCTCGACCGCGCCGTGGCGGGCGGCACCCTCACCCACCCCGGCGCCGCGTGGTGGCCGGTGGCGTTGCTCGGCGTCGGTGCCGCCGCCTGTTTCACGGTGCGCCGCGAAGGCCTGGCGATGGTGGCGGCGATCGCCGCCGCCCAGGTCGCGCTGCTGATCGCCACCCGCCACGAGGCGTGGTGGCGGGGACGCACCCGACGGCGGCTGCTCGCCGCCCGGCTGCTGCTGCCCCACCTGGTCGCCCTCGCCGTGGTGATGGTGCTGCAGGCCGTGCTGCCGAGCACGCTCGTGCCGCAGTACACCGGAACCAGCATCGCCAACGTGTGGCGGTTCACCGACCTCCACGTCGACCACCTCGCCGAGGTGGTCGGGCTCAAGCGGCCGTGGGAGGACGACCCGACGGTGCTCGGCAACGCCGTACTCGGCTGGATCGCGGTCGGCCTGTTCCTGCTGTCCGCGGCGGTCGGGGTGGCCCTCGGGTTCGCCCGGCACCGCCGCCGCGACCTGCACCTCGTGGTGTACGCGGCTGCCGCGATGGCGATCGGTGGCAGCTTCCGGTCGGCGCTCAACCGCTACGTCTGCACCGTCGCCCCGCTGCTGCTGCTGCTCGCCGCGGTGGCGGTGGCGACCGTGGTGCGCACCCGCCGCCAGGGGTGGATCGGCGCCGCCCTCGCCACGCTGGCGCTGGCGGGGATCGTCGCCGGCGACATCGGCAACGCCAAGCTGCAGATCGACCGGGCGAGCGCGTTCGCCGCCGCCGGACAGACCGAGTGGGGTCCCACCCACCCCGACGCGGTCGCGATGTTCGCCGCCGTGATCGAGTTGAGCGACGACGACGACGTGATCGCCGCGCCGAAGGCGAGGGCGATCACGTTCGAGACCGGCCGACGGGCGGTACAAGTCGACGACCGGCGACCGATCCCGACCACGGTCGTGCCCGACCTGGTCGTCACCGAGCAGACCTCCGAACTGGCCAGGACCCTGCGCCGGATGCCCGATCAGTACGCGCTGGTGTGGCGCAACGGTCGGTTCTCGATCTTTCAGCCCAACAGTGCGGCGAGCGCCGCCACGAACGGCGCCGGGTCCTCGTCGACGGCCTCGCCGTAGAGCTTGACCTTCGGTTCGGTGCCGCTGGGGCGGATCTGGACCCGCACGCCGCCGGCGAGTTCGAACCGCAACAGGTCGGCCTGCGGGTACTCCTCGACCGACAGCACCTCGCGCCCGCCGATCGCGCCGGGTGGGTCGGCCCGCAACGCCGCGACCTTCGCCGTCGCCTCGGCCGGCGACATCCGCACCGACGCGTCGGCGAGCACGTGGCGACCGAACCGGGCCGCGATGTCGTCGAGCCATTGCTGCAGCGTGCGGCCCTCGGCGGCGGCGACGGCAGCGATCTCGGCGAACAGCACCGCGGCGCTGATGCCGTCCTTGTCGAGCGGGCGCTGGGCGACCAGGTAGCCGAGCGCCTGCTCGTAGCCGAGCACGAACCGCAGCTCGGGTCGGTCGAGCACCGCCCGCGCGATCCACTTGAACCCGGTGAAGGTCTCGGTCGAGTGGACCCCGTGGTGGGCGGCCATGCGGCCGAGCAGCGACGACGACACGAGCGTGGTGACCACCAGGCGGTCGCCGCCCGACCCGCAGCCGAGCAGGTAGTCGGCGAACAGCCAGCCGATCTCGTCGCCGCCGAGGCGGCGCCACGAACCGTCGGCCTGCGGGATCGCCGCGCCGAGCCGGTCGGCGTCGGGGTCGTTGGCGAGCGCGACGTGGGCACCGGTCCGGCCGGCGACCTCCATCAGCAGGTCCATCGCACCCGGCTCTTCGGGGTTGGGGAACGACACCGTGGGGAACATGCCGTCGGGTTCGAACTGCGGTGCGACGACGTGCGGGGCGGGCAACCCGGCCGCCTCGAAGGCCCGCACCAGCGTGGCGCCGCCGACGCCGTGCATCGCCGTGTAGGCCACCGGCACCCCCGGCACCTCGGGGCGCCGCCGCACCGACGGGATCGCCGCCAGATAGGCCTCGACCAGCTCGTCGCCGACGGCGGTGATCAACGGATCGTCGGCCGGCGCCATCGTCACCGTGGTCGGATCGACCCGTTCGATGCAGGCCGAGATGCCGGCGTCGTGGGGCGGCACGATCTGGGCCCCGTCGCCCAGGTAGACCTTGTACCCGTTGTCGGCGGGCGGATTGTGCGAGGCCGTGACCACGATGCCGGCCGCCGCGTCGAGCTCGGTGATCGACCAGGCGAGCACCGGCGTGGGCACCCGTTGGTCGAAGAGCCTGGCGGGGATCCCGCTGGCCGCCATCACCCGGGCGGTGTCGGCGGCGAACACGTCGCTCTTGCGGCGGGCGTCGTACCCGATCACCACCCCGCGCTCGCCGGCGCGGGGGTCGGTGTCGAGCAGGTACCGGGCCAGCCCGGCCGCCGCCTGTTGCACCACGAGCCGGTTCATCCGCAGCGGCCCCGCCCCCACCGCCGCCCGCAGCCCGGCGGTACCGAAGTGCAGCCGGTCGGCGAACCGGGCGGCGAGCTCGTCGGAGGGGCCGTCGAGCAAGGTCGTCAGCTCGGCGCGGATGTCGGCATCGGGCTCGGCAGCGAGCCATCGCGCTGCGCTGGCGCGGGCGTCGTGGGAGGTCATCCCACCAGCGTACGCAACTCGACCAACGGGCGCGGACCCACGTGCGAGATCACCTCGGCGGCCGCCAACGACCCGAGCCGGGCACATTCGTCGAGCGACCGACCGGTGGTCATGCCGTGCAGGAAACCGGCCGCGTACAGGTCGCCGGCGCCGGTGGTGTCGATCACCCTGCGCACCGGAACCGCCGGCACCTCCAACAGGTCGTCGCTGGTGACGATGATCGAACCCTTGGCACCGATCGTGATCGCGGCCAACCGGCAATGGAGGCGCAACTCGGCGACCGCCTGCTCGAAGGTGTCGGTCTCGTACAACGCGATCAGCTCGGCCTCGTTGCCGAACAACAGGTCGACCTCGTCGCTCACCAACGACCGGAAGTCGTCGCGGTGGCGATCGACGCAGAACGAGTCCGACAACGTGAGCGACACCGTCCTGCCTGCCGCGTGGGCGACCGCGGCGGCGTGGCGGAAGGCGGCCTTCGCCTCGTCGCGGTCGTAGAGGTAGCCCTCCATGTAGAGCACCTGGCCGGCGGCGATCGCGGCGTCGTCGAGGTCGTCGATGCCGAGCAGGCTCGAGGCCCCCAGGTAGGTGTTCATCGTGCGCTCGGCGTCGGGGGTGACGACGATGATGCAGTGCCCGGTCGGTACGTCGTTGTCGTGCCGGCCGGGCCGGAACTGCACGCCGACGGCGAGCAGGTCGTGGCCGAACGCTCTGCCGAGGTCGTCGTCGGTGACCTTGCCGAGGTACGCCGCCCGACCCCCGAAGCTGGCCACACCGCACATCGTGTTGGCCGCCGAGCCGCCGCTCATCTCGACCGCCGACCCCAGCGCCCGGTACAGCGCGAGGGCGCGGCCGTCGTCGATCAGGTCCATCCGTCCCTTCGTCAGCCGGTGATGGTCCAAGAAGTCGTCGTGGGCGTGGGCGATCACGTCGACCAGGGCGTTGCCGATCCCCACCACGTCGTACCGCGCCTCCATCGCCACCACGTCTGCGCACGCTACCGGGGTCGCCGGGGCCAGACCCCCTCCACCGTCGGGGTGGGTGTGCCACGGCGTGGGTACGATGCTGCGCCGTGACGGACCTCGACCCCTATCGCCTGCCGCGCACCTCGGTGCCCACCCGCTACGAGCTCACGCTCGAGCCCGATCTTCCGGCCGGCCGCTTCCGAGGCGAGGTCGCGGTGAGCGTGTCGACCCGTCAGGCGTCATCCGAACTCGTGCTGAACGCGATCGATCTCGAACTCGACGCCTGCACGTTCGACGGCGCGCCCGCCGAGTTCCGCCTCGACCCCGCCACCGAGCGGGTGTTCGTGGCGCCGGCCGGCGGGGTCGCCGAAGGCGACCACGTGCTGCGGTTCGAGTTCCGGGGTGAGCTCAACGACCAGCTGCGCGGGTTCTACCGCAGCACCTACCGGGACGCGGCGGGCACCGAGCGGGTGATCGCCACCACGCAGATGCAGTCGACCGACTGCCGGCGCACCTTCCCCTGCTGGGACGAACCCGACCTCAAGGCGGTGTTCGCGGTCACGCTCGTGGTGGAACCCGATCTGCTGGCGGTGTCGAACGGCCCCGAGATCCACCGGCAGGTCCGCCACGACGGCAAGCTGGTGCTGCGCTTCGCCGACACGATGGTGATGAGCTCGTACCTGGTGGCGTTCGTGGTCGGCCCGCTCGAGGCCACCGAGTGGGCAGATGCCGACGGCATCCCGGTGCGCATCGTCCACCTGCCCGGCAAGGCCCACCTCACCGGGTTCGGGCTCGACGTCGCCACGTTCTGCCTGCGTTGGTTCCAGGACTACTACGGCATCGCCTATCCCAGCGACAAGGTCGACCTGGTGGCGTTGCCCGACTTCGCCGCCGGCGCGATGGAGAACCTCGGCTGCATCACGTTCCGCGAGAACCTGCTGCTGGTCGACCCCGCAGCCGCCACCCAGGGCGAACGCCAGCTGGTGGCCGACGTCGTGGCCCACGAGCTCGCCCACATGTGGTTCGGTGATCTCGTCACGATGGGCTGGTGGAACGGCATCTGGCTCAACGAGGCGTTCGCCACGTTCATGGAACTCGCCGCCTGCGACGCCTACCGCCCCGACTGGGACCGTTGGACGTTCTTCGGGCTCGAGCGCAGCGCGGCGTTCGAGGTCGACTCGCTCAGCTCGACACGCCCGGTCGAGTACGACGTGCAGTCGCCCGACGACTGCGCCGGCATGTTCGACGTGCTGACCTACCAGAAGGGCGGCGCCCTGCTGCGCATGCTCGAGCAGTACCTCGGTGCCGAGCGGTTCCGGCAGGGGGTCGCGCACTACCTCGCCACCCATGCCTACGGCAACACCGAGACCGCCGACCTGTGGGACGCGATCGAGCACACCTCGGGTGAGCCGGTGCGGCGGGTGATGGATTCGTGGATCTGGCAGCCCGGATACCCCCTCGTGTCGGCCGTCGTGACCGGCGACGAGCTGGTGCTCTCGCAACGCCGCTTCTCGTTCGACCCCGACTCGGTGTCGGATGCCTTGTGGTCGATCCCGCTCGTCGTCCGCCAGGGCGACCGCACCGACCGGTTGCTGCTCGAGGCCGACGAGGTGCGGCTCGCGGCCCCCCCGGGTGCCGTCGTCGTCAACGCCGGCGGGCACGGGTTCTACCGGGTGTCGTACTGCGACGAGCTGCGGGGCCGGCTGTCGAGCGACGTCGTCGCCACGATGAGCACCCTCGAGCGCTACAACCTGGTCGACGACGCCTGGAGCGCGGTGACCGCCGGCGACATGACGGCGCCCGAGTACCTCGACCTCGTCGAGCGGTTCGCCGACGAGCGCCGGTACGGCGTGTGGCAGAGCATCGCGATCGGCCTGCGCGGGGTGCGCCGGCTGCTCGACGACGACCGCGCCGTGGCGGCGTTCGAGCAGCGGGTGACGGCGCTCGTCGCCCCGGCGCTGGCGGCACTGGGCGAACCGGCCGCCGGCGAGCCCGAACTGGCGGCGAAGCTGCGCGGGCTGCTGCTGGCCGTACAGGCCCTCCCGGGCGGCGACGCCGACGCCGTCGGTCGCGCCAGGAGCTACTACGAGCAGTGGTCGGCCGCGCCGGCGAGCGTCGACGCCGAACTCGCCGCGGCGGCGACCGGCATCGTCGCCGCCACCGGCGACCGCGCCGACTACGAACGGATGTTGGCGCTGGCGAGCGACGCCTCGACACCGCAGGTCCAGCTGCGCCATCTGTACGCGCTCGCCGAGTTCGACGACGCCGAACTGATGCAGCGAACCTGCGAACTGGCGATGACCGACCTGGTCAAGACGCAGAACGCGCCGTTCCTGTTGCGGGCCTGTATCGGCAACCGCCACCACGGCGCGGCCGCCTGGGATTTCGTGCGCCGCCACTGGGCCGAGGCCAACGCCCGGTTCCCGCACAGCACGATCGTGCGGATGGTCGAGACGATCCGCACGCTCGACCGGCCCGCCCAGGTCGCCGACGTGCAGGCCTTCTTCGCCGAGCACCCGATCGACCAGTCGACCAAGACGCTCGAGCAGCTGCTCGAGCGGCAACGGGTCAACGCCGCCGTGCGCGCCCGCAACGAGGGCGAACTCGCCCGAGCGCTGGCCGACGGCTGAACCGCCCGGGGCCGGGCGGCCCCTGCGGCTCGCCGGCCGCCCCGAGCCGACCGGCGGTCAGTAGATCTCGATCAGGCCGGCCGCGCCCTGGCCGCCGCCGATGCACATCGTGACGACGCCCCACTTGGCGCCACGGCGCTGGCCCTCGAGCAGGAGGTGGCCGGCGCACCGGGTGCCGGTCATGCCGAACGGGTGCCCGATCGCGATCGAGCCGCCGTTCACGTTGTACTTCTCGGGGTCGATGCCGAGCTTGTCACGCGAGTACAGGCACTGGCTGGCGAACGCCTCGTTGAGCTCCCAGATGTCGATGTCGTCGACCGTCAGCCCGTGCCGCGCGAGCAGCTTGGGCACGGCGTAGACCGGACCGATGCCCATCTCGTCGGGCTCGCAACCGGCGACCGCCCACCCCTTGAACGCACCGAGCGGCGTGATGTCGCGCCGCGAGGCCTCCTCGTCGCTCATCAGCACGACCGCCGCCGCGCCGTCGGACAGCTGGCTGGCGTTGCCGGCGGTGACGTAGTTGCCCTCGCCGCGCACCGGCTGCAGTTGGGCGAGCCCCTCGAGCGTGGTGGAAGGACGGTTGCACTCGTCGCCGACGACCGTGTAGTCGACGATCGTCTCCTCCTTGGTCTCACGGTCGACGAGCTTCATCTTGGTCGGCATCGCCACGATCTCGTCTTCGAAGAGACCGTGCTCCTGGGCGGCGGCCATCCGCATCTGCGACGTGTAGGAGTACTCGTCCTGGTACTCGCGCGACACGCCGTAGCGTTCGGCGACGATGTCGGCGGTCTCGATCATCGCCATGTAGACGGCGGGGTACATGGCCGGCAGGCGGGGATCCATGTTGATCGCGCCGCCGAAGCCGGGGCTCGGGATCGAGATCGACTCGACACCACCGGCGACGACGCAGTCGGCGCCGTCGACCTTGATGTAGTTGGCGGCGACGGCGATCGAGTTGAGCCCCGACGAGCAGTGGCGCTGGATCGTGTTGCCACCGGTCGTGACGGGCAGCCCGGCCAGCAGGCCGGCGAGCCGGCCCAGGTTGCCGGCGCCGTGGGCGCCGTTGCCGAGCGCGACGTCTTCGACGAGATCGGGTTCGATCCCCGCCTTGTCGACCGCGCTGGCGATCGCATGGGCCGCCATGGACATCGCCGGCGTCATGTTGAAACCGCCCCGGGCGGCCTTCGCCAAACCGGTACGGGCGTAGGAAACGAACACTGCTTCGCGCATCGGGGTGCTCCTGTCTGTCGGGGTGGTGCCGAGCGGGTCCCCTCGACGCTAGCGATCAGGGGGGTCGTGATCCCACTCGGACGCGGTCGGCGGCGGGAACGAACGAAGCCCAGGCCGCACGGCCTGGGCTTCGGGTGGAGCTGAGGGGAATCGAACCCCTGACCTCTTCATTGCGAACGAAGCGCTCTGCCAACTGAGCTACAGCCCCGGAACCGCACGAGAGTGTACCGGCGAGCGACGCAACCCGATCAGTGGTGCATCCAGTCGTTCGGCCACGAGCCGGCCTCACGCTGGCGGACCTGGGAGAGCAGGTAGGTGTACCCGACCAGGGCCAGGAACGAGAGGGCGAACAGGTACAGCAGCGCCGGCTCTTTCGTCGTGGCGGCCAGGAACAGCGTGGCGCCGGCGGCGACGACCAGCATGAACAACACGTTGGCCCGGCGGCGGCGGATCTGCTCGGCCGACGAGACGTTGTGGCGCGCCACGTGCGCCTGGCGGTGCGGGTGCTGCGGTGGCCGTGGCCGGCCGCCGGTCGGGTCGCCGTGGCTGCGGCCGCGCCCCTGGGGGCCGCGCTGGTGATCGGCGGTGGACACCGACGAATGCGAACGGCCGGCCGGGGCACGGCGCAGCTGCGCCTGGTGGACACCGGGGCGGCCGCCTGCGGCGGGGCGCTGCAACGGCGACTGGGCGAGCGGTCGGGCCACCCCGCGCATCGATGCCGACGCCCGATGCGGGACGGCGCCCTGCAGCCGGTTGAGCTGGCGACGGAAATCGGTGACCGACGAGTTGGGCCGGTTCTCGATGCGGGATCGCAGCAGCGGCGGGATCAACACCGCGAGCCAAGCGGCAGCTACGACCAGCAGGACGAGTTCGCCCATGTTGTGGATCCTTCGTTCGGCGGTAGGGACAACGATCGGTGTCGGACGTCGACCCTGCGGCCGCCCGGGGGCGACCACTCAGGCATCAACACGACGCTTCATTACGATTGTACGACATTTGTAACACATCCGGCAACATCGGGCACGCACCGGCGCCGTCGGCCCTCGATGCCCGTCAGCCCTCGGTGCCCCGGCGGTAGGTGCCGGACCGTCCGCCGGTCTTCTCCCACAGGGCGAGCTCACCGATCGTCATCGCTCGGTCGGCCGACTTGCACATGTCGTAGATCGTCAGGGCCGCCACCGAGCAGGCGTGGAGGGCCTCCATCTCGACGCCGGTGCGCTCGACGGTGTCGACCGACACCTCGACCTCGACGAAGTCGTCGCCGAGGTCGAAGCCGACCGACACCGCGCCCACCAGCAGCGGATGACACAGCGGGATCATGTCGGAGGTTCGCTTGGCCGCCTGGATCGCGGCGACCCGCGCCACCGCCAGCACGTCGCCCTTCTTGACCTCGCGGTTGGCGATCGCCGCCGTGGTCTCGGGCCGCATGAAGACCTTGCAGCGCGCCACCGCTCGCCGATGGGTCGGCTCCTTCGGCGTGACGTCGACCATGCGGGCATGGCCGAGCGGGTCGAGATGGGTGAACTCGAGATCGCTCATGGTCGTCCCGACGTTAGCTGCGCCCGCTGTGCGGCGGCCGCCACGGCGCTCAGCCGCCGATCTGGCTCATCGAACGGGCCGGACGGACGAACGTGACCTGGTCGATCCGGTGGCCCGCCCACTTGGTGCCGACCGCGGCCTCGATCCGCCGCCCGATCTCGTCGTCGGACTCGCCGTTGCGCAGCGCGGCCCGCAGGTCGAACTCGTCGGTGGCGAACAAACAGGTGCGGAACTGGCCGTCGGCCGTGAGCCGCACCCGGTCACAGTCGCCGCAGAACGGCTTGGTGACCGTCGGGATGACGCCGACCGCGCCGGCCCCGTCGAGGTACCGCCACAGCCTGGCCGGAGCGGCACCCGACGCCGGCACCGCCTCGATCGGCCAGTGCGCGGCGATCGCGGCGACGATCTCTTCCTGGCCGACCACCTTCGAGCGCTGCCAGGAATCGCTCGCGTCGAGCGGCATGAACTCGATGAAGCGCACCTCGAGGCCCTCGTCGCGGCCGAACCGGGCGAGGTCGACGATCTCGTCGTCGTTCGTGCCGCGCTCTACGACGGCGTTGATCTTGACCCGCTCGAAGCCGGCCTGTTTGGCGACCTGGATCCCTTCGAGCACGTTGGCCAGCTCGTCCCGACGCGTCATCCGGGCGAACTTGTCGCGGTCGAGGGTGTCGAGGCTGATGTTGAGGCGGGCGAGGCCGGCGCGCCGCAGGTCGTGCGCCAGATGGCGCAGGGTCGACCCGTTGGTGGTCATCGCCAGGTCGACACCCAGCGCGGCGAGCTGCTCGACGAGCCGCGTGATGTGACCCCGAACGGTCGGTTCGCCGCCGGTGAGCCGGATCCCGTCGAAGCCGAACTGCTCGACGCAGATCCTGGCCAGCCGCTCGATCTCCTCGAAGGTGAGGATCTCCGACCGCGGGGTCCACTGCATGCCCTCCTCGGGCATGCAGTACGTGCAGCGGAAGTTGCAGCGGTCGGTGACCGAGATCCGCAGGTCGCGCACGACCCGGTCGAAGGGGTCGACCAGATCGCGGGGCCCGTCATGCGTCATGGCCGCCAGTGTAGAGCGCTGGGGCGTCATCGGCCGCGGCCGCCCGGCGGGGCGGATGGGATCAGCCCTGCATCATGACGACCGCCACCTCGGCCCCGGCCGGCAGGCCGTCGCCGTCGGGGACGATCGCGATCGCGTTGGCGAGCGCCGTGGCCGCCAGCTGATGGCTGCCCTGGGCGCGGGCCGAACGAACGTGGCAGCGCCCGTCCTGCTCGAACCGGGCGAGCACCCGCATCAGGTGGACCTTGCCGTCGGGACGCCGCACCAGCTCGTCGTCGGTGATCGCGACATGGCTGGTTCGCGCCAGCTTGCGGTGGCCCATCATCCGCCGCAGCGCCGGGCGTGCCAGCATCTCGAAACTCACGATCGAGCTGACCGGGTTGCCGGGCAGGCCGAAGATCGGGACGCCATCGATCGTGCCGAACGCGAACGGCTTGGCCGGCTTGATCGCGATCTGCATCCAGCTCATGTCGGCGATGCGTCCGAGCACCGCCTTCACGACGTCGTAGTCGCCCATGCTGACACCGCCGCTGGTGACGATCGCGTCGCACCCCAACGCCGCCTCGCGCAGCACCGCCTCGAGGGCGACCTCGTCGTCGCGGACGGTCCCGAAGTCGCGGACGTCGCAACCGGCGTCGCGCAGCAGCCCGGCGAGCATGCGGCGATTGCTCTCGCGGATCTCGCCGGGCCGCAGCGGGCGAGGGTCCTCGACCAGCTCGTCGCCGGTCGACAACACGGCCACCCGGGCCCGCCGGTGGACGCTGACCCGGCGGGCGTTGATGCTGGCGAGCACGCCGACCACCGCCGGGGCGGCGACGGTTCCGGCCGGGAACAGCAGATCACCGGGCTGGACGTCGTCTCCGGCGCGGCGCACGGCGGCGCCGGGATCGACCCCCGCCGTGACGCGCACCCTGCCGTCGGGCAGCCGTTCGGTCTCTTCGACCATCACCACCGCGTCGCAGCCGGCCGGCAGCGGTGCCCCGGTCATGATGCGGATCGCCTCGCCCGGTTGCAGCACGCGGTCGGTGGCGGCGCCGGCCGCCACCTCGGCGACGACCGCCAGCTCGACCGGCGGCCCGGCGGTGTCGGCGGCGATGACGGCATACCCGTCGACGGCCGAATTGTCGAACGGCGGCACTTGTTCGGTGGCGACGACGTCGGCCGCCAGCACCAGGCCGTCGACCTCCTCGAGCGGGACCTCGACCGGTGCCAGCGGGGCACACCGGCCGATCACGAAACTCTGGGCGTCTTCGAGTGGGATCACACGGCGCACGGTACCGGTCCCGGCGCGCCCGCGGCAGACTGGGACGGTGCCCGCGCCACCCCCGACTCCCCCGTCGACGCTGCGGGCCTTCCCCGCCGACGGCTTCGAGGCCCGCTGGGAGACCTGGGACGGCGGGCATCGCGAGTCGCTGTCGCTCGCCTGGGACAACGAGGCCTGGACGGCGACCGGCGCCGTCGAACGCGAACAGGTGCAGTACGTGATCCGGCTCTCGCCGCGGTGGCAGATCCGCCAGTTCCTGTTGTTCCGCGACCTGCCGGAACCCGACCTGTGGCTCGGCACCGACGGACAGGGGCGGTGGGGCGAGATCAACGGCGCCCACCGCACCGACCTCGACGGCGCCTACGACCTGGCGATGCGTTGCACGCCGTTCACCTTGACGCTGCCGATCCGGCGCCACCCGCTGGCCGAGGGCGACTCGATCGAGCTGATCATCCTCGAGATCGACGTCGCGACGCTGGGCGTCGTGACGGTCCCCCACACCTTCGAGCGAACCGGTGCCCGTAGCTGGCGGGTGGCAGCCGACGGCGAGTCGACGCGGTTCGACGTCGACGAGTTCGGTGTCGCGATCGACGTCGAGGGGCGGTTCCGACGGGTGACCTGACCGGCGGCCGCCGGCAGGCCGGTCAGCGTTCGGGCGCGTAGCGGGTCAACAGCTCACGGACCCCGGGCGCCATCGCGGAGTCGCGCAGCGCGAACGCGACTGCCGCCTCGAGGAACCCGACCGGGGTCCCGGTGTCGTAACGCTCGGTGCGGGCCAGCACGCCGTGGAACGGCGACCGGGCGGCCTGGGCCCGCAGCGCGTCGGTCAACTGCAACTCGCCGCCACGACCCGGCGCGAGGCGCGCGATCTCGTCGAACACGTCGGGCGTCAGCACGTATCGTCCGACGACGATGTAGGTGCTCGGCGCCTCGTGCACCGACGGCTTCTCGACCAGGTCGGACACCGGGACGACGCCGTCGGCGTCGATCGGGCCCGACGGGACGAGCACCCCGTACGACGCGACCAGGTCGCGCGCCACCTGCTTGACCCCGACGACACTGCCGCCGGTGCTGGCGCAGACCCCGTTCATCTGGGCGAGCAACGACGAATCCGACATCAGCTCGTCGGGCAACAACACGGCGAAGGGTTCGTCGCCGACCGCCGCACGAGCGCACCCGACGGCGTGGCCGAGGCCCCGCGGCCGGTCCTGGTAGACGACCGTGACCCGCCAGTCGTGCCCGATCGCCGCCAGCCGGTCGGCGAGCTGGTCGTCGCCCTTGTCGCGCAGCGAGGCCACCAGGGCCGCGTCGGGCCTGAAGTACTGCTCGATCGCCGGCTTGGCCCGGTTGCTCACGACGACGATGTGTTCGACCCCGGCGCCGAGCGCCTCGTCGATGATGATCTGGATCGCCGGCGTGTCACCGATCGGCATCAGCTCCTTCGGGACCGCCTTCGTCGCCGGGAGGAACCGAGTGCCCAACCCGGCGGCAGGGATCACGGCGCTGCGAACGTGCACCCGGTCACGCTACCGCGCCGGCCCCGGCCCCGCTGGCCGATCGACGGCCGCCACCGGCGCGTGATGTGTCGGCGTGATGCCGGTATCTTTCGATAGCGCCATGCCCACCTACGTGTACAAGTTCATCGACACCGGCGAGACGATCGAGATCCAGCAGTCGTTCGACGACGCCACGCTCACCGAGGCCGTGCATCCCGGATCCGGCGACACGCTGCCCGTCAAGAAGGTCTTCCTGCCGGTGGGCGTCACCTTCAAAGGTGACGGCTTCTACAAGACCGACAGCCGTTCGAACCGCGCCACGACCGGCACCACGTCGTCGTCCGACACCGCCGACAAGTCCGGCTCGGGCGGCGCCTCGTCGACGACCGGGACGGGCAGCTCGTCGACCGCCCCGGCCGGTGGCGCCACCACCAGCACCGCGGCCTCGGGCGACTGAGATGCTGATCCCGCTCAGCGACCGGGCTTCGGAACTCGGCGCCGAGATCGGGATCATCGGCGGGTCGGGCTTCTACGAGTTGCTCGACGGGGCGACCCCGGTCGAGGTGCACACCCCCTACGGCGAACCCGCCGCCACGGTCGTCGTCGGCGACCTCGCCGGGCGACGCGTCGCCTTCCTGCCCCGCCACGGTTCCCGGCACGAGTTCGCCGCCCATCGGGTGCCCTACCGCGCCAACGTGTGGGCGCTCGCGTCACTCGGGGTGCGGGCCCTGATCGGGCCGTGCTCGTGCGGGTCGCTGCAGCCCGATCTGCACCCCGGCGACTTCGTGGTGGTCGACCAGCTCGTCGACCGCACCTGGGGCCGGCCCGACACGTTCCACGACGTCGGCGCCCCCGAGGGCACCCCCGGGCGGGAGGGCTCGGTGCTGCACCAGGAGTTCGCCGAGCCGTACCACCACGACCTGCGACGGGTCCTGCTCGACGCCGCCGTCTCGCACGGGGTCACGGTGCACGACGGCGGCACGATGGTGGTGATCAACGGGCCCCGCTTCTCGACCCGCGCCGAGAGCAGGTGGTATCGCTCGATGGGGTGGTCGGTCGTCAACATGACCGGCTCTCCCGAGGCGGTGCTCGCCGCCGAGGCCGGGCTCCCCTACGCCACGATCGCGCTCGTCACCGACTACGACGCCGGCGTCGACGGGCACCCGCCCGTCACCATGGACGCGGTGTTCGAGACGATGCGCGACAACGTCGAACGCCTCCGCCGGGTGCTCGCGAGCGCGATCCCACGGATAGCCTGACCGCCGCCGACTTCCCCTCGTCCTGACGCACACAGGGAGGGTCCCGAATGTCGCATGTCCGTGCTCTACCATCCGCCGCCCGGCGGGTGACCGACCGCCTCGCCGCCAGGACGCTCGGTGGCGCATCCGATGGCGCATCCGGCGGCATGTCCGGCGCGGTGGTGTCGAAGCTGCCGGTCGCGGTGCGGCGCGGCGCGGCGCGCCACCCGTGGCTCCAGTGGGTGACGATCGCGGTGCTCGGCGGAGGGGTCGCCTGGTCGGTGCAGTCGCACGTCGCGGCGGTCGACGCCCAACGTCAGGCGTGGGGCGCCACGCGGGTCGTGGCGGTGGCCGCCAGGGGCGCCGATGTCGGTGAACCGGTCGCGGTCGTCGGCCGCGAGGTGCCGGTCGCGCTGGTACCGGACGGAGCCGTCTCCGGCGCCCCGCCGCCCGGGGGTTGGGTCGCCCGTCAGCGGCTCACCGCCGGTGAGATCGTCACCGGGGTCGACATCGCGTCCGGCGACGGCCCGTGGGCGCTCACCCCGCCCGGCTGGCTCGGGGTGCCGGTCGTCGAGTCACCCCGCTCGGGCGCCCCCGTCGGCACCCCGGTCGCGGTGGCGAGCGGCGGCCTCGTGCTCAGCGGCGAGGCGCTCGTCGTCGCCCGCCACGACGAGGTCACGGTGGTCGCCGTGCCGTCGCAGGCGGCGCCCGGCGTGGCCGCCGCCTCGAACGCCGGCGATCTCACGTTGCTGCTGCACCCCTGACGGTGCCGGGCCGATCAGCGCCAACCGAGGGCGACGATCGCCAGCACCGCCACGCCGAGCGCGACCCGGTACACGGCGAACGGCGCGAAGGTGCGGGTTCGCACCAGCCGCAGCGTTCCCCACACCGCCGCGAGACCGGCCACGAAGCTGGTGGCGACACCCACCACCATCGGCCCGAGCAGGCCGTCGGGGATGCCGTCGAGCACCAGCCCGCCGAGCTTGAGCACCACCGCACCGGCGATCACCGGCAGGCTCATCAGGAAGCTCAGGCGAGCCGCCGCGTCGCGGTCGAACCCGACCTGGCGGGCGGCGGTGATCGTGATCCCCGAACGCGACGTCCCGGGGTTCAGCGCCAGCGCCTGTGCGGCGCCGATCAGCAGGGCGTCGCGGGCGCCGAACTCGGCGACCGGGCGGCGTCCCAGCCGCCGGTCGGCCCACCACAACAGCACACCGAACCCGATCAGCGACCAGGCGATGATGACCGGTGTCCCCAGCCGTTCATCGATCCAGTGCTCGAACGCCGCGCCGGCCACCGCGGCCGGCACCGTGGCGAGCACCAGCAGCCAGGCGACACGCCCGTCGGGGTCGACGGGACGCTGCCGCCGCCACAACAAGCGCGCCCCCTCACGCCAATAGCGCACCAGGTCGTGACGGAAGTACACCACGACGGCGACGAGGGTGCCCAGGTGCAAGGCGACGTCGAACGCCTTCTCGACCGATGCGTCACCGGGCGGCTCCCAGCCGAGCAACCACCGGGTCAGGACCAGGTGGCCGCTGGACGAGACCGGCAGGAACTCGGAAAGACCCTGCACCAGACCCAGCACGATCGCGTGGAGGACGGGCATCGCCGGCGAACGGTAGCGGCCTACGATCACGACCGTGGCGATCACGAGCACGGCGACCCGACGTTTCCCGCGCCGCCGCCCCGAGCGGCTGTTCGTCACCGGTGGCGCCGGCTTCCTCGGGCGCCACGTCGTCAACGGCCCGGCGGCGCAACGATGGGAGCTCGTCGCCCCGTCGTCGCAGGCGCTCGACCTGCGCAACCCCGATTCGGTGCGGTCGGTGATCGGTGACTGGCGGCCGACGGCGATCATCCACACCGCCTACCGGCGCGACGACCGGGCGTCGATCGTCGCGGCGACCCGCCACGTCGCCGAGGCGGCGGCACGGTCGCGTGCCCGGCTGGTGCACGTGTCGACCGATGCGTTGTTCGGCGGGCGGTCCGCCCCCTACCGCGAAGCCGACGACCCGACCCCGATCACCGACTACGGGCGGTGGAAGGCCGAGGCGGAACAGATCGTGGCGGACACGGCCCCCGGTGCGGTCGTCGTGCGAACCTCGCTGCTGTTCGGCGGCCACGAACTGTCGCCCCACGAGCTGGCGGTGCGCGACGCGATCGAGGGCCGGTCGGCGATGGCGTTCTTCACCGACGAGATCCGCTCGCCGGGGTTGGTCGACGACGTCGCCGCCGCGCTGGTGGCGCTCGCCGGGCGGCGCGACCTGGTGGGCCGCCTCCACCTCGGCGGCCCCGAGCCGCTCAGCCGCGCCGATCTCGCGCGGCGCACCGCCCAGCGGCACGGTTGGGATGCCTCGCGGCTGCGGTTCTCCACCCTCGCCGCCGCCGGCATGGTGCGCCCCGCTCGGGTCGTGCTCGATTCGTCGCTCGCCGCCGCGCACGGGCTCACGGTGCGCGGCCCGGCGGCGTACTGATCGTGCGGCGCCGACCCGAACGCGGCCCGGGTGGTCGCCGGGTCAGGTGCCGCTCATCGTGACGTCGCGGATCACGAGGCTCACACCGGCGGCCCGCATCGGCAGCCAGTCGACGTCGCCGCCGACCTCTGCGATGTCGAGCAGCATCCGCTGCAGCGTCGAGGCGATCGTGAACTCGCGCACCGGCGCCCCCACCTGACCACCCGAGATCAGCAGACCGGCGGCCCCGGTCGAGAAGTCGCCGCTGATCGGGTTGACCCCCGAATGGATGCCGCTCACGCTCTGCACCAGCAGCCCTTCGTCGATGTCGGCGATCAGCTCGGGCTGCGACCGGGCGCCGGGCGCGAGGGCGAGTGCGAGCGCCCCGACCCCGGGCGTGCCGGCGTACCCGCCGCGCACCGCGTTGGCGGTGCTCACGGTTCCGGCCCGCCGGGCCGAATACGAGTTGTGGGTGAAACGCCGCAGCACGCCGCCTTCGATCAGCGCGTTGCGGCGCGCCGCCAACCCCTCGCCGTCGACGTCGGTCGAGGTGTAGGCGAGCGGGTTGGTGGGGTCGTCGACGAGGCTCACGAAGGACGGAGCGACCTCGTCGCCGAGCCGGTCGCGGAACAGGCTGCGGCCCTTGACGACGGCCTCGCCGTTGAGCGTCGAGGCGATGATCGACAGCAACTGCGCCGTGACGAACGGGTCGAGCACCACGGTGGTGCGGCGCGTCGGCGGCTTGGTGGCGCCGAGCAGGCGGGTCGCCCGGTCGGCCGCCTCGCGGGCGGCGCGGCCGAGGTCGAACTCGGTCGGCGTGCGCCCGACGCTGAAGCCGAAACCGGTCTGGGTCTCGTCGCCGTCGTCGGCGAGCGTGCTGACGCTGACGTAGCAGCCGTTCTCGCGACCCCACTGGCGGATGCCGGTGGTGGTGGCGACCGCCGCCTCGCCGTACGCATCGGAGTAGTTCGAGTCGTCGATGCGGACGCGCCGGTCGACCGCCAGCGTCAACCGCTCGAGCTCTTTCGCCAACTCGATCTTGCGGTCGGTCGCGAACTCGGCGAGCTCGTCGTTCCACAGCTGCTGGGCGGTGACCGGCACCCCGTCGGGTTCGGCGAGCGCCGCCCACTCGTCGACGGTGCCGAACTGCACGTTGTCGCGCGCCTCGGCGAGCACCTCGGAGACCGCCGACTCGTCGAGCGTGCCGGCGTAGGCGAACCCGGTGCGGCCGTCGCGGATCACCCGGATGCCGATGCCCTCGGCCTGGGCCGAGACGAAGTGCTCGACCTCGCCCTGATACACCCGCACCTCGGTCTCGCCGCCGCGCGACACGAACGCCTCGACCTGCTCGCCGGGCCGGGCCGCGGCGACGACGCGGTCGGCGAGCTCGATCAGGTCGCTCACGACGCGGTGCCACCGATGGTGAGCGACTTGACCCGCAGCGTGGGCTGGCCGTCGCCGACCGGAACCCCCTGGCCGTCCTTGCCGCAGGTTCCGGGGTTGCCCATCGCGAAGTCGTTGCCGAGCATGTCGATGTCGCGCAGCACCTGCGGGCCGTTGCCGATCAGGTTGCCTTCGCGCAGCGGCTCGGTGATCTCGCCGTGCTCGATCAGGTAGGCCTCGTTCATGCCGAACACGAAGTCGCCGGTGGCGGTGTTGACGCTGCCGCCGCCGAGGTGGCTGACGTACACGCCGTGATCGGTCGCGGCGACGATGTCGTCGGGGTCGTCGGGGCCGTCGAGCACGAACGTGTTGGTCATCCGCACCATCGGCAGGTGCATGTAGCTCTGGCGGCGGCCGTTGCCCGAGGGGGCCCGGCCCTGCTTGCGCGAGCGCAGGTGGTCCCACATGTAGTCGGTGAGCACGCCGTCCTCGATCAGCACGTTGCGCTGGGTGGGGTGGCCCTCGTCGTCGATCGCCAGCGTGCCCCACTCGGTCGCCAGCGTGCCGTCGTCGACGAGCGTCACCAGCGGCGAGGCGACGAGCTCGCCCAGCTTGCCGGCGTACACCGAGGCCCCCTTCTGCACGTGGTCGGCCTCGAGGCCGTGACCGCACGCCTCGTGGAACAACACGCCACCCGAACCGTGCCGGATCACCACCGGCACCGGCCCCGACGGCGCCGGTCGGGCCCGCAGCTTCACCATCGCCTGCCGGGCGGCGTCGCGGGCGAGCGCCTCGACGTCGACCGCGTCGAACGCCTCCCAACCGATCGTCTGGCCCATCGACTGGAAGCCGGTCTGCATGCCGGTGTCGCCGCTGGCGACCACGCTGATGCGCGCCAGCACCCGCACGATGTCGTCGTCGGCGAGCAGGCCGTCGCTGTTGGCGATCAGCACCCGCTTGCGGCTGTCGCCGTAGCCGGCCGACACCTGCACGATCTCGCTGCCCGCGCCCCGGGCGGCGGCGTCGATGCGCATCATCAACTCGACCTTGGCGACCTTGGCGACCTCGTCGGGGTAGCGGTCGACGCGGTTGACGACGCGCGGTTCGCGACGGGTCAGCGCCACCGTGCGCGTGCGCCCGTCGCCCTGGCTGGCGGCGGCCGCCGCCGCCAGCGCCGCCTCGGCCAGGCCGCGCTCGCTGAGATCGCTGGTGTGGGCGAACCCGGTGGTGTCGCCCTTGATCACCCGGATCCCTGCCCCGCGGTCACGCCCCGAGGTGACCTGCTCGATGCGGCCGTCGTCGAGCACCACCGACGTGTTGTGCTTGTCCTCCGCATAGACCTCGGCGAAGTCGGCTCCGGTCCGCAGCGCGGCGCCGAGGGTTCGTTCGATGACATCCTGATCGATCACGCCGTGCAGCCTACGCGGCCCCGGCCGCGACGACCCGACCGGCCCCCGGAAGCGATGGGTGGGAGCCGTGCCCGGCGTCACCGCCCGATCACGTGGTTTCGGCCCGGCGGCGCCGTTAGCGTGGCGCCCGGTGAACATCGCGATCGGACTCAAAGGCGAGGCACGACTCGTGGTCGGCGAGGCCGACACGGCACGGGCGCTCGGTTCCGGTGACGTGCTGGTGCTCGGCACCCCTCGCCTCGTGGCCCTGTTCGAGCAGGCGACCGTCGAAGCGCTCGGCAGCCTGCTCGAGCCCGGCCAGTCGTCGGTCGGCATGCGGGTGCAGATCGACCACCTCCAGCCCACCCCGGTCGGCGCCGAGGTCGTCGTCGAGGCGAACCTCGAGAAGGTCGAGGGCCGCCGCATCACGTTCACCGCCACCGCCTCCGACTCGGGCGGCCTCGTGGCTGCCGGCAAGGTCACCCGCGTGATCGTCGATGTCGACCGGTTCATGAGCAAGTGCTGCAAGGCCGACTGACGCTGCTCGCTGCCGCGGCGGGCCTGCTCGCCGCGGGCTGTACCGGCGGCCCGATCGAGCAGGCCGTCGCCCGGCCGGCGGCGACCGCGCTCGACCAGGCCGGCGGGTTGGCCTGCGGCAACGACGCCGCCACGCTGCGCAACGCGCTCGACGCCTACCGGGCGCTCAACACCACACCCGCCCCCGACGAAGCAGCGCTGGTGTCGGACGGCTTCATCCGTTCGCCGTCTGACCTGTGGGACGTGGTCGACGGCCGGCTCGTGGCGGTCGACCCCGGGTGCACGTCGGTTCCGGCGGCGGCACCGTCGACACTCGCGATCGTCACCGCCACCGAGCCACCACCGGGGGCCGACGAGCTGTACGCCGGCTACTCCCCCGAGCAGGTCGCCGCCGTCGGCGGCGAGGCCTGCGCCCGCGAGCTGGCGGCGATCTTCTCGGCCGCCGACCGCTACCTCAGCGAGGTCGGCGCCGACCCGGTCGACCTCGGGCAACTGTTCGCCGACGGATTCCTCGACCCGCTGCCACGGCGCTGGCAGATCGTCGACGACCAGCTGGTGCCCGTCGCCGGCAGCGGCTGCATCCCGCTCGGCTGAACCGGGCGCCCGCGACCGGGCCCGGCTGCGCCGCCCGCGCGTCGGGTCAGGCCAGATTGCTGCTGCGGGGGTACATGTCGGCGGGGTCGGTCATCACGTTCACCAGGTACGGCACGCCGCTGGCGAACGCCCGATCGAGCGCCGGGCCGATCTGGTCGGCCTCGGTGACCGTCTCGCCGCCGCCGCCGAGGGCCCGCACCACCTCGTCGTAGCGGGTGTCGGGCTGCAGGTCGCAGGCGACGTCCCAGCCGTAGATCATCTGCATCGGGTGCTTCTCGAGGCCCCAGATCCCGTTGTTGCCGACCACCATCACCACCGGCAGGCGGTGCCGGACGAGCGAGTCGACGTCCATCAGCGAGAACCCCGCCGCCCCGTCGCCGAGCATCACCACGATCTGGGCGTCGGGCCGCACGACCCGCGCCGCGATCGCGTACCCCATGCCGTTGCCGAGGCACCCGTACGGCCCGGTGTCGAGCCAGCCGCCGGGCTGGTGCACCTCGACGTACTTGCCGGCGTACGACACGAAGTCGCCGCCGTCGCAGATCACGACGGCGTCGCGGGCCAACCGTTTGCGCAGCTCGCCGTAGACCCGCGTCGGCTTGATCGGCCCGTCGGCGGCGGCCAGCAACGGCGCCTCGGCGGCCACGGCGGCGTCCTCGGCGGCCCGCAACTCGGCCAGCCAGCCGGAGTGGTCGACCCGGTTGCCGGCATGGTCGGCGAGACCGCGCAGCGTCGCCGCGATGTCGCCCACGACGGTGGGCACCGCGACGTGACCGGCGACCTGCGACGCGGCATCGACCACGTGGGCCACCGCCGCCGCCCCGAACCGCCCGAACCCGACCCGGAAGTCGAGCGGGGTGCCGATCACCACCACCAGGTCGGCGCGCTGTCTGAGCAGGCCCCTCGTGCGCAAGAACGTGTGGGGATGATCGGCCGGCAGCAGGCCGCGCCCGAGGCCGTTGAAGAAGCAGGGCACACCGAACGCCGTGGCGGCGGCCTCGAGTTCGTCCCAGGCGCCGTCCCAGTACGCGTCGCTGCCGACCAGGAACGCCGGCCGCTCGGCCCCGGCGATCGACTCGGCCAGCCCGGCGACCGCATCGGGATCGGGGGGGTTGCCGCGCCCGGCCCCGGTGTCGGGCACGTCGCCGGCCGACGGCCCGAACAGGTCGAGCGGGAAGTCGAGGAACACCGGGCCGCGGTGCGGCTCGGTCGCCAGGCGGACGGCGTCGTGCACCGTGCGCCCGGCGGTGGCGGCGTCGGTGACGGTGGCCGACCGCTTGGTGATCGGCGCCAGCACCGGCACGTGGTCGAACTCCTGCAGCGAGCCGGCA
Organism: Ilumatobacter sp.; assembly: GCA_036526035.1. Classification (GTDB taxonomy): domain Bacteria; phylum Actinomycetota; class Acidimicrobiia; order Acidimicrobiales; family Ilumatobacteraceae; genus Ilumatobacter. Next base: position 59,719 of record DATCZG010000059.1, on the reverse strand, counting down.
CCCCAGCGGCCGGCGGGTGCCCGGCCGCCGAGCACCACCACCGGCGACCCGTTGAAGTGCGCCGAGGTGACCGCCGAGACGCCGTTGGTGACCCCCGGCCCGGCGGTCAGCGCCGCCAGGCCCGGGCGCCGGGTGAGCTTGGCGTAGGCCTCGGCCGCGAAGGCCGCCGACTGTTCGTGCCGGGTGTCGACGACCCGCATCCCGCGGTCGCGGGCGGCGTCGTAGAACGGCCAGATGTGGCCGCCGTTGAGGGTGAACATCACGTCGGTCCCGAACGCCTGGAGCGCCGCCACCGTCTGCTGCCCGGCATGTCCCTCGATCCGCGTCATGCCCGCAGCGTAGGCCCGGGCCGGGTGCCGGGCATCCACTGTTCGCCACGACGGGCGCCCGGCGGTGCACCTGGGAAGCCGGCGGCCAGGGGGTAGCGTGGGGCGCCAGATGTTCCTCGAGCAACTCAACAGCCCGGCCGATCTGCGCGGCCTGTCGCACGAACAGCTCACCGCGCTCGCCGGCGAGATCCGCGACTTCGTCGTCGACGCCGTGTCGGAGACCGGCGGCCACCTCGGCTCCAACCTGGGGGCGGTCGAACTTTCGATCGCGCTGCACCGGGTGTTCGACTCGCCGACCGACGCGGTGCTGTGGGACACCGGCCACCAGGCCTACGTCCACAAGATCATCACCGGGCGCCGCAACCGGTTCGACCAGCTGCGCCAGGCCGGCGGCCTGTCCGGCTACCCGAGCCGCGAAGAGAGCCGCCACGACCACATCGAGAACAGCCATGCCTCCACCGTGCTGAGCTACGCCTACGGCATGGCGGTGGCCCGCGACGCCGGCGTCGACGACCACCGTCACATCGTCGCCGTGATCGGCGACGGGGCGATGACCGGTGGCATGGCCTACGAGGCGCTCAACAACCTCGGGCACAGCAAGCGCCGGGTCATCATCGTGATGAACGACAACGGCCGCAGCTATGCGCCCACCGTGTCGAACCTGTCGGCCAACACCCAGGGTGCCGACGAGCGCGCCGGCCACCCCAGCCTGCCCGACAAGCTCACCGACCGGCTGGCGAACGCGCTCACCGACATCCGGCTCAACCCGGTCTACGTGCGCCGCCAACGGCGCCTCGAGGAGTTCCTCAGCGGCCTCCCGGCGATCGGCCACCAGGCCGAGAAGGCGATGGAGGGGTTCAAGGCCGGGGTCCGCGAGTTCCTCCAGCCGCCGTCGTTCTTCGAGGCGCTCGGGGTGCGTTACGTCGGCCCGGTCGACGGCCACGACATCGCCGCCATGGAGGCCGCCTTCCGCAACGCCGAGGAGCTCTCGATCGAGGGGCCGATCGTGGTCCACGTGCTCACCCAGAAGGGCCGCGGCTACTCCCCCGCCGAGGACGACGACGAAAAGCACCTCCACGACGCGCCGGTGTTCGACCCCGCCCACGGCCCGCCGCGCGCGGTGCCGACCGGCTACACCCAGGCGTTCGCCGAGGGCATCGTCAAGCTCGCCGACCGCGACGCGCGGATCGTCGCGATCACGGCGGCGATGCCCGGCCCGACCGGGTTGTTGCCCTTCCAGGAGCGCTTTCCCGGCCGGTGCTTCGACGTCGGCATCGCCGAGCAGCACGCGGTCACCGCCGCCGCCGGCATGGCGATGTGGGGGCTGCGGCCGGTCGTCGCCGTCTACTCGACGTTCCTGTCGAGGGCCTGGGACCAGGTCGTCTACGACGTCGCGCTGCATCGCGCCCCGGTCATCTTCTGTCTCGACCGGGCCGGGATCACCGGCCCCGACGGCGCCAGCCACCACGGCGTCTACGACATGGCGCTGTTGTCGAAGGTGCCCGGCATGCGGGTGCTCGCGCCCTCGAGCGCCCAGGAACTCCACCAGATGCTCGACGACGCGGCGACGCTCGCCGACGACGGCCCGATCGCGATCCGCTACCCGCGCGGCTCGGCCCGCCAGGTGCCCGACGTCGAGGTCGGCGCCGGTCTGCTCGCCCGCACGGCGCGCCGCGGCGACGGCTCGGTCGCCGTGCTGGCGGTCGGCCGCATGCTCGAGTTCGCGTTGAAGGCCGCCGAACTGCTCGCCGCCGACGGGATCGACGCCACGGTGTGGGACGTCCGCAGCTGCGCGCCGCTCGACCCGGCGATGATCGCCGACGCCGCCGCTCATCGCGGTGTGGTCACCGTCGAGGACGGCATCCGTGACGGCGGGATCGGGATGCAGATCGCCGACCGGATCGGGGCGATCGACCCGGCGGTGCCGGTCGACGTGCGCGGCATCCCCACCCAGTTCGTGCCCCACGGCGACCCGAAGCAGATCCTCGCCAAGTTCGGACTCGACGCGGCCGGCATCGACGCCGCGGTGCGGGCGCTGCACACCTAGGCCCGGCCGATGTCAGGCGATGTCGCGCTCGAGCTCGAGTTCGCGCTCGAACTCGCCGACCTCGCCGACGCGTTCACGCTGCCGCGGTTCGAGCAGGCCGACTTCACGCTCGGCTGGAAGGACAACCGCACCGAGGTCACCGAGGCCGACCGCGGCGCCGAGCGACTGCTCGCCGACCACGTCGCCCGCCATCGGCCCGAGCACGGCTTCTTCGGCGAGGAGCACGGCGCGGCGGGCGCCACCGACCCGGCCCTGCAGTGGGTCGTCGACCCGATCGACGGCACCTCGGGGTTCGTGCGCGGCATTCCGGTGTGGGCGACCCTGATCGCCCTCACCGACCGCGCCGGCGGCGTGCTGGTGGGCGTCGTGTCGGCACCCGCCATGCGCCGCCGCTGGTGGGCCGCCGCCGGAAGCGGGGCCTTCGCCGACGGGCGTCGCTGCCGGGTGTCCGACGTCGGTGCCGTGGCCGACGCCCAGGTGAGCATCACGTTCAACCGTGGCTGGGACGACCTCGGGCTGACGGGCGAACTCGTGTCGATCCAGCAGCAGGCCCGCCGCGCCCGCGGGTTCGGCGACTTCTGGCAGCACTGCCTCGTCGCCGAGGGCGCGCTCGACCTGGCCGTCGACGCGATCGGTGTCGCACCCCACGACCTCGCGGCGGTGCGGCTGCTGGTCGAGGAGGCGGGTGGCCGGTTCACCGACCGGCACGGCGTCGTCACCCACACGCGACCGTCGGCGATCAGCAGCAACGGGTTGCTGCACGCATGGGTGATCGAGCGGCTCGGCCGCTGACGAGCCGACCGCGATCACTCGCCGACGATGCGGAACTCGTTCCCGCCCGGATCCGCCATCAGCTGGAACGGTCCGTCGTCGCCGTCGACGACCGAACCGATCTTGCGGGCACCGAGTTGCTCGGCCTCGTCGATCGCCTCGTCGAGATCCTCGACCTCGACGTCGATGTGGATCCGGTTCTTGCCCGTCTTCGGCTCGGACACCCGCTGGAACCCGAAGAAGAAACCGTCCTCGTCGCCGTCGAGCACGACCCAGTCGTCGGTCTCGACCACCACCTCGCCGCCGATCATCGCCTGCCAGAAGCGGGCGAGCGCCTCCGGGTTGGCGCAATCGATGATGATCTCGTGCAGCGTGCCAATGGCCATGCCGATACCGTACGACGCATGGCCACGCCTTTCCAGATCACCCTCGACTGCCGGGACGCGGCGGCGATGGCCCGGTTCTGGTCGGTGGCGCTCGGCTACGTCGAGGAACCACCGCCGGCGGGGTATCTCTCGTGGCCCGACTTCCTGCGCGCCAACGACATTCCCGAGCCGGCAGCCGGCTCGATCTCGGCCATCGTCGACCCGGCCGGGGTCGGGCCGCGGGTGCTGTTCCTGCGCGTGCCCGAGCCGAAGACGGTCAAGAACCGGGTGCACCTCGACATCCGGGCCGGGCGCAGCGACGCCGACAAGCAGGCCAAGGTCGCCGAGTTGCTCGATGCCGGGGCCACCGAGATCCGACGCGTCGAAGAGCACCACAACTGGTGGATCGTGATGGCCGACCCGGAGGGGAACGAGTTCTGTGTCACCTGAGCCCCCGTTGCGCCCGACGACCGCCGCGATCCGCGCCGGGCGGCGTGCCAGCGGCTCCTCGCTGGCGCCCGCCCTGTGGGCCTCGACGGTGTGGGAGTCGGCGTCGATGGCCGACGCCCACCGACGCGCCACCGGTGTGCGCGCCGACGAGTTCTACGGCCGCTACGCCAACCCGACGGTGCGGTCGTTCGAGGAAGCCGTCGCCGCTCTCGAGGGGGCGCAGGACGCGATGGCGTTCGCGTCGGGCATGGGCGCCGTCGCCACCACCGTGCTGGCGTTGTGCTCGACCGGCGACCACATCGTCGCCACCAAGCAGCTGTACGCCGGCACGCTCGCCTTCCTGCAGGGCCCCTGCGCCCGGCTCGGCATCGACACCACGTTCGTCGACGGCACGCAACCCGCAGCGTTCGCGGCGGCCGTGCAGCCCGGCCGCACCACCTTGGTGCTGGCCGAGACCCCCTCCAACCCGCGGCTCGAGATCTGCGACCTCGATGCCCTCGGCGCGCTGCGCGGCCCGTTCACGGTCGTCGACTCCACCTTCGCGACCCCGCTCGGCCAGCAGCCGCTCGCGCACGGCGTCGACCTCGTGCTGCATTCGGCCACCAAGGGCATCGCCGGCCACAACGACGCCACGATCGGGGTGATCGCCGGCGAACGCGAGCTGGTCGACGCCGTGTGGGGCTATGGCGTGCTGCACGGGGCGATGGCATCGCCGTACGACGCCCTCAACGCGCTGCGCGGGCTGCGCACGCTGGCGGTGCGTACCGCCCACCAGGCCGCCGGTGCGCTGGCGCTCGCCGAATGGCTCGAACGGCATCCGGCCGTCGCCGGTGTGCACTACCCGGGGCTGCCGTCGCACCCCCAGCACGACCTCGCCAAACGCCAGATGCGCCAGTTCGGTACCGTGCTGGCGTTCGAGCTCGTCGACGCCGGCGCCGTCGAGTTGCTCCTCGACCGGCTCCAGCTGGCCCGCCGGGCGACGTCGCTCGGGGGCCCCGAGACGCTCGTGTGCCACCCGATGACCACCACCCATGCCGGCCTGACCCCCGACGAGCAGGCCGACATGGGCGTCACGGCCGGTCTCGTCCGGTTGAGCGTCGGCCTCGAAGACGTCGGCGACGTCATCGCCGACCTCGGGCGCGCGCTGGCCTGAGCGGTCAGGAGACCAGGTTCGCCGAAGCGGCCTGCTCGTCGCGCAACCGGGCGGTCATCACGAGCAGCAACTTCCACAAGAACGCGGCGTTGTCGGCGGCGAGCGACTTGAACTCCCACGACGCGATCGACGCCGTCGTGACCGGGCCGACGGCGGTGACGGTGGCCGACCGGGGGCCGTCGTCGATCAGCGCCATCTCGCCGAAGAAGTCGCCCTTCGCGAGCCGGATCCGACGGTTCTTGCGCCGCACGCTGACCTCGCCGTCGAGGATCAGGTGGAAGCCCTGGCCCTTCTTGCCCTCGACCACGATCTGGTGTCCGTCGTCGTGCGACACGACCCGCATGAACTGCCAGATCGCGGCCAGCTCCTTCTTCGAGAGACCGGAGAACAGCGGTACGCCCTGCAACAGCGCCACACCGTCTTGTTTCGACACCATCGGCAGCCTCCTCGGGTTCGTCGTCGCACACTAGCCGTCGCGCCGCCCGGCGCCCGTACCCGCCGGGCGGAGGCGTGGCGAGACCACCGCGAGGCGCTATACCGGGTGGCGATGACCGACGCCCTGATCGCGGTGTTCTCGACGTTCGGCATCGTCTTCGTCGCCGAGCTCGGCGACAAGACCCAGCTGTTGGCGTTGGGGTTCGGGGCCCGCTACCGCCTGCGTACCGTGGCGATCGGTCTGGCGGTCGGCTACGCGGCCGCCGGGGCGATCGCCGCCCTCGTCGGCGGCGTGCTCGGCACCTCGCTGCCCGACCGGCCCCTCGGGCTGGCGGGCGGGGCGTTGTTCGTGGTGTTCGCCGTGTTGGTGCTGCGCGACCGCGACGACCGCGACCCACGCGTCGTGGCGACCCGCAGCGCGATCGCCTCGATCGCGCTCACGATCGCGATCGCCGAGATGGGCGACAAGACGCAGCTGGCGACGGCCACCTTGGCCACCCGCGGCCATCCGGTCGAGGTGTGGGTCGGCGCGACGCTCGGCGAGGTGACAGCCGGGATGCTCGGCGCCGTCGCCGGCCGGCGGATCGGCACCCGGCTCGAACCGCGGGTGCTGCGCATCGCGTCGGCGGCGATGTTCGCCGGGTTCGGCGTCGTGCTGTTGCTGACCGCCTGGTGAGCGGCCGCCGCCGGGGCGGGCTCAGCTGTAGTACGGGTTCTCGCCGGTGGTGTGGTCGGTGAGGTCCCGCACCCGCTGCACCGCCGGGAGCGCCTCGCTCAGCATCGTCTGCACCCCGTCGAGCATCGTCATCTTGCTCATCGAACAGCCGTGGCAACCGCCGCCCATCGTCATGTAGACGGTGCCCTCGCCGTCGTGCCCGACGTAGGTGACGAAGCCGCCGTGGGCGGCCAGCGCCGGGTTGACCTCGGTGGCCACCAGCGCCTCGATCTCGGCCGACAGGGCGTCGTCGCGGGTGAGGCCCTCGATCGCCGGCGCCGCGGGCCGGTTGGGGTTGCGGATCACCAGGCCCTGCGTGTCGGTGAAGTCGAGCGTCGCGTCGCGCAGCAGCTCGACGTCGACGGCCGGGATGATGACCTTGATCGAGGCCCCGTCGACGCCCTCGTGGGTGCGCACCTCGTCGGTGAACGCGGCCTTGAGGAACTCGTCGAAGCTGAGGTCGTAGCGGAAATCCTCACCGGGATCCGAGGCGATCGCCAGCCGCAGCCCCAACTGGTCGGCGTCGGTCTCGTCGGCGCGCAACTCGAGCAACTTGGCGAGTGCGCCGTCGGTGATGGTGATGATCGGACGGCTGACCGCCGGACCACCGCCGCTCGCGGACGCCAACGCTTCGAGTGGGCTCATCCATCGGAGGCTACCGTCGGGTGGCGTGAACCCCGAACCACACGACCGAACACCCGAGCGATCGACCGACTGGTTCGTCGATCACCTGCTCGCCGACGCCGAGCGGTTCGCCGCCGTGCTCGCCGCCGGCGGCCTCGACGCGCCGGTCGCGGCCTGCCCGGGATGGGACATCGCCAAGCTCGCCGAACACCTCGGCCAGGTGCACCGCTGGGCCGAGTTCTGCGTCCGGCTCGCGCGCCCGCCGAGCGCCGACGAGCGCGCCGCACTGGGATCGTTCGACCCCGCCGACGCGGCCGCCTGGATGCGCGACGGCGCCGGGCGGCTGGCCGCCACGCTGCGCACGATCGACCCCGACGGCCCCACGTGGCACCCGTTCCCCGCCGACCCGGTCGCCCGGCTCTGGCCGCGCCGCATGGCGCACGAGACGGCCGTGCACCGCTGGGACGCCGAGCACGCCGCCGGGCGACCGGCCGGGGTCGACGCCGCGTTGGCGAGCGACGGCATCGACGAGTATTTCGAGGTGATGCTGCCCCGCAAGGTCGCCCGCGACGGGATCACCCTGCCGGCGGGCAGCCTGCACGTGCACTGCACCGACACCGACGGCGAGTGGCTGGTGCGGGTCGACGGCTCGGGCTACCACTTGACCCGCGAACACGCCAAGGGCGACGCCGTGTTGCGCGGGCCGGCGGCGCCGATCGTGCTGCGGCTGTGGGGCCGCGCCCCCGACGACGCCGGTGAGCTGGCCCACTTCGGCGACGAGGCGGTGCTCGCCGACTGGCTGGCGCTGGGCGGCTGAGCGGTCAGCGGGTGCGGGCGCTGCCGGCGCCGCCGTCGACCACGATCCGCTGACCGGTGAGGTACCCGGCGCGGTCGCTGCACAGGTAGGCCACCACGTCGGCGACGTCGCTCGGCTGGCACACCCGTCCGAACGGGAACGAGGCGTCGAGCTCGCGCAGGTCGGCCAGGTCGCGCTTGGCGTAGATCGCCCTGGCCAGCCGGACGCCCATGTCGGTCTCGACCAGGCCGGGCGCCACGATGTTGACGTGGATCCCGTTCGCCAGTTCCTCCTTGGCGAGCGTGTAGGCGAGCGACTCGAGCGCCGCCTTGCCCATGCTGTAGGGCGCGCCGTTGGCGCCGTGGGAGTGGGCGGCCACCGAGGAGACCATCACGATGTCGCCGCGCGCCGCCCGGCGCATGCCGGGCAGCACCAGCCGACAGGCGTGGTGTGCGCCGACGGCATGGGTGTTCAGCACCCGCAGCAGCTCGGCGGGATCGGTGTCGGCCACCGACAACCCGCGCGAGGCGATGCCCGCGTTGCACACCAACAAGTCGACCGGGCCGAGGTCGGCCGTGATCTGCTCGACCATCGCCCGCATCGCGTCGGCGTCGTCGACCGATGCCGCGTACGCCCGGGCGATCCCACCCGCCGCTTCGATCGCGGCGACCGTCTCGGCCGCCGCGTCGGCGTCGCGGCGGAAGTTGACCGCCACGGCCGCGCCCTGCTGCGCGAGTTGTTCGCTGATCGCCCGGCCGATCCCGCGGCCCCCGCCGGTGACCAGCGCGATCCGCCCCGTGAACTGACCCACCCCTGCTTCCATGTGCCAACCTTGCCAGGTGACCGATGGCAGCAGGAAAGCGATCATGGCGGCGTTCTTCGCGAACCTCGGCATCGCGATCGCCAAGTTCGTCGGGTTCCTGATCACCCGTTCGGCCGGGATGCTCGCCGAGTCCGTGCACTCGTTCGCCGACACCGGCAACCAGGGCCTGTTGATGCTCGGCGGCAGCCGGGCCAAGCGGGTGCCCAGCCCCGAGCACCCCTTCGGCTACGGGCGGGAACGCTATTTCTGGGCGTTCTCGGTGGCGCTCGTCCTGTTCTCGATGGGTGGGCTGTTCGCGCTCTACGAGGGGATCGAGAAGTTCCGGCACCCGCACGAGATCGACAGCCTGTGGGTGGCGATCGGCATCTTGTCGTTCGGCATCGTGCTCGAGAGCTTCTCGTTGCGGACCGCCGTGAAGGAGGCGCAGCGCCACAAGGGCCCCGGCGTGAGCTGGTGGGGCTTCATCCGCAACTCGAAAGAACCCGAGTTGCCGGTCGTGCTGCTCGAGGACGTCGGCGCCGAGCTCGGGCTGGTGCTGGCGTTGTTCGGCGTGATCATGGCCAAGGCGAGCGGCGACGGCCGGTGGGACGCGGTCGGGTCGATCTCGATCGGCATCCTGCTGATCGTGATCGCGATCGTGCTGATCATCGAGATGAAGGCGCTGCTGATCGGCGAGTCGGCCAGCCGCCCCGACCGCGACCGCATCGCAGCGGTGATCGAGGGCGCGCCCGGCGTCGGGCACCTGATCCACCTGCGCACCCAACATCTCGGTCCCGACGAGATCCTCGTGGCCGCCAAGGTCGAGTTCGACGCCGACCTCACGTTCGCCGAACTCGCCGCCATCATCGACGCCACCGAGGCCGAGATCCGCGCCGCGGTTCCCGACGCCCGGATGATCTACATCGAACCCGACGTCGCGCGCGACACCCCGGCCACGCCCGATCCGCACTGAGCACCCCGGCCGGGCCCGATCCGCACCGAGCGCACCGCCCGGCGGCGTACGGTACGGGGGTGCGTGAACGCGTCGACCTGATGATCCACGGCGGGACCGTGATCACGATGGACGACGAGCAGCGGCAGCTCACCGACGGCGCGGTCGTGATCGACGCCGGTCGGATCGTCGCCGTCACCACGCTGGCCGACGCCGAGGCGCGGTTCGACCCCGCCGAGCGCCTCGGCGGGGCGGGCACCGCCGTGATCCCGGGCCTGGTCAACGCCCACCAACACCTCACGGGCGACCGCTTGCTGCGATCCACGATCCCCGACGACCTGCGCCTCGACGAGGCGCTCGCCCGGTGGGCGCTGCCGGCGCACGCCGCCCACACCGGCGACCTCGACGAGTTGTCGGCGACGTTGTCGCTGATCGAGGCGGCGACGAACGGCATCACCTACACCGTCGAGGCCGGCACCGTCGCCCACCCCGACCGGGTGCTCGCCGCCTACGACCGCGTCGGCGTCGGCGGCACGCTCGGGTCGTGGGGGTGGGATGTCGGCGACGGACCCCACACGGGCAGCGTCGACGAGGTGCTGGCACGCCAGCTGGTCAGCCTCGAGCTCACCGACCACCATCCCCGTGTCGACGGCTGGATCACGCTCGTCGGACACGACCTGATGAGCGACGAGCTCGTCGTCGCCGCCGGCGAACTGGCGCGCCACCGCGGCACCGGGCTCACGCTGCACATGTCGCCCACCCCGCGCGACGCCGGGGCGTACCTGGCGCGCACCGGTCGGCGACCGATCGAGCACCTCGCCGACCTCGGCGTGCTGGGGCCGCACCTGTTGGTCGCCCACGCCGTCCACATCGACGACGCCGAGGTCGACCGGCTGCTCGATCACGACGTCGCGGTGGTGTCGTGCCCGTGGGCCTACCTGCGGCTCGGCCAGGGCGTCACCGACGCGTTCCGCCACCAGCAACTGCTGCGGTTCGGGGGCCGCCTGGCGCTCGGGTGCGACAGCGAGAACGCCGGCGACTCGATCGACATCCTCCTGACGGCCCGACTGTTCGCCGGGCTCGTCAAGGACGCCACCGGCGATCCGACCCGGTTCGGGGCCCGCGACGCCCTGCGACTCGCCACGATCGACGGCGCACGGGCGATCGGCATGCAGCACGAGCTCGGTTCGCTCGAGGCCGGCAAACGCGCCGACGTGGTGGTCGTCGACACCACCGGCCCGATCTGGACGCCGCGCCCGGCCGACCCGGTGACCGCCCTGGTGTGGGCGGCCGGCGGCCGCTCGGTGCGCGACGTCGTGGCGGCGGGCGGCATCGTCGTGCGCGACGGCCGCTGCGTCACGGTCGATCTCGACGAACTCGCGGCGCGAGCGCAGGAAATGCACGAGGTTCTGGTATCCAGGTGTGGTGCGCATCCTCGTGACCAATGACGACGGCATCCACGCCCCCGGGCTGCTCCACCTCGCCAGGGCGATGACCGTCCACGGCGACGTGGTGGTGGTCGCCCCCGACCGCGAGTTCTCGGGCGCAGGGGCGGCGATCGGGGCGATCTGGGAGCTGCAACCCCACGTCGTGCGGCACGAGCTCGACGGCATCCCCGAGGCGTGGGCCGTCAACGGGCCACCGGCGCTGGCGGTGATGTACGCCCGGCTCGGCGCGTTCGACGGGCCGTTCGACCTCGTCGTGTCGGGCATCAACCCGGGCGCCAACGTCGGGCGTTCGGTGTACCACTCCGGCACCGTGGGCGCCTGCCTGTCGGGCCGCAACGGTGGGTGGTCGGGCGTCGCGGTGAGCCAGGCGTCGGTGGGGTGGGGCGTCGAGGGGCAGGGCTACCAGGAGGCGCTCGCGCTCCAGAAGTGGGGCACGGCGGCGACGGTCGCCGGCGCGTTCGTCGGCGGGCTGATCGCCGACCCGCCCGACCGGGTGGTGGTCGCCAACGTCAACGTGCCCAACCTCGAACTCGACGAGCTGGCCGGTTGGGCGCTCACCCGGGTCGGCGAGCTGCCGCCGCGGGCGATGTCGTCGGCTGCGCTGGTGCCGCAGCCGGGCAGCCCCGACCACTTCGACGTCGAGGTGACGTGGGGCGAGCCGAAGGAGCTGCCCGAGCACACCGACGGCGGCGCGATCGAACGCGGCATGGTCTCGGTGAGCTATCTCAGCCGGCTCGAGGCCGAGTTCCGCGCCGACCTGGGCGGCGCCGAGAAGGCCCTCGCCCACCTCCTCGGCTGACCCTCGCCGGCTTGCGCTGCCGGTCGCGTCAGCCGGTCTCGTCAGCCGGTCCGACGAGCGCTGCGAAACGGCGCCGCCACTCGACCGAGCACCGGTCGGCGTGGACGTTGACGAGCGCCGTGCGGCCCAGCGGCAGCGTGCCCGGGATCCGCTCGAGCATCCGGCGGTCCTCGGCGCCGATCGCGCGGTCGAACGCGATGACCTGCTGGCCGTCGACCCCGAAGTCGTCGTTGCGCCACACGACGAACGTGAACAGCGAGGTGACGTCGTCGACCGGCGTGGAGCACAGCAGCAGGACGTGGCGCAGGCCGCCGGCGTAGGCGATCGTGCTGCGCACCGCGAACGGCAGCTGGAACCCGGTGCTCATCGTCCGGTGGACCGTCGCCGCGGTGCCCGACGCGGCGTCGGCGACGTCGACCTCGTAGCGGTAGCCGTACCAGCCGTGGTCGAGCTCCGCCAGCTCGACGCGCGGCACGCGCTGGTCCTGGCCGGCGCCGAACGTGCCGGCGTGGACCCACGGGAAGTGGCTGATGTCGCAGAAGTTGTCGACCATCCGCGGTGCGCTCACGCTCCAGTGCTCGAACCCGCTGTTGATCCGCCGGAACGCGGGGTCGTCCTCCTCGGGGATCACCGGGATGCCGGCCGCCGGCTCCCCCGGGCAGAGCCAGATCAGGCCGTACCGTTCGGCGGCGCGCACGCAGGCCAGGTCGGCGGCGGGCGGCACCGCGGCGCCCTCCCCCGACGACGGCACCCCCACGCAGCGCCCGCCGGCGCCGAACGACCACCCGTGGTAGGCGCAGGTGAGCACACCACCCGACACCGTCCCCGCCGAGAGCGGTGCCTCGCGGTGCGGGCAGCGGTCGGGGGCGGCGGCGAGGGTGCCGTCGGGCGTGCGCCAGACCGCGAAGCGCTCGCCCAGCAACGACGCCGCGATCGGGCCGGGCGCCACGTCGGCCGACTCCGCGACGGGGTGCCAAGCCGCCCGCAGCGCCGCACTGGTGACGAATCCCGACATGATCCCCGCTTCCGAACCGTTGCGAACCCGGCCGTCGGGCCCGGCCGTTCGGCGCCGCCGTGGGACCCGGTCGCCGCCGGGCCCACCCTAGTGTTCGGCGCGCCGGCGCCGCCGGGCGGACGGCGCCCGCCGGGCTACAGTTGCCGCATCCACCCCCCGTTCGGCACCAGAGGCACCATGACCCACCGCCCGGCGACCGCCGGCCAGCTGCCATGACATCGGACCCGCGACCCACCTACGACGTCCATCCGCCGCAGGCCAGATGGACCCACGTCGCGCTGCGGGTCGACGACATCGACGCCACGATCGCCTTCTACACGTCGATGACCCCGATGGTGCTGATCGATCGGCGCCAGGACGACCACGGCTTCGGGGCGTGGCTGGGCATGCCGGGCGCCACCGACAACCCGTTCATCCTGGTGGTCGCCCAGTTCCTCGAGGGCAGCGATCCGTATCCCGGCGCCGCGAAGGCGGTGCTCGCCCCGTTCGCCCATCTCGGTGTCGAGCTGCCGACCAAGGATGCGATCGACGAGATCGCGGCGCGCGCCGAACGCGCCGGTTGCCTCGTGATGCCACCGACGATGATGCCGCCTCCGATCGGTTATGTCTGCATGGTCAGCGACCCCGACGGCAACATGGTCGAGTTCTCCTGGGACCAGGGCGTCTACGCGACGCTCCGCGACAAGTGGGGCACCCCCGGCTGAGCGGCCGGGCGGGCATCCACCGCCGCCCACGGCCGGGTCAGCCGGCGGGCACGCCGGTCGCGGCCCGCACGGCGAAGGCCTCGAGGGCCGACAGCCGGGCGGCGACCACCCGCACGCTCGACGACGAGCGGTCGTAGGCCAGCAACCTGCCGCCCTCGAGGTAGAACAGCACCTGGCCATCGGGCGCCCAGGCGAACGGCACGGTCTCGAGCGTCGTGACGAGCTCGTGGTATGCCCCGGTGGCGACGTCGATCACGCCGAGCGAGCGCAGTTCGGTGTCCGGGCCGTCGGCGAGGTACCCGACCACCGCCGAGCCGTCCGGCGAGAAGGCCGCTGCCGCCAGGTCGCCCACCGGCGGCACCAGGTATCCGCCGACGCCGGCGGGCGCGACGATCGTCAGCGGCGTGCGGACGCCGTCGCGGCGATCGACCCAGGCGTAGCCGCAGACCAGCCCGGCGTCGCACTCCTCGACCAGTGCACGATCGGCCGACAGCGCGATCAGGCGTCCCGGGCTGATCGGTTCGATCGCATCGGGGGCGACCCGGTACGCGCCGCCGGCGACCTCGACCACCAGGCCACCGGCCGGGTCGGCCATCCGGGGCACGACCGGCAGGGCGACCGACACCCCGGTGGGGGTGCCGTCGACAGCGACCTCCTCGGCCAGCCCGGCCCGGCCGGCGAACAGGTCGTCGTCGCTGCGCCACAGCGTGTCGGCGCCTGCCGACCAGCGCAGTCCGGCCACCGATCCCAGCCCGTCGACGTGCCGTTCGGTCCCGTCGATCACCAGCGTCGCCGGCAGGTCGGGGTCCCACGAGGGCAGCAGCTCCCATCCCGGCCCGGCGAACACCGCGGCGGGCCCGAACGGTTGGCTGTCGACGACCCGGGTCGTCAGCAAGCCGGTGGGCAGGTCGAGGGTGAGCAGGCGCCGCCCGCTGCCGATCGCCACGATCTGGCTCGGTGATCGGGCGACGATCGGGTCGACGGCGGCGATCTCGACGGTGACCGGATCGACCGACGTCGTGGTCGCCGCCGCATCGGAACCCGGGCTCGTCGTCGTGACACCGTCGATCGGGGCGATCGGGTCGAGCACGTCGGCGGTCGCCACCGGCACGGTGGCCGCCGGGGCGGTCGTCGCCGGCGTGGGTGACACCGTCTCGGTGCCGCCCGACCGGCCGAGCATCCAGCCGAGCACCAGCGCCATCAGGGCGATCCCGACCACGACCCACACCTGCAGCGGGTCGGCACCTGGCGGGCCGGTGTCACCGCTGACCGCCCGGGAAGCGCCGGAGGTGTCGTCGCCGGCCACCGGTTCGAGCCCGCCCGGACGCCAGACGTCGTCGCCGCCGGCCGATCGCGGCGCCGGGCCACCGTGGCCGGGCCGGTCGTCGCCGAACGTCAGCTCGATCTCGATCGGCTCCGCGGACTCGTCCACGCCGCCATCCCACCACATCTCCCCGCCGCCGACACGGTCGGGCCCGTGCCCGGTGGGCGTCGGACGCGATCGCTACCGTGCGGGCGTGGACCCGCGCCTGATCGTCGAGCAGTACCTCACGGCCCTGTCGAACGGTGACGTCGACGGTGTCGTCGAATTGGTCGCCGAGGGCTTCCACAACGAGCACACCAGTGCACTCGGGTCGAGTTCGGTCGGCCGCGCCGTCTACCGCGAGCGCCTGCCCGGTTTCTTCGCCCAGTTCGCAGCGCTGCACTACGAGATCGTCGACCTGATCGCCGAGGGCGCCCGCGTCGCAGCCCGCTACCGGCTGACCGCGACCTTCGAGGGCCACCCGATCGACATCACCGGGGTGATGTGGTTCGAGACCGGCGACGGGGCGATCACGCGACGCACCGACGTGTGGGACAGCCTCACGTTTCTCCAGCAGACCGGCCACCAGCAGACCGGCGCGGTCGACGAACACCCCACCGGGTAGGCTGGGCTCGGAGTACGGGGAGCTCGCTGGTACGACGGGCTGAGAGGGTGGGCGCCACCACCGACCCGAGAACCTGATCCGGGTAATGCCGGCGGAGGAAGCACATGGACGACACCGTCATCGTGATCACCGGGGCCGAGCCGCTGCGGCCCGCCGCGCTGCGCCGGCTGCCCGACCACGGCATCGTCGTCGCCGCCGACGGCGCGCTCGACCACGCGCTCGCCGCCGGGCTCACCCCGGCGGCCCTCGTCGGCGACCTCGACTCGGTCTCGCCCGCCGGCCTGGCATGGGCGAACGACCACGCCACCATCTCGCGCCACGACCCCGACAAGGACCGCACCGACACCGAGTTGGCGCTCGCCCTGGCCGCCGACCTCAACCCCGCCCGGCTGATCCTGGTGTCGGGTGGCGGTGACCGTCTCGACCACACGCTGGCGGCGATCGGGGCGCTCGGCCATCCCGGCCTGACGAGCGTGCCCGTCATCGAGGCCTGGTGGGGCGGCCAGCACCTGCGTGTGCTGCACGGGCCCGGCCGACTGGGTGTCGATCTCGAGGTCGGCACCACCGTGTCGTTGTTGGCCATGCACGGGCGGTGCTCGGGGGTCTCGATCAGCGGCGTGCGCTGGCCCCTCGCCGGGGCCAGCCTGGCCCCCCTGGTCGGCCGCGGGGTCAGCAACGTCGCCACCGCCGGACACATCTCGCTCAGCGTGACCGAGGGCGTGCTGACGATCCTGATCGGCGACGACACCGGAGCGACGGCGTGACCCGCCGCCACCGGCGGGCCCGGTTCGGCGCCGCGTCCGTCGTCGGGTCGGTCGTCCCCGCCGTCGCCCTGGCCGTGGTCGCGGCGTGCGGTGGCTCGGACGGCGCCGGGCCGGCGGCGCCCGGGCGGGTGACCCTGGTCGCCTACGACTCGTTCCCGGCGCCCGACCCGGCCAACCCGATCCACGTCGCGCTCGCCGAGTTCACCGCCGAGACCGGTATCGCCGTCGACGTGCTGATCGCCGGCGACACCGGCACGATGGTGGCGAAGGCGGTGCTCACCGCCGGCAACCCCGAGGGCGACGTGCTGTGGGGCGTCGACAACACGTTCCTGTCGCGCACCCTGGCCGCCGGCGTGTTCGAGCCGTACACGGCGGCGGGGGTCGCCGAGCTGCCCGACCGGTTCACCGAGCTGGTGCCCAACGGCGAAGCGACCCCGGTCGACTTCGGTGACGTCTGCGTCAACTACGACATCGCCGCGCTCGCCGCGGCCGGGGTCGTGCCGCCGGGCTCGCTCGCCGACCTCGCCCTGCCCGCCTACCGCGGCATGCTGGTCGTCGAGAACCCCGCCACCTCGTCGCCGGGTCTCGCATTCTTGATGGCGACGATCGCCGAGTTCGGCGACGGTGGCTGGCCGGCCTACTGGACGGCGTTGCGGGCCAACGACGTCGAGATCGTCGACAACTGGACCCAGGCCTACTACGAATCCTTCAGCCGGGCCGGCGGCGACCGGCCGCTGGTGGTGAGCTACGGGTCGAGCCCGCCGTTCGAGGTGCTGTTCGCCGAGGAACCACTCGACGCGGCACCGACCGGGGTCGTCGACGCGACGTGCTTCCGCCAGATCGAGTTCGCCGGCGTGTTGCGGGGCACCGACGCCCCGGCCGAGGCCCGCCGGCTGATCGACTTCTTGATCTCGCCGCGCTTCCAGCGCGAGATCCCGCTCAACTTGTTCGTGTTCCCCGTCGACCCGCAAGTCGAGCTCGCCGACGAGTTCGTGCGTCACGCGGCGATCCCCGATGCGCCGCTCGGCCTCGACCCGGCGCTGATCGACGCCCAGCGGGCCGAATGGATCGACCGGTGGACGAGCATCGCCACCGGCTGAACGAGCTGCCGCGCTGGTTCGTGGCGGCGCTGGCGGCCGCCCCGGTGGCGTTCGTCGGCGTGTTCTATCTGTGGCCGTTCGCCACCCTGGTCGCCACCGGCCTCGGTGTCGACGCCGTGGCCGACACCCTCGGGCGCACCGCCACCTGGCGGGTGCTGTGGTTCACCACCTGGCAGGCGGTCGCCAGCACGGCGCTCACCGTGCTGCTGGGGCTGGCGCCCACCTGGGCGACGGCACGGTTCGCGTTCGTGGGCCGGCGGGTGTTCCTCGGCGTGCTGACCGCGGTGTTCGTGTTGCCGACGGTGGTGGTGGGCGCCGCCGTGCTGGCGGTGCTGCCCGACTCGCTCGACCACGGGGTGCTCGCGATCCTCGGCGCCCACGTGGCGTTCAACCTGGCGGTCGTCGTGCGCACGGTCGGTGCGGTGTGGGAGCAACTGCCGCCCGACCTCGAGCACGCCGCGGCGACGCTCGGCGCCTCGCCGTGGCGGGTCGTCACCCATGTGACGCTGCCGTTGCTGCGCCCGGCGCTGTCGGCCGCGGCGGCGATCGTGTTCCTCTTCACGTTCACCTCGTTCGGCGTGATCCGGGTGCTCGGCACGGCCGGGACGGCGACGATCGAGGTCGAGGTGTGGCGCCGGGCGACGCAGCTCGGCGATGTCGGCGGCGCCGCCGTGCTGGCACTGCTGCAACTCGTGGCGCTGGCGCTGGTCGTCGTCTGGTCGGGCCGGCTGCAGCGTCGCCACAGCCACACGATCGGGCTGCAGGGCGCGTTCGCCCGCCCGCGTCCGGTGGGTCGCCAGCGCCCGGCGGTCGCCGCCGGCGTCGGCGGCGCCCTGGTCGTGGTCACCCTCCCGCTGCTGGCGCTGGTGGAACGGTCGCTGCGCGTCGACGGCGCCTACTCGCTCGCCGCCTGGCGTTCGCTCGGCGACGACGAGATCCGTCCCGGCCTGCGCCTCGGGATCGACCCGCTCGAGGCGTTGGGCAACTCGGCCACCACCGCCGCCTGGGCGACCGTGTTCGCCGTCGTGATCGGGGTCCTCGCCAGCGTCGCGATCGCGGCGCTCGGCCGGTCGGGCCGCTGGCTCGACACCGGCTTGATGCTGCCGCTGGGCACGTCGGCGGTCACGATCGGGTTCGGGATGCTGATCACGTTCGACGTGGCCCCGGTCGACTGGCGGGCGGCCTGGTGGTTGGTGCCGGTCGGGCACGCCCTGGTGGCCGCTCCGTTCGTCGTGCGTGCCACGCTCGGTGTCGTGCGCAGCATCGATCCCGACCTGCGGGCGGCTGCCGCCACGCTCGGCGCACAGCCGATCCGCGCCTGGGCCGCCACGACGCTGCCGTTCCTGCGGCGCCCGATCGCCGCCGGGGCCGGCCTGGCGGCGGCGATCTCGTTGGGCGAGTTCGGTGCCACCAGCTTCCTCAGCCGGTCGGGATCGGAGACCCTGCCGATCGCGATCGAGCGTCTGCTCGCACGCACCGGCCGGTTGTTCCAGGCCCAGGCGTTCGCCCTGTCGGCGATCCTCGCTGCGGCGACCGTGGCGATCGTGATCGCCGTCGACGCCGGGTCGCTGCTCGAGACGAGGGGGCGGCGTGCTCGACGTCCGTGACGTCTCGATCGGGTTCGACGGCCGCCGCCTGCTCGACCGGGTCGCGCTGGGGCTCGACGCCGGTGAGGTCGTCGCCCTGCTGGGGCCCTCCGGCAGCGGCAAGAGCACCCTGCTGCGGATCATCGCCGGGTTGATCGCCCCGCAGGAGGGCAGCGTGTGGATCGACGGCGCCGACGTCACCGACGTGCCCACCCACCGCCGCTCGGTCGGGATGGTGTTCCAGGACGAGCAGCTGTTCCCGCACCTGTCGGTCGCCGACAACGTCGGCTTCGGGCTGAAGATGGCCGGTCTGGGCCGCAGCGAGCGCCGGGCCCGGGTCGACGAGATGCTCGACCTCGTCGGGTTGCGCGGTTTCGGCGACCGCCGGGTCGGCCACCTGTCGGGCGGCGAGGCCAAACGGGTCGCGCTCGCCCGCTCGCTGGCGCCGCGGCCCCGGGTGTTGCTGCTCGACGAGCCGCTGACCGGCCTCGACCGCGAGCTGCACCACCGGCTGACGGTCGAGGTGGCGGCGATCCTGCGGCGGGCCGGCACCACTGCCGTATGGGTCACGCACGATCCCGAGGAGGCCGCCGCGGTCGCCGACCGGGTGGTGCGGCTGGGTCCCCCGGTCGTGCGTACGCTGCCGGCGATGGGCGTCGAGATCGTCGAGCTGCGGGCGGTCGACACGCATCCGCTGCGCCGTTCGATCCTGCGCACCGGCACGCCGTCGAGCGCCGTCGAGTTCGAGGGCGACGAGCTGGCGACCACGTTCCATCTCGGCGCCGTCGCCGACGGCGAGGTGATCGCGATCGCGACCTGGCTGCGGCGACCGCTGCCCGGCGGCGACGACCGTCCGGCGGTCCAGTTGCGCGGCATGGCCACCGCACCGGCGCACCGCGGCAGCGGCGTCAGCTCCGCCGTGCTCGACGCCGGCGTCGAGCGCTGCCGGCGGGAGGGCCTCGAGGTCGTCTGGGCCCGCGCCCGGGTGGCCGCCCTCGGCTTCTATCGCCGGGCCGGGTTCGAGACGATCGGCGAGCCGTACGTCGACGCCACGACCGCCCTGGCGCACCACGACATCGTGCTGTCGATCGCCTGACCGGCGACCGCTTCCCTTCGGCGGGATCGACCGCCCCCAGTGGGCCGGAGGTCACCATGCACACACCGTCGACACCCTGCCCCCCGTCCACCCTTGCCCATGCCTCGCTGCTGCGACAGCGCGCCGGCCACCTGCGCGACCTCGCGTTGTCGATCGAACGGGCGCTCGTGATGGTGCTCGACGACGCGACCGGCCCCGGCGACGCCGCAGCGTGGACCGACGCACGCGGCCGGTTGTGCCGCCGCATGCTCGAGCACAATCTGCACCAGCTGCACCAGGCGGCCGACGACCTACGGGCGACCGCTCTGCGGTTGCGCCGGCGGGCCGACGATCTCGAGCTGGCCAACCGCCCCCGGGTGGCCTGACCGTGGATCGCGGCGACGCCGACCCGATCGCCCGCCTGCGGGCCCGCACGGTCGCGGCAGCTGCCGAGCTGGCGTCGATCACCAGCCGCGACGCTGCCGCGTCCGGCGCCGTCGCGGCGATCGGGCTGACCCGTCTCACGCTCGACACGATGTGGCTGCCGGCGCTCGACACGCTGTTGGCCACGGCGCACCGCGCCGGCGCACCGCGCCCACCGAGCGGCCAGGGGCCCGACGCGGCCTGAGCGGCCGGGCCGCCGACCGACCGCCCTCGGGCACCGCGCCGCCGACCCGGCGGGCGTGGCAGGCTGGGCCCCATGCACGCCACGATGCAACTGGGGATGATCGGTCTCGGACGGATGGGCGGCGACATGGTGCGCCGCCTGATCGGTGACGGCCACCGGTGTGTCGTGCACGACGTCGACCCCGAGGCGGTCGGTGCGATCGCCTCCGAGGGCGCGACGCCGGCGAGCACCCTCGCCGAGCTGGTCGCCGCGCTCGAGCCGCCGCGCACCGTCTGGGTCATGATCCCGGCGCCGTTCGTCGACGACACGGTCGAGCGTCTGGTGCCGTTACTGGCGCCGGGCGACACGGTGATCGACGGCGGCAACTCGTGGTACCGCCACGCCGTCGACCGCAGCGGCCCCTTGCTCGCCGACCACGGCATCCATTTCCTCGACGTCGGCACGAGCGGCGGCGTGCACGGGCGCGAACGGGGGTACTGCCTGATGATCGGGGGCGACGCCGGGGCGGTGGGGCGCCTCACGCCGATCTGGTCGTCGCTCGCCCCCGGCGTCACCGCCGCCGACCGCACCCCGGGGCGGACGGGCGAGCCGACCCCCGCCGAGCAGGGATGGCTGCACTGCGGGCCGGCGGGCGCCGGTCACTTCGTCAAGATGGTGCACAACGGCATCGAGTACGGCCTGATGGCCGCCTACGCCGAGGGGCTCAACGTGCTCGCCAAGGCGGGCATCGGAGCCGGCGACCACACCGCCGACCCCGGGGCGGCGCCGCTCGACGATGCCCGGTACTACCGCTACGACCTCGACCTCGCGGCGGTGACCGAGCTGTGGCGGCGGGGATCGGTCGTGTCGAGTTGGCTGCTCGATCTCACCGCCGCCGCGCTGGCGGGCGACCCGGCGCTGGAGCGGTACACCGGCCATGTCGGCGACTCGGGCGAAGGCCGCTGGACCGTGCACGCCGCGATCGACGAGGGCGTTCCGACGCCGGTGCTGTCGGCGGCGCTGCACCAGCGCTTCAGCTCGCGGGGCCGGTCGGACGTCGCCGACAAGGTGCTGTCGGCGATGCGCGCCGGCTTCGGCGGCCACCGCGAGTCGAACCGCTCGACCCGATGATGCCGCGCGCTCGCGATGGTCGCGGCCGGCGGCCGGCGGGCTGACCGTGTGGATCGCGATCACCCTCGGCGCGGCGACGTTCCAGATCCTGCGCACCTCGCGCCAGCACGCGCTGCGCTCGGTGCTGTCGACGAACGCCGCCGGGTTCGTGCGGTATGCCTACGGGGCCCCGCTGGCGGTCGCCCTGAGCGCCGCGCTGTTCGCGGTGCTCGGTCGCGACGTGCCGCACGTGCCGGGATCGTTCTGGCCGACGATCGCCACCGCCGCCGTCGCCCAGATCGTCGCCACGGTCGCCCTGCTCGCCGCGTTCAGGAGGCGCGATTTCGCGATCGGCACCGTGTACTCGAACTCGGAGGTGCTGATCGTCGCCGTACTCGGCGCGTTCGGTGTCGGCACCGGGCTGAAGGGGCCCGGCTGGATCGGCGCCCTGCTCGTCACCGCCGGCGTGGCGTGGTTGGCGTCGAACGGCTCGCTGCCGGCCCTGCTGCGACGCGCCGGCGACCCGGCGGCGCTGATGGGACTCGTCGCCGGCACCGGGTTCGCGCTCGCCGCGATCGGCATCCGCGCCGCCTCTCGCGACCTCACGGGCGCGCCGGCGTTCGACCGGGCGGTGTTCACCCTGACGGTGTTGTTGCTCGTGCAGACCGCGCTCAACCTGATCTGGTTCGTCGCCACCGACCCGGCCGAGATCGGCCGCGTCGGGCGCGCCTGGCGGCCCGCCATCTGGGTCGGGGTGTTCAGCCTGCTCGGCTCGATCGGATGGGCCTGGGCGTTCACCCTCGAGAGCGCCGCCAAGGTCCGCACGCTCGGCCAGGTCGAACTGATCATCGCCTTCGCTGTCGCCCGCCTGACCCTGGGCGAACGCCACGGCCGCGGCGACCACCTGGCGAGCGCGCTGGTGGTCGCCGGGGTGATCACCGTCACCGTCGCCGGCTGAGCCCGGCGACCACGCGGCGGCCCGGGCGATCTGCCGGGCGTCGTGGCGCAGCGCGTAGGCTCGTGCCATGTCCGACCACTGGGATCGCGTCTGGGAGAGCCGCGATCCCGAGGCGGTGACCTGGTTCCAGGCGTCCCCCGACGTCTCGATGCGCCTGATCGCCGCCGTCGCCCGGCCCGGTGACCGCATCATCGACGTCGGTGGTGGAGCCTCGCGGCTGGTCGACCACCTGCTCGCCGCCGGGTACGACGACGTGACGGTGCTCGACATCGCGGCCGGAGCGATGGCGGCCGCCCGGCGGCGGCTCGGGGGCCGAGCCGCCGAGGTGCGATGGGTCGTGGCCGACGTCACCGACACCGCGTTCGACACCGCGTTCGACACCGCGTTCGACGTCTGGCACGACCGCGCCGTGTTCCACTTCCTCACCGAGCCCGACGGCCGCGCCGGCTACCTGGCCGGCATGAACGCCGCCCTCGCCGTCGGCGGGCACGTCGTGTTGTCGACGTTCGGGCCCGACGGGCCCGAGTGGTGCAGCGGCCTGCCGGTGCTGCGCTACGACGTCGCCACGTTGCACGCCACCCTCGGCGACGGGTACGCGTTGGTCGCCGACGAGGTCGAGCATCACGTCACCCCGACGGGCGCCACCCAGCAGTTCGTGTACGGCGTGTTCCGCCGGCTCCGCTGAGCCGGGGCCGCCGATCAGCCCAGCGCCTCGCGGCGCGGGATCACCACGATCGTGCCGTCGGGTTCGCGGTGCACGGTGACCCGCACGCCGTAGAACTCGGCGAGCGTCTCGGGGCGCAGCACCTGTTCGGGCGTCCCGCTGGCCATCACGTGGCCCTCGTGCAACAGCACGAGCCGGTCGCTGTAGAGCCCGGCGAGCGTCAGGTCGTGCATCGCCGAGATCACGGTCAGGCCGTGGTCGGTGCGCAGGCGCGCCACCAGCTCGAGCGCCTGCTGTTGATGGCCGATGTCGAGTGCGCTGGTCGGCTCGTCGAGCAGCAGGATCGGCGCCTCGGTGGCGAGCGCCCGGGCGACCACCAGGCGCTGGCGCTCACCGCCGCTGAGCTCGCCGAGCCGGCGGCCGGCGAGCTCCGCCACGTCGAGGCGGTCGAGCACGTCGGCCACCATCGCCCGGTCGTGCCGGCTCTCGGCGCCGAAGTAGCCGACGTAGGGCGCCCGGCCGAGCAGGGCGTAGTCGAATCCGGTCATGTCGGCGGGCATCAGCGGGTCCTGGGGCACGTAGGCCACCAGGGCGGCGCGGCGGGCCCGCGAGCGCAGCGCCATCGACGAGCCGTCGACGATCACCTCACCCTGGGAGGCCACGACGCCGACGATCGCCTTCAGGATCGTCGACTTGCCGGCGCCGTTCGGGCCGATCAGACCGAGCCACTCCCCCGACCGGACGACATCGGTGAAGTCGTGCACGACGACGCGGCGGCCGTAGTTCACCCGCAACGCCCGGAACTCGATCGAGCTCACCGGGTGATCTCCCGGGTGCGCAACAAGACGATGAAGAACGGTGCCCCGACGAACGCCGTCACGACCCCGATCGGCAACTCGGCCGGTGCGGTGAGCATGCGGCCGGGGATGTCGGCCAGGATCAAGAACGCGGCGCCGAACGCCACCGTCAGCGGCACGACCCGGCGATAGCTCGCCCCGGCGAGCAGGCGCACCATGTGCGGCACGACCAGGCCGACGAACCCGATCAGCCCGCTGACCGCCACGACCGCCGCCGTGCCGAGCGTGGCGGCGACGACGACCACCAGGCGCACCCGCGTGACCGGCACCCCGAGCGCGACCGCCTCGTCGTCACCGACCCGCAGCAGGTCGAGCTGGCGGCGGTGCAGGAACAGCACGATGCAGCTCACCGTGACGTAGGGCAGCACCAACCGCACGTCGTCCCAGCGGGCGGTCGACACCCGTCCGAGGATCCAGTTGTAGACCTCGCGCACCACCTCGGAGTTGCGCTGCAGCACGAAGGTCTGCAGCGCGGTCAACAGCGACACCATCGCGACACCGGCGAGCACCAGCGTCGACGTGGAGCGCATCCCACCGAACGACGCCCCGACCAGGTAGGTGATCGCGACCGCGCCGAGGGCGAACACGAACGCCACCGCCGGCACCGGGTCGATCGGCCAGCCGGCACCGGCGTCGTGCCAGATCGCGATCATCAGCGTCGCCCCCAGCCCGGCGCCCGCCGCCGCCCCCAACAGGTAGGGGTCGACCAGCGGGTTGCGGAACACGCCCTGGTAGCTGGCACCGCCGACCGAGAGCATCGCCCCGACCAGCCCGGCCAACACGACGCGTGGCATGCGGATGTCCCAGATGATCGACCACTCGCGGTCGCTGACCCCGCTGTCGATCGAGACCAGCGGTAGGTGGTCGAGCAGCGCCAACGGCACCCGCCACCACACCGGGCCGGCCGGGCCGATCATCGCGCCGAGCAGCACGGCGAGCGCGACGGCGATCACCGAGGCGGGCAGCCAGCCCACCCGGAACCTCCGGCTGCGACCTCCCTCGCCGTTCACGGCGTCAGCTCGCCACGAGTTCGGCGACCGCCGCGCCGACGGCCTGGAAGTACTCGACGATGCGCGGGCCCCAACGCGAGGCGATGTCGTCGTTCATCTCGACGACGGCGCCGTTCGCCACCGCGTCGAGCTCGCCCCAGCCGGGCCGCGCCGCCACCGTCGCCGCGCTCTCCCCGCAGTACAGCGTGCAGGCGAGGAAGATCAGGTCGGGGTTCTCGGCGAGGATGAACTCGGCGCTGAGCTGCGGGTACGGGTTGCCGTCGCCCGCCGCGTCGGCGATGTTGACGAGCCCGAGTTCGGCGTAGACGGCGCCGATGAAGGTCGCGCTGGTGACCGAGTACAGCGTGCTGTCGAGCTCGTGGTAGTAGGTCAGCGGCTCGTCCGGCTCGGGCAGGCCGGCCCGGACGGCGGCGACGTCGCTGCGCATCCGATCCACCAGCGCGGCGGCCTCGGCGGCGTGGCCGGTGGCCGCGCCGAGCTGCTCGATCTGGGCGTAGACGTCGTCGAACGAGACGGCGGCGAGGCCTTCCCAGTGGGCGACGCCGAGCCCGTCGAGCTGTTCGATCAGCGCCGGGTTGCTGCCGTCGGTCACCACCAGGTCGGGCTCGAGCCCGACGATCGCCTCGACGTTGGGTTCGTACCCGCTCAGGCCCGACATCTTGGCGGCCGCCTCGGGCGGGTAGTTCGAGAAGTCGTCGACCGCGAGCACCTGGTCGCCGGCCCCGATCGCATAGAGCATCTCGGTCGCCGTCGGCGACAACGAGATGATCGCCGACGGCGGGGCCTCGGTGGCCGGGGCTGCGGTGTCGCTCGGCACCGCGGCGGCCGGTTCGACGGTGTCGTCGCCGCAGGCCGCCACCACGAGGGCGCAGCCGACCAGCAGCCCGGTGAACTTCGCACGTTTCATGAATCTTCCTCCGCACAGGGAGGACAAGTGGGTCGGTGGCTCGGTTGCCCGATCCGCGAACCGCCCTTGCCTCGAGGGTCTGGTGATCGCGCACGGGCGGGTCGACCGGGCTCGTCCCGTGCGGGCCGAGGCCCTACGGGAACCACCGTTGCGGGACAGCGCCGGGATCTCACCGGACTTCGCTCCACACGTGCGAACCGAACGCTACACGCTCGGAGGCCCGACGCGGGATTCCACTTCCCCCGATCCCCGGGTGACGGCAATAGGCTCGCCCGTCTGATGACCGACGCGCCCGAATCCACCACGACCGAGGCACTCGCCGACGACCCGCGTCCCGACGGCCTGCGGTCGGCGCCCTCGCTGGTGCTCGTCAACACCGGCAACGGCAAGGGCAAGAGCTCGGCGGCGTTCGGCGTGATGTTGCGGGCGCTCGCCGCCGACTGGAAGGTCGCCGTCGCCCAGTTCATCAAGTCGAGCGACTGGAAGGTCGGCGAAGAGAAGATGGGGCGGCGGCTCGGCGTCGACTGGCACGCCTTCGGCGACGGCTTCACCTGGGACAGCGCCGACCTCGAGGCCGACAAGCGCCACGCCCGCGAGGGATGGGAGACCGCCAAGGCGATCATCCGGGCCGGCGAGCACCAACTGGTCGTGCTCGACGAGCTGACCTATCTGTGCACGTGGGGGTGGATCGACCTGCACGACGTGGTCGCCACCATCGCCGGGCGGCCCGAGCACGTCAACATCGTGGTGACCGGGCGCGACGCACCGGCCGAGCTGATCGCGATCGCCGACACCGTCACCGAGATGACCGAGGTCAAGCACGCCTATCGCCAGGGCATCCGGGCCAAACGCGGCATCGACTACTGAGCCGACGCCGGACGGCTCGGCGGGCGACGCGGTCGCTGGGTAGTTTCACGGCGTGATCGACGACGCCCACGTGGTGGTGGCCACCGACCGCTTCGCCGACGACCTCGCGCTGCTCACCGGCGGGCTCGGCTGGCGGATCGACGTGATCTTCCCGGCCGATGCGCCGTCGACGGCGGTCGTCTCGGGCCACGGCGTGCGGCTCCGGCTCGAGGCGGCGGCGACCGCCCGGCCGGTGGTGCTGCACCTGGTCACCGATCGCCCGGGCGACCCGGTCACGCTGCCGGGTGGCACCGTGATCGAGCGGCGGCCACGCTCGGGTCCGTACACGCTGCCCGCCAACGTCGCGTCGCTGACGATCTCGCACGACACCGGCGGGTCGGGCGTCGGCCGGGCCGGGATGCGCTACCGCGACCTGATCCCCGACCGCTGGGGCGGACGCTTCATCGCCTCGCTCATCAGCATCCCCGACGGGGGGCCGGTGCCCGACTACGTGCACTTCCACAAGATCCGGTTCCAGCTGATCTTCGTCAAGTCGGGCTGGGTGCGCGTCGTCTACGAGGACCAGGGCGAGCCGTTCGTGATGCACGCCGGCGACTGCGTGATCCAGCCGCCCGAGATCCGCCACCGCGTGCTCGAGAGCTCACCGGGGCTCGAGGTGGTCGAGATCGGCTGCCCCGCCGAGCACGAGACGATCGCCGACTGGTCGATGGCGCTGCCGAACGCGGCCGGCGATCCCGGACGCCGCTGGAGCGGCCAGCGCTTCGTGCGTCACGTGGCGGCGGGCGCGCCGTATCGGCCGTGGCGATTCGCCGGGTGGGAGTGCCGCGACGCCGGTGTCGCGGCGGCGACCGACGGCCTGGCCGGGGTGCGGGTCGCCCGACCGGCGGCGTCGGCGCCGGCCGCGGACGCCGCACCGATCGCCCACGCCACCGAGTTCTCGCAGCTGGTGGTGCTGCGCGGCGAGGTCACCTTCGAGGCCGACGGCCATCCACCGCAGCGGCTCACCGACGGTTCGGCGGCGGCGATCCCCGGCGGCCTGCGCTACCGGCTCAGCGCGCCGACCGCCGAATGCGAGTTGCTCGACGTGACCCTGCCGGCGGCGTTCGACCCGATCGCCTGACCCACCGCCGATAGCCTCGGGCGCCGTGCACGTTCCGACACCCATCGCCCAGGTCGTCCGCGGTTTCGTGATGGGAGCGGCCGACATCGTGCCCGGCGTCTCGGGTGGCACCGTCGCCCTCGTGCTCGGGATCTACGAGCGCCTGATCCGCAACGTCCACACCGGCGCCCAGGCGCTCAAGGCGTTGGTCACCGGCGACCTCGCGGCGTGTGGCGCCCACGTCCGGCGGGTCGAGTGGGTGTGGCTGATCTCGCTGCTGGCGGGCGTGCTCACGGCGGTGGCGGTGCTGTCGTCGGTGCTCGAGCGGCTGCTCGACGACCAGCCCGTCAGGATGGCGGCGCTGTTCTTCGGCCTCGTGTTCGGTTCGCTGACCGTCGCGTGGCGCATGATCCGCGCCGTCCGGCCGGCCCACATCGGGGTCGTGATCGTGGTCGCCGTCGGCCTGTTCCTGCTGCTCGGGCTGCGCAGCGACACCGAGGCCGCCGGCGATGCCGCCGAGGTGGTCACCCGGGCCTGGTGGATCTTCCTCCTCTCGGGCGCGCTGGCGATCTGCGCCATGATCCTGCCCGGCATCTCGGGGTCGTTCATCTTGGTGATGATCGGGATGTACTCCGAGGTGCTCGGCGCCGTGAACGACCGCGACCTGTTCGTCCTGGCCGTGTTCGGACTCGGCTGCGTCGTCGGTCTGGCCGGGTTCTCCACCGTGCTCAACTGGGCGCTCGAGCGCCATCACGACGTCGTGATGGCGGCGATGGTCGGGCTGATGCTCGGCTCGCTGCGAGTGCTGTGGCCGTGGCCCAACGGCACCAAGACGACCGACCTCACGGGGCCGGTCGGCGACGTCGCCGTGCCGGTCGCGCTGGGGGTGGCCGGCTGCGTCCTGGTGATCGCGGTCGAGCTGGTGGCCACCCACCTGCACCGCCGCCGGGCGATGTGAGTCGGGCGCGGCGGCGCGGTCACCCACCGAGCAGGCCGGGCGCCCGCTCGGCGACGAACGCCGCCAGTTCCGGCCCCAGGCCGGGTGAGGCGTCGGCGGCGAGCCGATAGGCCGGCCCGTAGAGGGTGGCGATCGCCACCCGTCGTCCGGCGGCGTCGCGGATCGGCACCGCCAGCCCGTTGACCTCGAGGTCGAGCTCCTGGTCGGTCCAGGCGAACCCCTGCGCCCGGATCGCGGCGAGCCGGGCCCGGATCGCGTCGGGATCGGTGACCGAGTGCGCGGTGGGGCGCGCCAGCGGCTCGGCGAGGTAGCGGTCGAGCCGATCGGCCGGCCAGCCGGCCATCGCCATCAGCCCCGGGGCCACCAGGTGGAACGCGAACGTCTCGCCCGCCGGATCGGCGACCTGCACGGCGGTCTGCGACCTGGCGCTGTCGAGGTAGAGGAACCCGTCGCCGTCGTCGATCCCGACCGCCGCGTTCTCGCCGTAGATCCGCTCCATCTCGGCGGTCAACGGCCGCAGCAGCTCGCGCAGCACCGCCGGTGAGCGCTCGACCCGCCGGGTCAGCGCGGCGAGCCCGGTGCCGGGTCGCGCCGCGCCGTTGGCGGTGCGTTCGACCATCCCCAGCTCGTCGAGGATCCCGAGCAGGCGGGCGACGGTCGACTTCGACAGCCCCGACCGCCGGGCGAGCTCACGGACCCCGATCGGCTCGCCGGCCGCCACCACCAGCTGCAACAACCCGAACGCCCGGTGCACCGGCCCGATGGGCCTTGACGCCGTGCCCCGATCGCTCATACGCTGACATTCCAACACAGTGGGACGTCCCGATCAATAGGACACGCAGCGTCACACAACGTGACACAACGACACACGACGTCACACCGGGACACGACACCAATCAGGACACCCGGGGCGGACGCGACCACGAGGGCATCGGCCGACCGGGCAGGGAGCAACGGGAGATCGGGATGAGCGAGATCGACACCGGCGAGACCGACACCGGCGGGACGCCGCGGACACCCGACTTCATCCCGCATCCCTGGCGGCCGCTCGCGTCCGCCACGATCGCCGACGGGTTCGTCACCGTCACCTGGCCCGACGGCGTGCGCTTCGACGCCTACTCGCTGTGGCTGGCCGAGAACGCCGACGGCTACGGTCTCGAGCCCTCGAGCCGCGAGTCGACGCTCGAGCCCCGCGACCTGCCCCACCCCGGCGCCCTGGTGGCGGCGGTCGTCGACGGCGACGGCGCCCTCGCGCTCGAGTGGGCCGGCGGGCGGGCTGCACGGGTCCACCCCGGCTGGCTGCGGTACGTCGCCGACGACCGCCACCTGCCGAACAGCCAGCTGCCGGCGCTGACGATGTGGACCGGCGCCGACTTCAGCGAGCCGCCCACGCTCGACGGCGCCGACATCCTCGACGACGACGACGTCCTCGAGGCGTGGTTGGCGCTGCTGGTGCAGTACGGGCTGTGCCGGCTCGTCAACACGCCGACCGAGCTCGACTTCGTCGGGCGCCTGGTCGCCCACGTCGGGCCGATCCGCGACAGCAACTTCGGGCTGGTGTGGAGCGTGCAGTCCAAGCCCGACCCCGACTCGACGGCCTACACCGGCCTCGATCTCGGCCAGCACACCGACCTGCCCACCCGCGAGGTACCGCCCGGCTACCAGTTCCTGCACTGCGTCGAGAACACCGTGCGCGGCGGGTGGTCGCGGATGAGCGACGGGTGGGCGGTCGCCGAGGCGATCCGTGCCGAACACCCCGACGCCTATGAGGCGCTCACCACGCTCGAGTGGGTGTTCATGAACCGCGCCCGCGACGCCGAGCACCGGTGGGTCGGCCCGATCATCGACCACGGCGCCCCGCGCCAGCCGCTGACGCTGCGGGCGTTCTACCCGGTGCGCAGCGCCCCCCACATGGACCCCGCCGACATCCCGCGGGCCTACGCGTCGCTGCGGGTGTTCGCCGAGATGGCCCGCGACCCGCGCTTCCAGTTGGCGTACCCGTTCCGGCCCGGCGACCTCGTCGGGTTCGACAACCGGCGCATCCTGCACGGCCGCGACGCGTTCGAGAGCAGCGGCGCCCGCCATCTGCGCGGCTGCTACGCCGACCACGACGACTTCTACTCGCGCCTGCGGGTCCTGCGGCGCGGCCGCCCGTCGCCGGTCGACCCACCGCCCACCGTCCACCGCAGCGCGGCACCCGCCGCGCCGGCATCAGCACCACAAGGGGTTCCAGCATGAGCTCGGTCTTCATCACCTGCGCCGTCACCGGTAGCGGCGACACCGCCGGCAAGAGCGACAAGGTCCCGGTCACGCCGGAACAGATCGCGGCGGACTGCATCGACGCCGCCCGCGCCGGCGCGGCGATCGTGCACATCCACGTGCGCAATCCGATCACCGGGGCCGGGGCGCGCAACCCCGAGCTGTACGAGGAGGTCGTCGAGCGGGTGCGGGCCGCCGATGTCGACGTGGTCGTCAACCTCACCGCCGGCATGGGCGGCGATCTCACGTTCGGCTCGGCCGAGCGCCCGTTCCCGGTCGACGAGGCCGGCACCGACATGGCGGGCGCCACCGAGCGGCTCGAGCACGTGCGGCGGATCATGCCCGAGATCTGCACCCTCGACTGCGGCACGATGAACTTCGGCGAGGGCGACTACATCATGACCAACAGCACCGCCACGCTGAAAGAGATGGCCCGCCAGATCCAGGCGCTCGGGGTGCGCCCCGAGATCGAGGCGTTCGACACCGGCCATCTCTGGCAGGCCAAGTCGCTGGTCGACGAGGGCCTGATCGACGACCCGGTGATGATCCAGCTCTGCATGGGCGTGCCGTGGGGCGCCCCGCCCGACATCAACACGTTCATGGCGATGGTCAACAACCTGCCCGACTCGTGGACGTTCAGCGCCTTCTCGCTCGGTCGCCGCCAGTTCGAGTACGTGGCGCTGGCGGCGATCGCCGGCGGCAACGTGCGCGTCGGCCTCGAGGACAACCTGTACCTGGCGCGCGGCCGCCTGGCCACCAACGCCGAACTGGTCACCCGCGCCGTCGAGATCCTCGCCGGCATCGGATACGGCATCAAGGGCCCCGACGAGGTCCGCGCCGACCTGAAGCTGACCAAGCATGGCTGACGCCACGCACCCCGGCGACGACGGGCACCTGCGGTGTGCCGCAGCGGTCGGGTGCGGGGTGATCGGCGCCGGGTGGATCGCCCGCCTGCGGCTCAGCGGTGTCGACGTGTGCGCCTACGATCCGGCGCCGAACGCCGGTGCCGTGATCGACGAGGTGCATGCCAACGCCCTCGCGGCCTGGGGCGAACTCGGGCTCGAGCCGGGCACGATCGGGTCGCTCACGATGTGCACCTCGATCGCCGCAGCGGTGGCGGGCGCGGCGTTGGTGGTCGAGAGCGTGCCGGAGCGGCTCGACCTCAAGCACGCCACCTTGTCGACGATCGACGCCGCTGCGCCCGACGACGCGATCATCGCCTCGTCGACGTCCGGCTTCCGGCCATCGGTGCTCGCCGAGCCGCTGGCGCACCCCGAACGGCTCGTCGTCGGCCACCCGTTCAACCCGGTCTACCTGCTGCCACTGGTCGAGGTCGTCGGCGGCGAACGCACCTGCGCCGCGGTCGTCGACCGGGCGATGTCGATCTACCGGTCGCTGGGCATGCACCCGCTGCGGGTGCGCGCCGAGATCGACGCCCACATCGCCGACCGCCTCCTCGAGGCGGTGTGGCGCGAAGCGCTGTGGCTGGTCAACGACGGCATCGCCACGACCGAGGAGATCGACGACGCGATCCGCTACGGCTTCGGCCTGCGCTGGGCCCAGATGGGGCTGTTCGAGACGTACCGCATCGCCGGCGGGCTGGGCGGCATGCGGCACTTCATCGGCCAGTTCGGCGAATGCCTGGCGTGGCCGTGGACCAAACTGATGGACGTCCCCGAGCTCACCGACGAGCTGATCGACACGATCGCCGACCAGAGCGACCAGCAGTCCGGCCACCTGACGGTGCGCGAACTCGAGCGCATCCGCGACCGCAACGTGGCGGCGATGATGCTGGCACTCGAGCGCAACGACTGGGGCGCCGGACGTGTGGTCGCCGACATGCGTCGCCGCCACCACTGATCGGAGATCCGATGCACATCGGGCGCAACGCCGGGCGGCACCGTGAACGGCAGCGGGCGACGATTACCGTCTGCGCCGTGGATCCCCCCTGCATCGCCGGAGCGGCCGGCACCGTCGCCCGATCCGGCGGCCGCCTGACACCGGGCGCACCGTGAGCCAGCCGGCTGCGGCCACCCGTACCGCCGGCCTCGCGCTCACGCTGGGCGCGCTCGGCGTGGTGTTCGGCGACATCGGCACCAGCCCGCTGTACGCGTTCCGCGAGTCGCTCGCCGGCGAGCACAACCTCGCCGTCGACGAGGCGAACGTGCTCGGTGTGCTGTCGCTGATGTTCTGGTCGCTGATCATCGTGATCACGATCAAGTACCTCCTGATCGTGATGCGCGCCGACAACAACGGCGAGGGCGGCATCCTCGCGCTCGGCGCACTCGTCACCGGCGCCGCCCGGCGCGGCAACCGGGCGCTGGTGCTGCTGGCGCTGTTCGGCACCGCGCTGCTCTACGGCGACGGGATGATCACCCCGGCGATCTCGGTGCTGTCGGCGGTGGAGGGCGTCGGCGTGGCGGCCCCGTCGATCGACCACTGGGTGGTGCCGATCGTGGCCGTGATCCTCGTCGCCTTGTTCTCGGTGCAACGCCACGGCACCGAGTTGATCGGACGGTTCTTCGGGCCGGTCATGCTGGTGTGGTTCGCCACCTTGACCGTGCTCGGGGCCGCCGAACTGGCGACCGAACCGTCGGTGCTGCGGGCGCTCGAGCCGACCCGGGCCGTGCAGTTCTTCCTCGACAACGGCAGCCGGGGGTTCCTGGTGCTCGGTTCGGTGTTCCTCGTCGTCACCGGCGGCGAGGCGCTGTACGCCGACATGGGCCACTTCGGGCGGCGTCCGATCCAGCGCGGGTGGTTCTTCCTCGTGCTGCCGGCGCTCGTGATCAACTACCTCGGTCAGGGCGCGCTGCTGCTGGGCGATCCCGAGGCGATCGAGAACCCGTTCTTCCTGCTCGCCCCGACATGGGCCAACTGGCCCCTCGTGGTGCTGGCGACCGCGGCCACCGTGATCGCCTCCCAGGCGCTGATCACCGGTGCCTTCTCGCTCACCGTGCAGGCGGTCAACCTCGGGTACCTGCCCCGCATGCGCACCGTCCAGACGTCGCACCACCACCGCGGCCAGGTCTACGTGCCGAGCATCAACTGGTTCCTGCTGATCGCCTGCCTGACGCTGGTGTTCACGTTCCGTTCGTCGACCGGTCTGGCCGCCGCCTACGGCGTGGCGGTGACGCTGACGATGATCATCACCACCGTCTTGATCGCCGCCGTCGCCGACCAGCGCTGGGGCTGGTCACGGGTCCGGATCGCCGTCGTCACCGCCCCGCTGTTCGCGATCGACCTGGCGTTCGTCGTCGCCAACCTGTTCAAGATCCCCGCCGGCGGCTGGATCCCGCTGCTGATCGGCGCGGTCGGCTTCGTCCTGCTGACGACCTGGAGCACCGGGCGCCGCCTGCTCACCGCCCAGGTGCTCAAGCAGGCGCTCACGATCGACCGCTTCGTCGACGGCCTGACGAAGCACCCGCCGATGCGGCACTCGGGGACCGGCGTCTACCTGCACCGCACGCCGGGGCGGGTGCCGCCGGCGCTGCTGGCCAACGTCCGCCACAACTACAGCCTGCACGACTCGGTCGTGATCCTGTCGGTGATCATCGACAACCGGGCCCACGTCAACCCTGCCGAGCGGGCCCGGGTGACGCACCACCGGCTGGGCTTCCACAGCCTGCAGATGCACTACGGGTTCACCGACGAGACGAACCTCGCCGCCGACCTCCAGAACCTGGCCACGAGCGGCCTGTCGTTCCGGCCCGACCAGACCACCTATTTCCTGGGGCGCGAACGGGTGACGGTCACCGAACGACCCGGCATGTCGAAGTGGCGCGAGCACCTGTTCGTGTTCCTGTTCCGCAACGCCGGTGACCCGGCGACCTACTTCGACCTGCCCCCGAGCCGCAGCGTCGACATCGGCACCCACGTCGAACTCTGACCGTCGCGCCGACCGACTCGCCGGCGGGCGCTTCGAGCGGACATCCTGGAGCGATGACCGTCGAGGCCGAGCCGACCCGTATCGCCGTGCGGACCTGCCCGCTGTGCGAGGCCGGTTGCGGGCTCGAGATCACCCTCGTGGGCACCGCCGACGGCGAGCGGGTGAAGCGGATCCGCGGCGACCGCGACGACGTGTTCTCGGCCGGGTTCATCTGCCCGAAGGGGTCGACCCTCGGGCACCTGCACGACGACCCCGACCGCTTGCGTCGCCCGGTCGTGCGACGCGACGGCGTGTTCGTCGAGGTCGACTGGGACGAGGCGTTCCGGGCGATCGAGGACGGGTTGCTGCCGATCCTCGAGCAGCACGGGCGCGACGCCTGCGCGATCTACCTCGGCAATCCGGGCGCCCACAGCATCGCCCCGATGTACTACAACCGCACCCTGATCGCGGCGCTCGGCACGGGCAACCGCTTCTCGGCCTCGACCGTCGACCAGCGGCCCAAGGAGCTGGCGGCGGCGATGATGTTCGGGTCGGTCGCCGTGCCGGTCCCCGACCTCGACCGCACCGACTTCCTGGTGATGCTGGGCGCCAACCCCTACGCCTCCAACGGCTCGCTGTGCACGGCGCCCGACTTCCCCGGCCGCCTCGAGCGGATCCAGGCCCGCGGCGGCACGGTCGTGGTCGTCGACCCGCGCCGCAGCGAGACCGCCGAACGCGCCGACGTGCACCTCGCCATCCGGCCCGGCACCGACGCCCACCTGCTGGCGGCGATCGCCAACACCGTCATCGCCGAGGAGCTGGCCGCCCCCGGCCGCCTGGCCGGCCACACCGCCGGCCTCGACGACCTGCGCGCCGCGCTCGCGCCGTACACCGCCGACGCCGTCGCACCGGTGTGCGGTATCGCCGCCGACGAGATCCGCGGCGTCGCCCGTGGGCTGTGCGCGGCGCCGACCGCCGCCGTCTACGGCCGGATCGGCACCTGCACCCAGGAGTTCGGCACGCTGGCGTCGTGGCTGGTCGACGTCGTCAACCTGCTGACCGGCAACCTCGACCGGGTCGGCGGCGCGATGTTCGCCAAGGGGGCCGTCGGGCAGCCGTCGAGCAAGGGCAAGCCGGGCAGCGGGCGCGGGTTGCGGGCGGGTCGGGTGGTCAGCCGGGTCGCCCAGCGGCCCGAGAGCTTCGGCGAGTTCCCGGTCACCGCACTGCCCGAGGAGATCGAGACCCCGGGGCCCGGCCAGGTGCGGGCGCTGGTGACCGTGGCCGGCAACCCGGTCTCGTCCAACCCCAACACCGCCCGGCTCGACGCCGCGCTGGCGGCGCTCGAGTTCATGGTGGCGGTCGACCCGTACATCAACGAGACGACCCGCCACGCCGACGTGATCCTGCCGCCGCCGTCGGCGCTGCAGAAGTCGCACTACGACCTGGCCCTGTTGAACTTCGCGGTGCACAACGTCGCCAACTACTCGCCCGAGGTGCTGCCGCTCGACGACGGCCAGCCGACCGAGTGGGAGATCCTGCTGCGGCTGGCGGCGGTGGTGGCGGGCGCCGGGGTCGACGCCGACCTCGCCGCGATGGACGAGCGGGTCGCGCTCGCGTTCGCCGAGGCGGCCGTCCGTGACGACCACGGCAACGTGCACGGCCGCGACCCGAACGAGCTGCTCGAGGCGGTCGCCGACCGGCGCGGGCCGGAGCGGCTGCTCGACATCCAGCTGCGCACCGGGCCGTACGGCGACGGGTTCGGCGCCGTCCCGGGCGGGCTGACGCTCGCCCGGCTCGAGCAGAACCCGCACGGCGTCGACCTCGGGGCGCTCGAACCCGACCGCATCCCCGACCTGCTGCGCACCCCCTCGGGACGGATCGAGGCGTTCCCGCCCGAGATGCGCGCCGACATCGCACGGCTGGCCGCCTCGCTCGATCGCGACTGGTCCGACACGATGGTGCTGGTCGGGCGGCGCCACGTGAGGTCGAACAACTCCTGGATGCACAACGTCACGGTGCTCACCAAGGGCCGCAACCGCTGCACGCTGCAGGTCCATCCCGACGACGCCGACCGCCTCGGCCTCACCGACGGCGGCCCGGCGACGGTGCGGTCGCGCGTCGGCGAGGTGACGATCGACGTCGAGGTCACCGACGGCATCCGGCCCGGCGTGGTCAGCATCCCGCACGGGTTCGGGCAGAACATGCCGGGGGTGCGGCTGCGGGTCGCCCAGGAGTACCGCGGCGTCAACACCAACGTGCTGACCGACGAGCAGTTCTACGACCCGGTCAGCGGCAACATCGCCCTCAACGGCGTGCCGGTGACGGTCAGCGCGGCACCCTGACGAGCTCAGGGCCCGAGCAGCCGGCCGGTCACGTCGGTCGAGGCGACGTCGATCGCCGAGTAGGGCAGCCGGGCGAAGAACTGGTCGGCGTTGCGGGCCAGCGCCCGGATCGCGAGGTAGTTGGCGCCCGCCCCCACGACCGCCCCGATGCCGATCGGGATCGCGGTGCCGATCGCGATCGCCGCCCGCTGCGATCCGTACCGGCGCATCAGCGACCGGCTCATCAACCGGTTGGCGGTCTGCAAGGTGGCGACCGGCAGGCGGCGGTTGACCGCCGGTGACGCACCCGTCGTCGCCTCGTTGATCGCCCGCGACAGCCCGTCCCGGGCGGAACTCCCGTAGATCAGCACGGCGAGCACCCAGGCCCGGCGCTCGTCGACGGTCGGGTCGGGGCGCCCGTGCACGGCGGCGATCGTGAGGATCAGGTCGCCGGCGCGGGCCGTGAACCAACCCAACTCGGCCGTGGTGGCCAGCAGCGTGGCCGCCGTGCCGACGGCCGGCGCCGCCGCCGCCGCCCCCGCCGCCGCACCGGCCGCCCCCAACTCGCGGGCGAAGGCGTCGGTGAGCGCCTCGATCTTCTCGGGCCGGATGCCGCCCGGCAGCTTGGCGGCCCGCCGGGTGGCCGCCTCCCAGCGGTTGCTCGAGACGTCGTCGATCGCGTCGAGCATCCGCTGCGACACCTTGCGGGCCTCGTCGGGGCCGACCCGCTCGACCAGCCGCGTCGCCCACTCGGTCGCCTTGCCGGAGAGTCGCACGCGCGCTGGCACGTCGCACGGTCTAGCGCATCGCGGTGCGGTGCGCCCGCCGGGCGGGTCAGCCGACCAGTTCGGCGATGCGGCGGATGCCCTCTTCCATGTCGGCGTCGCCCATCGCGAAACTGAACCGCGCGTAGCCGGGGGCGCCGAACGCCTCACCGGGGACGAAGGCCACCTTGGCGTGCAGGAGCACCAGGTCGGCGAGCTCGAGCGTCGTCGACGCGGTGTGCCCGGCGAGTTCGCGGCCCAGCAGGCCCGACACGTTGGGGAAACAGTAGAAGGCGCCCTGCGGCTCGATGCACGAGACCCCGTCGATCGCGTTGAGCAGGCGGTGCATGTTGGCGCCGCGCCGGGCGAACGCGGCGCGCATCGTCACCACGTCGTCGAGCGGGCCGGCGACCGCCGCCAGCGCCGCCCGCTGTGCCACGTTGGCGACGTTGGAGGTGGCGTGACTCTGGAAGTTGTTCGACGCCTTGATGACGTCGTTCGGCCCGATCAGCCAGCCCACCCGCCACCCGGTCATCGCGTAGGTCTTGGCGACGCCGTTGACGACGAGGCACTGTTCGGCGAGCTCGGGCACGAGTGCCGGCATCGAAGCGAACCGGTGGCCGCCGTAGGTGAGGTGCTCGTAGATCTCGTCGGTGATCACCCAGATCCGACGCTCGAGCGCCCACTCGCCGATCGCCTGCACCTCGGCCGGCGTGTACACCGCGCCCGACGGGTTGTCGGGGCTGACGAACAGCAGCACCTTGGTGCGCGGGGTGAGGGCCGCCTCGAGCTGGTCGATCGTGACCTTGAAACCGGTCGCGTCGGTGGTCTCGATCACCACCGGCACCCCGTCGGCCAGCGTGATCGCCTCGGGGTAGGTGGTCCAGTACGGGGCCGGCAACAGCACCTCGTCGCCGGGGTCGCAGAGCGCGGCGAAGGCCGTGAAGACGGCGTGTTTGCCGCCGTTGGTGACCAGCACCTGGGCCGCATCGACCGCGTAGCCCGAGTCGCGCCGCGTCTTGTCGGCGATCGCCTGCTTGAGTTCGGGCAGCCCGCCGGCGGGCGAGTAGCGGTGGTTCTTCGGATCACGGCAGGCGGCGACCGCCGCCTCGACGATGTGGGCCGGGGTCGGGAAGTCGGGCTCGCCGGCCCCGAACCCGATCACGTTCTCGCCGGCGGCCTGCAAGGCCTTGGCCTTGGCATCGACGGCGAGGGTGGCGGACGGGGCGATGGCAGCGAGGCGCTTCGACGTTCGGTTCACGGGCCCATGCTGCCAGAGAATCCGGGCGAATCCCCGCCCCGACCGGGAACCGGACGAAAGGTGCAGACGCCCGTGTGGATCGGCGAACGCCCGCTGCCATGCTGGTCGGGTGGACCCGACCAGCATTCGAATTCCCGATGCGATCCTGCCCGTCGACGGCCGCTTCGGATGTGGTCCCTCGAAGGTCCGGCCCGGCCAGGTCGACGCGATCGTGGCCGGCGCCACCCGCCTGCTGGGCACGTCGCACCGCCAACCGGGGGTGAAGGCGCTCGTCGGCTCGATCCGGGCCGGCCTCGGCGAGCTGTTCGGCCTCCCCGACGGCTGGGAGATCGTGCTCGGCAACGGCGGCACCACGGTGTTCTGGGACGCCGCCACGTTCGGTCTGATCGAGCGCCGCAGCCAGCACCTGGTGTTCGGCGAGTTCTCGGCCAAGTTCGCCGAGGCGTGCCGGGCGGCCCCCCACCTCGACCCGCCCGACCGGATCGAGAGCGCGGCCGGTGACCATCCGCTGCCGGTCGCGGTCGACGGCGTCGACCTCTACGCGCTGACCCACAACGAGACCTCGACCGGGGTCGCGATGGCGCCGGTGCGCCCGGCCGCGGCGACCGGGCTGGTGGCCGTCGACGCCACGTCGGCGGCCGGTGGGCTGCGCTGGGCGCCCGACCAGGTCGACGTGTACTACTTCGCCCCGCAGAAGTGCTTCGCCGCCGACGGTGGCCTGTGGTTGGCGGCGTGCTCCCCGGCGGCCGTCGAGCGGATCGAGCGGATCGCGGCGAGCGACCGGTGGCGGCCCGCCTCGCTCGACCTGGGCATCGCGCTCGCCAACAGCCGCGCCGAGCAGACCTACAACACCCCGGCGATCGCCACCTTGATCATGCTCGCCGACCAGGTGCAGTGGATGAACGCCAACGGCGGCCTCGAGTGGTGCGCGGCGCGCAGTGACCGCTCGGCGGCGATCATCTACTCGTGGGCGCAGGCCCGCCCGTGGGCGACCCCGTTCGTGGCCGACCCCGCCAAGCGTTCGTCGGTGGTGGCCACCATCGATCTCGACGGGTCGATCGACGCCGTGCTGGTGTCGTCGGTGCTGCGGGCCAACGGTGTGCTCGACACCGACAGCTACCGCAAGCTCGGCCGCAACCAGTTGCGGGTCGGGATGTTCCCGGCGGTCGACCCCGCCGACGTCGAAGCCCTCACCCACTGCATCGACGCCGTCGTCGAGTCGCTGACCGCCTGACACACTGGTGCCGTGAACGTCGACGAAGTGCTACGCCTCGAGATCGACGGCCTCGGGCCGTTGCGGTCGCCGGTGATGCTGATCGCGCTGACCGGCTTGTTCGACATCGCCGGGGCCGCGACCACGGCGCTCGACCGGTTCGCCCCCGCCGACAGCGCGATCACGATCGGCGAGATCGACCCCGACCCGTTCTACGACTTCACCCAGGAGCGACCGCAGGTCGAGTTCGACGAGGGCGAAGTGCGCGTGATCCGCTGGCCCGACAACCAGTTCGACGTCGTGCGGGGCCGCGGCGGCCGCGACCTCGTGGTGCTGGTGGGCGTCGAGCCGCACCTGTCGTGGCGCACCTACTCGGCGTGCATCACCGCCGTCGCCCGGCAGCTCGGGTGCGAGGCCGTGGTGACGGTGGGTTCGGCGGCCGAGGCCGTGCCCCACACCCGCACCCCGTTGGTGACCGGCAGCACCACCGACGCCGGCCTGGCGCAGCGGCTCGGCATCGGCCAGCCCTCCTACCAGGGCGTCACGGGGGTGGTCGGGGTGATCCAGGCCGATCTGGCAGCGGCCGGGATCCCGTCGGTGTCGTTGCGGGTCGGGATCCCCCACTACCTGATGAACGCCGAACACCCCCAGGCGGTCGCCGCGCTGCAGACCCACCTCGCCCACGTGCTCAACGTGCCCGTGCCCGACGACGACGAGCTCGGCGACGACATCGACCGCTGGCGTTCGCTCCACGACGAGGTCGTCGACGGCGACGTGCAACTGCAGTTCTACGTGCGCATGCTCGAGCAGGACCACGACCGGCGGGCAGAGGCGTCGATCCCGTCGGCCGAGGATCTGGGTGCCGAGTTCGAGCAGTTCCTGCGCGACCAGCGCGACGACACCTGACCCGCTCGCTGGCCGGCCGGGCACGACCGATTCGGGACTTTCGCCCCTCGCCGCCCCTGCAACGCTCTGATTGAGTGGCCGGGATATGTCCACGCACCCGGAGACCCCCCGATGACCATCGCCCCGTCAGCCCCCGACCAGACCCAGCCGACCCCCGCCCCGCCCGGGCGCGGCACACCCCTCGACAACATCGTCGTGGTCGCCCTCGCCGCGATCGTCGTCGTCATCGTGGCCGTGATCGGCGCCGTCGCCGTCGCCGCCGTGGTGGGTGACGGCGGTTCGTCCGGCGACGCCATGCCCACCACCCAGCTCAACATCACCCTCAACGAGTTCGCGATCGAGGGCGACCTGACGGCCCCGGCCGGCAACGTCGTGCTCAACATCTCCAACAGCGGCTCGCTCGAGCACAACGTGATCGTGCGCGAGCTCGGCAGCGGCAGCCAGATGCTGCCCGCCGGCGGTTCGACGGTGCTCGACCTCGGCGAGCTCGCACCGGGCACCTACACGCTGTTCTGCAGCGTCGCCGGCCACGAGGCGGCCGGCATGCACGCCGAGTTGGTGATCACCGAAGGCGGCTCGGGCCCAGCGGCCCGCGACCACGCCGACGAGCCGATGGACGCCGCCGCGATGGACCAGCGGATGATCGAGTCGATGCTCGCCTACCCGGCCGCCACCGAGGGCCGCGGCAACGAGCCGCTCGAGTTCGAGCTGCTGGCCGACGGCACCAAGGTCTTCGAGCTCACCGCGGCAGTGGTGCCCTGGGAGCGGGCCCCCGGCGAGTTCGTCGACGCCTGGGCGTACAACGGCATGGTGCCGGGTCCGCAGATCCGCGTCGACGTCGGCGACAAGGTGAGGGTGATCCTGCACAACGAGACGCCGATGGGCACCGACATCCACTGGCACGGCGTCCACACCCCCAACAACCAAGACGGCGTGTCGCCCTACACCCAGGATCCGGTGTCGTCGGGCGAGTCGTTCACCTACGAGTTCGTCGCCGACGACCCGGCGATCGGCATGTACCACGCCCACCTGCACAGCCAGGTGTCGGTGCCCAACGGCATGTTCGGGGCGTTCATCATCGGCGAGAGCCCGTACCCGTACGGGCGGACGGTCTCGGGCGTCGAGATCCCCGCCGACCTCGAGCCGGCGATCGACATGCCGATGGTGCTCAACGACGCCGGCGTGATCGGCCTCACGCTGAACGGCAAGAGCTTCCCCGCCACCGAGCCGCTGGTGCTCGAGCAGGGGCAGTGGGCAGCGGTGCACTACTACAACGAGGGGCTGACGCCGCACCCGATGCACCTGCACCAGATGCCCCAGCTCGTCTACG
The DNA here is from genome assembly GCA_036526035.1 of Ilumatobacter sp. Lineage (GTDB taxonomy): Bacteria > Actinomycetota > Acidimicrobiia > Acidimicrobiales > Ilumatobacteraceae > Ilumatobacter. The sequence goes on along the minus strand of DATCZG010000059.1, from coordinate 16,905 downwards.
CCAAAGACGGTGTGCCGCTCGACCAACCGTACTGGGCCGACACGATCAACGTCGCGCCGGGCGAGCGGTACTCGGTGCTGTTCCACGCCGAAGACGTCGGCACCTGGGCCTGGCACTGCCACATCCTCACGCACGTCGAGCGCGAGGAAGGAATGTTCGGGATGGTCACCGCGGTGGTGGTGACCGAACCCGGCTGATCCCCCGGATCAGGGCCGGAGGGGGCTTGGCCCCCTCCGGCCCTCGACCGGTCGGTCAGCCGGCGGCGGCGAAGCCCTGATCGAGGTCGGCGAGGATGTCGTCGATCGACTCGATGCCGACGCTCAGGCGCACCTGACCGGGGGTCACCCCCGCCGCGGCCTGCTCGTCGGCGCTGAGCTGGCTGTGGGTGGTGGTCGACGGCTGGATCACGAGGCTGCGCACATCGCCGATGTTGGCGACGTGGCTGTGCAACGACAGCGCCTCGACGAAGCGCTTGGCGGCGTCGACCCCGCCGGCGACGTCGAAGGCGATGATCGATCCGTACCCCTTGCCCTGCCCGTACACCCGGGCGCGGTCGTGCCACGGGCTCGACTCGAGACCGGCGTACGACACGCCGGTGACCTGCGGGTGGGCTGCCAGGTACTCGCCGACGCGCTGGGCATTGGCCCAGTGGCGCTCCATCCGCAGGCTGAGGGTCTCGAGGCCCTGCAGGACGAGGAAGGCGTTGAACGGCGAGATCGCCATGCCCAGGTCGCGCAGCATCTGCACCCGGGCCTTGAGGACGAAGCTGCCGTGGCCGAGTGCCGGCCAGTACGCCAGGCCGTGGTAGCTCGGGTCGGGCTCGGTGAAGTTGGCGAACCGCCCGGAGGCGCCGTAGTCGAACGTCCCGCCGTCGACGATCACCCCGCCGATCGAGGTGCCGTGGCCACCCATGAACTTGGTCAGCGAGTGCACCACGATGTCGGCACCCCACTCGATCGGCCGCACGAGGTACGGGGTGGGCACCGTGTTGTCGACGATCAACGGGACCCCGTGCTCGTGGGCGACGCCGGCGATGTTCTCGATGTCGAGGAAGTTGTTGCGCGGGTTGGCGAGCACCTCACCGAAGAACGCCTTCGTGTTGGGCTGCACCGCCGCCCGCCAGGCGTCGAGGTCGTCGGGGTCGTCGATGAAGCTGACGGTGATGCCCATCTTCGGCATCGTGTAGTGCAACAGGTTGTACGTGCCGCCGTACAAGGAGGCGGAGGCCACCACGTGGTCGCCCGACTCGCACAGTGTGAGGATCGCCAACGACGACGCCGCCTGGCCCGACGCCACGGCGAGGGCACCGGGGATGCCGATCGCCGTCGTGCAGCCGCCCTCGAGGGCGTTGACCCGGGCCTCGAGCGCCGCCTGGGTCGGGTTCATGATGCGGGTGTAGATGTAGCCGACCTCGGCCAGCCCGAACAGGTTCGCGGCGTGTTCGACGTCGCGGAACTCGTACGAGGTGGTCTGGTAGATCGGCACGGCCCGCGCCCCGGTCGCCGGATCGGGATCTCCCCCGACGTGGATCTGCTTGGTCTCGAAACCCCAGTTGTCGCTCATGGACCCAAGCTAGCCCCCGAAATCCGACCTATCAAGTCGGCTTTTACCGTGACCGGGGCGGGCCCGCCGGCTCAGATCAGGCCGAGTCCGGCGACCGCTTCGCGTTCGGCGACCAGCTCGGCCGCCGAGGCGTCGATCCTGGCGCGGCTGTAGTCGTCGATCTCGAGGCCCTGCACGATCTCGTAGCCACCGTCCCGGCAGACGCACGGGAAGCTCGAGATGATGCCCTCCGGCACCCCGTAGCTGCCGTCGGACCGCACCCCCATCGAGACCCAGTCCCCCGCCGGGGTTCCGTGCACCCACGAGCGGACGTGGTCGACGGCGGCGTTGGCGGCCGAGGCCGCCGACGACGCCCCGCGGGCCTTGATCACCGCGCCGCCGCGCGTGGCGACGGTGGGGATGTAGGTCTGGTCGACCCAGTCGTGGTCGCCGACCGCCTCGTAGGCCGACCGCCCGTTCACCTCGCAATGGAAGAGGTCGGGGTACTGGGTGTTGGAATGGTTGCCCCAGATCGTCATCTTCTTGATGTCGCCGACGCCGACGCCGAGCTTGCCGGCGAGCTGGCTGATCGCCCGGTTGTGGTCGAGCCGGGTCATCGCGGTGAACCGGCTCGGGTCGAGGCCGGCGGCGTTGCGCATCGCGATCAAGGCGTTGGTGTTGGCCGGGTTGCCGACGACGAGCACCTTGACGTCGCGCTTGGCCGACCGCGCCAGGGCCTGCCCCTGGGGCTTGAAGATGCCGCCGTTGGCCGACAGCAGATCCGAGCGGTCCATGCCCTCCTTGCGGGGCATCGCCCCGACGAGCAACGCCACGTCGGCATCGCCGAACGCCACGTCGGCGTCGTCGGTGCCGACGACCGACGACAGCAGCGGGAAGGCGCAGTCGTCGAGCTCCATCCGAACGCCCTCGAGGGCTCCGAGCGCCGGGGTGATCTCCAGCAACGACAGCGCCACTGGGGTGTCGGGGCCCAGCATCGACCCCGAGGCGATGCGGAACAGCAGCGAGTAACCGATCTGGCCGGCAGCGCCGGTGACTGCAACACGAACTGGAGTGGTCATGACCCGAGCGTAGGCGCGGCGCCCGATCCCGCACCAAGAGCGGGCCCGACCGCGCTACAACCCGGTGACGTCGCCGATCATGTCGGCGTAGAACTCCTGGCCCGCCGCCGACAGGTGGATGCCGTCGGCGGCGAAGCAGTTGCCTTCGCAGTTCTCGGCCAACGCGTTCCAATCGACCAGGATCAAGTTGTCGCCGGGCTGGTTGCGCGACGCCAGCAGCTCGTTGTTGCGGGCGGTCCACGGCCGGTCGGCATGGATGTTGATCAACAGCACGTTGGGGACGTCGACGACCGTCTGCAACAAGGCGTCGAGTTCCGTGGCGTTGAACGGCCCGTTCGTGCCGAGGTGGATGATCACCGGGTCACCGAACAGCTGCGCCGCGCCGAGCTGCTGCATGATCGGGATCATGTCGGCGAGCTGACGGTTCTGCTCGGCGAACACGGTGTATCCACGGGCACTCAACACGCCGGCGGCGCCCAGCATCACCGAGTCGCCGATCGCCAGGAAGCTCACCGGTTCCGACGGCAGCGTGGTGGTGGTGGTCGTGGTCGTGGTGGTCGCCTCGGGCGCGACGCCGTCGATCGCCTCGGACGACGGCTGGGTGGTCTGGGTCGGCGTCGGCTCGGCGGCGGCCGCGCCCTCGTCGGTGCCGCCGCTGCCGAGCAGCTCGTCGAGCGTGGTGATGTTCTCGCGCCCGGCGACCAACGCGTTCTCGATCTCGTTGCGTTCGAGCTCGGCGAGGCCGAGCCGCAGCACACCGAAGGTCGCCAACACCAACGACACGGCGATCACGCCGCTGACGATCTTCCTCGGGCGCTGGTCGCTGCGGCGCCGCAGGTTGCGCCACCGGATGCCGACCTCGCGCCGCCGCACCGGGATCTCGATCATCGTGTACGAGAACTCGGTGACGATCACGGTGATCACGAGCGCGACCACGAACTGCCGCACCGTCAGGGCGTTGCCGGCCACCTCGCGGATCACCTGGTAGATCGGCCACGAGTACAGGTAGAGCCCGTACGAGCGGGTGCCCACGTAGCGCAGCGGCCGGCTGCCGAGCACGCTGCCCGCCAACGTGTAGGGGTGGGTGACGGCGGCGATCACCATCAACGTCGCCACCCCGGTGGCGAAGAGGCCGCCCCGGAACAGCCACGGATCGGCACCGGCCGGGGTGACGAAGTGGAGCTTCCAGGTGAACAGGGCCAGCAGGCCCAGGCCCAGCACGGCGATCAGGTCGAGGATCCGGTTGGCCCGCCGCAGCGGCCCGCGCATGATCGCGACCGGGCGCCACACCATCGCGAACGCGGCCCCGAGCAGCAGCCCGCTCGACCGGGTGATCGTCGACAGGTACAGCGTGTCGGCCTTCGACAGGCACCGCTCGCCGACTCGCCAGTAGGCGCCGGGATCGACGTCGCAGTCGCCGATCCGGCCCGGGTGGTACAGCACCGCGGTGGCGACCGCGACCACCACGGCGCCGAGCGCCAGCCAGCGGGCCGTGACGGCCAGGCGCCGGGTGCCGGTACGCGTCAGGATCAACATCATCACGATCGGCCAGACCAGGTAGAACTGTTCCTCGACGCCGAGGCTCCACAGGTGCCGCAGCGGTGCGAAATCACCGGTTGCGCCGTACCCCTGGCCCACCCAGATCTGGTACCAGTTGGCCACGTACAGCAGCCCGCCGAGCATGTCGCCACGCAGCTTGCCCAGCGTGCTGTCCTTGAACATCCAGGTGTACGTGAGCAGCAGGAACAGCATCACGAACAGCGCCGGCAGCAGGCGCCGCGCCCTCCGCAGCCAGAACTCGCCGAGGTGCACCCTGCCGGTGCGTTCGTGCTCGTTCATCAGCAGCAGCGTGATCAGGTAGCCGCTGATCACGAAGAACACCTCGACGCCGAGGAACCCGCCCGACAGCCACTCGCTGTCGGCGTGGTACACCAGCACCGCGATCACCGCCAGTGCGCGCATGCCGTCGAGCCCGGGCAGGTACGGCACGCTGCTCAGGTTCGATGACGCGCGTCGGGGGCGCGGCGCGGCGAAGGTGGCGTCGGCCATCGGCCCAAGTATCGCCTGCGGGTATCGCTTTCGGTGGTCATCGGTCCTGCCGGTGACCGATCCCGGCGCTCTATCGTCGCGGCATGGACCCCACCGACCACGACCGCGTCCTCGCCACGGCCGCCGCCACCGGGGCGGGCTACGAGGTGGTCCCGTGCGATCCCGACCTCGCCGACACCGCCGCGTTCTGCGCCGCCTACGGCTACCGCCCCGACCAGTCGGCGAACGCGATCGTGGTCGTCGGCAAGGGCGAACCACGCACCTACGTGGTCTGTCTCGTATTGGCCACCACCCGGCTCGACGTGAACGGCGCCGTGCGCCGGCGGCTCGGGGTCAAAAAGGCGTCGTTCGCGTCGGCCGACGACACCGCCGCGATCACCGGCATGCAGATCGGCGGGGTCACCCCGTACGGGCTGCCCGCCGGGCTGCCGATCTGGATCGACGCCCGGGTGATGGACGTCGACCGGGTGATCGTCGGCGGCGGCAGCCGCGACCGCAAGCTGCTCGTGCCACCGGCGTCGCTGGCCGCGCTGCCCGGCGCCGAGATCGTCGTGGGGCTCGCCAACCCGATCGAGTAACCGGGCCTCGGGCGCGCCGGCGCGGCCCCGCCTAGTGGCGGAAGTGGCGTTGGGAAGTGAAGACCATGGTGATCCCGTGCTGGTTGGCGGCGGCGATCACCTCCTCGTCACGAACGCTTCCACCCGGTTGGATCACGGCCGTGATCCCGGCCGCAGCCGCTGCGTCGAGCCCGTCACGGAACGGGAAGAAGGCGTCGCTGGCGCAGATCCCACCGCGGGCCCGGCCGGCCGAACGGTCGGCGGCGATGCGGGCCGAGTCGAGCCGGTTCTGCTGGCCGGCGCCGATCCCGTAGGCCTGGCGATCCTTCGCGTACACGATCGCGTTGCTGGTGACCGCCGCACAGACCTGCCAGGCGAACACGAGGTCGTCCCACTGCTGGTCAGTCGGCTGGGCCTCGGTGACGACCTGCCACCCCGAACGGTCGATCGACACCAGGTCGGGTTGCTGCACGATGAACCCGCCGTCGAGCGGCTTGAGGTCGAACGGCCATTCGGCAGGGGCCTCAGCGGTGATCACGCGCATGTTCTTCTTGGCGAGCAGGATCTCGAGCGCCGCATCGTCGTACCCGGGGGCGATCACCACTTCGGTGAACACGGCGCTCAACGGGTGTGCCATCGCCGCCGTGACGGTGCGGTTGACGGCGACGATCCCACCGAAGGCGCTGACCGGGTCGCAGGCGTTGGCCTTGACGTAGGCGTCGGCGATCGGGTCGGCCGGGTCGGTGCCGACCGCCACCCCACACGGGTTGGCGTGCTTGACGACGACACAGGCCGGGTCGTCGAAGCGGTGCACCAACCGCCACGCCGCCTCGGTGTCGTACAGGTTGAGGTAGCTCAGTGCCTTGCCGCCGTGCTGGGTCATCGTGTCCCACCAGCCGGTGGCGCCGGCGAACCGGTAACGGGCGCCCTGCTGGTGCGGGTTCTCGCCGTAGCGCAGGATCTCGGCCCGCTCGAGCGCGACGTGGAGCGTGCGCGGCAACGGCTCGGGGTCGGCGTCGGTGGCGTCGAACCAGCCGACGATCGCGGCGTCGTAGGCGGCGGTGTGGGCGAACGCGTCGCGCGCCAGGCGGCGACGGGTCGGCGCCGTGACCGCCCCGTGCTCACCGATCTCGGCCAACACCACCGGGTAGTCGGCCGGGTCGACGACGATCGTCACGTGGGCGTGGTTCTTCGCCGCTGCCCGCACCATCGCCGGACCGCCGATGTCGATCAGCTCGATCCCCGGCTGCGACGTGAACGGATACAGGTTGGCGACCACCAACGAGATCGCGGCGATGCCGTACTCGGCCATGTCGGCGCGGTGCCCGGGATCGCCGGGGTCGGCGAGGATGCCGCCGTGCACCTTGGGGTGCAAGGTGACGACGCGGTGGTCGAGGATCGCCGGCACCCCCGTCAGCTCGGCGACGTCGGTGACCGGCACGCCGGCGGCGGCGACGGCGCGAGCGGTGCCGCCGCTCGAGACGATGTCCCAGCCGTGCTGGTGCAGTGCCGCGGCGAACTCGGCGATGCCGGTCTTGTCGTACACGGAGAGCAGCGCGGTGGGCATGCCACGGACCGTAGTCACGGCGCGCCGAGGGGCATCGGACCGCTGACGAAATGTCACGACGGCGGTCGGCGCCGGATCAGAGGGCGGCGACGATGGCGGCCATCAACTCGCCGGCCTCGGTGGGATTGAGGCCGACCTGCACCCCGGCCGCCGCCAGGGCGTCCATCTTGCCCTGCGCCGTGCCCTTGCCGCCCGAGACGATCGCTCCGGCGTGGCCCATCTTCTTGCCGGCCGGCGCCGTGACCCCGGCGATGTAGGCGCTCATCGGCTTGCGCACGTTGGCGGTGATGAACTCGGCGGCCTCCTCCTCGGCCGACCCTCCGATCTCGCCGATCATCATGATCGCATGGGTCTCGGGATCGGCCTCGAACTCGCCCAGGCAGTCGATGAAGTTGGTGCCCGGCACGGGGTCGCCGCCGATGCCGACGCAGGTCGACACGCCGATGCCCTTCGCCTTGAGCTCGTACAGCGCCTGGTAGGTCAGCGTGCCCGAGCGGCTGACGATGCCGACGTTGGGCCCCTCGGCCGACGGCGGCCGGGCGATCTCACCGGCCGTGATACCGATGTTGCACTTGCCGGGGCTGATGATGCCCGGGCAGTTGGGGCCGAGCAGGCGGGTGTTCGGGAAGTCGCGTCGCAACGTGTTGAACACCTTGGCTTCGTCCTGGGCGGGGATGCCCTCGGTGATGCACACGACGAAGCCGATCCCGGCGGCTGCCGCCTCGAGGATCGCGCCCGGCGCGAACTTCGGCGGTACCGCCGCGAACGACGCGTTGGCGCCGGTCGCGGCGACCGCCTCGGCGACCGAATCGAAGATCGGGATGCCCTCGACGTCGTGGCCGCCCTTGCCCGGCGTGACCCCGGCGACGACCTGGGTGCCGTAGGCCCGATTGCGCAGGCCGTGGTACTTGCCCTGCCCACCGGTGAGGCCCTGCACGATGACCTTGGTGTGTTCGTTGACGAAGATTGCCATGTCGTTGGACCTCTCTCAGTTCGCCAGCGCGACGGCGGCGCGGGCGGCGGCGAGCATGGTGGGTTCCGAGCGCAGCTTGTCGGGCGGGATGCCGGCCTCGGCGAGGATCCGGCGCCCCTCCTCGGCGTTGGTGCCGTCGAGACGGATCACGATCGGCGCCCGCAGATCGACGCGGCGGAGCGCTTCGACGATGCCCTTGGCGACCTCCTCGCCGCGCGTGATGCCACCGAAGATGTTGATGAGGATCGACTTGACCTTCTCGTCGAAGTTGATCACCTCGAGCGCCCCCGCCATCACGTCGGCGTTGGCGCCGCCACCGATGTCGAGGAAGTTGGCCGCCGCACCACCGACCTGGTTGACGACGTCGAGCGTCGACATCGCCAAGCCGGCGCCGTTGGCGATGATGCCGACCGAGCCGTCGAGACCGATGTACTGCAGGCCCTTCTCGCTGGCCATCTTCTCGCGCTCGTCCATCTCGGTGAGCCCGCGGAAGGCGTCCCATTCGGGGTGCCGGAACGCGGCGCTGTCGTCGAGGGTGACCTTGGCGTCGAGCGCGTGCACCTCGCCGGTGGGCTTGAGGATCAGCGGGTTGATCTCGGCCAGGTCGCAGTCGCCCTCGGTGAAGCAGCGGTAGAGCTTGACGAGGATGTCGGCGGCCCCGTCGATCGCCCGCTCGGGCAACTTCGCGTCGATCGCCGCCCGGCGGGCGGTCGCGACGTCGAGACCGTCGACGGGGTCGATGTGCAACTTGACGATCGCGTCGGGGTTCGTCTCGGCGACCGTCTCGATCTCGACGCCGCCCTCGGCCGACAGCATCAGCAGGTGCTGCTTCATGGCGCGATCGAGGGTGAAGCTGGCGTAGTACTCCTCGGCGATGTCGGAGGCGTGCTCGATCCAGAGCCGGCGCACGACGTGCCCCTTGATGTCCATGCCCAAGATGTTGGCGGCGTGCTCGCGCACCTCGTCGGCGTCGGCGGCGAGCTTGATGCCACCGGCCTTGCCGCGACCACCCACCTGCACCTGCGCCTTGACGACCACCGGATAGCCGGCGGCCTCGGCGGCGGCGAGCGCCTCGTCGACCGTGTCGGCCGGGCCCCCCGGACTCACCGGGATGTCGTAGCGGGCGAAGTACTGCTTGCCCTGGTATTCGAACAGGTCCACTGATCAACCTTCCTGTGGGTTCGTCGTGCGTGGTGTGCGCCCTGCGTCGGGTCGGCCGGTCGGCTTCACTGGTCGACGCGGTCGACTCGGGCGTCGAGAGCGGCCTCGAGCCAGCTGCTGATCGTCCGCAGCGAAGCGCCGGGCTGGAAGATCTCGGCGATCCCCTGGGCCTTGAGGGCGCGCACGTCGGCGTCGGGGATCACCCCGCCGCCGAACACCAGCGTGTCCTCGAGGCCGCGCGCCGCGAGCTCCTCGACGACGCGGGGGAACAGCGTCAGGTGGGCGCCCGACAGCAGCGACAGCCCGACGGCGTCGGCGTCCTCCTGCAGCACGGTCTCGGCGATCTGCTCGGGGGTCTGGTGGAGCCCGGTGTAGATCACCTCGAAACCGTGGTCGCGCAACGCCCTGGTGATGGTCTTCGCCCCGCGGTCGTGCCCGTCGAGCCCCGGTTTGGCAACCACGACGCGGTATTGGCGCTCCACGAGAGAGTCACCCTATTCGCTGGCCCCGACGGTCGACCAACCCGCCACCCGCGACGCCGGGTCGCGACATCCGGGTGACGGGCCGGCACCGGCGCAGCGGACACCACCCGGTGCGTTGCCCGGCGGCGGCGTCGCCGCGCCACACTGTCGGGGTGCCGCTGTTCCAGCTCCGCTCGACCTTCGCCAGGGCCGTCGTGCCGGTGTTGGGCGGGGTGGTGCTGCTGGCGTTGATCGCCGGTATCACCTGGGCGATCGCCGCCTTCGTCTCGGGCGGCGGGTCCTCGGCCACCGAGCGGCTGGCGCCGAGCACGTTCGAGGTCGGCAACGTCGAACGCCTCGCCCGCACGGTCGCCAGCGACGGCCCCCTGTTGTTCCCCGAGCTGGGCACGGCGATCGGCACCCGTTCGATCGTGGTCGATCACACCGGCTCGGTGCCGGCCGACGGATGGCGGGTGTACTGGGCGTACCCCGCCGACCGCGACGCCGACTGCGTCGTCGAGCAGGTGCCGGGCACGGCGAGCTTCGTCGACTGCGACGGACGCACGATCGACGTCACCGAGTTGTCGCCGCCCGACGAAGGGGTCTACCCGACCGTCCGCGACCGGACCACCCTCGTCATCGACCTGCGTGGAGCGACGTTGCCTGCCGCGGTCACCGCCCCCTGAGCGCGGTGGTCGCCGCCCGAGGTCGACCGGTCGTGATCCTTCGACTTTCCCGCGACCATGCCCGAGCGGGCAGAATCAGGGTCACACGCGGCCACGCACCGCTCGGCCGCTGCGTTCCCAGCCACACTCCAGCACCCGCCCAGCACTGATCTCTCACTCATCCCGCATCGGAGCACAGCATGACCCAGCACCACACCGAGCAGATCCGCAACATCGCCCTGATCGGCCACGGCGGGGTGGGCAAGACCACGCTGGCCGAATCGTTGCTGCACCATGCCGGGCTCACGACGCGCGCCGGCAGCGTCGACGACGGCACCAGCGTGCTCGACCGCGACCCCGAGGAGATCGAGCGGCATTCGAGCGTCTCGCTGGCGGTCGCGTCGTTCGACTGGAAGGCCAGCGACGGCGTCACGTACCGCATCAACCTGCTCGACACTCCCGGCCACCCCGACTTCGAGGCCGAGGTCGACGCCGCGCTGGCGGTCGCCGACCTGGCGGTGCTGGTGGTGAGCGCCCCCGACGGCCTCGAGGTCGGCAACGAGGAGCTGTGGCACAAGTGCGTCGAGCTCGGCCTGCCACGCATGGTGTTCGTCACGCGCGAGGACAAGCACCGCGCCAACTTCGAGCGGGTCCTCGCCCAACTCGGCGACACCTTCGGTTCGGGGTTCTTGCCGATCGAGTTGCCGATCGGCGAGGAGGCCGCGTTCCACGGCGTCGCCGACGTGCTCACCGAGGAGGCCCACGAGTACGGGCCCGACGGCAGTCATCACGTCGAGCCGCTGCCCGCCGAACTCCTCGAGCACGAGCACGAGGTGCACGAGCAGGTCGTCGAGGAGATCGTGTCGGGCGACGACGAGCAACTCGAGCGCTATCTCGAGGGCGAGGAGATCGCGCCCGCCGAACTCGAGCGCACCCTCGCCGCCGAGGTGCTGGCGGGCACCCGCTTCCCGGTGCTGGTCGGCTCGGGCGCGACCGGCATCGGCATCGACCGACTCGCCGACTACCTGTGCGAACTCGGTCCGTCGCCGGCCGCCCGCCCGGTCACGGTGACCGCCGGCGACCGCAACATCGCGATCGAGCCCGACCCGGCGGGCGACCCGCTGCTGTACGTGTTCAAGACCGTGTCCGACCAGTACGTGGGCCGGATCTCGATCTTCAAGGTCATGTCGGGCACCCTGCGGCCCGACACCATCTTGCGCGACTCGGCGACCGGCGCCGACGAGCGCCTGCACACCTTGTTCCACCTCACCGGCGCCACCCAGACCCCGGCCAACCGGCTGGTGGCCGGCGACATCGGCGCCGTCAACAAGCTCAACGTCGTCGCCACCGGCAGCACGCTGGCACCTGCCTCGCAGCCGGTGACCGTGCCCAGGTCACCGCTGCCGACGGCCCACCTCTCGGTGGCGTTGGTGCCCGTCGCCCAGAGCGACGACGACAAGCTCTCCGAGGCGCTGCAACGCCTCACCCAGGAAGACCCGTCGCTGGCGGTCGGCCACGACGAACTGTCGCGCCGGGCGGTGCTGCACGGCGTGGGCGACGCCCATCTGACGGTCGCGCTGTCACGGCTCGAACGCAAGTACGGCGTGAAGGTGACCACCGAACAGGTGCGGGTGCCGTACTGCCGCACGATCTCGACCGTCGTCGAGATCGAGGGCCGGCTCAAGAAGCAGTCGGGCGGTCACGGCCAGTTCGCGGTCGTCAACCTGCGGGTCTCACCGCTGCCGCGCGGCGCCGGGTTCGAGTTCGTCGACGCGATCGTCGGTGGGGCGATCCCCAAGCAGTACGTCGCCGCCGTGCGGGCCGGTGTCGAGGACGCGATGGCGACCGGCGGCGGCTCGGGCATCCCGATCGTCGACGTCAAGGTCGAATGCCTCGACGGCAAGACCCACTCGGTCGACTCCTCCGACATGGCGTTCCGCACCGCGGCGGCGACCGGCTTCAACGAGGCGATCGAACGCGGCGCGCCGATGCTGCTCGAGCCGGTGTCGACGCTCGTGATCAACGTGCCGATCGACGCCCAGGGCGACGTGCTCGGAGATCTCAGCGCCCGCCGCGGGCGGATCGTGTCGAGCGACGCCGACGGCAGCGGCGAACAGGTCATCACCGCCGAGGTGCCGACCCCCGAGATCAGCCGGTACGCGATGGACCTGCGGGCGATGACCGGGGGACGCGGTCGCTACACCGTCGCCCACGCCCGCCACGACACCGTGCCGAGCCACCTCGTCGCGGGGGTGCTCGCCCAGTACGCCGACGCCTGAGCCGCCCGGCTCAGGCCGTGGCGAGCGCGCCGAGCAGCCGTTCGACGAACAAGTCGGTGTGCTGATCGAGGTAGTTGCGCTTGATCTCGAGGCCACCGATGACCTCGGCGCCGGTCTGGCCGACGGCCTGCGAGAGCTTGTCGATGCTGCGGCCGGCGTTGAGCGCGAAGGTGAGGAAGCACGCCGCCCGCTTGCCGCGCATCGTGGGCAGGTTGGCGATGTTGCCGAGCGCGAACGGCGTCTGGCCGACCACGAACAGGCCGTGCGTCCATGTGCCCACGAGCACGATGTCGGCGCGCTGGATCGACGCCAGGTCGGGCTTGCCGACCTTGGACAGGCCGGTGATCTGCCAACCGTCCTGCTGCAACTTGTCGCCGATCAGCTCGGCGGCGTTCCACGTGTTCCCGGTGAGGCTCTCGACGAGTAGTGCTGCCTTCATTGCCACAGATTCAAGCACGTTCGACCCAGCCGCGTCACGGACGACGGCCACGATCCGCGTCTGGAGGCGGCGACCGCGCACGTCGTCATCTCCAGCGGAACCGACTCGCACGGCGTGCTCGACCAAGCGCGAGCCGCACTGTCGAGCACATACCTGATCGACCACCCCACGTTCCAGGTCGCATCAGGGTTGCAGCGACCTGAGTTGGTGAGCCCGGAGGCGGTCGGATGTTCTCGGGTATTCTCGCCACCTCGTCCTCGTCACTCAGTTATGGTCGAGCCGGGAATGTGCACCGAAGCCACCCACATCGATCCACCCGGGCACCGCACCGGGCAACGAGGAGCCACCATGTCGTCCACCGACGTTTCCAGCAGCCCAGCCGACTCCGGCTCGCCAGGTGACGTCAGCCTGTACCTGTCCGGGAACTACGCACCGGTCAGCGAGGAGGTCACCACCTTCGATCTGCCGGTGATCGGTGAACTGCCGGCCGAACTGGACGGCCGCTATCTGCGAAACGGTCCCAACCCAGCCGTCGACGTCGACCCGGCGACCCATCACTGGTTCATGGGCGACGGGATGGTGCACGGCATCCGTCTCCGAGAAGGTCGCGCCGAGTGGTACCGCAACCGATACGTCGGATCGACCCAGATCAGCGAACTGCGTGGCCGACCCGACATCGCCGGACGGAACTGGAACGGCCAGCGAATCGGTCCCAACACCAACGTCGGCGGGTTCGCCGGCTCGACCTGGGCGATGGTCGAGGCAGGCGGCTGCCCGGTCGAGTTGACCTACGAGCTGGAGACGATCGGCCGCAACGACTTCTTCGGCACCCTGCCGGGTGCCTTCACGGCGCACCCCAAGGTCGACCCGGACACCGGCGAGATGCACGCCATGGTGTACGCCTGGGCGGAGTGGATGGACCACATCCAGTACGTCGTGGTCGGCAACGACGGACGGGTCACGCGAACCGTCGACATCCCGTTGCCCGGCATGACGATGCTGCACGACATGTCGCTCACCTCGCGCTACGCGATCGTGTACGACCAGCCCTGCACGGTCGACTTCGACCTCGCCTTCGCCGGTCGCTTCCCGTTCCGATGGAGCCCCGACTACGGCAACCGGGTGGGGCTGCTGCCCCGCCAGGGTGAGGCCTCCGACATCGTGTGGATCGACCTGCCGATCGGCTACGCCTTCCATCCCATGAACGCCTACGACACGCCCGACGGCAAGGTCGTGATCGACATCTGCAACTACGACGTGATGTTCGATCTCGATGTGCTCGGCCCGTTCGGCGACCGCAGCCTGCCGCGGCTCGAGCGCTGGGAACTCGACCCGAGCGCCCGCACCGCGTCGATCACGCTGATCGACGACTCGCCCAACGAGTTCCCGCGCCACCGCGGATCGCTGTCGGGCAAGCCGTACCGCTACGGATACTGCGCCTCGCCCTCGCTCGACCGCTCCGCCGGGTGGCCGACCATCAAGCACGACCTGCAGACCGGGTCGCGTCAGGTGTTCGACCACGGCCCCGGCCGGGCCGCCGGTGAGCCGGTGTTCGTCGCCCGCCAGGGCGGCACCGACGAGGACGACGGCTGGCTGGTCACGTATGTCCACGATCTCGCCGCCGAGACGGCCGAGTTCGTCGTGATCGACGCACACGACTTCGGTCGCAGCGACTACGTCGCCAAGGTTCCGCTGCCGCAACGGATCCCGTTCGGGTTCCACGGCAACTGGGTCAGCGACCGCGCCGTGCCGCCGCCCACCTGAGCAGCGCAGCGTCAACCGGCTGACGCGTCGATCCCGAGCTGGCGCCGCAGGAAGTCGTCGGCGCGGTCGAAGACGGCACGTCGCTCGCTCGGCAGCCGGTGCCCCTCGTCGTGGCGCACGAGTTCGCACGTCACACCGACCGCTGTCGCTGCAGCACAGGTCTGCTCGGCGAGCGCGATCGGGATGGTGCCGTCGTCGCGCCCGTGGAACAGCAGGGCCGGCGGCTCGCCGGCATCGACGGTCTGGCCGAGCGCGAACCCTGCGAAGGCCACGACGGCACCGACCTCGTTCGAGTACGAGGCCAGCTCGGGCGGCGGAATCGGTCGATCGAACGGCAGGGCGGCGGAACCTCCCAGCTCGTCGATGGTCAACTCACCGGGCGAGGCGAGTTCGCCCTGGCTGTACGCCAACGAGAGCCCGGTGATGGCGCCGTACGAGTACCCGACTGCCGCGATCCGATCGGTGTCGACACACAGTTCGCCGGCGTGTGCCCGCAGCCACTGGACGGCGACACCGAGATCGTTCACCGAGAAGCTGAAGGCACGCAGTGTTCCGTCGGTCAGGCCGCCCGTGTAGCCGGGGGTGCGCCAGGCGACGTCGACCACGAGATAGCCGCGAGCGCGGAACTCCTCCACGAAGGTCCGGCTGGACGGCCCACCGGTCACGATGGTCGGCCGCAGGGCAGTGGCACATGGGGACGGCTCGAAGATCGACAATCGCACCCCTGCCTGATAGAGCACGTCGATGCGCTGATCGCCGATCGGGCCGATCACGGTCGCCGGACTCGGGCCAGCGGTCGGCGCCGCATCCGTCGCCAGCTCGAGCCGAAGCGTGGTCACCGCGACGACGGTCGTGGGAGCATCGTCACCGTCGATCGTGCCGACGGTGTCGTAGCTGGTGAAGATCGCGGTCGCAGGACCCACCGTGGTCGCCGGCCAGTCGACCGTGACGTCCCAGACGTCCATGGTGAAGATGCCGCCGCCCTGGGTGACCTGCTGATCGACGAGTGGCGCCGACGCACCGTCGGGCCAGAGCTGCAGCATCACGCCGGCGCTGGGGAGGCGGTGTGTGAGGTGGACATCGAGTGGCGGCGAGACGGCCGCGTCGGGCGGTGGCAGATCGACGACGATGGCGTCCGACGCAGCCCCGACGACGAACCAGTTGTCGGCGGCGTCGAGACGAACGAACACGGTCGTCGACGTGTCGAACTGCGACTCGCCGGGAGGCGCCGGGTCGAGCTCGATCTCACCAGAACGTGAGTCTCCCGACCGGAATTCGCCGACGGTGACGTCGCTCCCGAACCCGATCGACTCGATGAACTCGGCGACCGCGGCAGCTGGATCGGCGTGGGCGGCCTGCGGCGCGTGCCAGGGGCGAGCCGACGACTCCACAGGGGCCTCGGGGGCCGCGGTCGTCGTCGTGGCGAGCGAGCTGTCGTCGACGACCGGGGCGGTGGTCGACGTCGGCTGGCCGGAGGCGACCGGCACCGTTCCGGGGGTCGTTCCGGGGGTCGTTCCGGGGATCGTGCCGGTCTGGCGCCCGGCGCCATCGCTGCACGAGGCGGCGATCGCCAGTGCCCACAGGATGACGACGATCCGACGCATCACGGAGTGACCTCACAGCATCGTTACGGCATCGTTGAACATCTTCATGATCGCGCCCCTGGGCCGGGCGCACCAGGGGCGCCGGGCGGCGCCGTCGGCCGGCGGGCGAGCCGGCGGTCGGCCGGCGCCCGAGCGGGCGACCCGGATCATCACCCGCGGCACTGGTTTCGGGCCCGATGGTACGGTCGTCGCATGACCGTCGTCTTCGTCCACGGCAACCCCGAGGTGGCCGCCATCTGGGACCCGCTGCGGGCCGAACTCGGCCTCGACTCGGTGGCGCTGTCGCCCCCGGGGTTCGGGGCCCCGGTGCCGGCCGGTTTCACGGCCACCTCCGACGCCTACGCCGACTGGCTGGTCGGCGAACTCGAGCAGTTCGACGAGCCGGTCGATCTGATCGGCCACGACTGGGGCGGCGGCCACGCGATGCGCGCCGCCACCCGCCGACCCGACCTGGTGCGCCGGATGGTCACCGACCTCGCCGGCACCGGCGACGCCGAGTACGTGTGGCACGACATGGCCCTGATCTGGCAGAAGCCGGGCGAGGGCGAAGCGTTCGTCGAAGCGATGGCGGCGATCCCCGCCGAGCAGCGGGCCGAGAGATTCGTCGCCGGCGGGATGTCACCCGAGGGGGCGCGGGCGTGCGCCGAGGCGTCAGGGCCCGAGATGGGGGCGTGCATCCTGGCGCTGTACCGCTCGGCCGTGCAGCCCAAGATGGCCGAGTGGGCCGACGAGTACGCCGCCACCGCCGATCACCCGCCGACACTC
>DATCZG010000058.1:0-26572 GCA_036526035.1 Ilumatobacter sp. | reverse complement strand
CGCCCGGCCACGACCTCGACCAGCACCTCGACCAGCACCTCGACCAGCACTTCGACCACCGCCCGCCGGGTCAGCACACCCGGCGGGCGGTGCCGTCGTGACAGCGCCGTGGCCGGGCAACCGCCACAGCCACACAGCGGGTCAGCGGGGTTCGAGGACGAACACCTCGATCTCGCGGTGGGCGGCACGCCGGCGGTACTTCGGGAACCCCCCGTAGAACCCCCCGCCGACCTCGAACGCCCGCTCGGCCTCGGCGGCGGTCGCCCGGCGGGCGGTCACCGCAACCGACCGGGCACGGTAGGCCACCCGCGCCTCGGGGTCGGCCCGCAGGTTGTAGACCCACCCGGGTGTGTGCTGCTGGCCGTAGTTCGTGCCGATGACCGCCAGGTCGTCGCCGAGCGGGATGCCGACCAGCGGCATCGTGCGGTCGCGGCCGCTCTTCGCGCCGACGGTGGTCAACATCACGACCGGCAGACCGGCCAGCACACCGGGGGCCGTGACCCGGCCCTTCGTCAGTTTGAACAACGGCCGGTCGACGGCGTACAGCGTGCGCTGGAAGAGCCACGACCCGGCTCTGCTCGACGCCATCTTCTGGTTGGCGCGCTGCAACGCGTTCGGGGGCCTCATCGCATAGCCGAGTTCGGCGATCACTCCCATGCCCGAACTCTAGGGCACCGCCCAGCAGGGCCCTCGCAGCGGGTGCAGGGGAACCACCACTCGCCGGTCGCGAGCCACCAGAATGGACGGCGATGTCGAACGGCGATCTGCTCTCGGTCGCGGTGGCGATCGCCGCCGTGGCGTTCGCCCTGGTGCTGGCGGTGCTGATCCGTGTCGCACCACGCCCCGTGCAGTTCTCGTCCCCGTCACCGTCGCCGGCGGTCGCGGGGCACCTGTCGGTCCGTCTCGTCCGACGACCCTCCGACGGCCCCGGGTTCTGGTGGCGCCTCACCGCACCCGACGACGACCACCCCACCTCGGTCGACATCTTCAGTTTCCGCAGCTGCACGGCGGACGTGCTGGGCGCCTGGCACCACGACCTGGTCGAGGCACCGCTGCAGCTCGACCAGCGGGTCGCCTACCTGCCCGCCGGGGCGTCGATCAGACCCGGCGACCGGTACCAGGTGACGGTCGGCTGGACGGTGCGGTGCGACGGCGCCACGAGCAGCCGCTCGACGTCGTTCACGGTCGCCGCCGAGGCGTCGAGCTGACGCGGCGGCGTACGCAGCACGAATTGTGGCCTAGTGCCCTGGTGCGCCCGGCCACCAAGGTGTTTCGTGGTGCCATGCTCGAACGTGTCCGCCGCCGCTTCGTCGAGTCCCGTGCCGAGCTCGCCGAGCGGGGGGTGGCGTACGAGGTGGCGAAGTTGCTCACGCTGCCCGCCCGCCGGGTGCTGGTGCGGGTGCGCATCGAAGGGGCCCAGCACCTGCCGGCGCGTGGCCCGGCCATCCTGGCGGCGAACCATCTGTCGTTCTTCGACTCGGTGCTGCTGATGTTCGACCTGCCCCGGCAGGTGCGCATGCTCGGCAAGGCCGAATACACCGACCGTCGGCTCACCCGCTGGCTGTTCGTCGGCGCCGGCATGATCCCGGTGCGGCGCGAGAACCCCGGTGACACGACCCACGCCCTCGATCAGGTTCGTGACGTGCTCGCCGAAGGCCACGCGATCGGGGTGTTCCCCGAGGGCACCCGCTCGCGCGACGGCTTGTTGCACCGCGGTCACAGCGGCGCCGCTCATCTGGCGATCGTGAGCGGCGCACCGCTCGTGCCGGTGGGCATCGTCGGGACCGACGCCATCTTGCCCACCGGTGCCCGCATCATCCGCCCGTTCCGCACTGCCACCGTGCGGATCGGCGAGCCGGTCGTCCCCGCCGAGTTGGGGGTGACCCGCAGCACCAACCGGGCCCGTCGCGAGGTCACCGAGGAACTGATGGCCCGCATCAAGGTGCTCAGCCACCAGGGCTACGTCGACGAGTTCGCGCCGCTGTCGACCGCCCAGCCGGCGCCGGCGCTGTGACACTGGCGGCCGGCCCGCCCAGCCGGGCGCGCTAGGTTGGAACCACACCGAGTGCACCGAGGAGATGATGATGGCTGGCAAGTTCGAGGTCTACCAGGACAAGAAGGGCGAGTTCCGGTTCCGGCTCAAGGCCGGCAACGGGCAGGTCATCGCCACCGGCGAGGGCTACAGCACCAAGAAGGCCTGCCTCAACGGAATCGCGTCGATCCGCAAGAACGCGCCCGACGCCAAGCTCGACGACCAGACCGTCTGACCACCCCGGCGGGCTGAGCGACCGTGTGCGGCAGGTTCGTCTCGTCGTCGTCACCCGAACGGATCGCCGCGTACTTCGGCGCCACCGTCGCCGTCGACTCGCTCGGCGAGAACTACAACGTCGCGCCCACCAACGACATCTACGGTGTCGTGGCCGGGGCCGACGACACCGTCGAGGTGCGGGCGTTCCAATGGGGCCTCGTGCCCGTGTGGGCCACCGACCCCAAGATCGGCCAACGGATGATCAATGCCCGTGCCGAGACGCTCGCCGAGAAACCGGCGTTCAAGGGCGTCTTCCGCAAGCAGCGGTGCATCGTGCCGATGGACGGTTTCTACGAGTGGGCGCCGGGCGCCGCGGGTGGGCCGCTCACGAAGGCCGGCAAGCCGGCCAAGCGGCCGTTCTTCATCCACCGTGCCGACGGCGAGCCGCTCGCCGTCGCCGGGCTCTGGTCGGCATGGCGTGACCGGTCGGCCGGCCCGGCAGCCGGGTGGCTGCACACCGCCACGGTCGTCACCACCGAGGCGAACGCCACGACCCGTGCGGTGCACGACCGGATGCCCGTCATCTTGCCCCGGGCGATGTGGCACCTGTGGCTCGACCCGGCCAACGACAACATCGACATGCTGTCGAAGCTGTTGGTCCCGGCGCCCGACCACCTGTTGACGATGCACGCGGTCACGACCGACGTGAACAACGTGCGCAACAAGGGCGCCGCCCTGATCGAGCCGCTGCCGGAAGCCTGAGCCGCGACGGCGGCGGCGACGTCAGTCGACGAGCGCCTGGTACACCAGCTGTTTCAGCTGCGACCGGATCGGATGGGTGCGCGAGGGCAGCAGCTGGGTGAGGAACACCACCGCGATGTCCTCGTGCGGGTCGCAGAAGAACGCCGTGCTCGCGGCGCCGCCCCACGCGTACTCGCCCGGCGAGCTGAGCACCCGGTAGGCGGCGGGGTCGAGCTGCACCGAGAACCCCAACCCGAACCCGACGCCGTCGAAGCTGGTCTCGGCGAACAGCGGCCGACCGAACGCCTCGAGTTCGGCGTTGCCGGGCAGGTGGTTGCGGGTCATGTAGTCGACGGTGCGCGACCCGAGCAGGCGTACCCCGTCGAGTGCGCCGCGACCGAGCAGCATGTGACAGAACCGCAGGTAGTCGGCGGCGGTGCCCCACAGGCCGCCCCCGCCCGCCAGCAGGGTCGGCCGGCTGGTGGCGGGTGGGTCGAGTGCGATGGGGATCGCCTCGCCGGTCGCCGGGTCGGGGCTGTAGAGACGGGCGATGCGGTGGGCCTGGTCGGGGGCGACGAAGAACCCGGTGTCGTGCATGCCCAGCGGGTCGAGGATCCGTTCGCGGAAGAACTCGTCGAGCGACCGGCCCGAGACGATCTCGACGATCCGCCCCAACACGTCGGTCGACACCCCGTAGTTCCATTCGGTGCCGGGCTGGAACGCCAGCGGCAGCGCCGCCCACGCGTCGCAGCAGGCCGCCAGGTCGATGCCCGGCGGGCTGGACCAGTCGAAGCCGGCCGCCCGGTACAAGGCGTCGGTGACGTGTTGGTAGTGGAATCCGTAGGTCAACCCCGACGTGTGGGTGAGCAGGTGCCAGATCCGCACCGGTTCGGTCAGCCCCTCGGTGACCGGCCGGTTGACGGAGCCGCTGCGGTAGACCCGCGAGTCGGCGAACGCCGGGATGAAGTTCGAGACCGGGTCCTTCAACTCGAAGGCGCCCTGCTCGTACAGCATCATGGCGGCGACCGAGGTGACCGGCTTGGTCATCGAGTACAGCCGGGCGATGGTGTCGTTGGTCCACGCCTCGGCGGCGTCGCGGTCGCGGTGCCCGGCGGTGGAGTGGTGGACGACCTGGCCGTGCCGGCTGACCACGATCTGCCACCCGGCGAGCCGGCGGTCGTCGATGTAGCGCTGGAAGTGGGCGTCGATGCGTTCGAGGCGCCGCGGGTCGAAGCCCAACTCGGCTGGGTCGGCGAGCTTCAACGTTCGACCACGAGGTCGCCGTGCCCGGCGGCCCGCAACGCGGCGCGGATCGCAGCGGCGGCCGCGGCGAGCGTCTCACGCTCCACCGAAGGTGCAGCGTTCGCGAACGACAGCTCGCTCATCGAGTTCGTCGGGATCACGTGGATGTGGGTGTGGGGCACTTCGTAGCCGGCGATGATGACGCCCACCCGCTCGGGAGCGAACGCCTCGTGCTGGGCTCTGGCGATGTGGCGGGTGACGGCGAACAGGTGCTCGGTCAGATCGGCCGGCGCGTCGACCCAGTGATCGACCTCGGCGATCGGCACGACCAACGTGTGTCCGAACGCCATCGGGTTGATCGACATGAACGCGACGCAGCGATCGTCACGCCACACGAACGTGCCGGGGATCTCGCCGTTGATGATGCGCGTGAAGATCGTGGGCATCGGCGCACTCTACCGAAGCGCCCAGCGCGTAGGCTCGCCCGGGTGACCGACGACACCCTCCACCCTGCGTCCGGGGAGGTCGACTCGATCTGGACCGTGCCGAACCTGGTGACGCTGGTGCGGCTGCTGCTGCTGCCGGTGTTCGTGTGGGTGCTGTTCGGCTTGCCGTCGCGCCAGGCGGCGGCGTGGATGCTCGGCGGGCTCGGCCTGACCGACTGGGTCGACGGCTACCTGGCGCGGCGGCTCGGCCAGACCAGCGAGTTCGGCAAGAAGTTCGATCCCACCGTCGACCGGTTGTGGTTCATCGTCGGCGTGGTCGCCGTGATCGTCAACGGCGCGATCCCGGTGTGGTTCGCGGTGCTGGTGCTGGCCCGCGAACTGCTCGTCGGGGGAGCGGTGGCGGTGGCCACCGTCGTGTTCCACATGCCGCGCTTCGACGTCACCTGGTGGGGCAAGACCGCCACGTTGCTGCTGATGTTCGCGATCCCCGGCTTCCTGATGGCCGAGAGCAGCATCGCGATCCACCAGTTCTTCTGGGTGGCGGGCTGGGCGTTCGGCATCCCCGGGCTGCTGCTGAGCTACTACACCGCGGTCGCCTACGTGCCGCTGATCCGAGCCGGGGTGCGGGCCGGACGCACGGCCTGATCGCAGGTCATCTCGAGCGGGTCCGAAGCGGTACGGTGACAGGCATGAATGTTCCCGACGACCTTCGATATTCGGCCGAACACGAGTGGGCCCGCCGTCTCGACGACACGTCGAGGGTCCGGATCGGCATCACCGACTACGCCCAGGACGCCCTCGGCGATGTGGTCTACGTCGACCTCCCCGAGGTCGGGTCTCGGGCAGCGGCGGCCGAATCGGTCGGTGAGCTCGAATCGACCAAATCGGTGTCGGAGATGTACGCGCCCGTGTCGGGCACCGTGACGGCGGTCAACGAGGCGCTGCTCGACAACCCGGCGCTGATCAACGAAGACCCGTACGGTGACGGCTGGCTGTGCGAGATCGAGATGTCGGCGCCCGCCGAGTTCGACGGTTTGATGGACGCCGCCGCCTACCGCACCCTCACCGACGGCTGACCCCGTCACTCGGCCCGGCGCCGAGCGGCCGGCGCGATTCGGGCGACCCTGGCGACTTCGTCCAGGTGTTGGACACGACTTCCGGGGTGGCGATCCGGAAACGGCTCGCCTGCGGGTGATCCGCGAGATGGGCGAGGTTGAGCCTTGCGTTGGCTTGCTGGTCGGCGCGTGCCAGGTCGCCCGAGCGCAGGACCGCATGGACGAAGGTTCCGTGTGCAGCCAGCGCCGAGTCGAGGACCGCTGCAAAGCGGTCCGGCCGTATGACGAGGTTGAGAGGTGCGGTTTCGACGCGGGGCGCCGACCTCATCAAGCCATCCGCGAGGCGGCCAGCACGGCGGTAGACCGCACGGGCACGGCGCGAACCTGAGAACAGTCGCCGCAGGGGCTCGACACCGATCGCCGTGTGGGCCGCGTCGACCAACCGCGACCGAAGGTCGGGCTCGCCCGCCACGGCGGCCACCGGCGCCGGTGCCACACCATCAGGCCCGATCTGGAGCGTTGCGGTGCTGAGCGGCACCATCCACAAGCCCCGGTCGGTCTCAGTACCGGAATCCTGACCGGTGAAGGGTCGCCAGTAGGGGAGACGCGCCGCATCGCGCAGGTCGGGCCGCACGCCCCGGAAAGTTTCCCACGGGGCACCGCGCACATCGCGAGCCCAACCCGGCTCGACGGACAGGTCGAAGCACACCCCGAGGCGTTCGAGGAGGTCGAGTACGGCGTCGTCGATCCAGCGGTCACCGAAGCGATGGATCCGACAGGGATGACCGAACCAGCGTTCGAAGGTGTCGAGGCTGACACGCACGCAGTGCTCGACCCAGGAGGGGTCGGAAACGTCGGTGTACCAGCGCCGACCGCTGGTGTCCCAGCGCCAGGCGTGGGGGTGGACACCGAAGGCGTCACCAGCGCCTTGCAGGACGTCGATCGAGTCGGCAAAGGTGACGAGCGGCCAGGCGGATTCACCGCAGGTCATCTCGATCTGTGGATCGAGACGGAAGCACCACGTGAAGTTGACCGATCGCCCGGTGGCCTGCGACAAGCTCTCGCGGATCCCGGCGATGTCGTCGAGCAAGCTGCGGGTGCCGCTCCAGGGCCCTGGCACCCCCGGGTTGGTCAAGAACTCGTCGGGCTCGACGTCGATCGAGAACAAGAACTGGATGGTCTCGCCCATGGGACCATTAGATCAGAATCGGTTCGTGAGGCTGGCCTCGCGTGGCTCGAGGACGCACCGCGCACTCGGTCGGCTGATCCCGGACAGCAATGCACTGGCTCCCTCGTGGGCTGCGACCGCGACGATCGACCAGCCCATCGATTCGGCGCGGGCCCCTGGGGCAACTCGGTGTGGGTTCTTGTTCGCTGGTTCGTCACGGCGCGACCACGCTTCACCTGATCCGGTGCCGGGTCCAGCGTCCGGGTTGGGGGTCGGCAAGCCCGGCATGGTCCACAATGCATCGCCCCTGACTCGTCGCCTGCCGCGAGGCCAGTGAGGCGGTCAGTCGGTCGGGAACACGATCAGCGTGTAGCCGTCCGGGTCGGTGTGGACCGATGCGTTCATGGTTGCCCAGTACGGGTTCGCGTGTTCGTGGGGCGGGTGGCCCGCATCCGCGAGTCGGGCGACGAGAGCCTCTGCATCGGGCCGGCTCGCGTACAGCGCCGCAATGTCTTCCCCGGTGGGCGTGGGCAGCGGTTCGCCGGAACGGTGACGGGTGAGTTCGAGTTCCCATGAACCATCGCCGTCGCCGAGGATGATGCCGTCGTAGCCGTTGTGATCGTCGAAGCGTGACCGCACATCGAGCCCGACGATCTCCGTCCAGAATGCGAGCGACCGAGCGATGTCGGTGGTCGGTCGTGCGACGCGCATCACGCGAACGAACCCACCGCGAGATGCGAGGTCGTCGACGGGATAAAGAAGGAGTTCCGGGAAGCGTTCCTCGACCGCGGCGGCCATGGCGGCTTGCGCCTGTTCGACGCCGAGTGGAGCGACGAAGGCGTTGCTCCGCGTCGCGGCATCGGGCCACTGGGCGTACCCGTACCACAGACCGTCCTCCCCGAGGTGCAGCCGGGAACCGAGCGAGCCCCGTTCGAGCAGTGCCTTCGTGACGGTCGACCACGCTTCGACGAATCGATCCTCGTGACCGGGTGCGAGTCGCCAGCGATAGAGCACGACGAGGCCAGGACTCTGCACGCCCAAGAGCCTACGCGTACCGACGACGCCGACCGGCCGGCAGTCGTCCTCGCCCGTGTGGATTCCCCGTCCGAGCCGGTCTGCCGCCACGGCGAGGGGAGATGCGTCGTCAGCACGCCCGTGTGCGTTCGGCGGAGCGGCCCGGTACGACGGGCCGGCGCCGACCACAGGGCGAGACCGGTCTACACCTAAGCGCTGGGTCGCTGGTCGACCTCGACGGCGGCTGCCGACCGCCCCTTCGATTCGGCGTAGGCTCGTGCGATACGTTCTTGGGGGTCGGTGCTGGTCGGGTCATCGCCGTCACCACTCACTCGCACAAAGACCACGGCTCGTCTCGAGATGTCTGGAACATTCATGGCCTATACCTATTGCAACCAATGCGGACATCGGAACCCACCGGAGAGCAGCTTCTGCTCGAGTTGCGGGTCGCCGTTGGACCTGTTGGACGACCGCACCATCACGCTCGTCGCCCTCGACCCGTTGCAGGACGCTCCGGGGCCCGACGACGACCTCGTCATCCCGGTCGGAGAGTTGGCGCGCGGCACCGGCGTGCTGATCGTTCGGGCCGGGGCCCAGGCCGGTTCGCGCTTCGCCCTCGGCTCCGACATCACCCGTCTCGGCCGTCACCCCGACAGCGAGATCTCGCTCGACGACATCACCGTGTCGCGCCGGCACGCCGAGGTGCAGCGCACCGCCGAGGGGTACTTCGTCGCCGACTCGGGCTCACTCAACGGCACCTACGTCAACCAGGAGCGTGTCGAGCGGGCGATGTTGCGGCACGGCGACGAGGTGCAGATCGGCAAGTTCCGCCTCGTGTTCTTCGAGCGCAACGATGGCTGAGGCGACCGACACCGCCTATCTCTCGATCGGCGAGGTGCTCGGGTTGCTGCTCGAAGAGTTCCCCGACGTCACCATCTCGAAGATCCGGTTCCTCGAGAGCCAGGGTCTGATCTCGCCCGAGCGCACCTCGTCGGGCTACCGCAAGTTCTACGGCGAGGACGTCGACCTGCTGCGGGTGATCCTCACCGAGCAACGCACCAACTACCTGCCGCTGCGGGTCATCAAAGACCGCCTCGACTCGGGCGAGATCGACCGCACCGGCGAGCACCTGCGTCCCAATGGCGACGCCGCCTCCCACGACATGACCCCCGCTGCCGACGACGACCCGTCAGAGCCCGTGGCGCGTGACGCCGAGGAGGTGCCATCGGCCAGCATCCGTTCGCATCCCGCCTCGCGCGCCAAGCGCCCGGCGGCCGACACCCAACCTGCGGGGGCGATGGCCTCGACGCAGCTGCTGCCGAGCGTGCTGCTCGATCGCGCCGAACTGTGCGGCATGGTCGGCATGACCGACGCCGAGTTGGGCGAGCTCGAATCGTTCTCGATCGTCGCCCCCAGCCGCACCACCGGTGTCGCCCTCTACGGCGACGACGCCGTCGAGATCGCCAAGGCGGCTGTCGAGTTCCTGCGTGCCGGGGTCGACGCCCGTCACCTGCGCAACTGGCGCACATCGGCCGAGCGCGAAGCCTCGCTCTACGAACAGTTGGTCACACCGCGGTTCCGGCAGCGCAACCCCGAGGCTCGTGCCGCAGCCCTCAGCGAGCTGCAGCGGCTCGACGCCCTCGGCGCCAGGTTGCGGGCCGCGATGACCCGCCAGGCGCTGCGTCACCACTTCGAGTCGTGACCGGCCCAGGCGGGCTGCACCCGCTCGCCGCGGGTGAACGGGGTAGGGTGGCGACGTGATTCCGATGGAGCTGGTAGGGGTTCGGGTCGAGCTCCCGGCGAACACGCCGATGGTGCTGCTGCGCGAACAGATCGGCGAACACCGCCTGGTGCCGATCTACATCGGCACCCCCGAGGCGGCGGCCATCCACTATGCGCTCGAAGGTATCGAACCGCCGCGGCCGCTCACCCACGACCTGTTCGTGCAAGTCATCGAACTGCTCGGTGCCGGCCTCGACAAGGTCGTCGTCACCGAGGTGCGCGACCACACCTACTACGCCGAGCTCCACCTCACCACCGCCGACGGCGAACGCACGTTGTCGGCCCGCCCGTCCGACGCGATCGCGCTCGCCGTGCGCTGCGAGGCCCCCATCTACGCGTCCGAGCAGTTGCTCGACGAGGTCGGCCAGCTGCCCGAGCCCGAGCCCGAGGAAGCGGCCGAGGAGATCATCCACGAGTTCAAGGACTTCATCGACAGCGTGAGTCCCGAAGACTTCGCCGGCTGAGCGGCGTAGTCGACCGGCCATTGACGGTAGGCCTCCGGTTGCGTAGGCTGACAGCTCCGTAGTTACACCGGTGTACGACATGGCGCCGTCCGTGACGCGGACCTGGTTGGGGCAGGCTGCCGTCGTCCACTCTTCGGACCCGGCGCGACGAACGGAGGTTGCCATGAGCGACGGTTTCAGCGGAACACACGCAGCGAAGGTGGTCGGCATCACGTACCGGCAGCTCGACTACTGGGCGCGTACCGATCTCATCCGGCCGTCGGTTTCCGACGCATCGGGCAGCGGCAGCCGGCGCGCCTACAGCTACAAAGACCTCCTCGAGCTGCGGGTGATCAAGACGCTGCTCGACGCCGGCATCAAGCTCGAGTCGGTCCGCGAAGTGTTCAAGTACCTGCGCGAGCACGTCAGCACCGACATCTCGTCGGCTCACCTCGTGATCAACGGCAACTCGGTCGTGCTGGCGCAGGGCGACGATCTGATCGACGTGCTCGCCAAGGGCCAGGGTGTGCTCAACGTGTTGTCGCTCGCCGGGGTCAAGCACGAGGTCGACGCCCAGCTCGTGCCGTTGGGCTACGACCTGCCGGTCGCCGTCGCCCGCTGACGCCCCGATGAGTCGCCGCTCGCCGCTCGACGCGCTGCACCGCGCCGCCGGTGCCAAGATGGTGCCGTTCGGCGGGTGGGAGATGCCGCTCGAGTACTCCGGCACGATCGACGAGCACCTCGCCTGCCGATCGGCGGCCGTGATGTTCGACGTGTCGCACCTGGGTACCGTGCGCCTCGCCGGCGTCGAGGCCCACCGGCTGCTCCAGGAGACGCTCACCAACGACCTCGACAAGATCGGCCCCGGCCGGGCCCAGTACACCCACCTGCTCGACGACGCCGACGGCTCGGTGCTCGACGACATCATCGTGTGGTGGCACCCGGGCGACGACCTGGTGTTCGACGTCATGCCCAACGCCTCCAACACGTCACGGGTCACCGACGCGATCGGCGGCACCGACATCACCGCCACCCGGGCGGTGATCGCGATCCAGGGGCCGGCCGCCCGCGACCTCGTCGCGTCCTGCTTCCCGCAGGCGGCCGCGGTCGGCCGGTTCCGGGTGGCGCACGGCACCTGGGACGGCCGGCCCGTCACCGTGGCCGGCACCGGTTACACCGGTGAGCCGGGCCTCGAGATCGCGGTGCCCGTCGCTGCCGCCGAGTCGCTCTGGCAGGCGCTGTCGGCCGCCGGGGTGCGCCCCGCCGGGCTCGGCGCCCGCGACACCCTGCGGCTCGAGGCCGGGCTGCCCTTGCACGGGCACGAGCTGGGGCCCGGCATCACACCGCTCCAGGCCGGGCTCGACTGGGTGGTGGCGTTCGGCAAGCCGGCATTCCGGGGTCGGGCGGCGTTGATCGCCGAGCGCGACCGCGGCCCGGTGCGGCGGCTGCGTGGCATCGCCACCGAGGGTCGCCGTCCGCCGCGCGCCGGCTGTCGGGTATCGATCGACGGCCGCGACGTCGGCGTCGTCACCTCGGGCAACTTCTCGCCGATGCTCCAGTGCGGCATCGCCCTGGCGCTGTTGCATCCCACGGTCGACATCGGCGCGACGGTCGCCGTCGAGGTACGCGGCTCCCGGCTGTCGGGCACCGTCGTGCCGACCCCGTTCGTCGAGCGCTGAGCGCTCAGGCGCCCGTCGACTTCTTCTTGGCCGGTGCCTTCTTGGCCGGTGCCTTCTTGGCCGGTGCCTTCGCGGCGCCCGGGCCAGCCGGCGTGGGAGCCGACGGGGGAGTGGCCGCCGGCGCCGGGCGCCCGCTGCCGGGCAGGCGGAACCCGCCGAAGAGACCACCGGCGTTCTCGGCGAACGCGGTCAGCGGGCCGAGCCGCCTCGACATCTCGCCGATCGTCGCCATGAAGTCGCCGAGCTGGCTGGGCAGCGACGAGAAGCCGGGCGAGCTGAGCGTGTCGGCGATGCGTTCGAGATTCGGGGCGACCGAGCGCACCGGCGCCTCGAGCAGCTTGGTCATCTCGTCGGCCGCCTTGACCGTCCTGGTCAGCTGGGGCACCATCGCCCGCACCGGCTCTTCGAGGTCGGCGAGCAGGCGGTTGACGCGGGTGGCGGTCTCGTTGACGTTCTCCATCGTGCGGTTGATGTTCTCGATCGCCCGCAACAGCTCGTCGACCCCCTTGCGCACCTGTTCGACGGTACGCAGACCACCCGCGATCGGAGTGGCCAGCAGGTTGATCAGGTCGGCCAGGCCGTCGGAGCGTCCGGAGTCGTCGTTCATCGCCTGCAGGCTACTGCGAGGGCCACCCGGTCGCCGCCGCGCTCACAACGACTCGGCGTAGGCCTCGATCGGTTCGCAGCTGCACACCAGGTGACGGTCGCCGTAGGCGCCGTCGATACGCGAAACCGGTGGAAAGTACTTGTCGAGCCGCAGCGACGGCACCGGGAAGGCCGCCTCGTCACGGGTGTACGCACGCTCGGCGTCGACCAGCAGATCGGCGGCGGTGTGGGGTGCGTTGCGCAGCGCCGACACCTCGAGGGCGACCGAGCCGTCGGCGATTCGATCGATCTCGGCGCGGATCGACAGCATCGCTTCGCAGAACCGGTCGAGCTCGTGCTTGTCCTCGCTCTCGGTCGGTTCGATCATCAACGTGCCGGCGACCGGGAAGCTCATCGTCGGGGCATGGAAGCCGTAGTCGATCAGGCGCTTGGCGATGTCGTCGACGGTGACACCGGTGGTGTGGGTGATGTCGCGCACGTCGATGATGCACTCGTGCGCGACGCGGCCGTGGGCGCCGGTGTACAGCACCGGGAAGGCACCGTCGAGACGGCGGGCCACGTAGTTCGCGGCGACGATCGCCATCTCGGTCGCCAGGCGGAGGCCAGACCCTCCCATCAGCCGCAGGTAGACCCACGGGATCGGCAAGATGCCGGCCGACCCGAAGCGGGCCGCCGACACGGGCCCTGCCACCGCGCCCGCCAGCGGTTCGCCCCCCATCGGGTCGCCGGGAAGGAACGGCGCGAGATGGGCGCCGACGCCGATCGGGCCGACCCCCGGCCCGCCGCCGCCGTGGGGGATACAGAACGTCTTGTGCAAGTTGAGGTGGCTGACGTCGGCGCCGAAACGGCCCGGCTTGGCCAGCCCGACCAAGGCGTTCAGGTTGGCGCCGTCGACGTACACCTGGCCGCCGGCATCGTGCACCATCGCACACAGGTCGCGGATGCCGAGCTCGAACACGCCGTGCGTCGACGGATACGTGACCATGATCGCGGCGAGTTCGTCGCCGGCGGCTGCCACCTTGTCGCGCAGGTCGCCGACGTCGACGTTGCCCTGGTCGTCGCAGGCCACCACCACCACCCGCATGCCGGCCATCACGGCGCTCGCCGCGTTGGTGCCGTGGGCGCTGGCGGGGATCAGACAGATCGTCCGCTGGTCGTCACCACGGCTGCGGTGATAGCTGCGGATCGCGAGCAACCCGGCGAACTCGCCCTGGCTGCCGGCGTTGGGCTGCAGGCTGACCGCGTCGTAGCCGGTGATCTCGGCCAGGGCCTGCTCGAGCTGGGCGATCAGCGTGCGGTAGCCGACGGTCTGGTGGTCGGGTGCCGCCGGGTGGATGTCGGCGAACTCGGGCCAGGTGATCGGCTCCATCTCGCTCGTCGCGTTGAGCTTCATCGTGCACGACCCGAGGGGAATCATCGTGCGGTCGAGCGCCAGGTCGCGGTCGGCCAGCCGCCGCAGGTAGCGCAACATCTGATGCTCGCTGTGGTGCCGGTGGAACACCGCCTGGGGCAGGATCTCGCCGGTACGCACCAACCCGGTAGGCAGCGCCTGGGGTGCCTCGCCGATCGCCCCGAGCGGCGGGCACCCCAGGCAGGCGATCACCGCAGCGGCCACCGCCTCGGAGGAGGTCTCGTCGAACGACACCCCGACCGAGGTGGCGTCGACGCGACGCAGGTTGATGCCCACTGCTTCGGCCGTGGCGAGCACCGAGCCGGCGTCGACCCCGTCGATGGTCAACGTGTCGAACCACGAGTCGTGGCGCAACGCGACGCCGTGGGCGGCCAGGTGCTGGGCGACCGCCGTGGTGAGCGCGTGGACGCGGCGGGCGATCCGGCGCAGGCCGTCGGGGCCGTGCCAGGTGGCGTACAGACCGGCGATGTTGGCGAGCAACACCTGGGCGGTGCAGATGTTCGACGTCGCCTTTTCGCGTCGGATGTGTTGCTCGCGGGTCTGCAGGGCCAGCCTCAGCGCAGGCCGCCCGGCGGTGTCGGTGCTCACCCCGACGAGGCGCCCGGGCAGCGAGCGGGCCGCCGATTCGCGTACCGCCATGAAGCCGGCGTGCGGTCCGCCGAAGCCCATCGGCACGCCGAACCGCTGCGCCGAGCCGACCGCGATGTCGGCACCCAGCTCGCCCGGCGAGGCCACCAGCACGCACGCCAGCAGATCGGTCGCCACGATCGCCTGGGCGCCGATCTCGTGGGCCCTGGCGATCGCGGCGCGCCAGTCGATCACCGCTCCGGTCGAGGTGGGGTAGCTGAACAGGGCACCGAAGAACTCGTCGCCCTCGAGGAGGTCGACGTCGCCCACCACGACCTCGACACCGACCGGCTCGGAACGGGTGGCGATCACGGCCAGCGTCTGGGGGTGCACGTCGTGGTGAACGAAGAACCGGCGGCGATCGCCGCGGGTGACCCGTCGTGCGAGCGCCATCGCTTCGGCGGCGGCCGTCGCCTCGTCGAGCAAGGAGGCGTTCGCCAGGTCGAGACCGGTCAGGTCGCAGACCATCGTCTGGTAGTTCAGCAACGCCTCGAGGCGACCCTGGCTGATCTCGGGCTGATACGGCGTGTACGCCGTGTACCAGGCCGGGTTCTCGAGGACATTGCGGCGGATCACCGGGGGAGTGATGGTGCCGTGGTAGCCCTGCCCGATGAGGCTGATCATCGGGCGGTTCTGAGCCGCCAGCGCCCGCAGCTCGGCCACGACGTCGCGTTCGGAGCGCGGACCGGGCAGCGCGAGCTCGTCATCGAGTCGGATCGCCGGCGGCACGGTCTGGTCGATCAGTTCGGCCACGCTCGATACGCCGATCACCGCCAGCATCGCACCGAGATCTTCGGGTCGCGGGCCGATGTGCCGACCGACGAACTCGTCGGCGCCGAGCAACTCGCTGAATGATGTCGACATCAGGACCTCCGAAAGATGGCGGACTTCGTGCCCCCGCTGTCATCGATGCCTGAGAGTTTCGCCCGGCGGCACCGGACTTTCCCCGTCGGCGAGGTGGTTGGCCCACCTGCTTTCCAGCGTTGCCTCACCCGACCGGTCCATGGGCCTGAGAGATTCCGGGGTGGTTGCTCCTTCGGCGTCGTCACCGCTGGTTGCGGTGCCGACTCTCCCGGCGGGTTCTGCGACGAGTTCAACGCTACACCTTCGTCGGCCGCGGTGACCCGATCGGCGGGCCCGACCGCACGACGTTGCGGGTGCCGCACGCCGGGCTCGCCGCCCTCAGGCAGATGACGGCAACTCGCCGTCGGCGATCCAACCGTCGAGCGTGTCGAACACGGCGAGCACCAGGCGTTCGATCCGGCGGTCGGTCATCGCCACCCGGTCGGGGTGCGCCGGGTCGAGCAGTTCGGGTCGGAACGAGGTGTAGGCGGTACGCAGGAACGGCCGATCGCCGGCCGTCTCGTCGGCGGCCGCGAGGAACTCGTCGCGACGCGGGTGACGCCACGGCACGTTGACACCATCGGCGCGACGGCCGGCGAGGCGGCTCAGCCGCACGCTGTTGACCCCGACGAGCACCGTCGGCCGGCGAGCCGGGAACGGGAACGTCGCCAGCTCGGCGTCGCGGTCGGGGGTCCACTGCCGCGCTGCGAGGTCGATGACCTCCTCGACGCGGGCGTGGCGCTCCTCGAGCGAGGGCGCGAGCACCGCACCGACCGCGTGCTGCTCGGCCGCCCATCGGCTCGCCGGTGCCGCTCCGGCACCGATGCCGAGGTGGAACTGCCGTCCCGACAAGGTCGCGATCGTCGCCGCCGCCGAGACCAGGGTGCCGACCTGGCGGTTCCACACGTTGGCGACCATCGTCCCCAACTCGACGGTGGTGGTGACCTCCACCAGTGCCCCGAGCACACCGAAGCACTCGAGCATCGTCGTTCCCTCGAGCGGCAAGCCGGCCAGGTGGTCGAACACGAACACCGCCCGGTAGCCACGCTGCTCGGCCAGCACGGTCGCCGCTCGCAGCGTCGCCCAGTCGGTGTTCGCCGGGCTGAGCTGGATGTCGATCGCCGTCATCGGCGCCAGGGTAGGGGCTGCGGCACCCTGCCGCCCAGACGCAGCCGGCGCCGGGGCGGTGGGTGAGGTGGCGGCCGAACGCCGGACCGGCCACCCGCCGCCACCCCGCAGGCCGAGGGTGGCTCACTGGTCACTATGTGCCATGGCCCCGGCTCGACCCCGCCCGCCGAACTGGTGATGGACCCGATCGGGCGACCGTCCCGAGAAGGGACGCACTGGCGTGAGAACCGTCGAACAACACGAGATCAGGCCGGAGGGGAGTGGTGTCGGGCCTACTGGGGGAGCGGGTCGGTGATCTTGCAGCCGTTGACCGCCTTGACCACCTGGTACGGGTCGACGGCGACCCCACCTTGGGGATGGATCTCGAAGTGCAGGTGCGGGGTGCCGGCGTTGCCGGTCTTGCCGACCGTCCCGATGATCTGACCGGCCCGCACCGACGAGCCCACGGTGATGCCCTCGGCGAGGGTGTCCATGTGGGCGTAGAAGAAGTAGGTGCCGTCCGACATCGTGAGGCGGACACCATTGCCCGCCAGCGAGCCCGCATAGTTGGTGTAGGTCTTGGTGATCGTGCCATCGACGACGGCGTAGATGTACTTGCCGGAAGGCGCCATGATGTCGACGCCGAGGTGGCTGCGCCCGCCGCTGCGGGGGGCGCCCCAGGTGTCGCTGAAGCTGCACAGGCCCTGCACCGGGAACGCTGCGATCGTGACCGACGTCGGAGCGGGAGCTTCGGGAGCGGGGGTCTTGGCGAGCGCCAGGGCGGCGGATGTGGCTTCGTCGACCTTGCCGCTCGCAACGAGGCCGACGACCCGTTGGAACTCCATCACGGCGGCGCTCGTGCCG
Organism: Ilumatobacter sp.; assembly: GCA_036526035.1. Classification (GTDB taxonomy): domain Bacteria; phylum Actinomycetota; class Acidimicrobiia; order Acidimicrobiales; family Ilumatobacteraceae; genus Ilumatobacter. Next base: position 9,296 of record DATCZG010000058.1, on the reverse strand, counting down.
GCGCCGAACACACCGTCGGCACCGCCGCGCACCGCGATGCCAGCGGCGATCAGGGCCTGCTGGAGCGCGACGACCCGCTCGCCGTGCTCGCCGTACTGCGGATAGCCGACGGTCGGCGTGGTGGGCTCGGGAGTGGTCGTGGGGTACACCAGTTGGGTGTTGCCACCGCTGTTCGACGGCTTCGCGAAGGCGGCCATCGTCGCATCGTCGACCCGCCCGGTCGCCTCGAGGCCGTGAGCAGTCTGGAACTCCTTGACGGCGTTGGCGGTCGCCGGGCCGAAGATGCCGTCGGCGCCACCGCGCACCTTGATGCCGGCCGCCATCAGCGCTTCCTGCAGCTGCTTGACCGTGTTGCCCAGCGCCCCGGCCTGCAGGCCGAGGAAGTTGCTGGCGGCGTTCGCCGACGACCCGCCGTTCGCCAGGGCGTTCGCCGTGGCCTCGTCGACCCGGCCGCTCTGGGAGAGGCCGCGCACCGACTGATACGCCTTCACCGCCGCCTGGGTGGCGGTGCCGAACACGCCGTCGGCGCCGCCGCGCACCGTGATACCGGCGGCGATCAGCGCCTGCTGGAGCGCCTTGACGTCCGATCCGATCGACCCGTACTGCAGGCCGAGCAACGGCGACGACGAGACCGCGGGGTTGTGGGCGCCGCCGGCCGGCTCGGCAGGCTTGGCGATCGTGGCGATCACGCCGGCCGTCGCGGCGTCGACGACCCCGGTCACACCCAACCCGTTGGCGTTCTGGAACGAACGCAGGGCGTTGGCGGTGAGCACCCCGAACACGCCGTCGGCGCCACCGACGACGGTGAACCCGGCGTCCATCATCGCCTGCTGGAGCTGGGCGACCAGGTCGCCGCGGGCGCCGATCTTCAACCCGACCAGGGGAGCGGCCGAGCTCGCCGGTGCCGGATCGGCCTTGGGGGTCGGCGAGTGCTTGGGCGTCGAGGAGGTGCCCGAGGTGTCCGCCGGTCGCATCAGCCGGGCGATTGCCACCGCGGTGGCCGCGTCGACGCGGCCGGACGGCGAGATGCCCTCGATCTTCTGGAACTCGGCGACGGCCGCCGCGGTGCCGGGGCCGAAGATCCCGTCCGCGCCGCCTGCCACCCGCAGCCCGAGCGTCTGCAGCGATGTCTGCAGTTCGCGGACCGCGTCACCGCGGACGCCCTGCGAGAGACCCAGCAGCCGGTTCGACGCCAGGCCGAGCTCGAGAGCGGTCGCCTCGTCGACCACGCCGGAGGCGGGGAGCCCGCGCTGGGACTGGAACGACTTCAGCGCCGTCTCGGTGCCCTTGCCGAACACGCCGTCGGCGCCACCGGGCACTGCGACGCCCTGGGCGATCAGTGCCTGCTGGACCGAACGAACCGCATCGCCCGTCGCACCACGCGCCAAGCCGGTCACGCTGGTCGCCGAGGCCTGCACCGGCGCCGACGACGACAGCGGGCCGACCGGAGCGAGCGAGAGGACCAGACCGACCGAGAGCGCACCGAGCAGCCTGCGGCGTGCTCGGTGGTGGGGGGCGTTCGAAGCTTGCATGTCTGCGGTTCCTCTCCAACAGGGACAGTTGGATATCGGTCCGCCCGCAGCACCACCTGAGCGCGTTGTGCGACCGGGATCGAACCCGGCACCGTCACGACGAGCGCTAGCAGCGGAAACAGTCTTGACGATTCCCAGAAGGAATGTCGGTCGCGTGACAGTTAGTTGACATAACGGAGATTATGGGCGTTGTGGGGCAGAGGCCGAGAGCCACCCGGGCGGTCGCCCGTACCCCCGGAGCACCCGCCGGCGCCCGATCGGCACCCCCCGCCGCTCGTCGTCGGCGGCGATGCGCCGCAGGTACGACGGCCGCCGGCGCTCGCCGGGCATCGACGGCCGCCGCAACGGCGGTTCGGGAGGCGGCATGCCGCAGCGCCCTTCCCCTGCCGCGATCGGCCGCCCCTATATCGTCATGACGTTATGTGGCGGGTGCTGTGGGTGCGGAGAGTTCGCGGTCTCGCAGCGGTTTCGCGGCGGCCAGCACCCAATCCACGATGTCGCGCAGCTCGACGGCCGTCGCGCCCGCTCCGGCGGCTGCGAGATCACGCTCCGCGTCGTCGACCGCACACGCCAACACGTACAGGTCGTCGTGCAACGCCTCGAGCTCGGAACGCGCGATCACCAACTCGCCCTCGCTGAGTTCGAGTTCACGCGCCCGCTGGCGGGCGACCCAGTCCCACTGGCGGCAACGCTGCGAACAGAACTGGCGGGGGCGTCCGGGGCCGCCGCGCTCGGGCAGCACCCTCCTACACCACCGGCATCGTGGCATTTCCGTCATGACGAAACGGTACCGGCCGCCACCGCGGCGTTCGGTGATCCCCGCTACCGGCCCACCTCGACGCCGACGGTCCGAACGCTGCCCCGGGTGCCGTGAGCGCCCCGCTCCGCCGGGCTCAGCCGGCGATGATGTGGTCGAGCATCAGCTCGGGCTCGTCGCTCTCGATCCGCTGCAGCCGGTAACGGCTCTCGAACAACGCCACCAGGCGCCCGTCGCCGCGCTCCATGATGCGGATGCCGGTGATCTCGCGCAACCGCTTGGCCGAGCGCTCGTCGGTCAGGCGGATCGAGTCGTACGGCGCCGAGACGACCTCGATCGGGGCGTTGAACTCGACGTCGAGCCGGTCGGCGAACACGTCGAACTGCAACTGCCCGACCGCCGCCAGCACCGGGGACGAATCACCCATCACCGGGTCGCGCAGCACCTGCACCACGCCCTCCTCGTCGAGTTGCGCGAGCCCCTTGCGGAACTGCTTCGACTTGCCCGTGTCGAGTGGCCGGGCGGTGGCGAACACCTCGGGAGCGAACCGCGGGATCGGCGGGTAGGTGACCGGGATCGTCTCGTAGAGCGAGTCGCCGATGTTCAGCCCGGCCGCATTGACGAGGCCGACGACGTCGCCGGGGTACGCCTCGTCGACGGTCGTGCGCTCGGCCCCGAACACCGTCGAGGCGTACTTCGTGGCGAACGGCTTGCCGGTGCGTTCGCAGGTGAGCACCATGCCCCGCTCGAACCGGCCCGAGCAGATCCGCACGAAGGCGATCCGGTCCCGGTGCGACCGATCCATGTTGGCCTGCACCTTGAACACGAACGCCGAGCACTCGCCCTCGAGCGGCCGGGCGGCACCGTCGATGTCGACTCGAGGTTGCGGTGCGGGCGCCAGGTCGACGACCGCGTCGAGGAGGCTGCGCACGCCGAAGTTGGTCAACGCCGAACCGACGAACACCGGTGTCGACGAACCCGCCAGGAACGACTCCAGGTCGACATCGGCCCCGATCGCGTCGAGCAGGCCCGACTCCTCGAGGGCATGGGTCCACGCCGCACCCTCTTCGGCGGCGGCGCGCTCGGGCGCCACCAGCTCTTCCGGTGCGATCGCGCTGCCGCGCACGGTGCGCGTGAACCGGGTGAACTGGCCGGTGCGGCGGTCGAGCACGCCCCGGAAGTCGCCCGAGATGCCCACCGGCCAGGTCGCCGGGGTCGGGCGCAACCCGATCTGCGACTCGATCTCGTCGAGCAGCTCGAGCGGCTCGCGCCCCGGGCGGTCGTACTTGTTGAGGAACGTCAGCACCGGCAGGTTGCGCGACCGGCAGACCTCGAACAGCTTGAGGGTCTGGGGCTCGATGCCCTTGGCGCTGTCGAGCACCATCACGACCGCGTCGACCGCCGACAGCACCCGGTACGTGTCCTCCGAGAAGTCGCGGTGGCCGGGCGTGTCGAGCAGGTTCAGCTGGTGCCCCCGGTACTCGAACGACAACGCGGTCGAGCTGATCGAGATGCCGCGCTTCTGCTCCATCTCCATCCAGTCGCTCGTCGCCGAGCGCCGGCCGGCGCGGGCCTTCACGGCGCCGGCCTCGCCGAGCACGCCGGCGTAGAGGAGGAACTTCTCGGTCAGCGTGGTCTTGCCGGCATCGGGATGGCTGATGATCGCGAACGTGCGTCGGTGGTTCGCCTCATCGACGACGCTGCTGGTCATCCGGATGACGCTATCGAGGCCGGCGCGGCTCTCCCTGCGGCACTCAGATGCCGCCGTCGGTCAGCGCGCCGTGCTCGCTCCAGGCCGCCTCCACCACCGCCAGTCGTTCGGTGGCCGACTGGCGCAGTGCGGTGGCGACGTCGAGGGCGATCAGGTCGAGCAGCGCGAGCGTGCCGACATGACTGTCGAACGGGCCGATCGAGTCGGCGGCGACGACGAACGCCACCGCGGCCCGGGCGGCGACCGGCGACAGCACGCTGTCGGTGAGCCCGGCGAACCATGTGCCGCGCCGGTGCAGCACGGCGAGCGCGTCGAGCACCCAGCGTTCGTAGCGGCGCAGGTCGATCACCAGCACCGTCGCTGCCGGGTCGAGCAGCGCCAACTCGCGGCGCACCGCCACCTCGCTGCCGAGGATCGTCGTCACGCCGCCGCGCAGCTGGTGCAGCTGGGCGGCGAACTGCGCGGCGACCCCCGCCGACGCCTCCCCCGAGATCACCGCCACCGGCCTCGCCGGATCGGACAGCCGCTCGACGAGGGCGCGCAGCGCCTCGTCATCGACCCCGGCGAGGGTTGCCCGCACGTTGGCGAGCTCGGCCTCGGTGTGGTCGGACCGCGACCCCGACCCGGTCTCGTGGATGCGTTCCGCCGCCGGGCGCAACTGACGGGTCAGATCCTGTTGCACGCTCTGTTGCAGGTCGGAGTAGCCGTCGAAGCCGAGCCTGGTCGCCAGTCGCACCACCGACGCGGCACCGACATCGGCGGCCCTGGCCAGGTCGGCCACGGTGCCGAACGCGACGGCCTGGGGTGCCGCCAGGATCGCCTCGGCGACGCGTCGCTCGGCGGAGGTGAGCGCGGCACCGTGCACACGAATCCGTTCCGCGATCTCCACCGACCTCACGGTACACCGACACCCGCCGAGCATCGTGCCGGCGCCGCCGCTCCCCCGCCGATCCGGGTCCGGCGGCGACCGGATCGGCCGCCGCCGCTCCCGAACGTTTAGTTGCACAGCGCAATTGACTGCGCGGTTACCTGGATCTATCGTGAGGACGGTCGCCACCGTTCGGGACGGTGGTCGCAGCAGTTCAGCCGAGTCACGCCGGGGGCAACTCCGGCAGTCAGCAGGGGGTCAGCGGTGGCAGCAGTCGAGATCAGCAGGGCTCGAGATCTTCCCGACGACGGCTGGATGCGGCGTGCTGCCTGCAAGGGACTGACCCATCTGTTCTTCCCCACCCCCGCCGAGCGCCCCCAGGCCCGGGAGCGACGTGAGGCCACGGCGCGTGAGGTCTGCGCCAGCTGCGCAGTGCGCGTCACCTGCCTCGCCTTCGCCCGCGACCAGCACGAGTACGGCTTCTGGGGCGGCGAGAGCGAGGACGAGCGGCACGCCGCCGGTTTCCGTCTGATCGCCCCCATCGGGGTGCGTGCCCGCTCTGCCAGCTGATCCAGCCTGCCCGTGAGCGCCCGGTTCGACGTCTGCATCCTGGGCAGCGCCAACCTCGATCTCGTCGCCACCACCCGTCGACTGCCGCTGCCCGGTGAGACCGTGCTCGGCCACGGATACGCCGAACACGCGGGCGGCAAGGGCCTCAACCAGGCGGTCGCGGCCGCCCGGTCCGGCGCCTCGACCGCCTTCGTCGGGGCGCTCGGCTCCGACGAAGCCGGCCGACGCCTGATGGCCGTGTTGAACGCCGAACACATCGACGTGGGCGGTCTGGCGGTGGTGCCCGGGCCGACCGGGCGGGCGCTGATCCTCGTCGACGACACCGGAGAGAACTCGATCGTCGTCGTCGCCGGGGCGAACGGGTTGGTCGCGACCGACGCACCGATCCCACCGACCGCCGTGCTGCTCGCCCAACTCGAGGTGCCGATCGAGACGGTCACCCGCGCCGCCGCCACGGCCCGCGCCGCCGGGGGCCTCGTGATCCTCAACCCCGCCCCGGCGGCGCCGCTACCACCCGCGTTACTGGCCGCATGCGACTTCCTGGTTCCCAACCAGCACGAACTCGAGCACATCGGGGGGGTCGACGCGGCGCTGGCGGCCGGTTGCCGTGCCGTCGTGGTCACCCGCGGGGCCGACGGCGTCGACGTGCACACCACTGCCGGGGTGTCCCACACGACGGCGTTCCAGGTGCCGGTCGTCGACACGACCGGGGCCGGTGACGCCTTCTGTGGTGCCCTGGCGGCCCGTCTGGCGGCAGGCGACCCGCTCGACGACGCGGTGCGATGGGCGAGTGCCGCCGGGGCGCTGGCCACCACCGTGCCGGGTGCGGTGCCGGCACAACCCACCGCGGCGGCGATCGAGCGGCTGCTGCGCAGCTGATCCGGCGCGCCCGTCAGCGGTGGCCGAGTTCCACCGCTGCCCAACCGTCGAGCACGACGGTGGCGATGACCACCATCGGCGCGAGGGCGTCGAGCACGTGCTGGTGACGCTCGGCGAGGACTCCCGACACGATCAAGCGCCCGCCGGGGGCCGTCAGTCGCCGGAGGTCGCCGGCCATCGACACCAGTTGTGGCGCCAGGATGTTCGCCACCACGAGATCGAACACGCCGTCGAGCTGCTCGACGGGCGTGGTGGAGGCGGCGACGACCGCGCTCACCCCGTTTCGCTCGGCGTTGTGGAAGGTGGCCTCGCGGGCGGCATCGGCGACGTCGATCGCGACGACCGTTGCGGCACCGCGGCACGCCGCGACGACCGACAGCACCCCGCTGCCGCACCCGACGTCGAGCACCCGGTCACCGGGCCGGGTCAGGCGCCACACGGCGTCGGCCGACAACCGCGTCGTGGGATGGTCACCGAGCCCGAAGCTGTTGCCCGGATCGATCGCGATCTCGGTCGTGTGCTCGCCCGGCGCACACCACGCCGGGCGGATCACCAGCTGGTCGTTGACGTCGATCGGCCGAACGAACTCGCGCCACGTCTGCGCCGGCTCGTCGGCGACGTCGAGGAACGAGACCCCCCAACCGTCGGGTACTGCACCCAGCCGCGCCAGCGACACGGCGTCGTCTCCGCCGAGCGCCGCCCGCACCTGCACCACACCAGTACCGGCGGCCAGCTCTTCCACGCCGGCGGCACCGGCCATCCACAAACGATCAGCCGCCAGTTCGGCGTCGGCCGCTCGAACGGTCAACACCACCAGCCGCATCAGTCGATCCGGCGAAGCTCGTTCCGGAATCGGGCACTGCGGGTGACGTAGGCCTCGACGCCTTCGATGACCAGTTCCGGCCTGGCGCGCCCCTCCTTGATGACCGCCGGGGAGCCGACCGCGATCGCGCCGGTCGGCACCACCGTGCCGTTCAGCACGACCGAGTTGGCGGCCACGATCGACCAGGGGTGCACGACCGCCTCGTGCAGCACGATCGAGCCGTTGCCGACCAGCACGTCGTCGTGGATGACGCAGCCCTCGAGGTGCACGATGTGGCCGATCACGCAGCGGCTCCCGACGACCGTCGGCAGGTCAGGGGTGGTGTGCAACACGCTGTTGTCCTGCACGCTCGTGCGGTCACCGATCACGATCTCGCCCTCGTCACCGCGCAGCACCGCACCCGGCCAGACCGAGCTGAGCGATCCGATCGTGACCGACCCGATCACGACGGCATCGGGGTGGACGTACGCGTCGGCGGCGATCCGGGGAACCTGGGACCCGAGGGCGTAGATCGGCATCGGGCCGACCGTAGCCGTCCCGGTGGAGTCGGCGTCACTCGGTCGCCCCGCCCGGGCCTCGCCCGCAATGGTGCGCCGAGTGCTCCAGCCGATACCGTGGTGGACCATGTCCCGACGGATCGACATCGAACTCACCAGCTCACTCGGTGACGGCACCTGGACCTGGCGGGCCGCCGGCGCTCGGCAGCCCAAGGGCGTGCTCGATGAGGCCATCCTGCCGGGCGGTTCGAAGGTCGGCGACGTGCACAAGGTCGAGGTCGATCAGCAGATCGACGGCATCACGGTGCTCGGCATCGTGCAGGGCCGCGAGAAGCCCGAGCCGGCGCTGGTCGAGTTGCTGCCCGCCGAGCGCGACTTCCAGCCGGTCGTCGAAATCCGCGCCAAGCGCGACCGTTCCGAGCGGGGCGGGCGCGACGGCGACCGCCGACCGCGTCGCGACCGCGACGGCGACCGCCGGGGAGCCGGCCGCCGCGGCCGTGACGGCGGCGAGGCCCGTGGCGACGGCGGCCGCGACGGCGAACGCCGAGGGCGACCCGACGGCGATCGCAACCGCCGCGGCCCGTCGTTCACCCCGCCGCCCGAGATTCCCCAGCGCCCCAAGCCCAAGCGGCTGCGCCCCGGCAACGAGCACCGCACCGCCGTGCTCGCCGAACTGCCCGACGAGCAGCGTTCGATCGCCGAACTCGCGCTGCAGGGCATGCCGGCGGTCCGCCAGCGGGTGCGCGAGGAGAACGCCCGCGCGGTCCAACAAGGTCGTCCCGAGATGCCGGAGGCGTCGGTCATCAAGATGGCCGAAGACCTGCTGCCAAAGCTGCGGCTCGCCGACTGGCTCGATCGCGCCGAGGCCGCCAAGCGCCAGATGGAACACCTCGACCTGCGCGACCTGCGCAGCGTCGTGGCGTCGACGGGTGATCCGGTGATCGCCCGCGACGAGAGCGCTGCCGCGCTGGTCGCCGAGTTGAAGGCCGCACTGGCCCACAAGCAGGAGCAGGAACTGCTGCTGTGGTTCGGCGACATCGACGCCGCGCTCGCCGTCGGCCGCGTCATTCGGGCGCTGCGGTTGTCGTCGCAGCCACCGAAGGCCGGCATGCCGTTCCCGGTCGACATCGCCCACCGGCTGGCCGACAGCGTCAACGCATCGTTGGCGCCGATGGACACCGCCGATCGCTGGGCGGCGATGCTCGAAGCCGCCGCCTTCTCCCCCATCCGACAGCTCGTCAAGCCGGTGCGCAAGCCGAACGAGGTGACCGACGAGCTCCTGGCGACGGTGAAGCGTCTCGCTCCGGCGCTGCCACACGTCGCCGAGCTGTTCGAGGTCGAGGTCGACCCGGCTGCAGCGATGCCCAAGCCGCTGCGCACCAATCCGCGTCAGCGCAAGGACGGCCCGGCCAAGGGTCGCGCCGGCGGCCGCCAGGGAGGCCGCCCGCCGGCCGACAAGGGTGGCGGCGACCAGCCCGCCAAGCCGCGCCGCGACCGCGCCGCCGCAGCACCGGCCGCCGCACCCGACGCACCCGCTGGCGACGCACCCGCTGGCGACGCACCCGCCGCCGCAGCAGAAGCCGCACCCGCCGACGCACCCGCCGACGCACCCGCCGCCGCACCCGCCGAGGCAGCAGAAGCCGCCGCACCCGCCGAGGC
>DATCZG010000057.1:0-65078 GCA_036526035.1 Ilumatobacter sp. | reverse complement strand
TCATACGACTCGGCCGCATAGTTGAAATCGGACAACTCAGCATTGCCCTGAGCAACCCACCAATCGTTCACCGCAGGAATCCACGCCGAAACATCCGCACCCTTCGGCGTCGTCCCCTTCATACCCTGCAACTCACCGCCGGTGGCTGCCGGAGCATCGGTGGCTGCCGGAGCATCGGTGGCCGGAGTGGGCTCAGCGTCGTCGTCGTCACCGCCGCACGCCGCGACCACCAGCGACAACCCGACGATGAGTGCGCCTATCCGGCGCGCCCGTGTCCTTTGCATGTGTCTCTCCCCTGTCTATGGATGGGTACGGCGGGTCGCCGTACTGCTGCGCCATGTTAATGGCAGCAACAGGCCATGGTAATGCAACAACGAGAATTGTGCGCTGGAAATGATTCGGAACTACCGTGCCGAGGTGTCCGGTCGGCGCCCAGGAGGCGAATTCGAGGACCCGTTCGTGGTGCTCGGGCTCGACGCAGGGGCCTCCGAGGCCGACGTCGCCGAGGCCCGGCGCCGACTCGCCAAGGCGTTGCATCCCGATGTCGGCGGCCCGATCGAGGCGATGCAACGGGTCAACGCCGCCGCCGAACGGGCGCTCTGCATCCTGCACGACCGATCCTCGATGCCCGCTGCCGGCCCACCGTGGCCGGCTGCTCCGGCGGCCCGGACGCCGACCGGAGGACGCACGTGGTCGGGCGCCCGTGACCACCCTTCGTTCACGGTGGAAGCGTTGCCGGTCGAGGCCTTCGAGGCGCTCGTGATCGTCGCCGGTTGGCTCGGTGACGTGATCGTCGACGACCCGCCCTACCTGCTCGAGGTCGCGCTGGTCGACCCGGTGCGGGGGTGGTGCCGGCTCGATCTCGTCCCCGACGCCGGGGCCTCCACGGTGAGCCTGACGGTCGCCGCCGAACCCGGTCTGGCGATGCCGGGCGTCGAGGTGGTGCGCGATCTCTGGATCGACGGACTCAACCGCCTCGATTGGACCGAGCTCGACGGTTCCCGGTAGGAGCCGCTGCCTTGGCGAGCCGGTCGCGCAGCGCGATGCCGATCCCCTCGGCCGCCGGCAGCACGACCACCAGCGTGTCGAGACCCGCTCGGTCTGCTTCGCGCAGGTCGGTGTACAGCAACTGCGCCGCCGCCACCGGGTCGTCGGTCCGGTCGAGCACCCCGACCCGCTCGCCCTGCGCGCGGTGCGCGGCGGCGGTCGCCCCGGCGGTCGCCGCATCTTCGGCGAGCACGACCTTGCAGTCTGGTGCATAGTGCGACGCGAGCATGCCGCTCGCCCGCCGTTCGCCGCTGGCCGGCGCGGTCGGCGCGGCGAGCAGGCGTTCGATGTCGGCGGCCGAGATCGCCCCCGACCGCAGGACCTGGGGGGGATCGACCGTCAGGTCGACGATGGTGCTCTCGACGCCGACCGTGCACGGCCCGCCGTCGAGCACGACGTCGCGTTCGGGGTCGAGCAGCCCCGCCAGGTCGTCGAGCACGTGCCGGGCGGTCGTCGGGCTGACCTTGCCGAACCGGTTGGCGGACGGCGCCGCCAACCCGCCTCCGTGGCGCTCGAGCAGATCGAGCGTCATCGGGTGGCTGGGCACCCGGATGCCGACGGTCGCCCGCCCGCCGGTCACGAGCGGGGATGCCCGCCGGCCGCTCGGCAACAGCATCGTGAGCGGGCCCGGCCAGCACGCCTCGGCGAGCCGCACGGCGGCCTCGGGGATGCTCGCGGCCCACCCCTCCAGCCGGTCGAGCCCGGCCAGGTGGACGATCAGCGGATGATCACTCGGACGCCCTTTGATCGCGAAGATCCGCCCGACGGCATCGGGTTGCTCGGCGTCGGCCGCCAGCCCGTACACGGTCTCGGTGGGGATCGCGACGACACCGCCGCGGCGGATCGCGGCCAGGGCGCGGCCGACGTCGGTGGTGAGGAGCCGGTCAGCCGGGGACGGCATCGAGAAACTCGAGGGTGGCGTCGATGAACTCGAACGATTCGGGGGTGGCGAAGTGATCGGTGCGCCGCAGGGTGACCGCGGTGGCGTGGGGGAGCGCGGCGACCAAACCGTCGGCGGGCTGCACGAAGTCGTGCTCGCCCACGGCGACCAGCACCGGCATCGTCACCGTCGCCAACGCCTCGGTCGTGAACGCCTCGCCGGGGCTGCGCCGCAAGATCGCCGCCAGCGCGACCGGGTCGTTGCCGTGCTGGTGTGCGTACTGGGCGAACAGCCGCGCCTGGTTGTCGGTGGTCGCCGCGTCGTCGCCCGCCTCGACCGCCGCCACGATTCGGCTCGTCGCTTCGTCGTCGCGTTCGAACACGTTGCGGCCGATGCCCGCCAGCACGAGGCGGTGGAACCGGTCGGGCCGGGCGATCGCGGCCCGCAACAAGGTGAGCGCGCCGAGCGAGAAACCGACGGCGTCGACCGGCACGTCGGGCAGCGCGTCGAGCACCCGCTCGGTGAGGTCACCGTAGGCGGCCGGATCGTGCGGCTTCGGAGCGGTGCCGTGCCCGAGCAGGTCGACCCCGATCACGGTACGGTCGGCGTCGGCGAGCAGCGCCGTGAAACCCGACCGTTCCCAGGTGGTCGCGAACGACCCGCCCCAACCGTGCACGAGGAGGACGGGCGGGGAGGTCGTCCGATCGGCGGTCACCCCAGCATCGTACGCGCCAGGCGCGCTCCGTTAGCCTGACGTGGCCCCGTCGGCAGGAGACCCCACCATGAAAATGCTGCACCCCCATCCGCCTCACGACCTCACGTACAACGACGTGTTCATGGTGCCGAGCCTCTCGGCGGTCGGGTCGCGGTTCAGTGTCGACCTCGCCACCCCCGATCGGATCGGCACCACGATCCCCCTGGTCGTGGCGAACATGACGGCGATCGCCGGGCGCCGGATGTCCGAGGTGGTGGCACGCCGAGGCGGGGTCGCGGTGCTGCCCCAGGACATCCCGGTCGACGTGATCGAGGGTGTGATCGGCTGGGTCAAGAGCCGGCACCCGGTGTTCGAGACCCCGATCACGCTGTCGCCGACCAACACGGTCGGCGACGCGCTCAGCCTGATCCACAAACGGGCTCATGGGGCGGTGATCGTGATCGATCTCGACGGCCGCCCGATCGGGGTGTTCACCGAGCACGACGCGGTCGGGTTCGACCGCTTCACGCAGTTGCAGCACGTCATGAGTGCCGAACTCGACACGCTGCCCGCCGACATCGACCCGGAAGCGGCCTTCGCCCGTTTGCACGGCAAGCGGCGCACGCTGGCGCCCGTCGTCGACGACGACGGCCGTCTGCTCGGGCTGCTCACCAGCGTCGGAGCCCTGCGATCGACCATCTTCCGGCCCGCCCTCGACTCGCAGGGACGGCTGCTGGCGGCGGTCGCGGTCGGCATCAACGCCGACCCGGTCGGGCGGTCGGTGGCGCTCGTCCGCGCCGGCGCCGACGTGCTGGTGATCGACACCGCCCACGGCCATCAGACGCGCATGCTCGAAGTGGTCGAGGCGGTGCGCGCGGCGTGCCCCGACAGCACCGTGGTCGCCGGCAACGTCGTCACCGCCGACGGAACCCGGCAACTGATCGAGGCGGGCGCCGACATCGTCAAGGTCGGGGTCGGGCCCGGTGCGATGTGCACGACGCGGATGATGACCGGCGTCGGCCGCCCGCAGTTCTCGGCGGTGGTCGAGTGCTCCGACGAGGCGGCTCGGCTCGGCAAGCACACCTGGGCCGACGGCGGTGTGCGGTTCCCGCGTGACGTGGCGCTCGCGCTGGCGGCCGGCGCCTCGAACGTGATGATCGGCTCGTGGCTCGCCGGCACCCACGAGTCGGCCGCCGATACGTTGCGCGACACCGACGGCCGGCTCTACAAAGAGAGCTTCGGCATGGCCTCGAACCGTGCGGTGAAGAACCGCACGAGGACCGAGACCGATCTCGACCGGGCCCGCAAGGAGTTGTTCGAGGAGGGCATCAGCGCCTCGCGCATGTACCTCGACCCGGAACGACCCGGTGTCGAGGACATCATCGACCAGATCGTGGCCGGCGTCCGGTCGGCGTGCACCTACGCCGGCGCAGCGACGATCCCCGAGTTCCACGACCGCGTGGTGGTGGGCGTGCAGAGCCACGCCGGCTACGACGAGGGTCGTCCGCTCGGGACGTCGTGGTAGGTGTCGTGATGCACAACCGGTCAGGTGACGACGACGCGGTCGCCCCGCTCGTGATCGCGATCGACGGCCCCGCCGGTGCCGGCAAGAGCACGGTCGGCCGGGCCCTCGCCGCGCGGCTGGCGATCGCCTACCTCGACACCGGGGCGATGTACCGGGCGATGACGTTCGCGGCACTGCGGCGCGGCGTGGCCGTCGGCGCGCTCGACGACGTCGCCGCGCTGGCGCCGCAGGTCGACATCGTGATCGACGGCGCACGGGTGCTGGTCGACGGGGTCGATGCGACCGCCGCGATCCGGGGCCGTGAGGTGACCGAGGCCGTCTCGCAGGTGGCTGCCAATCCGGCTGTGCGCGACGTGCTGGTGGAGCGCCAGCGGGCCTGGGTGGCCGAGCACGGCGGCGGCGTGGTGGAAGGTCGCGACATCGGCTCGGTCGTGTTCCCCTCGGCAACGCTGAAGCTGTACGTCACCGCGTCGCCGCGGGTGCGGGCCCAGCGCCGGGTGAGCGAGATCGGCGGCGACGTCGACGAGATCGAGGCGTCGATCATCACCCGCGACCGGATCGACTCGTCGCGCGAGCACAGCCCGCTCACCGAGTCGTCCGACGCGATCACCGTCGACACGACCGGCATGTCGATCGACGAGGTCGTCGAGCACGTCCTGGGGTTGTTGCCGTGAGTCGCCCCGACACGTTCCTGGCCGGCAACGGGCTGCCGAGCCGCATCTTCTACCGGTTCGGCTGGCTGCTCGTGGTGCCGATCCTGCGGGCCTACACGCGCCTCACGATCAACGGCCGCGAGCACCTGCCGAAGGAGGGGCCGTTCGTGTTGGCGCCGGTGCACCGCTCGTACCTCGACACGCCGTTCGCCGGGACGGTGCGCTGGAAGCGGATGCGCTTCATGGGCAAAGACACGATGTGGAAGAACCGCCAGTTCGGTTGGGTGCTGTCGGCGCTCGGAGCGTTCCCGGTGACCCGCGGCACCGCCGACCGCGAGGCGCTCCGGCGGGCGATCGAGGTGCTCGAGGCGGGCGACCCGTTGGTGCTGTTCCCCGAGGGCGAGCGCAAGCAGGGCCCGATCGTGCAGCCGCTGTTCGACGGTGCGGTCTACATCGCCATCCGAGCCGGGGTGCCGATCGTGCCGGTCGGCATCGCGGGCTCCGAACGGGTGATGCCCAAGAAGGCGAAGTTCATCCATCCACACAAGGTGCACATCGAGATCGGCCCACCGATCCCGGCGCCCGTGGCGCCCGAGGGTGGCCGTCTGCCCCGCACCGTCTACAAGGAACACTCGGCCGCGCTGCACTCCGAGCTGCAGCGCCTGTTCGACCAGGCGATGGAACGGGTTCCCTGGAGCTATCCGATCGACTGACGCCCGCCGGGGCGGGGCCCTCAGGCGAACACGGCGCCCAGTGCGGCCGCCAGGGCGATCGGGTCGGCGGTGCCGCACAGCTCGCGCGCCGAATGCATCGACAACTGCGGCACGCCGACGTCGACGGTGTCGATGCCGAGGCGGGTGGCCGTGATCGGCCCGATCGTCGAGCCGCAGGGCATGTTGTTGCGCGAGACGAACACCTGGTGTGGTACCCCGGCGCTCTCGCAGGCCCGCCGGAACATCGCCGCCGTCGCCGACGACGTGGCGTAGCGCTGATTGTGGTTGATCTTGATCGCCGGACCGGCGTTGACCATCGGCCGATGATCGGGGTCGTGGCGGTCGGTGTAGTTCGGGTGCACGGCGTGGGCGTTGTCGGCCGAGACACAACTCGACCCGGCGAGCGCCCGCAGCAGGTGCTCGCGGGTTCCGCCGCGGGCCAGCACGAGGTGCTCGAGGACCCGTTCGAGCAACGGTCCGCCGGCGCCGGTCGTCGACGACGACCCGACCTCCTCGTGGTCGTTGAGCACGACCACCGCCGTGGCCTCGACCGGGTCGGCTGCCACCAGCGCGTCGATCGCCGCCCAGCACGAGACCTGGTTGTCGAGGCGTCCGCTGGCGAGCAGTGAGCGGTCGGCGCCGATCACCGCCGCCGGCTGCACGTCGTAGAGGCTCAGCTCCCAGAAGGCCGGCTGGTCGACGCCGGCCTGCTCGGCGATCCACGTCGAGAACTCGCCCCGCGTGACGGCGCCGGTGCCCCAGACGGGCTGCAGGTGCTGCTGCGGGTCGAGCTTGAGCCCGTCGTTGGCGCCGCGGTCGAGGTGCACCGCGAGCTGGGGCACCCTGGCGATCGGCTGCTCGACCGCCACCAGGTGATGGGTGCCGTCGAGCATCGTGAGGCGGCCGGCGACGCCGAGGTCGCGGTCGAGCCACGAGTTGTTGAGGATGCCGCCGTAGACCTCGACGTTGAGCTGCCTCCAACCCGCGGTGCCCATGTCGGGCCGGGGCTTGACCCGCAGACAGGGCGAATCGGTGTGGGCGCCGGCCAGCCGGAACGGTGTGTCGGCTGCGGCGCCGGCGGGGGAGCGCCACGCGACGACCCCGGCGTCACGCACGACGTACCCGGCGGCGGGCACGTCGGACCAGTCGTCGACCCGACGGAACCCGGCCGCGTCGAGTCGGTCGGTGGCCGAGCGCGCCGCGTGGAACGGTGATGGCGAGGCGTCGAGGAAGGCACGCAGGTCGTCGATCGATGGTGGCATGCGGTCAGCCCTTCTGGAACAGGCCCATCGGCAGGCCGGTGTGTCGCAGGTGCGAGGTCTCGTTCATCGTCACGACCGACCGTACGCCCGAACGCGACGCGGCGATGCGGTGGATCGAGGTGTAGTTGGGGTAGAAGAACGCCGTACGGTCGTCGCTGAGGCCGAGCACGATCGCCAGGTAGAGGTTGATCACCCCGCCGTGGCACACCACTGCGATCGTGTCGCCGGGGTGGTTCGCGATCAGGGCGTCGATCGCCGTCTCGACCCGGGCCTCGAACTCCTCGATCGGGTCGGCACCGTTCCACTGGCTGCCGAGCACCTGGTAGAAGCGGGGATCGTTCTCGGCCTTCAGTTGCTCGATCGGGACGTATTCCGACGAGTTGCGGTCCCACTCGGCGACGTCTTCGACGACCACCGGCTCGACGCCGAGCCGTCGGGCGAGTGGCGCCGCGGTCTGGCGGGCGCGCTGGAGCGGACTGGTGTAGACCGTGGAGATCGACTCGCGGGCGAGATAGTCGGCCATATGCTCGGCCTGGGCGTGGCCCTGCTCGGTGAGCGGAGGATCGGCGGGACCGTCACTGACCTCCCGTCGCTCGGGAAGGGCATGTCGGATGAGAATCAACTCCACGAGGCACGAGGATATGCACCAATGACGAGACGGACGAAGATCGTGGCCACCATCGGCCCGGCGAGCGACGATGCCGATTCGCTTCGGCGCCTGATCGCCGCCGGGGTCGACGTCGTGCGTCTGAACCTCAGCCACGGTCCGATCGACGAGCACCTCGTCCGGCTCGGGCGGGTGCGCGCCGCGGCGGCGGCGACCGGCCGACCGGTGGCCGTGCTCGCCGACCTGCCGGGCCCGAAGATCCGCACCGGCGAGTTCCCCGGGGGCGGCGTCGAGTTGGCGGCCGGCGGCCACGTCGATCTGCGGGCGGGCACGTCGCCGAGCACGGCCGAGCTGATCCAGGTCGGTTACGACACGCTCGCCGACGACTTGTCGGTGGGCGATCGGATCGTGCTCGGCGACGGCGCGATCAGCATGCGGATCACCGCCAACGACGCGACGACCCTGCGGGCGATCATCGAGACCGGTGGACGCACCCAGGGGCGCCCCGGCGTGCACCTGTCGTCGGAGCGGCTGCGCCTGTCCACCCCGACCGCGCTCGATCTGGTGCTGGCCGAGCAGGTCGCCGCCGCCGGGGTGGAGTTCGTGGCGGTCTCGTTCGTGCGCACCGCCCAAGACGTGCTCGACGTGCGCGCGGTCGTCGGCGACCGCGCCGAGATCGTCGCCAAGATCGAGACGAGCGCTGCGCTCGCCCATCTCACCGGCATCATCGAGGTCAGCGACGCGATCATGGTGGCCCGCGGCGACCTCGGGATCGACTGCCCGCTCGAGGACGTCCCCCACCTGCAGAAGTCGATCGTGCGGCAGTGCGTCGAGTTCGGGCTCCCGGTCATCACCGCCACGCAGATGCTCGAGTCGATGGTGACCGCGCCGTCGCCGACGCGCGCCGAGGTGACCGATGTCGCCAACGCGATCTTCGACGGCACCGATGCGTTGATGCTGTCGGGCGAGACCGCGATCGGGCACGATCCGGTGCTGACGGTGACGACGATGTCGACGATCGCCGAACGGGCCGAACGCGAGGCCCACTACCGGCAGTGGGCATCGCGGCTCGGCCGGGTGCAGCGCGAGCGTTGGGACTCGGTCAACGACCGCGTCACGGCGGCGCTGACGCACGCCGCGTCCGAGGCTGCCCTCGACGTGGATGCGTCGGCGATCCTGTGCTGCACCACGAGCGGCCGCACCGCCAAGGCGATGGCTCGGTTCCGCCCCGACCGGGCGCTGATCGCGCTCTCGCCGAGCCCGCACACGGTGCGGGCCCTGGCCCTCACCTGGGGGGTCGAGCCGCTGTCGGTCGAGACCTACGACACGACCGACGAGATGGTCTGGTTCGCCGTCGAGCGAGCGGTGCACGTCGGGTGCATCCAGCGCGGTGACACCGTCGTCGTGCTCGCCGGCTCGGCCAACCGGTCGGCGTCCACCGCGGCCGACGTCCTACGGATCGTGCAGGTCCAGTGACCGCGTCGCACCCCCACGGCGAGCCGGTCTGGGCGACGACGACCGGGACCGTCGGCGGGATGCACGTCGTGCTGGTGCACGGCTCGCTCGACCGGTCGGCCGGGTTGTTGAAGCTGAGCCGGCGGCTCGACGAGCGTTTCCGGGTCACCCGCTACGACCGGCGCGGCTACGGCCGCTCGGTGCCGCACCCCGGGCCGTTCGACATCGACCAGCAGGTCGCCGACCTGGTGGCGGTGATCGGCGCGGCGCCCGACGCCTCGGTTCCCGTCGTGATGATCGGTCACAGCTACGGCGGCAACGTGGCACTGGCGACGGCCGATCGCCATCCTGACCTGGTTGCCGCGGTGGTCACCTACGAGTCGCCGTTGTCGTGGCTCGACTGGTGGCCGGGCAACTCGGCCGGGGGTGATGCGATGGAATGGCGCGACGACCCGCAAGAGGCCGCCGAACGGTTCATGCGCCGTCTGCTCGGCGACGACCGCTGGGAGCGCCTGCCCGAGACCAGCCGGCAGGCGCGGCGCTCGGAGGGGCCGGCGATGGTCGGCGAGCTGTCCGACCTGCGCCGGCGGGCGCCGTGGAACGCGGCGCGGGTCGTGGTGCCGGTGCTGGCGTTGCACGGCGAGCACGGGCACGATCACCATCGCCTGGGTGCCGAGGTGCTCGCCGCGATGCTGCCCGACGCGGTCAGCCGCAGCGTCGCTGACGCCCGGCACTTCGGGCCGAACACGCACCCCGACGACGTCGCCCGGGTCGTGATCGAATTCCTCGAACGGCGCCTCGGCTGACGCCGCGCCGCCCGCTCAGGTCGCGCGGCGACCGATCTGCGTGCGCGCCGTCATCACGACAGCGACCCCGGCGGCCGCCGCCGACCAGGCGAGCGAGCCGGTCATCCCGAACCGTTCGTAGAGCTGGCCCGACGTGATCACCGCCGCCGCCCTGGCGAGGGTGCCGCACGCGTTGGCGACCCCGATCGCCCGGCCGCGGGCGAGGGGGGCGGCCTCGGTGACCAGCGTCAACGCCGACACGAAGGCGAACTCGAACCCGGCGAGGAAGATCAACAGCCCGGCGACCGCCGTCGGCCGCGACGCACCGGCGGCGGCCATCGTGGCGACCCCGGCGGCGAGCACCACCAACCCGCCGAGCACCGACCGTCGGTTGCCGAGCCGGTCGCCGAACCACGCCACCGACGACGACGCCGCCAGCTCGATCAGCCCGAACCCGGCGGCGATCACCCCGAGCCCGGTGGTCGAGACGCCGTAGGCGTCGTCGAGCCAGGCGCCACTGACCACGAACGTCCCCAGACCGGCGGCCGCGGTGGCGGCGGCGGCGAGCATCGGCGACCAGGCCGAACGGGGCAGCGGGGCGCGGCCGCTGGCCGGCGCCGTCGGCGGGGCGGGCCGTTCGACCAGCACGGCGACGGCGACGGCCGCCGCGGCGGACGCGATCGCCAGTGCGACGTAGGGGCCGCGCCAACCGAACCGGCCGATCAACCAGGCGAGGACCGGGGCTCCGGCCAGCAGCGCCAGCGCCCATGACGTCTCGAAGAACCCGATCGCTCGTCCCCGCCGGCGCACCGCGACCCGGTGGCCGATCCAGGCGTGCCCGGCGACGGTCAGGTTGGCGACGCCGATGATCAGCACCCCGAACGACACCGCGAACGCGGCGACCGACCCGACCAGGGCGATCACCGACGAAACGGCGACCGCGACGAGGCCGAGCACGAACATCCGCCGCTCGTGACCGCGGTCGAGGGTGCGCCCGGTGGCCAGGGTGGACAACCCGCCGAGCTCGGCGACGCCCATGATGCCGGTGAGCGTCCCGGTGCCGGCACCGAAGGCCCGCTCGAGCGTGGGGAGGAAGGGTCCGACCCATCGCAACGCGGTGTTCGAGACCGTCTTGGCGGCGGTCAGCGCGACCAGTTGCGCCGACTGTGAGCGGGCGCCCGGCGCCGGGCGCCCGGTCACGAGGACGGGATCGAGGAGATCGTCACGTCGCGCCCGAAGAACGTGCAGGTGGTGTCGACCCTCGCCCCGCCCTGGCGGACCTTGGAGGCGCATTCGTCGAGGGAGGCGCGTTGGGTCCACACGAGCACGGCGAGCAGCACCAGGATCACCGCCAGAGCGGCCTTCTGGGCGACCGTCTTCATCAACCAGGCGGCGAGGACCGCCAGCACGGCGAGCGCCCCGACGATCGCGAGTGCGATGTTCTTGACCTGGCTGAGCGTGAGAGCGAGCACACCGACACCTTAGGGGTTGGTGGGGGCGCGCGGCGCTCATCGTGGTCGTCCGTGGCGCCCGGGCGGGCCCTAGCCTGGGTGCATGTCCGACCAGCCGATCCAGATGTCCAGCGGCCTGCCGACCACCGTTTTGCCGGTGGTCGACGCAGCCCAGCGCCACCAACTCTCACAGGCGGTCGCCGCCGACGATCCGCGGGTCGCGATCGCATCGGTCGTCGCCGCCCATCCGCGCTGGCTCGACGCATGGGCGGCGCTCGGCGACCACGCCGGTGATGTCGTGGCCCGCTACGCGGCGTACCGGGTGGGTTACCACCGCGGTCTCGACGCGCTGCGGGCGAGCGGTTGGCGGGGCTCCGGCTACGTGCGCTGGGCGGCCCCGTCCAACCACGGCTTCCTGCGCAGTCTGCTCGGTCTGCAGTTGATGGCCGAGGCGATCGGCGAGCGCGACGAGGCCGAGCGGTGCCGCCAGTTCCTGCTGCAACTCGACCCCGGTGGCGTGCCGCCCGAGGTCGCAACGGCGGTGCCGCCGGCGTGACGGTGGCACCGGCACCGATCGGGGTGATCCTCACCGGTGGCGCCAGCCGCCGGATGGGCTCCGACAAGGCCTTCTTGCCCGTCGGCGGCCGAGCGATGGTGGCGTCCGTCGCGGCCGCGCTGCGCGACGGGGGATGCGAGCGGGTCGTGTGCCAGGGCGGTGACGCGGCGCGGCTCGGCGCCCTCGGCCTCGAGGTGCTCGCCGACGACGACGCCGGGGCCGGGCCGCTCGCCGCGATCCGCACCGCGCTGGGTCGCCTCGGTGGGCCGATCGTGGTCGCGGCCTGCGACCTCGCCGACCTCGACCCCGCCAGCGTGCGGGCCGTGATCGCGGCCGGTGCCGGAGCGAGCGTGAGCGTCGCCGTGGCGGACGGCAGACGCCATCTGTTGTCGTGGTGGGGCCCCGACTCGCAGACCCCGCTCGCTGCTCTGATCGACGACGGGTGCCACGGGTACGGCCGCGCCGTCGGCTTGCTCGGCGCCGTCGAGGTGGCGGTGGTGCCGGCGGCGATGCGCAACGTCAACTGCCCCGACGACGTGGGCTGACCCCGGTATCCTCGGCCGGGTATGACGATCGAGGAGATCACCGTTCACCAACTCCGGGTGCTCATGGACACGCCGGGGGTTCGGGTCGTCGACGTCCGCGAGCCGGCCGAGTTCCACGAGGAGCATGTGCCGGGGACGGTCTCGATCCCGCTCCGGACGGTGCCGCAGCAGCTCGACGCCTTCCTCGTCGCGTCACCGACCTACGTGTTGTGCCGGGCCGGCGGCCGCAGCGCCCAGGCGTGCGACTACCTCGCCGCCCAGGGGGCTCATGTCGTCAACGTCCGCGGCGGCATCCTGGCATGGGTCGAGTCCGGCTTCGAGCTGGCGCACGGCGAGACGTGAGCCTTTCCCATCCCCACCGCTGGGTCGACCGGCAGGACGAGTTCGAGGTGGTCATCGACACCCTGCTCGAGCAGCCGCGCTACGCGATCGACACCGAGTTCCACCGGGAACGCACCTACTTCCCGGCGCTGGCGCTCGTACAGCTCGCCTGGGGTGATGGTGAACTGGTGCTCGTCGACCCGCTCGTCGTCGACGTCAGGGCGCTCGAGCGGCTGTTCGACAGCGACGTCGAGGCGGTGTTCCACGCCGCCCAGCAAGACCTCGACGTGCTCACCCACGCCGTCGGGTCCGTGCCGCGGGTCTTCTTCGACACCCAGATCGCCGGCGGCTTCGTGGGGTACGGCACCCCGTCGCTCGTCGCGCTGCTCAGTGCCGAGGTGGGCGTCAGTCCGCCCAAGGGCGACCGGCTCACCGACTGGTTGCGGCGCCCGCTCACGCCGGCCCAGCGCGACTACGCCGCCGCCGACGTCGCGTACCTGCTCGATGTGCAGGACCGGCTGGTGGTCAAGCTCGACCAGTCCGGCCGCCGCGGATGGGTCGCCGAGGCGTGCGCCGAGCTGCGGAACCGCCCGACTTCCGGGATGCGGCCCGAGGACGCCTGGATCCGGCTGAAAGACGTGCGCGGGTTGCGGCCCCGGCCGCGTGCGGTCGCCCAGGCGGTCGCCGCCTGGCGCGAACAGACCGCGATGCGGCGCAACATCCCGGTCCGCCAGGTGCTGCCCGACCTCGCGGTGCTGGGCATCGCCCAGCGCCAGCCGGCCGACGCGCACGAGCTCGCCCAGGCGCGCGGCGTCGACGAGCGCTTCAGCCGCGGCAAGGTCGCCGTCGAGATCCTCGCCGCGGTGGCGCTCGGCAAGGCGGCCGAACCACCACAGGTGGCGGTCGGCAACGACGATCTCGAACGCGACCTGCGCCCGGCGATCGCGCTGGTCTCGGCCTGGATCAGCCAGGTCGCGAAGACCGAGCGGATCGACACGGCGATCCTCGCCACCCGCTCCGACCTCGTGGCGCTGCTGTCCGAACAGCCCGACGCCCGGCTCGCGCACGGCTGGCGGGCCGAGCTGCTCGGCGACGGGATCCGGCATCTGCTCGGTGGCACGGCGGCGCTGACGTTCGAGCGCGGCAGCGGGCTACGGCTGGTCGAGCTTCCCGTCGGGGAGTGAGGGTCGCTAGAGCTGGGCCGAGCGGATCGCGCCCCGCACCCTGCGCCACAGCGCGTCGAACACGGCGATCGGGTCGGCGGCGCGACTGCCGAACGAATGGATGCTGCGCCGCTCGCCGACGGCCTGGTTGAAGATCACGCGCTGGGGGACCGCCGGCGACCAGATCGCCTCGCGTCCGACGATGCGGGCGAGCTCGGCGATCCGCCGCTCGGCCTCGGTCGAGACCGCCGGGACGCGGTTGAGCACCACGCCGGCGAGTTCGAGGTCGGGATTCGTGGTGTCCCACACGTCGTCGATCAGGTCGGCGACGCCGCCGATGCCGCGCAGACCGAGCGACGACGGCTCGACGACGACGATCGCGTGCCGGGCGGCGGTGAGGGCGCTGCGGGTGAGGTTGCCCAGCGAGGGAGGGCAGTCGATCAACACCGCCTCGTAGCCGGGCTCGAGCCGCCGGAGGGCCTTGCGGAGCCGCTTGGATCCCCCGGCCTCGAACTCCTGGAGGCCGGCGGAACTCGGCAGCACGTCGATCAGCGGTGACCACGCCGACGGCCGCACGATCTCGTCGCCGGCGAGCGACGGGTCCGACAACAGCTCGACGACCGAGATCGCCACGTCGGCCGGGTCGATCCCGAGCACCCACGTCGTGGCCGCCTGAGGGTCGAGGTCGACCACCAGCACCCGGCGTCCGGCTGCTGCCGCCGCCGATGCGAGGCCCAGCGTGACGGTGGTCTTTCCCACCCCGCCCTTCTGATTCAGGATCGCCAACGTCCGCTGCACCGTCACCATCGTGCCACGCCGCCGCCGAGCGGCGAGAGCCGCCCCGTCGGGCCGCAGGACGCGTCCCGCCGGAGTCGTCGAGAACCGCCGTTCCGGGTGTCGCAGCCGGTAGGATGCGAGCCAATGTCAACTCTCTAGCCTGTGGGAGCCCTGTCGTGAAGAAGGGTCGTCATCGCCGCTTCGAAGAAGCGCGAAAGCTGAAGCAATCCGGTCCGGGGGCGTTCGACCTCGGGTTCGGCGATCGTTCGCGTGTCGACGTGAGCGACGAGGACGAGTACGCCGCGTTGGCGGAGAAGTACGGCGTCACGTTCGACGACGACGACGACCTCGACGACTGACCCGGGCTGCGCCCGACCAGGGCGTCCGATCGGCGCCGGACCGACCGGCATCGGATTCAGCGGCGGCGCAGCGTGGGGTGGGCGAGCGGCACCCACTCGGGGCGTTCCAGCAACTCGACCATCCGGTCGTAGATCGGCTGACCGACCAACTCGACGATCTCGTCGCGCGAGGTGACGTAGACCGGCCGGTCGCTGCTGAACGCCTCGGACGCCTCGGTGCACCACCAGTGGAAGTCGTCGCCGCCGTCGCCCCAGTCGTGCCGCTTCCACTCGCGCAGCCGCGAGGTGACGTGTCCGTTCTCGTCGGTCGAATGTTCGAGCCGGATCGGCACCTGCCAGCACACGTTCGGCTTCCAGTCGAGGGGACGCTCCCCGGCCTCGAGCGCGGCGATGTGCAACGCGCAGCCGGCGCCGCCGGCGAATCCCGGGCGGTTGAGGAAGATGCATGCGTCGTCGACCAGCCTGGTCACGGTGACCGAGGTGCCGTCGTCGGCGGGCTCGGGGCGCAGGAAGCCCCCCTCGACCGCCGCGGCGTGGAACTGCATGTGCCGGGGCCGCACCCGCACGAAGGCCCGCACCACCGTTTGCACGTCGTCGTCGTCGACGAAGTGGGCGCCGTAGCTGCAGCAGCCCTGGGCGAGTTCGGCGGCGGGAGCGTCGAGCACCCCCTGGCACCCCTCGCCGTAGATGCAGCGATGGTTGGACCGCAGGTAGGTGGCGTCGAACACCCAGGTGCGCTGCTCGGATGGATCGGCGAACGAGATCCACTCGTGTACGTCGTCCGGCAGAGCCACGCCCCGGAGGCTACTGGCGGTTCGCCCGTCGCTGCGTGGCCGTCGAACCATGTCCGATGCTGGAACGATGGCGCATCGGTAGGCTGGCACGACTATGACCAACGGGCTCAACTCCGGAATCAGCGCTGACGCCCTGCGGCGGTCGTTCCTCGATTTCTTCGCCGCGAAAGACCACGTCGTCGTGCCGTCGGCGAGCCTGATCCCGCACGACCCGTCGATCATGTTCACCGTCGCCGGCATGGTGCCGTTCAAGTCGTACTTCGTGGGCGACGAGGTGGCTCCCTACGCCCGCGCCGTGAGCTCGCAGAAGTGCGCCCGCGCCGGAGGCAAGCACAACGACCTCGACGACGTCGGCCGCACCAAGCGGCACCTCGTCTTCTTCGAGATGATGGGCAACTTCAGTTTCGGCGACTACTTCAAGTCCGAGATCATCCCGTGGAGTTGGGATCTGGTGACCGGTGACGTCGCCAGTGGCGGCTGGGGGATGGACGGCGACCGGATGTGGATCACGGTCCACGAGTCCGACGACGAGGCCGAGGCGATCTGGCACGAGTCGGTCGGGGTGCCCCTCGACCGCATCCAGCGGCTCGGCGACAAGGACAACTTCTGGCAGATGGGCGACACCGGCCCGTGCGGGCCGTGCTCGGAGATCCACATCGACCGCGGGCCCGAGTTCGGCCCCGACGGCGGGCCGCTCGGCGACCCGGCCGGCGACCGGTTCATGGAGTTCTGGAACCTGGTCTTCATGCAGTACAACCAGGCTCCCGACGGTTCGCGCACCCTGCTGCCGAAACCGTCGGTCGACACCGGCGCCGGGCTCGAGCGGATCCTGGCGCTACGTCAGGGTGTCGACTCGGTCTGGGAGACCGACCTGCTGATGCCGCTCATCGAGACCGCCCAATCGGTCACCGGCAAGGCCTACCGGCCCGGCAACTACGAAGACCGCGAGAGCTTCGCGATGCGCGTGCTGGCCGAGCACGCCCGCTCGTCGACGATGCTGGTCAGCGACGGCGTGTTCCCCTCCAACGAGGGTCGCGGCTACGTGCTGCGGCGGATCATCCGTCGTGCGGTGCGCTACGCCTTCCTGCTCGGCACCGAGCAGCTGGTGATGCCGCGGTTGGTCGACACCGCGATCGACGTGATGGCGAACGCCTACCCCGACGTCGTCAAGAACCGCGACTTCCTGCTCGGCGTGCTCACCCGCGAAGAGGAGCGCTTCCGCCACACCCTCAAGACCGGGCTCTCGATCCTCGACGACGAACTCGAGTCGGGCGCCAGCCTCAAGGGGTCGACGGCGTTCCTGCTCCACGACACCTACGGCTTCCCGCTCGAGCTGACCCAGGAGATCGCCGGCGAACGCGACATCGCCGTCGACCTGGCCGGCTTCCAGTCCGAGATGACCGCCCAGCGCGAGCGCGCGAAGGCCGCCCGCAAGGGGGCTGCGATCGGCGACGACCGGGTCGACGGTTATCGGGAGGTGGTCGAACAGTTCGGCATCACCGAGTTCCTCGGTTACACCGACGACGAGACCGAGAGCCGCGTGCTCGCCGTGCTGCCCGTCGACGACCCCGACTCCCCGGCGGGCGAGCTCGTCGAGATCTTCCTCGACCGCACCCCGTTCTACGCCGAGAGCGGTGGTCAGGTGGGCGACACGGGCACGATCACCACCGAGTCGGGCGTCGCCACGGTGCTCGACACGACGTTCGCCCTGCCGGGCCTGCGCCGGCACCTTGCCCGGGTGACCTCCGGAACGATCGCCGCCGGACAACGGGCGACCGCCGGCATCGATCGCGACCGGCGCAGTTCGATCCGTCGCAATCACACCGGCACCCACCTGTTGCACTGGGCGCTGCGGCGGGTGCTCGGCGATCACGTCAAGCAGGCCGGGTCGTACGTCGGGCCCGACCGGCTGCGCTTCGACTTCTCGCACTACGAGGCGGTCACCGACGACGAGATTCGCCGCATCGAGCAGCTCGTCAACGACGAGACGCTGCGCAACGAGCCGGCGCGGGCGTTCGAGACCACCAAGGACGAGGCGACGATGATGGGCGCGATCGCGTTCTTCGGCGACAAGTACGGCGACATCGTGCGAGTGCTCGAAGCCGGGCCGTCGATCGAGCTGTGCGGTGGCACCCACGTGCGGGCCACCGGTGACATCGGCACCCTCAAGGTGGTCAGCGAGTCCTCGATCGGGTCCAACCTGCGGCGCATCGAGGCGATCACCGGCGCCGCGTCGGTCGAGCTGTTGCAGTACGACGAGCAGGTGCTCGGCGACATCGCCCAGCTCGTGGGCAGCACCGGCGACGTGGTCGAAGGTGTGCGACGCAAGCTCGCCGAGATCAAGTCGCTCCACGACGAACTCAAGCAACTGCGGGCCCGCCTGGCGTCGGGGCGGGCGTCCGAGCTCGCCGCCCGGGCGGTCGCGGGCGTCGTCGTCGAACGGATCGACGACGTCGAGCCGTCCGACCTGCGCGACCTGGCGATCGCCGTCCGCCAGCAGCCCGGCCTGCGCCGCGTCGTGCTGATGGGCACCACACCCTCGGGTGGCGTCGCGCTGGTGGCGGCCGTGCATCCCGACGAGCAGATCCCGGCGGCCGACCTGATCAAGCAGGCGGCGGGCGCGGTCGGCGGCGGGGGCGGCGGCAAGGGCGACATCGCCACGGCGGGCGGCAAGAACCCCGCAGGTCTCGACGAGGCGATGCGGATCGCCACGGAGGCCGCCACCGCGTGAGCGGCCTGCGCCGGCGGGGGGTGCGGGCGCTGGGGGTCGACCCCGGCTCCAAACGGATCGGCCTCGCGATCAGCGACCGTTCGGGCTCGATCGCCTCGCCGTTGATGGTGTTGCAGCGCAGCAAGTCGCGCCGGCACGACCTGGGGGAACTGGCCCGGATCGCCCGCGAGGAAGAGGCCGAGGTGATCGTGGTCGGTCTCCCGCTCGGCATGGACGGCTCGCAGGGCAAGGCCGCGAAGGCTGCCGTCGCCGACGCCCGCCGGCTGGCTACGTTGGTCGACGTGCCGGTCGAGCTCCACGACGAACGCCTCACCACGGTCATGGCCGAGCGCAGCATGCTCGACGCCGGCCTGAACGCCATCGAGCGCCGCAAGGTGGTCGACAAGGTCGCCGCCGCGATCATGCTGCAGTCGTGGCTCGACAGCCGGGCCGCGGCGGCCGACCGCGAGGCCCTGCGGTGAGCCTGGTCGACGACCCCGATCTCGACGGCCGCCGCCCCGACTGGCAGCTCGACGAGTGGGACGAGGTCGCGATGGTGCCGGCGGTCGAGCCGCTGCGCCCCCAGGCCCGGCTCGTGAAGTGGGTCGTGTGGTGCGCGATGGCTCTGGTGATGGTGCTCGTGGTCACCGCCGGCTACGTCGGCTGGTGGTACCTCGGCCGCGTGCAGCCCGATGGGCCGCCCGGCGGCGACGTGGCGTTCACCGTGCTCGAGACCGACACGGTCGAGTCGCTGGCCGCCCGCCTGCGGGCCGAGGGGCTGATCGTCGACGAGTCGGTGTTCACGTGGTACGTCGAACGCAACGGGGGGCTCGAGATCACCCCCGGCTTCTACGAGTTGCCGGTCAACGACCACCTGGGCAACGTGTTGTCGCGCCTGCGGACGCCGCCCGCCCAGACCTATCAGCGGGTCACGTTCCCCGAGGGCTTCACGATCGAGCAGATGGCCGACCGACTCGTCGAGGTGATGCCGCGGCTCGACCGCGACCGGTTCATCGCCGCCGCCAACTCGCCCACGGTGCCCGCCCGGCTCCGCGGCCCGGGTGTTGCGTCGCTCGAGGGGCTGCTGTTCCCCGACACCTACCAGGTCTCCAACGCCGACAACGAGGCCCAGGTCGTCGAGCGGATGGTCGGCATCATGGAGCGTGTCGCCGACCAGGAGGAGATCGAGCAGAAGGCGATCGACTGGGGCCGCACCCCCTACGAGATCCTCGTCGTCGCCTCGATGATCGAGAAGGAGGCCAAGCTCGACGAAGACCGCGCCAAGATCGCCCGCGTGATCTACAACCGGTTGTTCCTCGGCATGAACCTGCAGATCGACGCCACGCTGTACTACGAGTTCGACCGCGACACCCCGTTCTCCGAGTTGCGGCAGCTCGACACGCCGTACAACACGTATCGCTACCCGGGGTTGCCGCCGACGCCGATCGCCAACCCGGGCCGGGCCTCGATCCGCGCCGCGCTCAACCCGGCGCCGAACCCGGCGTCGGGTGACCCGATCTGCCAGGTGCTGCCCGACCCCACCGTCGGGTGCATCTACCTCTACTACGTGCTCGCCGACGAGCGCGGCGGACACGCGTTCGCCGTGACGCTCGACCAGCACGAGGCCAACGTCGACGCGGCGCTGGCCGCAGGCCTGCTGTGAGCGCGATCACCGGTGCGACGCGGCTGGCGGCGGTGATCGGCTCGCCGGTCAGACACTCGCTCTCGCCGGCGCTGCACAACGCCGCCTTCGCGGCGAGCGGCGCCGACTGGCGCTGTGTCGCGTTCGAGGTTCCGGTGGGGGAGGCCCGGGCGGCGCTGGCGGCGATGCGGTCGCTCGGCATCGGAGGGTTCGCCGTCACCATGCCCCACAAGGCCGACATGGCAGACGCCGTCGACGAGGTCGACGCCGCGGCCGCCGATCTGCGATCGGTCAACACGGTCGTGCTGCGGCCCGACGGCTCGACGTTCGGCGCCAGCACCGACGGCGCCGGGCTGGTCGCCTCGGTGCGCGAGGCCGGGGTCGACCTCGGCGACATCCGGGCGGTCGTGCTCGGCGCCGGCGCGGCGGCCCGGTCGATCGTGCGGGCCCTCGACCGGGCCGGGGCGCGCTCGGTGGCGGTGGTCAATCGCACCCGCAGCGCCGCCGAGCTGCTCGTCCCGCTGGGCGGCAGCATCGTCGTCGCCGACGCCGGTGCGGTCGCCGACGCGACATTGCTCGTCAACGCCACGTCGGTCGGAATGGGCGGCGACGAGTTGCCGCTCGACCCCTCGCTGCTGCGAGCCGACCTCACGGTGGTCGACATCGTCTACCACCCGCTCGAGACCGCCCTGGTGCGGGCGGCGCGTTCGGTCGGGGCGCCGGTCGTCGACGGGCTCGGGATGCTGGTCCACCAGGCGGTCCTCCAGCAGGAGCTGTGGACCGGTCGGCGCCCGGATCCGGTGGTGATGCGGGCCGCCGCCGAGGCCGAACTGGGCGCTCGGTCGGTGTAGGCGCCGGGTAACCTCGCACGGATGCTTCGATTCCTCACCGCCGGCGAATCCCACGGCCAGGCGCTCGTCGCCGTGGTCGAGGGGCTGCCGGCCGGGCTCGAGATCACGGTCGACGAGATCCAGGTCGAGATGGCGCGGCGCCGGCTCGGCTACGGGCGTGGTCCGCGGCAGAAGTTCGAGCAGGACGAGCTCACCCTGATCGGCGGGGTGCGCCACGGCCGCACGATCGGGTCGCCGGTCGTGATCGAGATCAAGAACTCCGAGTGGTTCCGCAGCGACAAGTGGCACGCCGAGATGTCGCCGGCGCCCGGGTCGACCAAGCAGCCGCTCACCCAGGTGCGGCCCGGCCACGCCGACCTCGCCGGGATGCAGAAGTACGGCTTCACCGACGCCCGCGACGTGCTCGAGCGGGCCTCGGCTCGCGAGACGGCGGCCCGCGTGGCGGCCGGCGCGTTGGCGAAGAAGCTGCTCTCGCACCTCGGCGTCGAGGTCATCTCGCACGTCATCCAGATGGGTGCGGCACGCGTCGTACCCGGCACCGCCCGTCCCACCCCGGCCGATCTCGCTGCCGTCGACGGGTCCGACGTGCGCTGCTTCGACCCAGCGGGCACGGCGGCGATGGTCGCTGCGGTCCAGGCCGCCGCCAAAGACGGCGATTCGCTCGGCGGCGTCGTCGAGGTGCTCGCCTTCGGCGTGCCCGTCGGCCTCGGCTCGCACGTCCACTGGGACCGCAAGATCGACGCCCTGCTGGCGCAGGCGCTGATGTCGATCCAGGCCGTGAAGGGGGTCGAGATCGGCGACGGGTTCGAGGTCGCCGGCCGGCTCGGCAGTCAGGCCCACGACGCGATCCGCTGGGATGCCGAGCACTCGGCGTACACCCGCCTCAGCACCCTCGCCGGCGGGATCGAGGGCGGCATGACCAACGGCGAACTGCTCGTCGCCCGGGCGGCGATGAAGCCGTTGGCCACGCTCAACCGGCCGACCCTCGAAACGGTCGACACCGCCACCAAACAGTCGGCGGTGTCGTTCAAGGAACGCACCGACGTCACCGCGGTGCCGGCGATGGGCGTCGTCGCCGAGACGATGGTGGCGCTGGTGCTGGCCCGCGAGGCGCAGCGCAAGTTCGGCGGTGACTCGGTGCGTGAGTTCGTGCGCAACGCCGAGGCGTTCCGCGCCTCGCTGTGAGCCTTGGCCGGCCCGGCCGCCAGGGGTCGACCCCGGCGGGGTCCGCCGCACGCCATCTCGTGCTGGTCGGGTTGATGGGTGCCGGAAAGACCACCGTCGGCGCGATCGTGGCCGCCCGCCGCCTGTGCACCCTGGTCGACTCCGACGAACGCATCGAGGCGCTCACCGGGCGCACCGTCAAGCAGATCCTGGCCGACGACGGCGTCGCCGAACTGCGTCGGCACGAAGCGGCCGCGCTGTACGACGCGCTGTCGGAACCGACCCCGCAGGTGATCGCGGCGGCCGCCGGGGTGGTGCTCGACGCCGGCGACCGGCGGCGCCTGGTGGCGAGCGGTGCCGAGGTGATCTGGCTCGACGGTGACCCGGCCGTGCTGGCACCCCGCACGCTGACCCGCGAACATCGCCCTTGGCTCGACGACGACCCGGCGGGCACACTGCAACGCATGTACGACGAGCGTCACCTGCTGTACCGCGAGGTCGCCGGACGCACCGTGTGCGTCGACGGCTTGACGCCCGACGAGATCGCTGATCGGATCATGAGATGAGCGAACTGCGGCGGGTGCAGGTGCCGATCGACGACCGGGGCTACGAGGTCGTGGTCGGCCACGGTGCGGCGCGCCTGGTCGGCTCGATGCTGCCGGCCCAGGCTCGCCGGGCGGCGATCGTCACCCAGCACGGCGTGCCGGTCGAGATCCAGGCCGATCTGCCCTACGAGACGTTCCACATCGGCCAGGGCGAGCAGTTCAAGTCGCTCGCCACGATCGGTGAGCTGTGCAGCGGTTTCGCCCGCATGGGGCTGACCCGTTCCGACGTGGTGATCGGGGTCGGCGGCGGCATGGTCACCGACGTCGCCGGGTTCGCCGCGGCCAGCTACCACCGGGGCGTGCCGGTCGTGCACGTCGCCACCACCTTGCTGGCGATGGTCGACGCCGCGATCGGCGGCAAGACCGGCGTCAACCTGCCCGAAGGCAAGAACCTCGTCGGTGCGTTCTGGCAGCCCTCGGGCGTGGTGTGCGACCTCGACGCCCTCGCCACGCTGCCCGAACGCGAGGTGCGCTGCGGGTACGGCGAGATGGCGAAGTACCACTTCCTCACCGGCGACGACCTGCTCGGCGTCGACCTCGCCGACCGGGTGGCGAGATGCGTCGAGATCAAGGCCGAGGTGGTCGCCTCCGACGAGCGCGAAGGCGGGCGGCGGGCGATCCTCAACTACGGCCACACGCTCGCACACGCACTCGAGATCGCCACCGAGCACCGTCTCGCCCACGGCGAGGCCGTCGCGATCGGCCTGATCTTCGCCGCCCACCTGGCGAACGTGCTCGGCCGGATCGGCGTCGACCGCGTCGACCACCACTTCGCCGTGGTGGGGGAGGAGTACGGGCTCGGCGTCGACCTGCCGCCGGGCCTCGACCCGGCGCTGCTGGTCGACCTGATGCGCCGCGACAAGAAGGCGCTCGACGGGCTCACCTTCGTGCTCGACGGCACCGACGGCATCGAGGTCGTCACCGATGTCGCCGAGGCCCCGGTGCTCGAGTCGCTCGCCCGAATGGCCCACTGAACCGTGATGGCAGCGCTGGCGACCCGCCGCCTCGTCCTGCGGAGGTGGCGCGACGGCGACCGGGCCGCGTTCCACGCCCTCAACCTCGATCCGCTCGTGATGGCCACGATCGGCCCGGTGATGAGCCGCTCCGAGTCCGACGCCTTCATGAACCGCATCGAGCAGCGCTTCGACCAACACGGCTTCGGGCTGTGGTGCATGGACCTGGGCGGCGAGGTGATCGGCTTCACCGGCTTCATGACGCCGTGGTTCCGCGACGGCGTCGAGATCGGATGGCGGGTGCGCGCCGACCACTGGGGCAACGGGTACGCGCCGGAGGCGGCGCTCGAGTGCCTGCGCCACGGGTTCGACGAGCTGGGCTTCGGCGAGGTGATCTCGTTCACCGCCGCCCTCAACCACAGGTCGCGTCGGGTGATGGAGAAGATCGGTCTCACCCACGACCCCGACGAGGACTTCGACCACCCCAGCGTGCCCGAGGGCAGCCCGCTGCGGGCACATGTGCTGTACCGCACGACCGTCTCGCAGTACCGTGAACGATCGTGACGACATTGGTGCTGCTCTTGCACGGCCCGAACCTCAACCTGCTCGGTGATCGCGAACCCGAGATCTACGGCACGGACACGCTCGACGACTACGTCGAGTTCACCCGGGGGGCCGCCGAGCAGCACGGTCTCACCGTCGAGGCGTACCAGTCCAACCACGAGGGCGAGCTGATCAACCACATCCACCACGCCCGTGGCCGATGTGCCGCGATCATCATCAACCCCGGCGCGTTCACGCACTACTCGTGGGCGATCCACGACGCGCTGGCGGCCTTCGAGGGGCCGGTGGTCGAGGTGCACATCTCCAACCCGAACGCCCGCGAGCCCTGGCGGCACACCAGTGTCGTCGCCCCGGTCGCGACCGGGTCGATCGTCGGCTTCGGGATGCAGGGTTACGACCTCGCGGTGCGTGCCGTCGCCGCCCGGCTCGGGTGACCGGTCCGTTGCAGCTGCCCCCGATCGGGTATGCCGGCCGGGCCGAGCGCGTGCTCGCCGGTGCGCCCGACGGTGTCGACGCCCTGGCGGTCACCGATCCGACGAGCGTGCGGTGGCTGACCGGGTTCACCGGCTCGAACGCGACGGTGGCGTTGTTGCCGGACCGCATCGTGCTGGTCACCGATGGCCGCTACCGCGACCGGGCGGCCGGTGAACTCGCGGCGGCGGGGGTCGCTGCCGAGATCGTGGTCGGGTTCAGCCAGCAGCAGCAGCACGACGCCTTCGTCGGCGCCTTCACCGGGTGCCGCGCCGTGGGCGCCGACCCCGGGTCGCTGACCCACGACCGGTGGACCCGCCTGGCTGGCGACCTCCCGCTGGTCGCCGCCGCCGGGCTGATCGAACGGCACCGGCGCTGCAAGGACGCCGGTGAGCTGGCCCGCATCGCCGAGGCCTGCCGGTGCGCCGACGCCGCGCTGGCCGAGGTGGCCCCGATGCTCGGCGATCGGCTCACCGAGGCCGACGTGCGCAACGAACTCGAGTACCGCATGCGCCGCCACGGCGCCGACGGCCCGAGCTACGACACGATCGTCGCCAGCGGGCCCGACCACGCCGCCCGCCCGCACCACGGCGCCACCGACCGCACGATCGTCGAGGGCGACACGGTCGTGATCGACGTCGGAGCGCTCGTCGACGGCTACCACTCCGACATGACCCGCAGCTTCGTGGTGGGCGAGCCGACCCCGCTGCAGCGAGAGATCTACGCGCTGCTGCTCGCGGTGCAGGCCGCCGGGATCGGTGCCGTGCGGGCGGGGGTCGCCGCCCGTGAGGTCGATGCCGCCTGCCGTTCGATGATCGCCGCCGCCGGCTACGCCGACTGGTTCTTGCACTCCACCGGCCACGGGGTGGGCCTGGCGATCCACGAAGAACCGTTCGAGTCGCCCACCGCCACGACCGATCTCGTGGCCGGCGACGTCGTGACTGTCGAACCTGGCCTCTATCGTGTCGGATTCGGCGGCCTGCGCATCGAAGACCTCCTCGAGGTCACCCCGCACGGCAACCGAGTTCTCACCGCTTCGCCCAAGGACAGCCCATGCCCACCATCACCACCAACGACCTGAAGACCGGCATCACCCTCGAGCTCGACAACGGCTTGTTCCAGGTCGTCGAGTTCCAGCACGTCAAGCCCGGCAAGGGCGGCGCCTTCGTGCGCACGAAGTTGCGCAACGTCAAGACCGGCAACGTGTTCGACCGCACGTTCAACGCCGGCATCAAGGTCGAGCAGGCGATCATCAACCGCGACGAGATGCAGTTCCTCTACCGCGACGGTGACGACTACGTGTTCATGAACAACGACACCTACGACCAGATGCACGTCGCCCCGGCGGCGCTCGGTGAAGCCATCGACTACCTGATCGAGGGCATGACCGCCCAGGTGGCGTTCTTCAACGGCGAGATCATCGGCGTCGAGATCCCGGCGTCGGTCGAGCTCACGATCGCCGAGACCGAGCCCGGGGTGCAGGGCGACCGCGTGTCGGGTGCCCGCAAGCCGGCGACGCTCGAGACCGGCAAGGTCGTCCAGGTGCCTTTGTTCGTCGAGACCGGCGAGAAGATCCGGGTCGACACCCGCACCGGCGACTACATGACCCGCGTCTGACATGCATCGCCCGGCCGACCCCACCGC
Source organism: Ilumatobacter sp. (assembly GCA_036526035.1). GTDB lineage: Bacteria > Actinomycetota > Acidimicrobiia > Acidimicrobiales > Ilumatobacteraceae > Ilumatobacter. The sequence goes on along the minus strand of DATCZG010000057.1, from coordinate 38,887 downwards.
ACGCCGCTGAGCATGCATCGCCCCGACGAACGCTCCGACGCCCGCGAGCGAGCGCTCTATCTGTTGTACGAAGCGCATTCCAAGGGCATCGATCCCGCCGACACGATCGAGTTGCAGGTGGTCGAGCCCGACGAGATGACGCGCGAACTCGTGCTCGGCGTCGCCCGTTCGCTGTCGGTGCTCGACGAGCACATCGCCGCGAAGGCCCACGGCTGGACGCTGGCTCGGATGCCGGTGCTCGATCTCAACGTGATGCGGCTGGGTGTGTTCGAGTTGATCGAGCGCCGCGACGTGCCGACCGCCGTCGTGCTGAACGAGGCCGTCGAGCTGGCCAAGCGCTTCTCGACCGACGACTCGGGCCGTTTCGTCAACGGTGTGCTCGCCGCGATCGCGAGCGAGGTCCGGCCGTCCGCCTGAGCCGGCGGCTCGTTGGGTAGGGTCGCGACGTGGAGGCGACCGGTTCCCGAGCCACCGAGGAGGCTGTCGGGGCAGGGGTCGAACCGCTCGGCGGCGACCCGGCGATCCGCCGATCCGCGTGGCGCACGATCGCCGCCCGGCTGGGTGGCCGGCTGCGGGTCGCTTCGCCGGCGACCTGGCTGGTCGTGCTGCTGGTGGCGATCTACACCGCCTACTTCTCGATCCGCACACTCGACGTCCACCACGGCCTCGGTACGTCGACCTACGACTCGGCGCTCTACGACCAGGGCATCTGGTTGATGTCGCGGTTCGAGACACCGTTCGTCACCTTGATGGGCCGCAACCTGATGGGCGACCACACCTCGTTCGTGCTGGTGCTGATGGTTCCGATCTACTGGCTGTTCCCGGCGGCGGGAACGTTGTTCTTCGTGCAGTCGCTGGTGATCGGGGCCGGCGCGGTGCCCGTGTACCTGTTGGCCCGTCGGCGTCTCGGGTCCGACTGGCTGGGTGCGGTGATGGCCGCCGTCTACCTGCTGCACCCGGCCGTCTCGTGGACCAACATGGAGAACTTCCACCCCGACGCGTTCCTCGGCGTGTTCGTGGCCTTCGCGATCTACGGCGCGCTCGAGCGGCGCTGGCGGATCTACACGATCTCGGTCGTCGCCTCGCTGCTGGTGAAAGAGGACGTTTCGCTGGTGATCGTGCCGCTCGGGGTATGGGTGGCGATCAAACGCGACCGCCGGATCGGCGCCCTCACGGTGTTGGGCAGCCTGGCCGCGATGTTGGTCGCGATGTTCGTCGTGATGCGCAGCCTGATCGGGGTACCGACCCGCAACACGTGGCGGATCCCGTTCGGCGGGGTGCGTGGTTTCGTCACCACGGCGTTGCGCAACCCGACCCAGATCGCCGACCACTTCCGGTCGCAGGGGCGGCCCTGGTACCTGTGGCAGATGACGTCGCCGCTGGCGATGGTGTTCCTCCGCAGGCCCGGGGTGGCGGCGATCAGCGCCCTCGTGCTGTTCACCAACGTGCTCAGCACGTTCTGGTACCAGTTCCACATCCAGTACCACTACAGCCTGGTCGCCGTGCCGGCGCTGGTGATGGGCACCACGTACGCGCTCGGGCACCTGCCGCGGGTCGGCCGGTGGGGGATGCACCGGTCGCTCGGCGCGGTGGTGGTCTGCACGGTGCTGGCGGCATATGCCTGGGCGCCGTTCCCGCACACCCCCGGCGACCCGGTGACCTGGGGGCGCGACCATCCGGTCGCCGTGGCGGCCCGCGACATCGTCGCCGAGGTGCCGGCCGACGCCGCGGTCGCGGCGCACTACGGGATCACCCCGCACCTCGCCCACCGGGTCGAGATCTACCAGTTCCCGAACCCGTTCCGGGTGGTGCTGTACGGCACCTCGATCACCCAGGAGGGCACCCGGCTCGACGACCGCGCCGAACGGGTCGAGTACCTCGTGCTCCAGGTCTCCAAGTCGCCCGAGGACGCCGGTGATTTCGACGTGATCCGATCGGCGTTCGTGCTGGTGTGGGCGAACGCCTACTGGGAGCTGTGGCGACGCGACCGCTCGGTCGCGTTGCCGCCGCCGGTCACGCCCCTGCCCTGACGGCCGCGATCTCGGCCGAGTCGGCGCGCGTCCGGGCGGAACGCGCTATGTTCGGAACCTGACCGTTAAGGCGGGTCCCGTGAGGCCCGAACGGCAGGAGCGACAAGTGAATCCCACCAAGCAGGTCCTCGGGCCTGACGACGTGCGCCGGGCGGTGACCCGCATGGCGCACGAGATCATCGAACGCAACCACGGCCTCGACGGTGTGGCGTTGGTGGGGCTCCAGCGGGGCGGCGTCTGGCTCGCCCACGCCCTCGCCGGCGAGATCGCCCGCATCGAGCGCGCCGTGCCGGTCGGCTCGATCGACGCCTCGCTGTACCGCGACGACATCGGGCTGCGTCCCGTGTCACCGGGCAGTGTCAGCGACCTGCGATTCGAGATCGACCGCGCCGTCGTCGTGCTGGTCGACGACGTCCTCTACACCGGCCGCACGGTGAAGGCCGCGCTCGACGCGATCACCGACTACGGCCGCCCGCGCGCCGTGCAACTCGCCGTGCTCGTCGACCGCGGCCACCGCGAGCTGCCGATCCGCCCCGACTTCGTCGGCAAGAACCTGCCCACCTCGGCCGCCGAACGGGTCATCGCGACCGCCGACGGGGTGACCATCTCGTGAAGCACTTCCGCAGCATCGACGAGGCCGGCCCCGACGCGGTCCGCCGGCTGCTCGACCTCGCCGACCACATGGCCGAGGTCAACCGGCGCCCCAACCCGAAGGTTCCGGCGCTGCGCGGCAAGACCGTCTGCAACCTGTTCTTCGAGGACTCGACCCGCACCCGGCTCAGCTTCGAGACGGCCGCCAAGCGGCTCTCGGCCGACACGATGAACTTCTCGGTGTCGTCGTCGAGCGTCAACAAGGGCGAGAGCCTGCGCGACACGATCGAGACGATCGACGCGATGGGCGTCGACGCGTTCGTGATCCGGCACAAGTCGAGCGGGGTCCCCTGGCAGGTGAGCAACTGGGCCCGCGGCAGCGTGATCAACGCCGGTGACGGCTGGCACGCCCATCCCACCCAGGCCTTGCTCGACTGCTACACGATCCGCACCAGCCTCGGCCGGCGCGACTCGTTCGAGGGGTTGCGGATCGCGATCGTCGGTGACATCAAGCACAGCCGGGTCGCCCGCAGCGACATCAGTGCCTTCACGATGCTCGGCGCCGAGGTCACGCTGGTCGCGCCGCGCACGCTGCTGCCGCCCGACCCGGGCGCGCCGGTGGTGTCCGACCTCGACGAGGTGATCGCCGGGCTCGACGTGATCTACCTGCTGCGGATGCAGCACGAGCGCATGACCGAGTCGCTCGTGCCGAGCCTGCGGGAGTACACCGAGCGCTTCGGGTTGACGCCCGCCCGGGCTCGGCGCCTCGCCGACCACGCCCTCGTCATGCACCCCGGCCCCATGAACCGCGGTGTCGAGATGGCGGTCGACCCGGCCGAGCTCGCCGGCTCGGTCATCACCCAGCAGGTGACGAACGGCATCGCGGTGCGCATGGCGGTGCTGTTCGATCTGCTCGGCAGCGGCACCGATCTGGAGGAGCACGAATGAGCGGCACGTTGATCACCGGCGGCACGGTCGTCGACCAGTCCGGAACCCGGCGCGCCGACGTGCGGATCGTCGACGGTCGCATCACCGAGGTGGCGCCCGACCTCGCTGCCGCGAACGGCGAGACGACCCTCGACGCCGCCGGCTGCATCGTCAGCCCGGGTTTCGTCGATCTGCACACCCACCTGCGCGAACCGGGCCGTGAAGAGGCCGAGACCATCGAGACCGGTTCGCGCGCCGCCGCCAAGGGTGGCTTCACCTGCATCGTGGCGATGCCGAACACCGACCCGACCCAGGACTCGGTGAGCGTGGTCGAGTTCGTCCGACAGCAGGGCCGGGCGGCCGGGCTGTGCGACGTGCGCCCGTCGGGATCGATCACGATCGGGCGCCAGGGCCGCCAGCTCTCGCCGCTCGCCGAGCTGGCGGCGGCCGGCGTGCACCTGTTCACCGACGACGGCGACGGCGTGCAGGACCCGTTGCTGATGCGCCGGGCGCTCGAATACGCAGCCGACCTGCGCACCGACGGCGGCCCGATCGTGCTCGCCCAGCACTGCGAGGTGAAGCGCCTCACCGAGGGGGCGGTGATGCACGAAGGGTCGTGCTGCGCCCGGCTCGGCCTGCCGGGGTGGCCGTCGATCGCCGAGGAGCTGATGGTGCACCGCGACATCGAGCTGGTGCGGCTCACGGGGGGCCCGCTGCACATCTTGCACCTGTCGACGGCCCGCAGCGTCGCGCTGGTGCGGGCCGCCAAGGCCGACGGGCTCCCGGTCACCGCCGAGGCGACGCCCCACCACATCAGCCTCACCGACGAACTGCTGGCGGGCTACGACTCGCTCTACAAGGTCAACCCGCCGCTGCGCACGATGGCCGACGTCGAAGCGGTGCGGGCCGGCCTCGCCGACGGCACGATCGACGCCATCGCCACCGATCACGCCCCGCACGCCCCCGAGGCCAAGGAGCAGCCGCTCGACCTGGCCCCACCAGGCATGTTGGGCCTCGAGACCGCGCTCGGGGTGTGCCTCGCCCACCTGGCGATGCCGGTCGCCGATGTCGTCGCCGCGCTGTCGTGGAAGCCGGCCGCGATCGCCGGGGTGGCCGACCAGCACGGCCGCCCGGTGCGGGCCGGCGAACCCGCCAACCTGGCCGTGTTCGACCCGGTCGCCGAATGGCAGGTGGTGCCCGCCGAGCTCGCCAGCAAGAGCCGCAACACGCCGTACCGCGGGGTGCCGTTGGTGGGCCGGGTGCGCCACACCGTGCTGGGTGGCGTCGCCACCGTGCTCGACGGGCGGCCGACCCGATGATCGCCGTCGCCGACTGTGCGGGGCGACCGGTACAGTTGACTAACTATGCAGAGGTTCGCATGATGATGCAAGGATGTGGGACGTGACGATTCGCGAGGGCCAGCTCGTGCTGGCCGACGGCAGCGTGTTCGAAGGCGAGCTGATCGGCGCCCCGGCCCCCGGCGGGGTGGCGACGGGCGAGGTGGTTTTCAACACCGCGCTGTCGGGCTACCAGGAGATCATCACCGACCCCAGCTACGCCGGCCAGGTGATCGCCTTCACCTACCCGCACATCGGCAACTACGGCGTCAATGCCGTCGACGCCGAGTCGCGCGGCGCCTTCTGCCGGGGCGTGGTGGTGCGCGACCTCGCCAGGCGGCACAGCAACCACCGCGCCGAGGGGCACCTGCAACAGCTGCTCGAGCGGCTGTCGATCCCCGGTATCGCGGGCATCGACACCCGCCGCCTGACGCGGCTGATCCGCGACACCGGGGCGATGCCCGGCGCGTTCGGCGACGCGCCCGAGGCCGACCTGCGCGCCGCCGCGGCGGCCGAGCCGGGTACCCATGGGGTCGACCTCGTCGCCCAGGTCACCGCCGCCGAGCCGTACACGGTCGGCGACGGCGAACGCTTGATCGTCGCCTACGACTTCGGGATCAAGACCACGATCATCCGGCACCTCGCCGGCCTCGGCCGTGTCGAGGTCGTGCCGGCGGGCACCTCGGCCGACGACGTGCTCGCCCGGCGACCCGACGGGGTGTTCTTGTCGAACGGGCCGGGCGACCCGACGATGGTGCCCTACGCCGCCGAGGCGATCGGCCGGCTGATCGGGCAGGTGCCGATCTTCGGGATCTGCCTCGGGCATCAGCTGCTCGGACTGGCGGTCGGCGCCGGCACGGTCAAGCTGCCGTTCGGCCACCACGGCGGCAACCACCCGGTGCAGAACCTGGCGACCCGCAACGTCGAGATCACCAGCCAGAACCACAACTTCGCGGTCGACGCCGACTCGTTCGCCGGCCTCGGACGCTCGGTCAGGATGACCCACGTCAACCTCAACGACGGTGTCTGCGAAGGGCTCGAGGTGGTCGGCGAGCGGTGCTTCAGCGTGCAGCACCATCCCGAGGCCGGCCCGGGGCCCCACGACAGCACCTATCTGTTCGGTCAGTTCGACGAGCTGATGGCGACCGGAAAGGTCGGCGCCTGACATGCCGCGTCGCGACGACATCCACACGATCCTCATCATCGGCTCGGGCCCGATCGTGATCGGCCAGGCGTGCGAGTTCGACTACTCGGGCACCCAGGCGTGCCGCGTGCTGCGCGAGGAGGGGTACCGCGTGGTGCTCGCCAACTCGAACCCGGCGACGATCATGACCGATCCCGATTTCGCCGACGCCACCTACATCGAGCCGCTCACCTGGGAGGTGTTGTCGTCGATCATCGATCGCGAGCAACCCGACGCCGTGCTGCCGACGCTGGGCGGCCAGACCGGGCTCAACGTCGCGATGGAGCTGTACGAGCGGGGCCTGATCGGGGTGCCCGGCAAGCCCGAGATGATCGGCGCCAACGCCGAGGCGATCGCCACCGCCGAAGACCGCGAGCTGTTCAAGCAGGCGATGATCGAGATCGGCCTCGCCGTGCCTCGCTCCGGATCGGCGCACGACATGGACAAGGCCCGCAAGGTGGTCGCCGAGATCGGGCTGCCGGTGATCATCCGCCCGGCCTACATCCTCGGTGGACGCGGTACCGGCATCGCGGCGACCGCCGAGGAGTTCGAACGGTTGGCCGCCAACGGGCTGACCGCCAGCCCGATCAGCGAGATCCTGATCGAGGAGTCGATCGCCGGCTGGAAGGAATACGAGCTCGAGGTGATGCGCGATCACCGCGACAACTGCGTGATCATCTGCTCGATCGAGAACGTCGACCCGATGGGGGTCCACACCGGCGACTCGATCACCGTCGCCCCGCAGCAGACGCTCACCGACGTCGAATACCAGCAGATGCGCGACTCGGCGATCGCCTGCATCCGGCGGGTCGGGGTCGAGACCGGCGGTTCCAACGTGCAGTTCGCCGTCGATCCCGAGACCGGCCGCCAGGTCGTGATCGAGATGAACCCGCGCGTCTCGCGCAGCTCGGCGCTGGCGTCGAAGGCGACCGGTTTCCCGATCGCCAAGATCGCCGCCAAGCTGGCGGTCGGGTACACGCTCGACGAGATCCCCAACGACATCACCAAGGCGACGCCGGCCAGCTTCGAGCCGACGATCGACTACGTGGTCACCAAGATCCCGCGGTGGGCGTTCGAGAAGCTGCCGGGCACCTCGGGCGTGCTCGGCACCCAGATGCAGTCGGTCGGTGAGGCGATGTCGATCGGGCGAACCTTCCCCGAGAGCCTGCAGAAGGGTCTGCGGTCGCTCGAGCAGGGCCGTCTGGGCCTCAACTGCGACCCGGTCGCCGATCACTACCGCGCGCTCACCGACGACGACCTGCTCGCCGCGGTCGCGGTGCCGACACCCGAGCGGCTGTTCCAGGTCGGCGAGCTGCTGGCCCGCGGCGTCTCGATCGAGACGGTCCACGCGGCGTGCCGGATCGACCCGTGGTTCCTCGACCAGATGCAGATCATCGTCGAGGAACAAGCGGTGCTCGCCGAGGTCGGGTTCGCCGCGATGACCGTCCGCGGGTGGCGGCGGGCCAAGCGGCTCGGCTTCGCCGACGGTCAGCTCGCCCACCTCTGGTCGCTCGACGAGCCGACGGTCCGGGCGGCGCGCGAGGCGGCCGGGGTCGTGCCGACGTACAAGACCGTCGACACCTGCGCGGCCGAGTTCGCCGCCGAGACCCCGTACCACTACTCGACCTACGAGGACGAGTGCGAGGTGCGCCCGAGCGACCGGCCCAAGGTCGTGATCCTCGGGTCGGGACCCAACCGGATCGGGCAGGGCATCGAGTTCGACTACTGCTGCGTGCACGCCAGCTTCGCGCTGCGCGACGCCGGCTACGAGACCGTGATGGTCAACTGCAACCCCGAGACGGTGTCGACCGACTACGACACCAGCGACCGGCTCTACTTCGAACCGCTCACCAGGGAGGACGTGCTCAACGTCATCGCCGCCGAGCGCCCGCACAAGGTGATCGTGTCGCTCGGCGGGCAGACCCCGCTGAAGCTGGCGGGTGACATCCCCGCCGAGCTGGTCGCCGGCACGTCGGCGCAGTCGATCGACGACGCCGAAGACCGCGAGAAGTGGAACCAGCTGTGCAACGAGTTGCGCATCCCGCAGCCCCCCGGTGGCACGGCGGTCGACCTCGAGCAGGCGTTGGCGATCACCGACCGGATCGGCTTCCCGGTGCTCGTGCGACCGAGCTACGTGCTCGGCGGGCGGGCGATGCAGATCGTCCACGACCGCAACCACCTCGCGAGGGCGATGGACGAACTCAGCGGGATCGGCAGCCTCGGCCGGGAAGGTGGCCTGTCCGCCGAGCGGCCGGTGCTGATCGACCGGTTCCTCGCCAGCGCGATCGAGGTCGATGTCGACGCGATCCGCGACCACACCGGCGAGGTGCTGATCGGTGGTGTGATGGAGCACGTCGAGGAGGCCGGGGTCCATTCGGGCGACTCGGCGTGTGCGATCCCTCCCCAGACGCTGCCCGACTGGGTGGTCGAGGTGATCACCGCCTACACCACCGCGATCGCCCATCGGCTCGACGTGCGCGGCCTCATCAACGTGCAGTTCGCGGTGGCGGGCACCACGGTCTACGTGATCGAGGCCAATCCGCGCGCCAGCCGCACGGTGCCGTTCGTGGCCAAGGCCAAGGGGATTCCGCTGGCGAAGGTCGCGACCCGCGTGATGTTGGGCGCCACGCTCGCCGCATTGCGCGACGAGGGCCTGCTGTTGGAGCCTGTGACCGGTCACGTCGCCGTGAAGGAAGCGGTCCTGCCGTTCAACCGGTTCCCGGAGGTCGATCCGGCACTCGGTCCCGAGATGCGGTCGACGGGTGAGGTGATGGGGATCGACAGCACGTTCGGCAGAGCGTTCTTCAAGGCCGAGTTGGCGGCCGGCAACGGCCTGCCCCAGACCGGCACGGTCTTCCTCTCGCTGAACGACACCGACAAGCCGGCCGGCATCGTCGTGGCCCAGCGGATGCGCGAGCGCGGTCTCGGGCTGATGGCGACGCAGGGCACCGCCGCCTACCTCGCCCGGTTCGGCGTCGAGGTCGATCGGGTGCTCGGCAAGGTGCAGGACGCGGACGCCGGCCCGACCGCCGTCGACCTGATCGGCGACGGCACGATCGTGTTCGTGGTCAACACCCCGCGCGGTTCGGTCGGGCGCAGCGACGGCGAACAGATCCGCAAGGCCGCCAGCCTCCACCGGGTGAGCTGCGTGACCACCGTCAGCGCCGCGCTCGCCGCCGCCCAGGGGCTGGGGGAGTCGCCCGAGCAGCTCCCGGTGCGCAGCCTGCAGGAGTACCACGCCCGATGATCACCCGGTCGACGCGATCCCGGCCGCAGCCCGGCGCGCCGGCGGCGCGGAGTGCGCCGTGGTGAGCGTCGACCGTCGGGTGCGGGTCGGCTCGATCGAGCTGCGCAGCCCGGTGATGACGGCGTCGGGAACGGCCGGCTACGGCAACGAGTTCGCGCCCTATTTCGACCTGTCGTCGATCGGTGCCGTGGTCACCAAGTCGATCGCCGCGTTCGAGTGGGCCGGCAACCCCGCCCCACGGGTGCACCCGACGCCACAGGGCATGATCAACGCCGTCGGGCTGCAGGGTCCGGGCATCGCCCACTGGCTCGCCCACGATCTGCCGGCGCTGCTCGACACCGGGGCGACCGTCGTGGCCAGCATCTGGGGGCGAACGGTCGACGAGTACCGAGCCGCCGCCGACCTGGTCGGCGACGCTCCCGGGGCCGTGGTCGCGGTCGAGGTCAACCTGTCGTGCCCGAACCTCGAGGGCCGCGGCAGCATCTTCGCCCACGATCCCGAGCGGTCGGCCGAGGTGATCGCCGCCACCGCCGGTTGCGGGCGCCCGCGCTGGGCCAAGCTCAGCGCCAACACCGATCGCGTCGTCGAGGTGGCCGGCGCGGTCCGGTCGGCGGGCGCCGAGGCGGTGACGCTGATCAACACGCTGCTGGGGATGGTCATCGATCCCCACACGCTGCGTCCGGTGTTGGGCAACGGCGGCGGTGGGCTGTCGGGTCGGGCGATCCATCCGGTCGCCGTGCGCGCCGTGCACGACGTGCGCACCGCTCACCGCGACCTGCCGATCGTCGGGGTCGGGGGCGTCGCCAGCGGGTGGGACGCGGCCGAGTTGATGGTCGCCGGCGCGCAGGCGGTCCAGGTCGGCACGGCCAGCTTCGCCGACCCCCGGGCCTGCGCCCGCGTCGACGCCGAGCTGGTCGACTTCGCCCGCCGGCGGGGGATCCCCCGTTTGGCCGATCTCAGCGCGGTAGCGTACGAGTATGGCAACACCTCCTCAGTTGACTCCTGAGCAACGGGCAGCGGCACTCGCGAAAGCGGCCGCTGCTCGTGCTGCTCGCGCCGACATCAAGGCTCGCTTGAAGATGGGCTCGATGAGCCTCTCCGAAGCGCTCGCCTCCGACGATCCCAACGTCTCCAGGCTCAAAGTGGTCTCGATGCTCGAGTCCTTGCCCGGCGTGGGCAAGGTCAAGGCACGTCGCGTGATGGAAGCGATCGGCATCGCCGACAACCGTCGCGTGCAGGGCTTGGGCGCGCAGCAGCGCAAAGCCCTCCTCGACGAGCTTGGCTGACGATCACCTGATCATCGTCGTCTCCGGTCCCGGAGGCGTGGGCAAGGGCACCATCGTCGATGCCCTCGTCCGACGCGATCCGAAACTGTGGTTGAGCCGGTCGTGGACCACGCGCGACCGCCGCCCCGGCGAACGGGCCGACGCCTACGTCTTCGTCTCGAGCGAACAGTTCGAGTCCCGCATCAGCGAGGGCGGTTTCCTGGAGTGGACCGAGTTCCTCGGCAACTACTACGGGACGCCCCGACCCGAGCAACTCGACGGCGCGGGCGTCAGCGACATCGTGCTCGAGATCGAACTCGACGGCGCCCAACAGGTGAAGCAGCAATACCCGGAGGCGGTGTTGATCTTCGTGCTGCCGCCGTCGCGCGACGAGCAGGAGCGCCGGCTGAGGGGCCGGGGCGACCCCGACGACAAGGTGCTCGCCAGGTTGCGCAAGGCCGAGAAAGAGGAGCCGATCGGGCGTGAGCTGGCCGACCACGTCGTGCTCAACGACCGGCTCGATCGCACGGTCGAGGAGATCCTGGCCATCATCGAGCGCGAACGCGCCCGCTGAGCCGGCCGGCGAACACCCTGGCGGGGCGCGGTCGCCCACGGCGGCTTCCCGATAGGCTGTTGCAGCCGTACCACCACCACCACCGCTAAGGAGCTGGGCCATGCCCAAGACCCACGACACGATGATGACGCCGCCGATCGAGGAACTGCTCGACCGCGTCGACTCGAAGTTCAGCCTGGTGACCCTTGCTGCCCGGCGGGCGCGCAACATCAACTCGTACTTCAACCAGCTCGGCGACGGCCTCGGCCACATGGTGCCGCCCCAGGTGTCCTCGACGGCCCGCAAGCCGCTCAGCATCGCCTTCGAGGAGATCGCAGCCAACAAGATCATCAGCACCGAGTTGCCCGAGGTCGAGGTGGCCGATCCGCTCGATCTGCCTGCCGGCGACGCGGACCTCCCGGCCTCCGACGACTGACGGGCGCGTCGTGCTCGCCGGTTCGCGCATCGTGTTCGGTGTCACCGGCGGCATCGCGGCGTACAAGGCGGTCGAGGTCACCCGTCGTCTGGTCGATGCCGGCGCCCACGTCATCCCGGTGATGACCGCCGGCGCCGAGCGCTTCCTGGGGGCGACCACGCTGTCGGCGCTCGCCAGCGAGCCCGTGAGGACCCGCCTGTGGGACGATCCCGACACGCCGATCCCGCACACCCGTCTCGGCCAGGACGCCGATCTCGTGCTGGTCGCACCGGCGACGGCGCGGCTGCTCGCCGCCTACCGGATGGGCTTGTCGACCGACCTGCTCACCAACGTGTTGCTGGCGACGCGTGCCCCGGTGGTCGTCTGTCCGGCGATGCACACCGAGATGTGGGAGCACCCGTCGGTGATCGACAACGTGGCCGTGCTGCGCGCCCGCGGCGTGCACGTCGTCGATCCCGAACACGGACGTCTGGCGGGCGGCGATTCGGGCGCCGGCCGGTTGGCGTCGCCCGAGGCGATCGTCGCCGCCGTCGAGCGGGTGTTGTCGCCCGGCGATCTCGCCGGGGTCCACGTCGTGGTCAGCGCGGGCGGCACCCGCGAACCGATCGATGCCGTGCGGGTCGTCGCCAACCGCAGTTCGGGCAAGCAGGGCTACGCGCTGGCCGCCGAGGCCGTGGCGCGCGGGGCGTCGGTCACGCTGGTCTCCACGGTCGACCTGCCGGTGCCCCACGGTGTCGCGGTCGAGAACGTCGAGACGGCCGCCGAGATGCAGGTCGCCCTCGAGCGGCTCGCGCAGCGGTGTGACGTGGTGATCATGGCCGCCGCGGTCGCCGACTTCCGGCCGGTCGCCGCGGCAGCCAACAAGCTCAAGAAGCGCGACGGCGTCCCGCAGATCGTGCTCGAGCCGACCCCCGACATCCTGGCCGGGCTCGGTGAGCGCAAGCGGCCCGGGCAGCTGCTGGTCGGGTTCGCCGCCGAGACCGACGACCTCGCCGCCAACGCCCAGCGCAAGTTGGAGGCGAAGCAACTCGATCTGGTCGTGGCGAACGACGTGTCGGCACCGGGTGCCGGGTTCCGGCACGACACCAACGCCGTCACCCTGTTCGCTCCCGGAGCCCCCTCGGTTGCGGTGCCGCTCGCCGACAAACGTACGATTGCCGCAGCGGTGCTCGACCGCGTCGTAGCGCTGCGGCGAACCGTTCCGTCCACCTGACCCGCCCGCCGCAGAACCACCATCTCGATCAAGGGAGCAACCGTGTCTCGCAGAACCTTCAGCTCGGAGAGCGTCACCGAGGGGCATCCCGACAAGATGGCTGACCAGATCAGCGATGCGATCCTCGACGCGATCCTGACCGAGGACCCGAACGGGCGGGTCGCCTGCGAGACGCTGGTCACCACCGGGCTGTGCGTGATCGCGGGGGAGATCACGACCTCGGCGTACGTCGAGATCCCCAAGATCGCCCGCGAGACGATCAACGAGATCGGCTACGACAACGCGCTCTACGGGTTCGACGGCCACACCTGCGGCGTCATCGTGTCGATCGACGAGCAGAGCCCCGACATCGCCAAGGGCATCGACCAGTCCGAGGAGGTGCGCGGCGGCCACGTCGGGGTGGACGTGCTCGACACCCAGGGGGCCGGCGACCAGGGGATGATGTTCGGCTATGCCTGCGACGAGACGCCCGACCTGATGCCGCTGCCGATCTGGACCGCCCACCGCCTCGCCGAACGCCTCGCCGAGGTGCGCAAGTCGGGTCAGGTGCCGTACCTGCGCCCCGACGGAAAGACCCAGGTCACCTACGAGTACGAGAACGGCCGCCCGGTCGCCCTGCGCAGCGTGCTGGTCTCGACCCAGCACCAAGAGGGGATCGACCGCGACAGCGTGATCCGTCCCGATCTGATCGAGCAGGTCATCCGGCCGGTGATCCCCGAGCAGTTCGCCGACGACGATTACGAGGTGTGGGTCAACCCGACCGGCACGTTCGTGATCGGCGGCCCGCACGGCGACTGCGGCCTCACGGGGCGCAAGATCATCGTCGACACCTACGGCGGCATGGGCCGCCACGGCGGTGGCGCATTCTCGGGCAAGGACCCGTCCAAGGTCGATCGCTCGGCGGCCTACGCAACCCGCTGGGTCGCCAAGCACGTCGTGGCCAGCGGTGCCGCCGACCGCTGCGAGCTGCAGGTCGCGTACGCGATCGGGATGGCCCACCCGCTGAGCGTGATGGTCGAGACGTTCGGCACCAACCACGTCGACGAAGCGATCATCGAGCGGGCCGTGCGCGAGGTGTTCGACCTGCGCCCCGGTGCGATCGTGCGCGACCTCGACCTCAAGAAGCCGGGCTACAAGCGTTCGGCCGCCTACGGCCACTTCGGGCGCCCCGGCTTCACGTGGGAAGACCTCAGCCGGCTCGACGAGTTCACCTCGGCGGTCGGTCTCTGAACTCGGGCCGCCCCGAGCAGCTGTCGCGGTGAGCGTCGCCCGGGTTCTCCCGAACGTCACCGGACTCGACAAGCAGTTCGACTATCTCGTCCCCGACGAACTCGTCGACTCCGCCCGCCCCGGCGCGATCGTGCGGGTCGAGTTGCACGGCAGACGGGTCGGCGGCTGGATCGTCGCGATCGACCCGCCCGATGCGCTCGACCCGGCGGAGCTCAAGCCGATCGCCAAGTTCACCGGCCACGGCCCCGATGTCGAACTGATCGAGCTGGCGGCCTGGGCGTCGGTCCGCTGGGCGGCCCGCCGGCGGCACTTCCTGGTGGCGGCCTCGCCCCACCGGGCCGTGACCGCGATCCCCCGCCCGCGCCGCACGCACCGTGTGGTCGAGCCGCGTTCTCCGGCGTCGACCCGCATCCTCGACGGCGGGGGAGGGGTGCTGCGCCTGCCGCCGACGAGCGACCCGTTGCCGGCGGTCTTGAGCGCGGCGGCGCTCGGCCCGGTGCTCGTGGTCACCCCGGCCGTCGATCAGGCCGCGCTCATGGCGGCCCGCCTGCGCCGTGGGGGCCTGTCGGTGGCGGTGATGCCCAACGACTGGCCGGCTGCTGCCGGTGGTGTCGACGTGGTGATCGGCGGCCGGGTCGCGGCGTGGGCGCCGTGCCCCGACATGGCCGCCGCCGTGGTGCTCGACGAGCACGACGACGCGCTCCAGGAGGAGAGTTCTCCCACCTGGCACGCCCGCGACGTGCTCGTCGAGCGATGCGGGCGGGCGGGCGTGCCGTTGCTGATGGTGTCACCGGCGCCGACGTTGACGGCGCTCGAGTGGGGCGCGCTGACGCGCCCGTCGCACGAACGCGAGCGGGCCGGATGGCCGATCGTCGACGTCGTCGACCGCTCGGCCGACGAACCCTGGAAGCGATCGCTGGTGACGTCCGAGCTGATTCGGCACCTGCGCGACCCCGAGCGCACCGTGGTGTGCGTCAGCAACACCACCGGCCGGGCCCGGCTGCTGGCGTGCCGCCAGTGCCGCGAACTCGCCCGCTGCGAGCGGTGCGAGGCGGCGGTGGCACTCGACGACGGGGCGCGTCTGCACTGCGGGCGCTGCGACACGTCGCGTCCCCAGGTGTGCCTCAAGTGCGGGGCCGGCCGGTTCGCGAACCTGCGGCCCGGTGTGACGAGGCTGCGCGAGGAGCTCGAGGCGGCCGCCAACCGTCCCGCCGTGCTCGTCACCGGCGAGGGTGCGCATCGGCCGCCGGCTGCCGGGGTCTACGTCGGTACCGAGGCGGTGCTGCACCGCGTCGAGCGGGCCGACACGGTCGCCTTCCTCGACTTCGACCGCGAGCTGCTGGCGCCGCGCTACCGGGCCGGCGAGCAGGCGATGGCGTTGCTGGTGCGGGCCGCCCGGCTGGTCGGACCGCGCCAGCGCGGCGGCCGGGTGCTGGTGCAGACCTTCGTGCCCGATCACGAGGTGATCCAGGCGGCGTTGCTCGCCGACCCCGGCCGCATCGTCGACGGTGAGCGCCTTCGTCGCGAGATGCTCGGTCTGCCGCCGTTCGGGGCGTTCGCCGAGATCTCCGGCGCCGGCAGCGACGAGTTCGTCGCCAGCGTGCCTCCTACCGAGGGTGTCGTGATCGCCGGGGCGGCCGGCGAGTACGTGGCCAGGGCACCCGACTGGATGTCGCTGGGACGGGCGCTCAACGCCGGGGAGCGCCCTCCGGGAGCCCGTCTGCGGATCGCCGTCGACCCGCCCCGCTGATACGGCGTCAGCCGGCCGGGGGCGCCTCGCGGTGCACCTCGAGCAGGCGGAACCCGGCCCGGCTGGTGAGCCGCTCGCAGCGGTAGCCCTCGCCGATCAGCCAGCGCTGCAGCGAGTCGGCACCGAGATGCTTCTGCACCACCAGCACCGCCCGCCCGTCATCGGCGAGCCGAGCCAACCAGCGCAGCAACAGCTCGTGCAGGGCGGCCTTGCCGATGCGGATCGGCGGGTTGGACCAGATCGTCGCGAACCGCACGTCGTCGGGAACCTCGTCGGGCGAGCGCACCTCGATGTTGGCGATCCCGTTGCGGGCCGCGTTGGCGGCGGTCAGCCGGCGGGCGCGCTCGTTCACGTCGACCGCCCAGACGGTGGCAGCCGGGCTGCGCAGGGCGAGTGCCAGCGCCAACGCACCCGTCCCGCACCCGAGGTCGAGCAGCGCCCCGCCCGCTGCCGGGGTCGGCGCCTCGCGCAACAGCAGCGCCGTTCCGGTGTCGAGATGCCCGTGCGAGAAGACGCCGCGGTCGGTGACCATCGTGTACGAGATGTCGCGGAGAGCGACGGCGACTTCTTGTCGATCGCTCGTCACCGCCGGCTGTTCGTCGAAGTACTGGGTCACCGCAGATAGCCTGACAGGTCATGAGCCATGTGATCCGCACCTTCGGCGATCCGGTGTTGAAGTCGAAGGCCGCCCCGATCACCGACGTCGACGGCAAGTTGGTCCGGCTCGTCGACGAGATGTTCGTCACCCTTCACGACAGCGGTCTCGGCATCGCGCTCGCGGCGCCCCAGATCGGCGTGCAGAAGCAAGTGTTCGTGTGGAACCTCGACGGCACCCGCCAGGCGATCTTCAACCCCGAGATCGTCGACTCCGACGGCGAGTGGGTCTACGACGAGGGGTGCTTGTCGATCCCCGGGTTGTACGTCGAGATGGTGCGCCCGAAGACCGTGCTGATGCGCGGCATCGACATCCACGGCGAGGTCGTCGAGCGCGAGGCCGACGAGCTCGAGGCGCGCATGTACCAGCACGAGCTCGACCACCTCCACGGCGTCTTGATGTTCGACCGCATGCAGCCCGACCAACGCAAGCAAGCCATCGCCGAGTTCCGGCGCCTCGAGCGCGAGGCCGCGGCACCCGCACCGGGCCGGCCCGAGTCGCGCCTGCGGCGGCTACGGCTCAAGTGAGGCTCGTCTACCTCGGTACGCCGCAGGCCGCGGTCCCACCGCTGCGGGCGCTGGTCGCCGCCGGCCACGAGGTCGCCCTGGTCGTCACCGGCGCCGACAAGCGGCGTGGTCGGGGCGGCGCCACGTCACCGAGCCCGGTCAAGGCGGCGGCGAGCGAACTCGGGCTGGCGGTGTCCCACGACGTCGACGATGTGCTGGCCGTGGGCGCCGAGTTGGGGGTCGTGGTCGCCTTCGGGCGTCTGATCAAGCCTCACGTGCTCGAGCGGCTGGCGATGGTCAACCTGCACTTCTCGTTGCTGCCGAGGTGGCGTGGGGCGGCACCGGTCGAGCGGGCCCTGTTGGCCGGCGACGAGGTGACCGGCGTGTGCCTGATGGCGCTCGAGGAGGGTCTCGACACCGGCCCCGTGTACCGCCGCGTCGAGGTGCCGATCTCTCCCACCACCACCGCCGACGAGCTCCGGGCCGAACTCGTCGAGGTCGGCTCCCGGCTGCTCGTCGACGCGCTCGAGCGGGGGCTCGGCGACCCGGTCGCGCAGGCCGGCGAGCCCGTGTACGCGGCCAAGGTCGACCCCGCCGAACTGCGCATCGACTGGTCGCAGCCGGCCGACCGCATCCACCGCCTGATCCGCCTCGGCGGCGCCTACACGACCTTCCGCGGCGCCCGGATCAAGATCCACGCTGCCGATTTGGTCGACGGCCGGGTCGTTCCCACCGTCGTGCAGCCCGAGGGCCGACCGCGTATGGAGTTCGCGGCCTGGCGCAACGGCGCCCGGGCGACGGCCGACGAGCCGTTCGTGTAGCACCCGGCGGGTCGGGGAGTGATCCGACACCGGTTGCCGGCCGCCGATTCGGTACCGTCGCACCGATGAACGATGCCCACGATGCGCCGCTCGCGGCCAAGGTGCTCACCGTCAGTGACGGGGTGCATCACGGTGCCCGTGACGACACCGGCGGCCGCGGGCTGGTCGCCCACCTGGCGGGGCACGGGTTCGACGTCGTCGAGCACCGGGTCACCGCCGACGGCGCCGACGCCGTGGCGGCCGCACTGCGCGAGATGAGCCTCGGGTTCGCAGGGTTGATCGTCACCACCGGCGGCACCGGGTTCGCCCCCCGTGACCAGACCCCCGAAGGCACCCGTGCCGTGATCGAGCGCGAGGCCCCCGGTCTGGCCGAGGCGATGCGGGCGATCAGCCCGTTCGGCCGCCTGTCGCGCGGGGTGGCGGGCATTCGGGGCGCGACCGTGATCTGCAACACGCCCGGGTCCCCGAAGGGTTCGATCGAACAGATCGACGCCGTCATCGACGTCTTGGCGCACGCACTGCGGTTGCTGCACGCCGCCCCGACCGAGCACTGAACCGGTGCCGGTTCCCGGGCGGCGCCCGACGCCGTCAGGCAGTGGCGACGGCGTCGACCAACTCGATCCGCAGACCCTCGTAGTAGTGGCGTTCCGATCGCAGTGCGCCGTCGCTGCGCCACTTGCGGATCGCCGGCCGTTCGGCGTGGTCGTGGCGGTTGCCGTAGCGGAAGTGTTCCTCGTACTTGCGTGAGCCGTCGGGGTAGAACCCCTGCACGGCAGCGACCCCGGGGGCCGGGTCGTGCAGCCGGCCGGCGCGGTAGTGGCGGACCTGCTTGACCTTTCCGTTCCCGCGCAGCACCTGGTAGGCGGGTGTGCGCGGCGCCGGGTCCTCGAGTTCCCCGCGGGTCAGCCACGACACGGTCTGGACGACGCCGTCGATCGTGGTGACCACCCGTCCGGTGAATCCGTCGGGGACCTCCGACTTTGATCGCACGGTCAAGGTCGTGACGAGTCGGAACGACATCGAGTTCGGCAACAGGCTCACGCTCCTTCATCGAACCGCCGACCCGCGAGCTTGAACGGATCGTCCGGCCCGATCACCGGGTGGCCGCCGGAATCTGCTGCGCCTGGACGGGCATCACTGGCTAGCCTCGACCCTCGTGCTGCGCCTCGTCCTCCCGAAAGGCTCGCTCGAGCGTGCGACGCTCGAGTTGTTCGAAGCCGCCGACCTCTCTGTCGAGCGCTCGTCGGCCGTCGACTACCGGGCGACGATCGACGACCCGCGCATCGACGAGGTGCGGATCCTGCGCCCGCAGGAGATCGCCGGCTACGTGGCCGAGGGCCTGTTCGACCTGGGGATCACCGGGAGGGACTGGGTCGAGGAGACCGGTGCCCGGGTCGAGAGCCTCGGCGTGCTGCAGTACTCGAAGAACACCGTCCAGCCGGTGCGCGTCGTGGTGGCGGTCGCCGCCGACTCGCCGGTGCAGTCGGTGGCCGAGCTGCCCGATGGGGTGCGTGTCGCCTCGGAGTACCCGTCGTTGACGAAGCGGTTCTTCGCCGCCAGGGGTGTCGACGCCGACGTGCGCCTGTCGTACGGCGCGAGCGAGGCGAAGATCCCCGACATCGCCGACTGCGTCGTCGACATCACCGAGACCGGCCGCGCCCTGAGGGCCGCCGGCCTGCGGGTGATCGACACGATCCTGACCAGCTTCACCGAGGTGGTCGTCAACCCGGTCAGCTTCGCCGACCCCGACAAGCGCCGGGCGATGGACCAGTTGATGACGCTGCTCAACGGGGCGCTCGAAGCCCGTGGCAAGGTGCTGCTGAAGCTCAACGTCACCGCCGATCGCCGGGCCGCGGTGCTCGCCGAGCTGCCGGCCGCCAAGTCGCCCACGGTCAACCAGCTCGCCAACGGCGACTTCGCGATCGAGACCGTCGTCCAGAAGTCCGGGATCAACCTGTTGATCCCGTCGCTGCGTGAGGCGGGGGCCACCGATCTGCTCGAGATCCCGATCATGAAGATCGTGCACTGATGCCACTCGGCACCGTGACCGCCTTCGACCCGTTGAAGGGGCTCGGCACCATCACCGCCGAGGGGGGCGCCGAGTACGTCTTCCATGTCATCGAGATCGAAGACGGCAGTCGTTCGATCGAGATCGGGCGGACGGTCGATTTCGAGCCCCTCGCCAGGTTCGGGCGGTTCGAGGCGGGCAAGGTCACGAAGGCCTGAGATGGACGGCCGGGAACGTCGCATCATCGACGTCCTGCTCGCCCTCGGGCCCGGCGAGGTCAGCACCTACGGCGACGTCGCCGACGTCGCCGGCTACCCGGGGCGGTCGCGGTTGGTCGGCCGCATCCTGGCGACCACCGACGTCGAGGTGCCCTGGTGGCGTGTCGTCAATGCCGCCGGACGCCTGGTGCCGGGCCACGAGGCCGAGCAACGGGCGCTGCTGCAGGCCGAGGACGTCGTCTGCCGCGGCGACCGGGTGCGGTCGGCGCCGGCCGGCAGGTTCCGGTGCGACGGGGCGTGAGCAGCCTCAGGAGCCGGGCGACGCGGTGCGGGCCTTGACGCTCACGAACGCCATGCGGATGTTGACGAGGGCATCCTGCATCGTCGACGCGTCGGGGCCGAGCCGCTCCCCGAGCCCGTCGACGAGCAACGCCATCGCGTCGATCGCCAGCGATGCCGAGGCGAGGTCGGGCCGTTCGGCCGACAGATGGATCGCGGCGAGCTCCCACAGCCCGATCACGTGGTTGGTGACGACCACCTCGACCGGCGTCTCGGCGAGCCGAGCCCGGGTCTCGGCCATCGCGGCCTCGACCCTGGCCGCCTGGTCGGTACCGTCGGTGCTGGTCGCGTCGCTTTCGTCGCTCACGGGCGCTACCCTATCTACGTCGGTCGTTTCGGCGACCGGCTGACAATCGAGGCGAAGTGGGGCCTGCCGGGTTCTTCCGGTCCGGCTCCCACCCGGCCACCAGTCGGTGCGTGCACCGGCCAGTGCGTCCAGGTCGATGATGATCACGGCTTGCGGCCGCCCCGTCACGCACGGGAGGGCACGGGCTTGCTCCGCATTGACTTCGCGTCGAGCAGGCCCGGACCAACGACATGGGAGGCTCAACCCATTGCACAGGAGTGATCAGTCATAGCACCGCCGAAGAGCGACCAACACCGCGTCAACGACCGCATCAGGGCCCGTGAGGTCCGTCTGATCGGTCCCGACGGCAATCAACTCGGGATCAAAGCAGTTCCCGAGGCGCTTCGGATGGCCCGTGGGCTCGATCTCGACCTCGTCGAAGTCGCGCCGATGGCGAATCCGCCGGTCTGCCGCATCATGGACTACGGCAAGTTCCGGTACGAAGAGGCGCAGAAGGCCAAGGAGGCGCGGCGAAAGACCGTCCACGTCACGATCAAGGAAGTCAAGTTCCGTCCGAAGATCGGCAAGGGTGACTTCGACACCAAGATGCGCCACCTCATCGAGTTCATCGAGGAGGGGCACAAGGTGAAGGTCACCCTGCAGTTCCGTGGCCGCGAGATGGCGCACCCCGAGCTGGGGCGCAAGATCCTCGACGACGTGATCACCACCGTCGGTCCGATCGCCAAGGTCGAGAGCCAGGCCCGCATGGAGGGACGCAGCATGACGCTCGTGCTCTCGCCCGACAAGAAGGCGCAGGAGGCGATCCGGAAGGCGGCCGAGGACGCCCAGAAGAAAGCGGCCTACGAAGCTCGCAAGGCAACCGAGCAGCCCACTGCGACGCAACCCCCATCAACCGACGCCCCCGCCTCCACCACCGAGGTCGAGGCAACCACTGAGGCCGGTGCCGAGTTGGCGCCCGCCGAAGCACCAGGAGACGAATGATGCCGAAGATGAAGACATCGAAGACCGCTGCCAAGCGGTTCAAGAAGACCGGGACGGGCAAGCTCCGCCGCGAGCAGGCGATGCGTCAGCACCTGTTCGAGAAGAAGTCCTCGACCCGCACCCGCCGCCTCGAGGGCGACCGCGACGTGCACCCGACCGACGTCAAGAAGATCAAGCGCCTCCTCGCCGAGCGCTGAGCAACGCACTGATCAGCATCGTCTGACCGACACAAGGAGACAGAACCATGGCACGCGTCAAGCGCGGTGTGGCGGCCAAGAAGCGCCACAAGAAAGTCCTCAAGCAGGCCAAGGGGTACTACGGCAACAAGAGCCGTTCGTTCCGGGCCGCCAACGAACAGGTGCTCCACAGCGGGCAGTACGCGTTCCGCGACCGGCGGGCGAAGAAGGGCGAGTTCCGCCGTCTGTGGATCCAGCGCATCAACGCCGGATGCCGCCAGAACGACATGAGCTACAGCCGCTTCATCGCCGGGCTCAACGCGGCGGGCATCGAGGTCAACCGCAAGGTCCTCGCCGATCTCGCCGTCACCGACGCGACGGCGTTCGCGGCGATCGTGGCCCAGGCCAAGGCTGCGCTCTGAGAGGCTCACGGATCTGAGCGAACCACTCGCCTTCCACAATCCGAAGGTTCAGCGGCTGCGGCGCCTCCTGGGGCGCCGCAGTGCGCGTGCTGACGAAGGTGCCTTCGTGATCGAGGGGGCGGTGCTGATCGCCGAAGCGATCGCGGCCGGTTGGTCGATCGACGCCGAGTTCGTCGCTCCGGGTGCGGTGCCGGCCAGCACCGCCGTCTGCCACGTACTCGAGCGGGGTGTGCTCGAGCGGGTCGCCTCGACCGAGCGCCCACAGCCCAACTTGGCGGTCGCCCGCCGGGCCGGTTCGGCGTGCGATCTGACGACGGTCGATCTGGTGGTCGTCGCCGACCAGCTGGCCGATCCCGGCAACCTGGGAACCATCCTGCGGTCCTGCGAGGCGGCCGGCGTCGGCGCGGTCGTGCTCACCCCCGGGTCGGTCGACCCGTTCAACCCCAAGGTCGTGCGGGCCAGCGCCGGCGCCCTGTTCCACGTGCCGGTGGTCGAGGCCACGCTCGACGAGGTGCGAACGGCCGGCCTGCGGCTGGTGGGCACCTCGTCGCATCTCGGGGCCCGTCACGTCGATGCCGATTGGTCGGGCCGGTTGGCGATCGTGCTGGGCAACGAGGCCCACGGCCTCGACGGCGCGACGCCCGTCGACGACTGGGTGCGGATCGAGCACGTCGGCCGCTCCGAGAGCCTGAACGTGGCGATGGCCGCCACGGTGCTCGTGTTCGAGGCAGCGCGCGCCCGCTCGATCGCGTGACGGGTGACATGGTTGGTCGCGGCCCGCCCAGCCGCCTAGCCTGGGCGATCGTGACGAACGCCCAGCGATTTCGGTGCCCCGGGCGGACCGCCCGGGGACGGTGCTGCTGAGATCTCCCTCGCGCGCCCGCACCTGGGTCCTCCCGGGGATGACCTGCCTCACTCCCGTACGCTCGTCGTGTTGAAAGGACTCCCGTGATCGACGACATCCGCGCCGCACGTGATGCGGCGCTCGCAGAGGTTTCGGCGGCCGACTCGTTGGCGGTGATCACCGCGCTCGACTCCCGGTTGTTGGGAAAGCGGGGCCGGCTCGCCCAGCTGAAGACCGGCCTCGGGTCGCTGGCCACGATCGACGAGAAGAAGGCGGCCGGTCAGGCGGTCAACGAGGCCCTGCGGGCGGTCGGTGACGCGCTCGCGGCGCGCTCGGCAGAGCTCGGCGACGCGGCGTTGGCGGCGCGCGTCGCCGCCGAACGGCTCGATCTGACCGAGTACGTCGCCAAGCCCACCAGGGGTCACGCCCATCTCGTCACCCAGGCGTGGGAGCGTCTCGAGGACGTGTTCATCGGGCTCGGGTTCCAGGTCGCCGAGGGGCCGGAGGTCGAGACCGACTGGCACAACTTCGAAGCGCTCAACATGGGCGTCGGCCATCCGGCACGCGGCGAGTTCGACACGTTGTTCGTCGACCATGCGGCACCCGGTGAGCAGCCGGGGCGCACCGTGCTGCGCACCCACACCTCGCCGGTGCAGATCCGCACCATGCTCACCCAGCAGCCGCCGATCTACATCGTCGCCCCTGGCCGGGTGTTCCGCCGCGACACCCCCGACGCCACCCACATGCCGGTGTTCCACCAGATCGAGGGTCTGGTGATCGACCGCGACATCACGATGGCCGATCTCGCCGGCACGATCGAGGCGTTCACCAAGGCGTTCTTCGGGCCCGGTTTCAGCTCCCGCCTGCGGCCCTCGTACTTCCCTTTCACCGAGCCATCGGCCGAGTTCGACATCCAACGGCCCGACGGGTCGTGGCTGGAGTTGGGGGGCTGCGGGATGGTGCACCCGAACGTGCTCACCGCCGGCGGCCTCGACCCCGAGGAGTGGAGCGGGTTCGCCTTCGGGTTCGGCATCGACCGCATGGCCACGATGCGCCACCAGGTCGCCGACCTGCGCGACATGTACGTCAACGACATCCGTTTCATCGAGCAGTTCTGAGCAGGAGGCGGCGACATGAAGATCTTGCTCTCGTGGCTGAACGACTACGGCGACTTCGCCGATCCCGGTGATCCGGCATCGATCGCCCGGTTGACCGAGGTGATGACGGCGCTCGGGCTCGAGGTCGCGTCGGTCGACCACGTCGGTGCGACCGTGCCGGGGGTGATCACCGCCGAGGTCAAACGGCTCGTGCAGCATCCCGACGCGGCGAAGGTGCAACGCGTCTACGTCGACACCGGCGACGGCCTCGAGCGCCACGTGTGGTGCGGCGCTTTCAACATGGCGGAGGGCGACGTCGTTCCGCTGGCGACGCTCGGCACGGCGATGCCGAACGGCATGACGATCGAACGGCGCGGCATCCTCGGGATCGATTCCGAAGGGATGCTGTGCGCCCCCGACGAGCTCGGGCTGGGGAACGACCACAGCGGGATCATGATCCTGCCGCACGGCACACCGCTCGGCGTGCCCTACGGCGAGGCCCTCGGCATCCGGCCCGATGTCCTCATCGATCTCGACATCACCCGCAACCGCCCTGACTGCTGGGGGTACGTCGGCGTCGCCCGTGACGTGGCGGCCCAGATGGGCATCGAGCTGCGCCTGCCGCGGCCAGAGTTGGTGGTCACCGGGGCCGAACGCAGCGCCCCGGTCGAGCTGGTCGACGGCGACCGCTGCGGACGCTTCACGAGCCTGGTCGTGTCGGGGGTCGTCGTCGGCCCCAGCGCGCCGTGGATGCAGGGCCGCCTGACCGCCGCCGGGATGCGGCCGATCAGCAACGTCGTCGACGTCTCGAACTACGTGATGCTCGAGCTGTCCCAGCCGAACCATGCCTACGACCTCGACACGCTCGGCGGCGGGGGCTTCCGGGTGCGGGTGGCGGGCGACGGCGAGCAGATGCGGACGCTCGACGGCGAGACCCGCACGTGCACCACCGACGACCTGTTGATCTGCGACGCCCGTGACCAGCCGATCGGGATCGGCGGCGTGATGGGTGGCCTGCACACCGAGATCACCGACGCCACGACCACGGTGGTGCTCGAGACTGCATGGTTCCACTACCTGTCGGTGCTGCAGACCTCCGCCCGGCTGGGCCTGCGGTCGGAGGCGTCGGCGCGCTACGAGCGGGGCTGCGACCCCTACGTGATCGACACCGCCCAGGCCAGGTTCGTCGAACTGCTGCGCGAGACCTGCCCCGAGCTGGTGGTGCACGCCGGTGGGGTCGATGCCCGCGGGGTCGGCCTGCCGCCGGCGCAGCGGGCCGCGACCGTGCGGGTCGCTCAGGTCAACCGGGTGCTCGGCACCCGGCTGGTGGGCGACGACCTGCCGCGCCTGCTCGACCCGATCGGTTTCACGGTCGGCGGCGACGGCGACACCCGCGAGGTCGCGCTGCCGTCGTGGCGTCCCGACTGCGAGGCCGAGATCGACGTGATCGAGGAGATCGCCCGCCACCACGGCTACGCCCGCCTGGGCAAGACGGTGCCCAAGTCGACCGTGCACGGCAACTTGTCGGTGCGCCAGCAGCGGCGCCGGTTGCTGCGCGAGGTGCTGCTCGGCCTCGGGTTGTCCGAGGCGATGCCGAATCCGTTCCTGGCCCCCGACACCCTCGAGCGGGCGGGGATCGACGGGCCGACGATCCGCATCACCAACCCGCTCGTCGTCGAGGAGAGCGTGCTGCGCACCTCGTTGCGTCCCGGCTTGCTGACCGCGGTCGCGTTCAACGAGTCCCACCGCCGTCGCGGAGTGCGGCTGTTCGAGATCGGTCACGTGTACCCGCCGGGCACCGGTGAGCTGCCCGACGAATACGAGGCGTTGTGCGTCGTGATGGCGGGCGCCGAGGCGCCCGCCGCGATGGCGGTGTGGCGCGAGATTTCCAGTGCGCTCGGCGTCGGGGCCCGGATCGACCAGACGAGGGTGCCCGCCGGTCTGCACGCCACCCGGTCGGCGGTGCTGCAGGCCGGCAAGGAGCCGATGGGGGCGATCGGTGAGATCGATCCGGCCGTGCTGGTTCGGTTCGAGGTCGACGAGCGGGTGGCGGTGCTCGAACTCGACCTCGACGAGTTGCTGGGTCGCGAACCCAAACCCGCCGTCTGGAAACCGGTCAGCCGGATGCCGTCGAGCGATCTCGACCTGGCGTTCGTGATGAGCGACGAGGTGCCCGCCGAGAAGCTCGACAAGGCGATCCGTCAGGGGGCCGGGGTGCTGCTGGTCGACCTCGAACTGTTCGACGTGTTCCGCGGCCCGGCGCTCGGGGCGGGGCGGCGCAGCCTGGCGTACCGGTTGCGGCTGCAGGCCGCCGACCGCAACCTCACCGAGACCGACGTCGCCGAGGTACGGCGCGGTGCCGTCGCCGCAGCCGCCAAGCTCGGCGCCGAGCTGAGGGGCTGAATGCCGGGCGAACGCGACCTGGCGAGGCTGTTGGCATCGCTCGACGTGGCGCGGCGGCCGGGCCGTTTCACGTTCGTCACCGGCGACTGGCCGGCGCTCGCCGGCGCCGCTCATGCGACGGTCAGCGAGGCCGAGGGGCCGACCTACGTGGTGCCGGTCGACGACGCGGTGGCGGCGGGGGCCCCGGTCGGGTTCGAGGCCGCCTGGCTGACGATCACGGTGTGGAGCGCGCTCGAGGCGGTCGGCCTGACCGCCGCGGTGAGCCAGGTGCTGGCCGAGGCCGGGATCCCGTGCAACATGATCGCCGGCTATCACCACGATCACCTGCTGGTGCCGGTCGATTCGGCCGACGCCGCGATCGCGCGGTTGCGGGCGCTCGGGGGCTCCTGAGCCGGATCGGCTGTGGAACTCAGTTGGTGCTGAGGTCGTCGGGCGCCTCGGCGAGCCAGGCCAGGCGGCCGCGCTGGCGGCGCAGCACGCTGCGCCACAGGGATTCGGGGGCGGCGTCGAAGACGTCGCCGGGTTCGGCATCGAGCACCAGCCACGCGCCGGCCTCGATCTCACCCTCGAGTTGGCCGGGCCCCCAACCGGCGTAGCCGCGGAACACCCGCACGCTCTCGACCTGGCCGGCCACGAAGGCCGGGTCCCTGGTGAGGTCGATCGATGCGACCGATCCGGCGATCGGCGAGAGGTCGTCGGTGGCCTCGACGACGGGCGTCTTGGCCCACGCCAGCGCGATCAGTGCGTCGGGCTCGACGGGACCGCCGTCGAAGAGCGCACCGGGCACCGCCTGGAGGTCGCTCCAGCGATCGACGGGATCGGCCAGTGGTTCGTCGGTCGGCCGGTTGATCACGACACCGAGCGCGCCCTCGGTGTGGTGCTCGAGCACGTACACGACGGTGCGATCGAAGTTCGGATCCTCGAGTGGCGGCGTCGCCACCAGCAAGCGACCCTTCGTCAGCGCGGAACCGGGCAGCACCTCCCCAGTCTGCCCGATCGGCGGGCGGCAGCGGCACCCGGCCGGCGATCGGCGACGCCGGGTGTCGATGTCGTGACGCGTCCTGTATGACCATACGGATGGTTGCATAGACATACGATTTGCCGTAGAGTGCGCTGCTCATGGTTCGCGTCGGCGTCATCGGGGCATCGGGTTTCACCGGTGCCGAACTCCTGCGGCTGGCGGCCGCCCATCCCGACTTCGACGTCGTGTACGCGACCGGCGACTCGCAGGCCGGGGTGCCGGTAGCGGCGCTCTACCCGGGCCTCGGGGCGGCCTACCCCCAGCTCGTGTTCGAGGCGTACGACCGCGACCGGGTGAGCGGGCTCGACCTCGTCTTCCTGGGCCTGCCCCACGAGGCGTCGATGGGCCTGGCGCCCGATTTGGTCGGTGAGGTCGGCTGCGTCGTCGACCTGTCGGCGGCGTTCCGGCTCCACGACGCCGCGCACTATCGGGCGTACTACGGCTTCACGCACGACGAACCCGGCCTGCTGGCGTCCGCCGTCTACGGGCTGCCCGAGCTCCACCGTGCCCGCCTGCAGGGGGCCTCGCTCGTCGCCACCCCCGGCTGCCACGTCACGACCGCCGTGCTCGCGCTGCACCCGCTCGTCGAGGCCGGCCTGGTCGAGCGCACCGGCATCATCGTCGACACGATGACCGGGATCACCGGTGCCGGCCGGGCACCCACCGCCACCAACATGTTCACCAACATCGACTCGAACGTCGAGGCCTACGGCCTGCTCGGCCATCGGCACACGCCGGAGATCGAGCAGGAACTCGGCGCGCAGGTGGTGTTCACCCCACACCTCGTGCCGATGAGCCGGGGCCTGCTCGCCACGTGCCACGCCCGCCCGGCGCCCGGGGCGTCGCTCTCGACCGCGGTGCTGCTCGAGGTGCTGCGTGACCGCTGGGCCGGTGAGCCGTTCATGGTGGTCACCGACGGGTCGCCCTCGACGAAGGCCACGCTGGGTTCGAACGCCGTCCACGTCACCGCTCGCCACGATGCCCGCACCGGGGCGGTGCTGGCGATCGCTGCGCTCGACAACCTCACCAAGGGTGCCTCCGGCGGCGCCGTGCAGGCGGCCAACGTCGCCCTCGGTCTCGACGAGACCGCCGGCCTGACCCGGATCGGACTCGCACCGTGAGCGACCTCGTGGATCTCGCTGCCGCCGGGGAACGAGCCGCCACCCTCGTCGAGGCGTTGCCCTACATCCGTCGCTTCGCCGGCAAGACGGTGGTCGTCAAGTACGGCGGCAACGCGCTCGCCGGCACCTCCGACCATGACGCCCTCGCCCTGTTCGCCGAGGACGTCGTGCTGATGCGGCTGGTGGGCATGCAGCCCGTCGTCGTCCACGGGGGCGGGCCCCAGATCAGCGACATGATGCGGCGCCTCGGCAAGGATTCCGTCTTCGTCGACGGTCTGCGGGTCACCGACGCCGAGACGGTCGAGATCGTGCGGATGGTGCTGCGCGGCCAGGTCAACCCGCAGCTGGTGGCGGCGATCAACGTCCACGGCAACTATGCGGCCGGCGTCAGCGGCGTCGACGGTGGCCTGATCAGGGCGACGATGCGCGACCCGGCACTCGGGTTCGTCGGCGACGTCACGGCGATCAATCCGGGGGTGGTCACCAGCCTGCTGGCGAACGAGATGATCCCGGTGATCGCCACGATCGGCTGCGACGAGAGCGGGCAGGCCTACAACATCAACGCCGACACGGCCGCCGGGGCGATCGCCGAGGCGCTCGGCGCCGAGAAGCTGGTGTACCTCACCGACATCGAGGGCTTGCGCCGCGACGTCGACGACCCGGCGAGCTTGATCCGCCAGACGACGGCCGACGAACTCGACGCACTGGTCGCCGACGGCGTGATCGCCGGGGGCATGATCCCGAAGATCGAGAGCTGCACCCACGCGGTGCGCAACGGCGTCCACAACGCCCACATCCTCGACGGCCGGATCGCCCACGTGCTGCTGCTGGAGATCTTCACCGATTCGGGCATCGGCACCATGATCAAACCTGGGATCAAAGCTGGGATCAAAGGTGGCGACGCCGCCGGGAAGGACGCCTCGTGACCGCCCACACGTTCGACACCGAGGGCATCGGGCATTGCCCGTTCATGCCGGTGTTCGGCGCTCCGGCGCTGAGCATCGAGCGCGGGCGCGGCACCGAGGTCTGGGACACCGCCGGAAAGCGGTACCTCGACCTCCTGTCGGGCATCGCCGTCACCTCGCTCGGGCACGCCAACCCGGCCGTCGCCGACGCGATCTGCCGCCAGGCGTCGACGCTGCTGCACGTCAGCAACTTCTTCACCAATCCGCAGGCCACCGCGGCGGCGGTGAAGGTGAACGAGTTGCTCGACGCGGCGACCGGTCACCGCGGCCAGCTGTTCTTCACCAACTCGGGGGCCGAGTCGAACGAGTGTGCCATCAAGCTCGCCCGCAAGTGGGGCGGCCGTGGGCGCCACACCGTCGTCAGCGCGTTCGGGAGCTTCCACGGGCGCACGCTGGCGACGCTCGCCGCCACCGGTCAGCCGGCGAAGCACGAGCCGTTCGTCCCGATGCCCGAGGGTTTCCGGCATGTCGCCTGGGGCGACCTCGACGCCATGCGGGCCGCCGTCGACGGTTCGGTCGCGGCGGTGCTGATCGAGGCGATCCAGGGCGAGGGCGGCGTGCTGCCGGCGCCCGCCGGCTATCTCGCCGGTATCCGCCAACGGTGCGACGAGGTCGGTGCGCTGCTGATCGTCGACGAGATCCAGACCGGTTTCGCCCGCACCGGCGAGTGGTTCGGGTTCCAACACCACCAGGTCAGCCCCGATGTCGTCACGCTCGCCAAGGCGATGGGCAACGGCATGCCGATCGGAGCCTGCTGGGCGCGTGCCGAGGTGGCCGCCGCGTTCCGGCCCGGCGACCACGGCAGCACCTACAGCGGCACCGCGCTGGCCACCGCCGCGGTGAGCGCGGTGGTCGACGAGATGCGTCGGATCGACGCCCCCCGCCTGGCGCGCGAGCGCGGGGCGCGGTTCACCGAACTGCTGATGGCGGTGCCGGGCGTCGAATCGGTGCGCGGTGCCGGCCTCATGTTGGGTGCCCAGCTCGCGGCGGGCATCGCCGCCGCCGACGTCTACCGGGGGCTGCTCGCCAAGGGTCTGATCTGCAACGCCGTCGACGCCTCCACCTTGCGGTTCCTGCCGCCGCTCACGGTCAGCGACGCCGAGCTGGTCGAAGCAGCGGCGATCCTGGCCGAGGTGCTGGCCGAACTCTCCGCCGAGGTGCCGGCCGGGGGGACGCCGTGAGCCGGTCGTTCCTCCACGTCACCGACCTCGCCCCCGACGAGACCCGGCTGGTGCTCGACCTGGCCGCCCGGCCGGTCGCCGCCCTCGGCCGCCCGCTCGAGGGCCAGGGGGTGGCGCTGATCTTCGAGAAGCCGTCCAACCGCACGCGCCATTCGATGGAGATGGCGGTCGTGCAGCTCGGCGGGCACCCGGTGTACACCCGCGGTGAGGAGATCGGGTTCGACGTCCGCGAACCGGTCGAGGACGTCGCCCGGATCCTGCAGGGGTACCACGCGATGATCGCGGCGCGGGTGTTCTCGCACTCGGTGGTCGAGCGGCTGCACGCCGCCGCCGACGTGCCGGTGGTCAACATGCTCAGCGACCGGTCGCACCCGCTGCAGGGGCTCGCCGACGCCCTCACGATGCAGCAGTGCCTCGGCGATCTCGCCGGGCGCACCGTCGCCTTCGTCGGCGACTACAACAACGTCGCCCGTTCGCTGGCCGAGGTGTCGGCGATGCTCGCGATGCACGTCCGCCTCGCCGCTCCGGCCGGGTTCGGCCCCGACAGCGACGAGCTCGAGCGGATCCGCCAGCTCGGTGCCGCCTCGGTGGCGCTGTCGACGCGTCCGGGCGACGCCGTCGCCGGCGCCCACGCCGTGCACACCGACACCTGGGTGTCGATGGGCCAAGAGCACGAGAAGCAGGCCCGACGGGAGGCGTTCGCCGGGTTCCGCGTCGATGCAGCCTTGATGGCGCTCGCCGACCCGTCGGCGGTGTTCATGCACTGCATGCCCGCCTACCGCGGGGTCGAGGTGACCGACGAGGTGATCGACGGTCCGGGCAGCGTCGTGTACCAGCAGGGCCACAACCGCCTCCACAGCGCCCGGGCGATCATGGCGTTCCTGGCCGGTGTGCGATGAGAGCGCCCCGGCCCGGCCGGCCGTCGTGGGTAGGAGGAACCCGCTGATGTCGAAGGTGCAGCGCCAGCAGGCGATCGCCCGGCTGGTCGAACAACACGCCGTCACCAACCAGCCGCAGCTGGTCGAACTGCTCGCCGACGAGGGCATCACCGCCACGCAGGCCACCGTGTCGCGCGACCTCGAGGACCTGGGGGCCGTGAAGGTGCGCGTCCCCGGCGGCCAGACCGTCTACGCAGTGCCCGACTTCGCGCCCGAGCGGGTCGCCCCGCTCGATCAACTCCGCCGGGTGATGGGCGAATGGGTGGCCGAGGTCACCGTGTCGGCGAACCTGGTGATCGTGCGCACGCCGCCCGGTTGCGCCCACGTCGTCGCTTCGGCGCTCGACCGCAGCGGCATCGACGGCCTGCTCGGCACGGTCGCCGGCGACGACACGATGATGTGCGTCGCCAGCGAGGCCGTCGGCGGGCGGCAGCTCGCCGCCTCGCTGCGCGAGCTGGCCGGGATCGAAGGAGCATCCGAATGAGCGCCACCAGCGGCCACGACGATCAGGCGGTACCGGCGACGACGCTGTGGCACGGCCGCTTCGCCGGCGGGCCCGATGCCGCGCTGATGGCCTACACGGTCAGCCTGCCGTTCGACCGTCGGCTGTGGCACGACGACATCACAGGGTCGCGGGCGCACGTCCGCGGGCTGGCGCGCGCCGGCCTGCTCACCGCCGCCGAGCGCGACGATGTGCTGGCGGCGCTCGACGCGGTGCACGGCGAGATGGCCGAGGGCCGGTTCGAGTTCGTGCCGTCCGACGAGGACATCCACACCGCCGTCGAGCGCCGGGTCACCGAGCTCGCCGGCCCGGCGGGCGCCAAGCTGCACACGGCCCGCAGCCGCAACGACCAGGTCGCCACCGACCTGCGGCTGTGGTGCAAGCGCGAGCTGGTCGAGGCGGCCCGCGGCCTGTACGACCTCCAGCACGTGCTGTTGACGCGGGCGATCGAGGCCGGCCAGACGTACCTGCCCGGTTACACCCATCTGCAGCGCGCCCAGCCCGTGCTGCTGTCGCACCATCTGCTCGCCCACGGCTGGGCCCTCGGGCGCGACGTCGACCGCCTGCTGGCGACGGTCGACCGGCTCGACGTGTCGCCGTTGGGGGCGGGTGCGCTGGCGGGCACCTCGCTGCCGATCGACCCCGACGCGACCGCCGCCGATCTCGGGTTCGCCCGCCGGTTCGACAACTCGCTCGACGCCGTCAGCGACCGTGACTTCGTGGCCGAGGCGTTGTTCGACCTCGCCCTGGTCGGTGTGCATCTCAGCCGGATCGGCGAGGAATGGGTGCTGTGGACGACCGAAGAGTTCGGGTTCGCCCGGCTCGACGATGCGTTCGCGACCGGTTCGTCGATGCTGCCGCAGAAGAAGAACGCCGACATCGCCGAACTGGCACGCGGCAAGGCGGGCCGGCTGATCGGCAATCTGACCGGCCTGCTCGCCACGTTGAAGGGCCTGCCGCTCGCCTACAACCGCGACCTGCAGGAGGACAAGGAGGGTCTGTTCGACTCGGTCGACCAGGTCAACTTGGCCGTGGCCGCGCTCACCGGGATGCTGGCCACCGCCACGTTCCTGCCCGAGGCGATGCAGCGGGCCGCCGACGCCGAGGTGATGGCGGCCACCGATCTCGCCGAGTACCTGGTGCGGGCCGGGACGCCGTTCCGCGACGCGCACGCGCTCGTCGGTCAGCTCGTGCGACGCCACCTCGCCGGCGAGGGCAGCCTCGCCGATCTCGCCGCCGAGGCGATCGACGACGACGCGGCCGCGCTGGTCGCGCCGGGCGTCGGCGTGCGGCTGCGTTCCTCGCCCGGTGCCGCCGGCCCGCAGGCGTTCGACGCCCAGCTGCGCCGCTACCGCGAGCTGCTCGCCGCCGAGCACGACCAGTTCATCCGGCGCCAGTGACGCTTCGATGGAACCTTCGGCGACCCGTGTCCCCAGGTCGTTGCTGGAGGGCGAGGCCCACGAGGTGGCACCACAGCTGTTGAACAAGCTGTTCGTCCACGAGGGCTGCGTCGGGCGGATCATCGAGGTCGAGGCCTACGGGCCCGACGATCCGGCCAGCCACGCCTTGCGCGGTCGCACGGCCCGCAACGCCGTGATGTTCGGCCCCCCCGGCCACCTGTACGTCTATTTCGTCTACGGGATGCACCACTGCGCCAACGTGGTGACCGGGCCGGCCGGCAGCGGAGCCGCGGTGCTGCTGCGGGCGGTGACGCCGCTGGCGGGCGGCGAGGTGATGGGGGAGCGCCGCCAGGGCCGTCATCCGTTGGCGGAGGGGCCGGGCAGACTGTGCCAGGCGTTCGCGATCGATGCCCGGCACGACGGCGCCGACCTGTGCGAGGGTTCCGGGCCCGGGCTCTACGACGACGGCACCGCGCCCCCGAGCGACCCGCGCGTCGGCCCGCGGGTCGGCATCAGCGCCGCGGTCGAGGTGCCGTGGCGATGGCGGGCGCCCGCCGGGTGACGCGACGTCGCCGGTGACGGCCCGTTGCGCCGGGTCGGCGGGTCAGCGTTGGGAGGCGCCGGGGAACGGCACCTCCGACACGGTGCCGGTGCGGTCGCCGGCGTGGGTGTGCACGGCGACCTCGGTGCCGACCGGGGTGTGTTCGATCGCCAGCATGCCGAGTGCGATGTTGGTCTCGAGCCGCGGCGACCACACGCCCGAGGTGACCTGGCCGACGCGGACGCCGTCGACGGTGACCGGCCACGGCTCGCGCACGACCCCGGCGTCGTCGCCGTCGATCGTCAATCCGGCCACCTGACGCGTGACGCCGGTGGCGGCCTGGCGCCGGAGGGCCTCGATCCCGATCGCCTCGATCGGGGCGTCGAGCGAACAGAAGCGGCCGAGGCCCGCCTCGAGTGCAGTGTCGTCGCGCGTGATGTCGGATCCGTAGGTCATCAGGCCGGCCTCGATCCGCTCGATCAGGTTCGGGCAGCCGGGGCGGATCTCGTGCGTCGCGCCGGCCTCCATGATCGCGTCGTGCAACTCGCCGCCGAGGGCGTCGTCGTCGACGTAGATCTCGAAGCCGCCCTGGGCGCTCCACCCGGTGCGGGCGACGAGCAGCGGGTGACCGCGGAACGCCAGCGGCTCGAACCGGAAGAACTTGATGTCCCGCACCGCATCGCCGAACACCGCCGCCATCACGTCGTCGGCGTGCGGGCCCTGCACCGCCAGCGGGCACACATCGGGTTCGAACACCTCGACGTCGAGGCCGGCGCCGAGCGCGATGCCCCCCGCCCACAACACGACGTCGCTGTCGGAGACCGAGAAC
Organism: Ilumatobacter sp.; assembly: GCA_036526035.1. Taxonomy (GTDB): domain Bacteria; phylum Actinomycetota; class Acidimicrobiia; order Acidimicrobiales; family Ilumatobacteraceae; genus Ilumatobacter. The sequence continues at coordinate 3,850 of DATCZG010000057.1, read as the reverse complement.
CAGAAGCGGTCGTCGGCCAGCTTCGACACGACCGGGTCGTTGATCAGCAGGCCACGGTGGTCGACGACCGGTGCATAGCCGCAGCGGCCGGGCACGAACCGGCTGAGGTCGCGGACCGTGAGCATCTGGGCGAGACGGGCGGCGTCGGCGCCGACGATCTCGACCTGTCGTTCGCAGCTGACGTCCCACACCTGCACGGCGCGCCGCAGGTGCCAGTAGTCGTCGACGACCCCGTGGAACTGGGTCGGCAGCAGCATGTGGTTGTAGGTGGTGTACGACAGCACGCCATAGCGCTCGATGCGGCTCGTGAACGGCGTCGACCGCAGCCGGCGGGTAAGGGTGATCAGCGGCCCGTTCATGCCGTTTGCTGCGCCTGAGGCGTGGCCGCCGGCGGTGTCGGGTCGGCTGCGCCTCGGTGTCGGGTCGTCGGTCATGGGGTTCCTCGGGCGTCGGACGATGTGGTGTGCGCCAAGCTATTGCGCCTCCGGAGTGCGGCCCAATCCGGGCGTCGAGCAGGCCCCGGGCGCTCAGCGCGACCAGTGCAGCCAGTAGCCGTGCGGGTGGCACACGGCGAGGGGTTCGACCGTGCGTCGGCCGTCGCGCCACCGCACCCGCACCAATGCCGTGACGTGCTGGTCGGTGACCGAGGCGTCGAACGGCAGCCCGGGGCACAGCGCCGGTGACTCGGCGAACACCCAGGTCAGGTCGTGCTGGCTGCCGATCCGGTCGAGTTCGGCCACGTAGCGGAGGCGGTGATCGTCGGGCAGGTAGTTGAGCACCCACGAGTTGAGCACGACCGGATGCCCGAGCGGGGCGGCGGCGTCGACCGCCGCGGCGACGTCGTCGACCGCGTCGCCACGGCGAACCTCGGCCGGGTGCCGGTGGGCGATCTCGAGGGCGGCCTTGAGGCGTTCGAAGCGGTCGACCTGATCGGGCCAGATGCAGGCCGTCAGCCAGCGCGCGGCGACCGGGTCGTCGAGATCGACCGGTTCGCGGTCGAGGCCGATCCGCCCGGCCACCTCGGGCAGTGCCCGCGGCACCGGGACGTCGCCGCGCGTGCCGGCCTCGAGGCGCACCGGTGACGCCGCGCCCACCGACCCGCCCGGCCGGTAGTGGTACTCGTAGTGGTCGAGTCGCAGGTTGAGGCCGCCGCTCGTGCCGACATCGACCAGTGCCAGCGGGCCCCGTTCGGCGCCGACCGGGGCCAGCGCCGGTACGAACAGCGCGCACCGGCCGACCTCGTTGGTCTGGGTGCTCCGGCGGGCGACCACGGCGCGGAGCTCGTCGGCTCGCCGGGCGCAGTGGCGCTCGAGGGCCGGCCCCACCGGGTCGCGGCGCGCTGCGGTGGTCGCCGTCGGGTACCACTGGGCGAGTTCGCACCCGGCGTCGGCGAGCACCTGATCGTGCACCGCCGCCAGCAACAGCACCGGCAGTTGCTGGTGCTCGGGCGCCGAGCGGAGGATCTCGACGATCTCCGCCCGTTCGGCGATCGCGGCGCAGACCTCCGCCGTGAACGGTGCCCGGGCTCGCATCGTCGCAGCCTGCCGGCGGAAGTACCCGGCGAGTTCGCGGGTCGTCGCCATCGCGGCGACGCTACTCGGCGCGCCGGCAACGTCCGTTTCCGGGCCGACACGTGGCAAGATCAGGTCCTCTATGCATCTGATCGACGATCTCGACGCCCGCGGGCTGATCCACGATTCGACCGACCGCGAGTTCCTGCGGTCCAGGCTCGACGACCGGTCGATCGGGGTCTACGTCGGCTTCGACCCCACCGCCGACTCGCTGCACGTCGGACACCTGATGGGTCAGCTCGGGCTGCGCCGCTTCCAGCTCGCCGGCCACCGTCCGTTCCCGCTCGCCGGGGGAGCGACCGGCATGATCGGCGACCCCGGCGGCCGCTCCGAGGAACGCAACCTGCTCACCCGTGACGAGCTGCAGCACAACGTCGCCTGCATCAAGCAGCAGCTCGAACGGATCCTCGACTTCGAGCCGGGCCCGTATCGGGCGACCCTCGTCGACAACGCCGACTGGACGGCGGGCACCAGCATGCTCGACTTCCTGCGCGACGTCGGCAAGCACATCACGGTCAACCAGATGATCGCCAAGGACTCGGTCAAGAGCCGCCTCGGCAGCGACGCCGGGATCTCGTACACCGAGTTCAGCTACATGCTGCTGCAGGCCAACGACTTCCGGCATCTCTACGAGACCCACGGGGTCGAGTTGCAGATGGGTGGTTCCGACCAGTGGGGCAACATCACCGCCGGGATCGACCTGATCCGCAAGACCACCGGCGGGGCGGCCCATGGGCTCACCTGGCCGCTGCTGCTCAAGAGCGACGGCACCAAGTTCGGCAAGTCGGCCGACGGCGCCGTGTGGCTCGACCCGCTCAAGACCAGCCCGTACCAGTTCCGCCAGTTCTGGCTGCAGTCGGCCGACGATGCGATCGTCGACTACCTGTTGCGCTTCTCGACGCGTCCGCTCGACGACGTGCAGGCCCTGATCGCGACCCACCTCGAGGCCCCCCACGAACGCCGGGGCCAGCGGGCCCTGGCGCACGAGTTGACGGCGCTGGTCCACGGCGCCGAGGCGGCGGCGGCGGCCGACGAGGCCGCCGATGTGCTCTTCGGCGGCGATCCCACCGAGGCCTCGCCGGCAGCCCTCGCGGCGGTCGCCCGCGAGGTGCCCTCGTCGCGTCTGACGAGCGCCCAACTCGACGACGTCGTGACGGTGCTCGTCGACGTCGGCCTGGCCCAGTCGCGCAGCGATGCGCGGCGTACGCTCGACGGGTCGGGATTCCGCTGCAACGGGGTCGCGATCGACGCGAACACCCTGCTCACCGAGCTGGTCCCGCTGCATGGCCGATACCTGTTGCTGCAGCGCGGGAAGAAGTCGCACCACCTGGTCGAAGTTTTTTCCTGACCAGGTTGTGCGGCCCGATGCAGAGGGCTAGTGTTCATCTTCGCCCAATGGCAGGCTTCACGCCTCCCAACGGGCACCGGCACCACTCCGGCCGGCGAGCAATCGCCCCCGATGTGCCCGAGCTTCGGCTCCTTGAAAACGGAAGAGAAGACAGAACGCCAGTGCGGGCAGGTCTTCAGGGCGGTTCGGCTTCGGCCGTTCCGTGAGAGGAACCTGTCTGTCAATTCTGCCATCGACATACCCTGTCGGTGGCACACGGATACGAAGACCGATGCAACCACATCGGTCGAATCAGTCAGATCGTGGTGCCGAGCGGTTCAAATTCGGCACTGCGCTCTTTCGACCAAATCGATCGCCGGGCGCAGCATCCGCTGCAACGGGCGACAGGTTTTTGTTGGAGAGTTTGATCCTGGCTCAGGACGAACGCTGGCGGCGTGCTTAACACATGCAAGTCGAACGGGATCCAAGGAGCTTGCTCTGGAAGATCTAGTGGCGAACGGGTGCGTAACACGTGAGAAACCTGCCCCAAACTTGGGAATAACAGTCGGAAACGACTGCTAATACCGAATACCGTCACAGCGTCGCATGGCGCAATGACGAAAGCTTTATGCGGTTTGGGAGGGTCTCGCGGCCTATCAGCTAGTTGGTGAGGTAACGGCTCACCAAGGCATCGACGGGTAGCTGGTCTGAGAGGATGATCAGCCACACTGGGACTGAGACACGGCCCAGACTCCTACGGGAGGCAGCAGTGGGGAATATTGCACAATGGGCGAAAGCCTGATGCAGCAACGCCGCGTGCGGGATGAAGGCCCTAGGGTTGTAAACCGCTTTCAGCAGGGAAGAAAATGACGGTACCTGCAGAAGAAGGTGCGGCCAACTACGTGCCAGCAGCCGCGGTGACACGTAGGCACCAAGCGTTGTCCGGATTTAT
>DATCZG010000056.1:0-68954 GCA_036526035.1 Ilumatobacter sp. | reverse complement strand
GACCTCGACGGGATGCCACCGCTCGAGGTGCCCGACGACGCCGACCGCGAGTGGTGGGACACCGTCGAGATCGGGCATCTGCTCGACTACTGGGACGAGACGACCGAACGGTTCGACACGATCATCGTCGATGAGGCGCAGGACTTCAGTCCGATCTGGATCGAACTCCTGACCCGTCTGCTCGACCCCGACGGTCCGCGCCGGCTGTTGATGCTGGCCGACGAGTCGCAGGAGGTGTACGAGCGCGGGTTCACGGTGCCCGACATGTTCGTCCCACGTCGAGCTCGTCCTACCCCTCGGCGAGGGCGAGGACGACCAGGACGCCACATGCAAGATGTTCGGACTGCCCGACCAGTGCCACAAGGGCCCCGATGGAACCCCTCGACGACGAGTCATCCTCGCCGTCTTGGCGGCATGGGCCGCTGTGACTGATGGCCACGAGGCGAGCCTCGCGAGGGACGGGACGCTCGATGCCGCCCGCTGCCGCGTTGACGGCCCACGACGCGGCTGCAGGGTTCACCAGTCGCCGCGCCGAAGCCCGCGAACGAATCACCACGTTGGGCGAGGGCTCGATTCATACCCACACGGGCTGATCCCGCTCGACACGACGAGCATCAGATCGTCGGCCCCGTGCGATGATGCTCCGATGACAGCAGCCATCAGGCCGGTGATCCGCGCTGCGGTGGGGTCCGATCGGGCAACAGCGATCGACGTGCTCACAACGGCCTTCTGCGACGACCCGTTGTCGGTGTGGGTGGTGCCGGATCCCGACCGGCGTCGGCGGTTCCACGACGGCATCTTCGGTGCCGCGTTCGACGACGCACTCGATGGTGGCGCCGCGCTGGTGGCCGAAGTCGAAGGGGCGATCGCCGGTGTCGCCTTGTGGTATCCGCCGGGACGCGAACCCGACCCGGCCGGCACCAACCTGGATGCGGCCCGGGCCGTGCTGGCAGCACCTGATCTGCAGCGGCTGATGCACATGCGTGAACTGATGGGGCAGAGTCATCCGAACGAGGCGCACTACTACCTGTGGTTGGCAGGGGTGACGCCGCGACACCACAATCGCGGTGTCGGAGGCGCTCTCATGGCCGACGCCCTCGAGCGATGCGATCGGCAGGGCCACGGCGCGTATCTCGAGGCGACGTCGCCGAGCAACCGCCGTCTCTACCGCCGGTGGGGGTTCAGGGATCGTGACCCGATCGCCCTTCCTGGCCGCCTCGGGATCTTTCCGATGTGGCGCGACCCCCACCAGGCCGGCTGATCATCGCGTTCGACCACCCGGGGCACGGTCGGCCACCGAGCACGCGGTGGGAGCACTCGATCGTCGTGACGTGCCGCGCGCCGGCTCGAGCGATCCCGTCGCGCTTCGTGACCGTCGGCGCGGTGTCGAGCTCGACACCGCGGTGGGCGGTGCGGCCCCTGCGGCGCCGCTCGAGCCGAAGGGGGCCATGGCGGGTCGCCCCGGAAGGTCATCATCGACACCGCGGTGGGCGCCGCCGCGCCGCCGCGCCGCTGGCCCGGAAATCGCGCCGGACGCAACGATGTATGGTCGTTGATGGCCCCACCGGGGCCATTGGTCACGACATCTCGACAAGGAGGTTCGAACATGGATGACAAGACCTGGGAACGGTACGGAGCACTGGGCGCCGTGTGGTTCGTCGTGCTCGCTGTGGTCGGCTCGATCATCGCCGGCAACCCGCCGAGCCGCACCGACTCGCCGGCGGAGATCGCCGCCCACTACCTCGACAAGAGCACCGAGATCCAAGTGAGCGCGTTCTTGACGGCGCTCGGTGTGATCGGCTTTGCGTGGTGGTTCGGCACCTTGTGGCGGGCGATGACGCGGGCCGAGGACGGCGCACCCCGCCTCGCCGTGATCGCGCTGATCGGTCTACTCCTCAGCGGGATCGGCGCCATGGGCGGATTCGCGATCGACGCCGGAACCGCGGCGTCGGCGGAGTTGGTCGGTGACGGGGCGTCGATCTTCTACCAGATCTCGAGCGTGAGCTTCGGCTTCTCGGCGATGGGCGACGTCGTCATGGCGGTCGCCGTCGGTGGCCTCGTGCTGCGCACCGCCTTCCTGCCGCGCTGGGTCGGCCATCTCAGCGGCCTGGTCGCCGTGTTGTCGTTGTTGGCCATGATCGGCATCGCCAGCGACGCCGACTTCTTCCGCGTCATGGGGTTCGTGGCCGTCATCGCGTGGGGCGTGTGGATCATCGTGATCGGCGTCCTCAACCACCAAAAGCTCGGCGCCGCCGGCTGAACGCCGCTCCAGGTGACGGCCGGGATACCCCCGACGTCACCCGCAGCGACCCCGACATCGCACGACATCGCACGGTGGAGGACGGTGGAGGTCGGGTGGCCGGCTCGTCGGGCCGGCCACCCATCCGCCGCGGGCCGGCGCGGTCGACCAGGAACGGTTCGCGGTGGTCGGCCGACAGAGAATGCCGCCCCGAGGGTGACCCTTGGGTCAGTCTGCCGCCGGTCGCAACATCAGCGCCGACACGACCACCACCCACACCAGGATGCCGACGAAGGCGATCAGGCCGACGATGGCGAAGACGTCACGGGTCGAGGCGGTGGCGGCTCCGGCGAACAGGCCCAGCACCGCGACCCCGAGCGCGCACCGGTTGAGCCAGGTCGGCAGGGCCTGCGACTTCATCGCCGCCAGCGAGGTGCCGGCGAGCATCAGCGCCAAGCCGAACAACGACATGAAGCCGAGGTTGTTGCCGGTGACGTAGAGCGTCCGCATCGAATCGGCGTCGGCCGAGCCGGTCGGCCCGACGATGGCCATCACGCCGAGCAGCACCGCGGCCGTACTGGCCATCAACATTCCCGCGACACCGCCCAAGGCGGCCGTCTGGGCCAGCCGCCGGCCCTGCGCGGTGGACCCGCGTACCCGGTCCATCACCGCCACCAGCCAGAACACGAAAGGCACCATCGCCAACCCCCCGGCGAACCCTGCCCAGCGGATCTGGCGACCCTGATCGGCGACCCAGTCCGCCACCTCCGACGCCCGGTCGCTGGCCTTGGGCGGCGCGCCCGGCAGCAACGCCATCACGAGAAACAACACGACGAACACGAAGCCGGCTATCGCCGCGCTGCGGTCACGATCGTCTTCCATCACATCACACCCCCATGTTCGGTGAACCGCCTGCGAGCAGCGGCCCGCCCATCGTGCACCTGCACGGGCGAGGAATGCAAGCACCGCGGAACGGCTCGGGGCGGGGGTTCGCGGACGACCCGCGGCGCGCTCGCGTGCGCCGGCTCACTCGGCGCGCAGGTCGGCGGCGGGTGTTCGCCGGGCGGCGGCGCGGCCCGGCCCCCAGGCGAGCACCGTGGTGGCGCCGATCGCGATGGGTGCGATCACGACGACGACGAGCCAGGGCATCACGGGGGGTGCCAGGGCGCCGATCTCGCGGACCAGCAGGTGCCACACGAGCCGACCGATCACCAGGCCACCCGGAACGCCGAGGATCAGTGCCGTGCCGGCGAGCACCTGCCCGTGGGTGAGCACCGCCCGGCGTATGTCGGGGCGGGTGAAACCGACCGCTCGCAACACGGCCAGGTCGTGGCGCCGCCGTTGACTCCCGACGGTGAGGGTGTGGAGGATGCTCATGGCCGCCAACACGGCGAAGAACCAGGCGAGCGCCGTCGCAATGTCGCCCGAGACCCCGAGGTTCGACACCGGCCCCGGGGCGATCGGGCGGGAGAAGGCGGTGAACGTGAAGCCGTAGTCGGCCCCGAGTTCGTCCTCGAGTGCCCCGACGTCGGCGTCGTCCGGGTAGACCAGCACGATCGCGCTCGATGGGGCGTCGATGACCAGGTGGTCGAAGCTGTCGGGGGTCAGGACAGCGCCCTCGTCGAGCAGCATCGACTCGTTGTAGGGCAACACGGCCGTGCCCACCACCGTGAGCTCACGCCGCAACCCGGAGCGGCGATCGGTCGTGGTGACCTGGTCGCCTTCGGAGACGCCGAGGAGTTCCATCGTGCGAGCCCCCAGCGCGACCTCGCCGGGACCGGACGGGAGACGGCCACTGCGGCGGGTGAACCCGACGTCGCCGCTGAGTGCCGCCATCGCGAAACCGTTCATCGCTCGATCGTTCAACACGACCTGCCCCGTGCGGTAGCTGCCGACACCCGCCAGGCGGCCGTCGACGGCGAGGCGGGCCTCGACCTCGGCGGCGTCGACCTCGGTGTCGAAGGTGTCGGGTTGCGTCGACCAGTTCCACCCCCACTGGGCGGGGGTGTCGGCGAGTTGGGCGTTGCTGGTGTGGATCATCGCAGCCGCCACGACCCCGGACACCGCCACGACCAACGCGACCAGGGCCGACCGGTTCGGGAGCGCGTTGCGGCCGCGGCCGACCGCCAGGTGGAGGCCGGCCAGCAGCACGGGCGGGCCACCGGCAGCGGTGGCGGCCCGGATGGAAGCGGGAAGCGTTCCCGATCGGGCGCCGCGGCGCCGACGCCCCGGCTCTCGGGTGGCCACGGCGGCGGTGAACGCGACCACGACCGCGATCGTGACCAATCCGGTCCCGACGAGCACGAAGGGGTCGACCTCGACACCGGGGTCGGGTTCGACGCGGCGAGCGAGCCCCACGGGAAGCACGGGGGACGCGGCGACCGCGACCGCCATGGCGACGACGACCGCGACCAGCGCGGCAGCAGCGATCGGCAGTGCGACACCCACGGCGATGCGCTGCCGCGACTCGCCGAGCTGGCGCAGCGTGATCGCCGGTGCCGATGACCCGGCGAGGTGCCGGACGACCGCCTGACCGACCACGAACGCGCCGACCAGCGCCGACGCGAGCGCCACGATCAGCAGCCCGATCGCAAGGCTGTCGGTTGCTCGGGCGACGGTGTCGACATAGACCGTCCGGGCGGTGGTGGCCGGTGTGTAGTGCCCTTCCGGGCCGACCTCGCCGCCCTCCCCGATGGGTGCGGCTGTCATCGCCTCGCTCACCGCGTCGATCCGGGCGTCGCCGTGGCGGAGCTTCACGAACACCGCCGGCGGCCACGACCCGAGATCGGGGTTGGCCGCGAGGAACGATGCCGACGCCAGCGCGTAGGGGCTCGTGCGCTGCAACTCGCCGGGCAGCTCGTCGAGGGTGCGGACGACACCGACGACCGCGAGATCGAGCACCGGCCCGTTGAAGCCCGGGAACGAGTCCGACGTGAACAGGGCCTCGAGGTCGGCGCTGCTCCACGTCAACACCTGCAGACGGTCGCCGACACCGAGGCCGGTGTTGGCGGCCGCCAGCTCGTTGAGGACGATCTCGCCGGGCGCTCCGGGATCGGGCATGCGTCCCTCGATCAGCGTGGGCCGCTCGACCGTCCGTGCGTACCGATCGTCGGGATCCGACATGATCGCGATGTCGGAGATCGCGCCGTCGATCAGGAAGGCGTTGACGAGATGTCGCTGGGCGACCACCTCGACCTCGTCGAGTTCGCTGGCGACGGCTTCCATGGCGTCGGCATGGAACTGGCCCTGCGACTGGAACGATGCGTCGCTCGCCATCGCCTGGGCGCGGAGCCGGTCGAGGCCCGTCGCCGTACGGTGGGCCCCGACCAGCGCCGTCATCGCCGTGCCGCTGATGAGCGCCAGCAACACGACGAGGAGGAGCAGCGGTCGCCACCTCCTGCGCAACTCGGCCCGCGCGACGAGCAGTGCGGCGCTCATCGTGGGCGCGCCCGGTCGGTTGCAGCGGTGCGGCGGAGTTCGCGCTGCGGCACAGGGGTGTGGTCGAAGGTCATCGTCGGGTTGCAGATGGCTCGCTGCGAGAACGCGATGCGTCGGCAGCGATCGTCATCACCGATGACGATCGCTCGTCAGCGGCGAGACGCTAGCGCTGGTGCTCCCGGCGGTGCTCGGCACCGATCGCCCGCAGTGCCTCCTCGTCGAGGTCGGCGGCATCGGCGATCGCCACCCGGCAGTCGGTCGTCGCGGTCACGGTCGAGGTGCGCCGGCCGTGTTCGATCACGGCCCGTTCACCGAGGATCGCGCCGGGTCCGAGTTCGGCGACGACCTCACCGTCGACGTCGATGCTCACCACCCCGTCGAGCAGCAGCACGACCTGGGTGGCCTCGTCGCCCTGGCGCATCAACACGGTGCCGGACTTGATCTTGCGCACCTTCGGTGAGCGGCCTTCGCGCATGATGCGCCGCGACAGGTCGCGTTCGGCCGCCGATTCGACGGCGGTGACCACGGCCTCGGAGTCGGCGTCGCCCCACGGGGTCGAGTCCTTGAGCACGTTGCGGTACCACTCCTTGAAGTCGGTGGTGCCCGACTTCGCCACCAGCGCCCCCGAGGCGTCGTACACCCAATGGCGGGGGAACGGGCTGCAGCCGGTCAGCTCCGACTGCACCGTGCCGTCGGCGCCGATCGTGAGCGACAACGTCGTCCAGACGAGTGGCGCCCAGAACTGGACGAAGGGTGGACGGTTGACCCGCCGTGGGCCCGGAACGCCGGTGCGCCCACCGAAGCTCTGCACGAACCGTACCGAGCCGGGACCGATCTCGGGTTCGGCCTGCAACACGGGCAGCGGCACGGCCTGGAAGGTGACACCTCTGCCGCCCGGGCCGAGCGTGGTGGCACCGATCATGCTGGTGCCGTCGTAGCCGGCGTCGACGATCGTGCCGGCGTCGTCGACGTCGACCCAGGCCGCCAACTGGTTGACGAACCGGAACCGGTCCTCGGCCCGCCACTGCTCGAGCGTGGCGAGCTGGTCGGCGGTCGTGGCACCGTCGATCCGGTCGGGTGGGGGGTCGTCGTAGTGGGCGACGGTGGCGAAGATCGCCTTGCTGCCGCCGGTCACCGCCTCCGACGGGATCCACGACACGGTCGTGATGCGGGCGTCGTGACGGGTCATGACGTCACCTCGAACTCGGCGATCATGCCGTTCATGGCGTGCGGTTGGCCCTGTGGCTCGGCCCCGGTGGCCATCATCTCGTCGAACACCTGCGTGGTCAGCCCGGTCGGGATGAAGCAGATCGCGATGTACTTGCCGGGTTGCAGGTCGATCGCCGTGTACGACGTCGTGCCGGGACCGGCGAAGGCCGCCCCGGTGTCGGTGATCATCGACGACACCGTCTCTTCGTCGAGGGCCAGCAGTTCCTCGACCGGCTGGTCGACACCGTCGTTGCGGCGCAGCACGAGCAGTTCGTGGTACTCGGTGCCGTCGTTGTCGAACGTGAACATGGTCGGGCCGCTGTCGATCCGGCGGTCGACCCCCGAGAACTTGTAGTCCTCGGCGGTGACGCTGACCTGGTGGAAGCCGCACTCGTCCTTGACGATCGCCATCACCTCTCCGTACGCCGCGTTGAACGCCTCGTCGGGCGGGCCCTGCAACGCCATGAAGGCGTCGATCGTCGCCTGCACCTTCTGGCGCGTGTCGTCGTTCGGGGCGGCGGCGACGAGGTTGTCCATCGCCGTGCTCAAGGCGGCCTCGTCGTCGCCCATCGACGCCCGCTCGATCGCCAGCTCGGCGGCACAGAACTGCTCGTACTCCTTCGATGCGCCCTCGTCGTCGCCGCATCCGGCGAGCACCAGGCCGGCGGCCAGCCCGAGCGCTGTAACGGAGCGGATCACGCGCTGCCCGGCGGGAACGCATCGGTCGCTGATGATCATCTGGTCCTCCTGACCTCTTTGTGACGTGCTCGCCGCCTCGAGTCGGCGGGTGGTGCATGCATGGTGCGTCGGACCGCCGATCGGGATGAAGGGCGCCCACCTGCATCGGGGGGTGGTGCAGGCACCACCGCGCCCTCACCGGTCACCGCCCTTCCACACCGGTCTCGGGGTGGTGTTGACTGTGCGGTGTGGGAGCCGACCGATCGATCACCGTGGTGCTCGCCGACGACAACCTGATCGTCCGCGAGGGGGTGCGGGCGTTGCTCAGGGTCGAGTCCGACATCGAGGTGGTCGGCGTCGCCTCCGACTACGACACGCTGATCGAGGCGGCCACCGTCCACCAGCCGCAGGTCGTCGTCACCGACATCCGCATGCCACCGACGTTCACCAACGAGGGGATCGAGGCCGCCAAACGGATCCGCAAGCTGCGGCCCGGCACCGGCACGGTGATCCTGTCCCAGTACGACGACCCCGAATACGCGGTGTCGCTGCTCGGCGAGGGCAGCGCCGGCTACGCCTACCTGCTCAAGGAGCGGGTCGCCGACGGCAACCGTCTGGCGCGGGCGATCAGGGACGTGGCGACCGGCGGCTCGATGCTCGACCCCGAGATCGTCGACGCCCTCATGGCGCCGGCGCGCGGGGCCGCCGACCTGTCACCGACCGAGGAACGGCTGCTGCGCCACGTCGCCGAAGGCCGACCGGTGAAGGCGATCGCGGTCGCCGAGCGCACCACCCCCGAGGCGGTCGACGACGCGATCGAGAAACTGTTCCTGAAGCTCGCCCGCGACGCCAGTTCGGGCGGGTCCGAGGCGCTCGGCCGGCTGCGCGCCCTGCAACGGGCGATCGTCGAGCGCGAAGAGCAGGGCGAGACGCTGAGCCGGCTGCTGCCCGGCGGGCTCGCCGAGCGCATCCGCGACGACCCGTCGATGCTCGAGCGCACCGAGCGGCTCGAGGTGACCGTCTTGATGTCGGACGTCCGCGGCTACTCGTCGATCGCCGAGCGCAGCGACCCGACCGTGCTCGCCGGACAGCTCAACGAGCACCGCCGGGCGATGAACTCGGCGATCCTCGAGGAGGGGGGCACGGTGATGCAGTACGTCGGCGACGCCGTGATGGCGGTGTTCGGGGCGCCGTTCCCCCAGGACGACCATGCGATCCGGGCCCTGCGGGCGGCGATCGCGATGCACGAACGCCAGCGTGAGCTCGACGCCCGGTGGGCGGCCGACGGCATGGCCCCGTTCGGGCTCGGCATCGGCCTGTCGACCGGCGATGTCGCGGCCGCCATGCTGGGCAGCGAGGAACGCCTCGAATACACCGTGGTCGGCGACACCGTCAACCTCGCCCAACGCCTGCAGGACCTGGCACGGCCGGCGGGCACCACGGTCGTCAGCGGTGCCACCTTCGCCAGCCTCGGCGAGCACCGTGACGCCCACCCGTTCGACGACCTCGGCGACCAGCTCGTCAAGGGTCGCGAGACGCCGGTCGCCGCCTACCGGATCCCCGCCCCGGAATCCGCCGAACCACGAGGAGAGCATCCATGAGCCTGACCACCGAGAGCACGGCCGATTCGCCGTCCGCCGCCGCCCCGCCACCGTTGCGGGCGGTCGGCGTGCACCGCACCTTCGAGGCCGAGCTGGCGCCGGTACGGGCACTGCGCGGCCTCGACCTCGAGGTCGCCGCCGGCGAGTTCGTCGCCATCATGGGTCCGTCGGGGTGCGGCAAGTCGACGCTGCTCAACCTGGTCGCCGGGCTCGACGTGGCCGACGAGGGCGAGATCGTCGTCGGCGGTGAGACGATCACCGGCCAGGACGAGGACTGGCTGGCGCGGATGCGGCGCCGCCACATCGGCATGGTGTTCCAGTTCTTCAACCTGCTCGAGGGGATGACCGCGCTCGAGAACGTCGTCCTCCCGGCGCTGCTGGCGGGTCAGAAGCGCCGCCCGGCCGAGGTGCGCGCCCGCGACCTGCTCGACCTGCTCGGGCTGGGCGACAAGGCCGGTGCCCTGCCGGCGGTGCTCTCCGGCGGGCAGCGCCAGCGGCTGGCGATCGCCCGCGCCCTCGCCAACGAGCCGACCCTGCTGCTCGCCGACGAGCCCACCGGTGCGCTCGACAGCGACGGTGGACGCGAGGTGCTCGGCCTGTTCCGGCGGCTCCACGACGACGGGCAGACGATCGTGATGGTCACCCACAGCGACGAGGTCGCGGCCGGTGCCGACCGGATCGTCGAGATGCGCGACGGCCGGATCGAGATCTGAGGCGACCGGTCGATGGACCTCGTCCGGTTGCTCGCCCGAGCCGACCTGCATCGGCATCGTTGGTCGGTGATCGTGCTCGGTCTGTCGACCGTCGTCATCGTCGGGACACTGCTCACCGCCGCTGCCGGTGCCCACCGGACATCGACGGTGCTCGACCGCTTCCTCGAGTCGGCCAACTCCTCGGACACGATGGTCGGTTTCGCCTGGCCGGCGCTCGCCGACGACGACAGCGCCGTCACCCAGATCGTCGCCGAACTCGGTGCGCTCGACGGGGTCCGCACGGTACGGGCTCAGGCGATCGGTCCGATCTTTGCGGGCACCCAGTTCGACATGGCGGTCTTCACCGAATACGCGGTCCCCGGCCAGCACCCGTCGCTGTCCGATCGGAACTCGAACGACGACCCCCCGCCCACCGATCGGCCGTTCGTGGTGCGCGGCCGCCTGCCGGCCGCCGATGCGGGCCACGAGGTGGCCCTGACCGAGATCGCCGCCACCCAGCTCGACCTCGACGTCGGTGGTGTCCTGACCGCCGACACCATGTCGGATGTCACCGCTGACCTCCTGGTCCGGGGCGAGGTGGGCGACGACGGCGAGATGCTCGACGGCCCGCAGCTCGTGCTCGACGTCGTCGGCGTCGTGCGCGGAACAGACGACCTGTCGCCGACCGGTTCGGAGAACCCGATCGCCCTGGCGTCGCCGGCCTTCCTCGATACGTATCCCGACGCAGCACGGTTCGGAACGCTCTTCTTCCTCCAGACCGAACCCGCGCGTTTCGATCTGCTGGCGGCGCGCGAGCTCATCGAGCGACGGGTACCGGGGAACGCCGAGGTGTTCGACGGATCCATCGAGAGGGACCTCGGGGCGACGCGCTCCGCCTTCGACGCGATCGCGGTCAGCCTGCTGGTGTTCGCCGTCGTCGGCGCCGTCGTCGGGCTGATCGTGCTGGTCATGGTCATGTTGCGGCACCTCCAGCTCGGGGCTGTCGACCGGCGTGCGGCCACCGCCCTCGGAGCCACGCGCCGCGAATCGACGCTGGCGGCCGCGATCCCCCTCGTGGCGGCGACCACCTCGGGGGCGATCGCCGCTTCGGTGCTCGCCGCTGCGTTGAGCCCGATCTTCCCCTACTCGATCGCCCGCCGGGCCGAGGTCGACCCCGGATTGCGCTTCGACCCGCTGGTCCACCTCGGCGTGGCGACCGGCGTGTGGATCGTGCTGGTCGCCGCCGCCCTGGTCTGCGGTCGACTCGCTACCGCTCCTGACCGCCGGATCGACGCCGTGCCGTCGACGCGCCTCAAGGGTGTCAGGGCGCGGCTGAGCCCCTCGGTGGCCGACGGCTTCTCGACGGTTCTCGGCCCGCGGCGTCGCAGCGGCACCGTCCATCCGTGGACGGCGATCGCCGGGGCGACGATCGGCGTGGCGGGCATCATCGCGATCGGCACGATCGAGGCCACCCGCACCGACACCGTCGGCGACGCCGAGCGGTACGGGCGGACGTGGGACTTCGTTCCCGACCACATGCCCGACACCGATCCGCTCGAGGTGGCCGGCGGTCTCGCGGCAGACCCCCGCGTCGACGGGGTCGGCGGCGTGTTCTGCGGCACCCCGGCGATCGCCGGCGCCCCCACCCAGCTGTGCGCCTTCTACGTGATCGACGGCTCGATCGCTCCGGTGATGCTCGACGGACGGGCCCCGTCGAGCCCGAGCGAGATCGCGCTCGGACTCGCGACCGCCGACCGGCTCGGAGTGGCGATCGGTGACGACGTCGAACTGGACGGCGAGGACGGCCGTCCCGTCGTGGTGCAGGTCTCCGGCACCGTGGTCAACACGGACGTGGGTGACCGCGTCGCACCCCGCGACGTGGCTGCGGTGATGACCGTCGAGGGCTTCGAGCAGATCCTCGGATCGATCTGGGAACAGCCCTATTCGGCGATGGTCATCGGGGTGGCCGACGGGCTCGACGTCGAGTCGACCGCCGCCGCCGTCGCCGCCGATCACCCGATCACGGTCTCGGCGTACTCGTTCCCGCAACCACCCGACAAGCTGATCCAGCTCGGCCGCATGAGGTCGTCACTGGTCGCTCTCGGCGTGTTCCTGGGGGCCCTCGGCGTCATCGGGCTGGTGCACTACCTGGTGCTGTCGAGTCGCCGCCGCCGCCACGAGATCGCCGTCCTCCGAGCACTGGGGTTCGTCCGCCGCCAGGTCTGTACCTCGACGATCGCACAGGCCGTCACCGTCATGGTCATCGGGCTGTCGGTGGGTGTTCCGCTCGGGCTGATCATCGGCCGTTGGACCTGGCAGTTCTCGGTGCGCGACCTCGGCATCATCGACACGCCGGTGCTGCCGTGGGCCTTCGTCGTCCCGATCGCCGTCGCGTTCCTCGCCGGGTCGGCCGTCCTGGCCTGGTATCCGGGCCGTTGGGCGACCCGAGAGCAGCCGAGCGCGGCATTGAGGGAGGAATGAGATGGCAGTGACCGGCGATCTCGCCCGTCTCGAGCTGCGGCGCGGGTGGCGGTCGCTCGTTCCGATCGCCCTGCTCGTGGCGACGGTCGCCGCGATCGTGCTGTGGTCGGCGGCGGCGGCGCGCCGGACCGACACCGCATTCGAACGGATGCTCGACGGCACCAACGCGTGGCACGTGCTCGTCAACCCCGACAACGGCGCCATGACCGAGCTGATGACCGACGACCTGCGCGCACTCGACGGTGTCACCGGGGTCGGGCGCCTCGAGGCGCTGCTGACGATCCCCGAGGGCGCCGCGTCGCTCGGAGATTTCGAAAGAGAACCGGGGATCGTGTGGGGGAGCGACGGGGTGATCGGGTTCGAGATCGGGCGACCGATCATGACCGAGGGCCGCTTCCCCGACCCGGCCGCGACCGACGAGCTGTTCGCCGACACCGAGTTCGCGGCGATCTACGACCTGACGGTCGGCGATGTCGTGCCGCTCCGGTTGGTGGGCGGCGACGAGGGGGTTCCGATCGCGGCGTTACAGAGGGCGATCGAGAGCGGCGAGATGTCGTTGCCCGATTTCGAGGCGGCGGTGATCGAGTTGCTCACCTCCGACGGCTTCGCGCCCGCCCGCGAGGTGACCGTGACCGGGATCGGGCGCTTCCCGGACTTCGTCGCGGTCGACTCCGGCTACGAACTGCCGTCGGCGATGGTCACACCGGCCCTGTTCGACGAGCTCGGCCGGCCGGCGCTGCTGTTCGGCGGCTGGGGGGTACGGCTCGACGATCCGTCGCGCGTCGATGGCTTCCGCGACGCGGTCGACGCCCTGGTGCCCGACGAGACGATCGTCTACCAGACCATGGCCGGGATCACCGTCAAGGCCGAGCGCCGCACGAGCACGCCCGGCGGCGTGCTGGCGATCTTCGCCGTCGTCGTGTTGCTGATCGGGCTGCTCGTGATCGGCCAGGCGATCCAGCGATGGCTCGCCTCGCGCGCCGGCACCCGGCAGGTGTTCCACGCCCTCGGCGCCGATCACGGCGTCGTGTGGCGCAGTTCGACGGTGCAGCTCGGCGTCGCCGGCCTGGCGGGCTTCGTGACCGGTGCCGTCGCCGCGGCGCTCGCCTCGCCGATCGCGCCCGTCGGGCCGGCTCGCCTGGTCGAGATCTCGCCGGGCTGGACGATCGACTGGCTCGTGGTCGCCGTCGGGGCGATCGCGCTCGTCCTGGCGGTCGCCGCGTCGAGCATCGTGGTGTGGCGGGCGACCCGGCCCGACGCGCGTCGTCCCGTCCCCGGTCCCCGTCCTCTGACGGCGCGGGTTCTCGACGCCGGCGCGGCGCCGATCCCGGTCGCCCTCGGTGGCCGGTTCGCGCTCGAACGCGATCGCGGGTCCTCGGGCCGACTGGCGATCATCGGGTCGCTCACCGGTGTCATGTTCGCCGTCGCGGCGGTCGTGTTCACGGCGAGCATCGACCATGTGACCGACACCCCGCGCCTGTTCGGAACGAGCTGGTCGGCGACGGTCATGTTTACTGGAGAGATCCCCGAATACGCCGAAGTCGGCAACGTCCTCGACGACGTGATGGCGTCGGCCCTCGCCGGCGGTGACGTGTTCGCCGCCTCGTCGCTGCACGCCGGCGAGATCGAACTCGCCGGCAGGCGGGTGCCGGTGGTCGCCTACCGCGACTCGGACCGGCCGGTGCAGCGAACGATCACCGACGGCCGGGCGCCGTCCGGCCCCGGCGAGATCGCGCTCGGCCGCAACACGCTCGGTGCGTTGGGGTTGTCGATCGGTGACACCGTCGCCTACGTCGCCCCCGAGGGGAGCGGGGAGGCCACCGTCGTGGGAACCGCCGTGCTCCCGGCCATCGGCACGTACTCCGGGGCCGACAAGACCGCGCTCGGAGACGGCGCGATGATCGACCCGTCGCTGCTGCACACGTTCTTCAGCTTCAGCCGGATCGCGCTCGACGTCGACCCCGACGCCGACCTCGAGATCCTCGGCGCACGGCTCGAGGGGGCCTACTCCGAGTTCGGACCCCTCGTCGAACCGTCCGGTGAGCCGGCCGAGATCGACAGCCTGCGGGCGCTCGCCGCGTTTCCCCGCTGGCTCGCCGTCGCGCTGATGGTGCTCGTCGGGATCCCCGTCGTGCATTCGCTCGTCGAGTCGGCACGCAGCCATCGCCGCGACCTGGCGGTCCTCTCCGCGCTCGGCGCCCGCCCCCGGACCGTGCGGTGGATCGGCGTCGCCCAGGGGGCGACCGTCGCCGTCGCCGGGGTGGTCATCGGGGCGCCGCTCGGCATCGTGCTCGGGCGGTGGAGCTGGTCGCTGGTCGCCACCTCGTTCGGCACCGTCGCCGAGCCGCAGGTGCCGATCGGACCAGTGGCGGCGATCCTGCTCGGGGTGCTCGCCGTCGGGGTCGCGGTCGGCGGCGCACTGGTGTGGCGCCTCGACCGCGCCCGGATCCTGCGATCGTTGAGACCGGAGTGATGCCATGATCGAAGATCGATCGAACACGACCTCGACACACCCGGCCGCCCAGCGAACGGCGTCCGGTCGCCCGTCAGCGACCTCGGCACCCGGCGGCGATGCGATGTCGATCGCCGGCCCGGGCACACGGGCGGGGGGTTTCGGCGCCGTCGCGATCGCGATCGTGGCCGTCGGCGTCGCGGCCGTCGCCGCGATCGAGCTCGACGTCGCGTCGGGCTGGGCGGCACTCGGGGTGGTGATCGCCTGGTCGTCGGCCGCCGCCGTGGTCGGATGGCAGCGGGCGAGCGAGCCGACCGGGCTCGTCGCGGCGGCGGTCCCGGCGACCGTCGCGCTGGTGGTGGCGACGGCGGCGTTCGACGATCGTGGCATCCTGCATGGCCTGGCGATCGGGGCGTTGCTGATCGCCTCCGGTGGCTTCGTGACGGTCGCCCCCGACGGGCGTCCGGCGCGGGCGGTGCAGCGCCGCGGGCTGATCGTGGTCGCCCTGCTCGGCGCGGCGACGGCGTGCCTGCTGGCCGTCGCCGCACCCGACGTGCCGGCGGCCGTGATGTGGGTGGCGTCGGCCGGCGTCGGCGTCACGGCCTGCTCGACGGCGTTCGTCGCCTGCCAGGGCGCCGGCACCCTCGAACGGGCCCGGCTGCAGTGGATCGGTTGGGGGATCACGGTGTGCGGTGTGGCGATCGCCGCCGTGCTCGCCCTGGCCGCCGTGAGCGACTGGCCGGCCGACCTGCGGGCGGCGGTGATCGGGATCTGCGCCGTGCCGGCGCTCGGGCTGGCGGCGACCGCCTCGCGTCGCGCCCTCGGGATGATCGCCGACGTGCTGGTGACGACGATCGTCGCCGCCGGGCTGCTGGCGTTCGTCGCCGCCGTGTACCTGATCGTGGTGATCGGCCTCAACGGGACGCCCGACGACGGCGAGCGCACCGTGCTCGTGCTGTCGATCCTCGCCGCGCTCGTCGTGGCGGCAACCGTGGTCCCCGTCCAGCGTCGGCTGCACGCCGCCGCGTCGCAGCGGGTGTTCGGTGACGACGACGCCCCCGACCAGGCACTCGAACGGTTCACCACCCGGATGTCGCGGGCGATCCCGATGGACGAGCTGCTGCTCCAGCTCGTCGAGTCGATCCGCGGGACGATGAAGACCACCTCGGCCGAGGTGTGGACCGGGAGCGACGGCGTCTACGAGTCGGCGGTGTCGGTGCCCCATCGGGTGCGGCCACGGATCACGCTCGAACCCGACGTGCTGTCGGTCGCCGCCCGCGCCCACGTGCAGGGCAACGCCTGGTTGGCGGTGTGGATCCCGCGGCTGCTCGACGACCGGGGCGAGTCGGCGGTGCGCTTCACCTCGGTGTCACACCTCGGCGAGCTGCTCGGATTCATCGTCACCGAACGACCCGCCGGCACCGTCGAGCTGAACGAGGACGACGAGCACCGGGTGCTGATCGACATCGCCCGTCAACTGGGGCTCGCCCTGCACAACGTGCGGCTCGACAACGCCCTCCAGGCGAGCCTCGACGACCTCAAGGTGGTCAACGCCGAACTGGTCGCCTCGCGGGCCCGGATCGTCGCCGCCACCGACGAGAGCCGGCGCAAGATCGAGCGCGATCTGCACGACGGGGCCCAACAACACCTGGTCGCGCTGGCGGTCAAGGTCGGCCTGATCCAGCAGCTGCTCGACGTCGACCGTGACACGGCGCTGACGATGCTGACCGAGCTGCGCGGCGACGTCCAGGCGACGCTCACCGAGCTGCGCGAACTCGCCCACGGCATCTACCCGCCACGGTTGCGCGATCGCGGTCTGCCCGACGCACTCGCCGCCGCCGGCAACCGGTCCACGCTCCCGGTCACCGTGCACGCCGAGGGCCTCGGCCGGTACGGCCAGGACATCGAGACCGCGGTGTACTTCTGCTGCCTCGAAGCGATCCAGAACGCCGGCAAGTACGCCGGGGACGGGGCGAGCGTCGAGGTGACGGTGCGCGAGGATGGGGACGTGCTCGAGTTCACGGTCAGCGACGACGGGGTGGGTTTCGACGCCGACTCGGTGTCGCTCAGCCACGGATTCGTCAACATGCGCGACCGGATCGGGGCGTTCACCGGTTCGCTCGCGGTCGTCAGCGCACCGGGCAGCGGCACCCGCATCGTCGGCCGGGTGCCGCTCACGTGACCCACCAGTACGACGCCGTCGTCATCGGATCGGGGCCCAACGGCCTGCTGGCGGCGGTCGAGATCGCCGGCGCCGGCCGTTCGGTGCTGGTGCTCGAAGCGGCCGACCGCCCCGGTGGTGGCACCCGCACCGAAGAGGTCACCCTGCCCGGGTTCCGTCACGACGTGTGCTCGACGATCCACCCGCTCGGGCTCGCCTCGCCGGCGCTGCGGTCGCTACCGCTCGCCGAGCACGGCGTCGAATGGATCCAGCCCGACGCACCTCTCGCCCACCCGCTCGACGGCCGGGCCGCGATCCTCGAACGGTCGCTCGCCGACACCGCGACGCGGCTGGGTGCCGACGGTGCCCGGTGGCGGCGGCTGCTCGGCCTGGTCGCCGGCCCCGGCACCGACCTGACCGACCAGCTGCTCGACCCGTTCGCGCTGCCGCGCCACCCGCTCGCCCTCGCCCGCTACGGCATGACCGGGATCCGCGGCGCCGAGTCGGTCGTCGGGCGCTTCGACGGCGACGAGGCGGCCGCCCTGCTGGCCGGGTTGGCCGGGCACGCGATCCAGCGGCTCGACGCGCCCACCACGGCGGGATTCGGTCTGCTGCTGGGCGGGTTGGCCCACACCGTCGGGTGGCCGCTGGCCCGCGGCGGATCGCAGTCGATCGCCGACGCGCTGGTGTCGATACTCGAGTCGCGCGGCGGCGAAGTGGAGTGTGGCCGGCTGGTCACCACGCTCGACGATCTGCCGCCGTCGCGGGTGGTGCTCGCCGACACCTCGCCCGGGGCGGTGGTGTCGATGCTGGGCGACCGCCTCCCGGGCCGCTGGCGTCGTCGGGTCGGTCGCTTCCGCCACGGCCCGGGGGTGTTCAAGGTCGACTGGGCGCTCGACGGCCCGGTCCCGTGGTCGGATCCCGAGGTGGCGCGGGCGGCGACGGTGCACGTCGGCGGCACGGCGGCCGAGGTGATCGCCGCCGAGCACGCCGTCGCCACCGGGCAGCACCCCGAGCGACCGTTCGTGCTGGTCGCCCAGACCAGCCTGTTCGACCCGAGCCGCGCCCCGACCGGGCAGCACACCCTGTGGGGCTACTGCCACGTTCCGAACGGCTCGACCGTCGACATGACCGACCGCATCGAGCGCCAGATCGAGCGGTTCGCGCCCGGGTTCCGCGACCGGATCCTGGCGCGGCGCACGATGGACACCGTCGCCGTCGAGGCCCACGACGCCAACTACGTCGGCGGCGACATCAACGGCGGCGCGGCCGACATCCGCCAGTTCGTGTTCCGACCGGTGGTGGCGGCGCGGCCGTGGATCGTCCCGGCCGACGGCTGGTACCTGTGCTCGTCGTCGGTGCCGCCGGGCGGCGGTGTGCACGGCATGTGCGGCCGGCTCGCCGCCCGCTCGGCGCTGGCCCGCGAGCTGCGCTGACCGCGCAGGCTCAGCCCGCAGGGCGGTGCTGTTGCCAGATCGACGTCAACAGCACCGGCGACAGGTCTTCTTTGTGGACGTACGCCACCGCTCCACAGCGGTCGGCGCCGTCGGGCAGATCGTCGGCCCGGTACGTCGACACCAGCACCACCACCGTGTCGCCCGCCGTGGCGAGGATGCGCCGGGTCGCCTCGACGCCGTTGATGCCCGGGAGGTTGATGTCCATCAGCACCAGTGCCGGCGCGAACTCGGCCGCCCGTTCGACGGCCTGCTCGCCGGATTCGGCCTCGGCGACCACCGAGAACCCCGGGGTGACACCGACCACCGTGCGCGCCACCGTGCGGAACGGCAACTGATCGTCGACGATCAGCACGGGAACGTCGGTGGGCGAGATGATGGCAGGCTCCTCGATCGGATCGGGCACGTTCATCGTCTCCCGAGACGACCCGTTCGGGCCAGGGTGCAGTCCTGCCCGATCATGGTGGTGCCAGCCTCACCCGCCTCGTTCGGCCGAGGCGAGATACATCAACACGGCGGCCACGCGGCGGTGGACCTCGGTGTCGCTCGACAGGCCCAGCTTGCTGAACACCGAGTTGATGTGCTTCTCGACGGCGCGTTGGCTGACGACGAGCCGCTCGGCGATGGCGGCGTTGCTCTTCCCCTCGGCGATCGCCGCCAACACCTCGCGCTCGCGCGCCGTGAGCGCGTCGACCGGTGAGCTGCTCGGACGGGCGCGGCTCTCGACGAGGGCCTCGACGACGACCTGGTCGACGACCGAGCCGCCGACCGCGATCTGGCGGATGGCCGCCACCAGCTGCCCCGGTTCACCGACCCGTTCCTTCATCAGGTAGGCCCGCTTGGCGGTGCCGCCATCGAGGAAGTCGAGCACCCACTGGGGCTCGACGTACTGCGACAGCACGACGACGCCGAGATCGGGGTGGCGACCGCGGAGCTCGATCGCGGCCCGGATGCCCTCGTCGGTGCCGGTGGGCGGCATCCGGATGTCGGTCACCAGCACGTCGGGCGCGAGGCGGTCGACGGCATCGATCACCTCGTCGTAGTCGCAGCACGTCGCCACGACCTCGATGCCGTCGGCGAACTCGAGCACCCGGACGATGCCCTCACGGGCGATGAGGGCATCGTCGGCCACCACCACGCGCAAGGTCACGCAGCGAGTCTACCGATGCCCCGCTGCGGCGGGTGGACGCGTCGGCGACCCGCCCGGCGCGGGTTGCCCGCTCACTTCGTGAGCTCGTAGACGCGGCCCTCGCCGGTGGCACCGATGTACACATTCTTCCGCATCGGTTGCGTGTCCTGACCGACGAGTTCGAAGCTGAGCGTGCCGGCGTCGTAGCGCCAGCGGTAGGTCGCCGGTGCCGTGCGGGATTCGCGGTCGTTGATGGCATCGGTGAGCAGGCTGCCGTTGATGACATAGACACCGCGCACCGAGTAGCCGTCGATGTTGTGGACGTAGGTGCCGTCCTCGGAGAACCGGAGCGTGATGTACCGCCCGTCATCCTGGTTGAGATAGGTCCCGGTGCGGAACCCGCCGGTTCGGATGGCTTGCTCGAGCTCGAGTTGGGCGGCGCCGACGACCTGCCCGGCCGGCTCGACCTGCTCGGGTTCGACGGTGTCGTCGCCACCGAAGGCGAGCCAACCGCCGCCGAACCCGACCACCGCCGCAACGGCGACGGCGAGGTAGACGAACCACCCGCGCCGCTCGTGGCTGCCCGATGGGTACTGCTGGTGTCCGGCACTCGAATGCCGGCGTTCCTCCGTGAGCGTCATGCTGCTCACCTCCTTCGACCAGCCGAAGGCACGCAACCGGTGGTGGCGCGCGCCGCGCGCCGGTCCGTCACCTTCCAGTGTGCGCCTCGGGCCGGGGGAGGGCAACCGACGGCCGCGGCGCAGCGGCGGCGGCGTGCGGTCAGCGGTCGCGGAGCCCCGCCCCGGCGAGGATCCGCGGTGTGCACCTGTCGACCCGCGCGGTGCGGGTCGCGGCCTGCTTCGCACCGGCGATGTACAGGTGGTATTCGCGCCGCCGGCCCGGGGTGAGGGCCTCGAACGCGGCGCGCAGTGCCGGGTCGCCGTCGAGTCGGCGCTGCAACTCGTCGACGAGCACCGGCGGCGGTGGCGGGCCGACCGTCAGGCCGGCTCGTTCGACGGCGATCGCGGCGTCGACGAGCGCCGCCACCGCCCGGGCCGACCGGGTGACGTCGGCGACCGACCGGAACCCGATCCGCCGGGCCGACCGCGAGTTCGGGCCCTGCGCCTCGAGCACCCCCTCCGGATCGGGGAGCAGGGCGCCCTTGAAGAACATCAGCGCCAGGAATCCCTTCATCTCCTGCATGATGGCGATGTGCCGGCCGTCGTGGCCATAGCACGGCTTGCCCCAGGCGATCTTCTCGGTGAGGCCGGACTCGAGCAGGATCGCACGGAGCGCAGCCATCTCGAGTGGCCAGCGTTGCGATCGGTCGACGTAGGCGTCGACCTCGGCGTTCATCGGCGACCAGCCTAGGCGATCGCCCGGCTCGTCGGCCGATGCGGTCAGCGCGCCGCCAAGGTGACGATCGCCCTCAGGTTGTTGCCGACGACGACGCCCATCAGCACCAGGCTGAACGCCAGTGCATAGGCGGCGTTGCGGCGCACCTTCCACAGCGGCTGCCGGCGCAGCAAGACGCTGCGGTTGAGCCAGTCGAAGCGGTGGCCACGGTCGGCGGCCGCCGCCAGCCGCCACATCATGGTGACCCCGATCACCACCTTGGTCGCGCACATGCCGGCCAGACCGAGATGCTCGATCGCCCAGACCGCGATCGGGTTGCCTTCGCGAGCGCCGCCGTCGGCGAGGAAACGGAGTGCGATGTACGTCGTGAGCCCATCGAGCATCATCAACAGCGCCCCGGCGAACCAGAACGGCCGGATCAGCTGGCGCATCGTGGGCAGCGAATCCTCGGGGGCCGCCGGGGGGCCGTCGGTGGTGGCGATGGGGCGGAAGGTGATGGTCATGTGGGTGCCTCGTGCGGTGTGGTGACGCCGGAGCCGGCCGGCCCCCGGCGGCCGGCCGGGTGCGGGCGAGGTGGCGTCGCGAATGTTCAGGTTTCGTTCAGTCGGCGGCTCCGACGGTGACCCCGAGTGGTCGCCGTGGTGAAGCCCGATCGGCCGTTCATGCCACTCTGGTGGCGGTCGCCCCGCCAGGAAAAGCCTGGTTCGGTCAAGTCTTCGACAGGCATGCACAATTCCCGCCGGTTCTCGCCGACGGTGCCAGGCACATCACTTTGCGTGGTCGATCATCGGCCGTCTCGCCGCCTGCCGCACCAGCACCGAACCCCCGACGGCGGTCGACCTCGCCGCGACGCTCGGCGGCTGACCGGTCCTGCGATCGGGCGGGTGCCGCGAGATACCTTGGTGCGATGGAGACTCGCCGCCTGGGTGCGCTCGAGGTGTCGGCGGTGGGCCTGGGCTGCAACAACTTCGGCATGCGGATCGACGCCGACGCCACCCGTCGGGTCGTCGACGCCGCGATCGACGCCGGGATCAACTACTTCGACACCGCCGAGAGCTACGGACGCGGCCTCTCGGAGGAATACCTCGGTCGGGCGCTCGGAGCCCGGCGGTCGCAGGTGCTGGTGGCGACCAAGTGGGGCCACACGGCGAGCCTCGCCGACGGTGAGCGGGGCGGCGCCCCGGCGCAGATCCGGGCGCGGCTCGAGGGCAGCCTG
Organism: Ilumatobacter sp.; assembly: GCA_036526035.1. Lineage (GTDB taxonomy): Bacteria > Actinomycetota > Acidimicrobiia > Acidimicrobiales > Ilumatobacteraceae > Ilumatobacter. The sequence goes on along the minus strand of DATCZG010000056.1, from coordinate 46,848 downwards.
ACCCGCCTCGGCACCGATTACGTCGATCACTACCAACTGCACCGCCGCGACCCCGACACGCCGGTGGAGGAAACGTTGGGCTGCCTCGCCGAGTTGCGGGCCGAAGGCAAGATCCGCGAGATCGGATGCACCCACTTCGCCGCCGGCGAACTCGTGGCCGCCGCCGAGGCGGCCGCCGCCCGTGACCTGCCCGGCTTCGCGTCGGTGCAGAACCACTACAGCCTGCTCACCAGGGCGCCCGAGACCGACGGGGTGCTCGACGCCTGCGAGCGCCTCGGCGTCGCGTTCGTGCCCTACTTCCCGCTCGAGTCGGGCCTGCTGACCGGCAAGTACCGCAAAGGGGTCGAGCGCCCGGAGGGCTCGCGGCTCGCGGTGTGGGGCGACCGGGCCGGGGCGTTCATCGACGACGACAAGCTCGAGGTCGTCGAGCGGCTGATCGAGTGGTCCCGGGCCCGGGGTCACCGCCTGCTCGACCTCGCCCTCAGCTGGCACACCTCGAACCCGCTCGTCGCGTCGGTGATCGCCGGGGCGACGTCGCCCCGGCAGGTCACCGACAACGTGGCGGCGTCGCGGTGGCGGCTGACCGCCGCCGAACGCGCCGAGGTCGGCGCCGTGCTCGCCACCTGATCCGAGTGCCGCGCCGACGCCACGAGGCGGCGCCGGTGCCCGGCGGTATCGTCGTCATTTCCCGACGACGAAGGATCAGCACATGGCATCGCCCGGCAAACTCACACCACTGCAGGAGATCGAGGCCCGTCGCCTCGCGCAGCAGCAAGCCAAGGCCAACAAAGTGGCCGTGGCGCGGTCGGACGAGGAGAAGGCCCTGCGCAAAGAGCGTGTCGCCAAGGCCAAGGACGCGCTCAACCGCTCGGTCGGGATGAAAGGCGACCACGTGGCGCCCGCCCGGGCCGCCCTCAAGGCCTACCTGCAGCGCCTCAACGAACCGAACCAGCCCGACGACGCCCGCTTCGAGATGTTGCTCGAGGCGCCGTTCAAGGCGCCCCCCAAGAAGCGCAGCAACGACCGCTTCTGATCGTCAGCGCTCGGTGCCGAAGCGCCGCTGCAGATCCAGCACGGCGGGCAGGCCGATCGTGTCGGTGAAGCGCCCGAACACCCCGGGTTCGGCGATGGCGGGCACACCGTGCTCGCGGAGCCGGCGCAGAGCAGCCTGCATCGCGTCGGTCGCGGCGAGCAGCAGGGTGATCGGCGCCAGCAGCACCGCATACCCGAGCGCGGCCACCGTCTCGGCGCCGAGGGCCGGAGAGCGTCCCCCTTCGACCCAGTTGTACACCAGCGGCACGCCGAATCGTTCGGCGCCGACCTCGGCCACCTCGTCGACCGACTCGAGAGCCTCGACGAACAACACGTCGGCACCGGCTGCGACGTACGCGTGGGCACGCTCGATCGCTGCCGCCAGGCCCTCGGGTGCCCGGGCGTCGGTGCGGGCGACGATCAACATCTCGTCGCGGGCCTCGACGGCGGCGCGCAGCTTGGCCGTCATCTCGTCTGCGGGGATCACCTGCTTGTCGGCCAGGTGGCCGCAGCGCTTCGGGGAGACCTGGTCCTCGAGTTGGATCGCGGCGACCCCCGCCCGCTCGTAGTCGCGCACCGTGCGCATCACGTTGACCGCGCTGCCGTAGCCGGTGTCACCGTCGGCGATCAGCGGCAGCGCCGTCGCGGCGGCCACCCGGCGGGCGTTGTCGACCATCTCGCTGCCGGTCAGCAGGCCGACATCGGGGGCGCCCAACAGGGTCGCCGACGCCCCGAACCCGGTCATGTAGGCGGCGTCGAACCCGGCCTGCTCGATCAGCCGCGCGCCGAGCGCGTCGGAACAGCCGGGCACGGTCAACAACCCCGGCCCACCCAGCAGTGCCCGCAACCGCGCCGCGCTCGACATGCCCGGTGAACCTAGTGGGCGGCGCCCGACGGGGGAGACGCCGGCGGGTCGGCCGCCGGCCGTCGGGCGTGCTATTCCTTGCGCATGGGGATTCCGCAGACATCGCTGCACGAAGTCGGCAACGGCTGCCTGGCCTACCTGCAAGGTGACGGCGGCTGGGGTTGGAGCAACGCCGGCCTCGTGGTGGGCGACGGTGCATCGCTGCTGGTCGACACGTTGTTCGACCTGACGATCACCGAACGGATGCTCGACGCCTTGGCGGCCCACACCCGTACGGCGCCGATCGCCACGGTCGTCAACACCCACGCCAACGGCGACCACTGCTACGGCAACCAGTTGGTGGCCGGCGCCCAGGTCGTCGCCTCGTCGGCGACCGCCCGTGAGATGGGCGACGTGCCGGCGGCGCTGCTGGCCGCGCTCAACGCCGATCCCGGGGCCACCGGCGACCTGTTCCGTTCGTTCTTCGGCGACTTCGACTTCGAGGGCATCGAGATGCGGCTGCCCGACCGGACGTTCGACGGCCGCCTCGAGCTCGACGTCGGCGGGCGCACCGTCGAGCTGATCGAGGTCGGCCCCGCCCACACCGCCGGCGACACGATCGCCGTCGTGCCCGATGCCGGGGTGGTGTACACCGGTGACATCTTGTTCATCGGCGGCACGCCGATCGTGTGGGCCGGGCCGCTGTCGAACTGGATCGCAGCCTGCGACCTGATGCTGGGGATGGACGTCGAGACCGTCGTGCCGGGCCACGGCCCGGTGACCGACAAGTCGGGGGTGACGGCGGTGCGCGACTACCTGGTGTTCGTCGAACGCGAGGCCACGGCACGCCACGGGGCCGGCCTCGACGCGTTCGACGCCGCCCGCGACATCGCCGTCGCGATCGGTGCCTCGGAGCAGTTCGGTTCGCTGGGCGAGTTCGGCCGGATCGCGGTCAACGTCGAGGCCGTCTACCGCCAGCTCGACCCGGCCCATTCGACACCCGACGTGGTCGAACAGTTCCGCCGCATGGCGGCACTCGAACGCCGCTGACCGTCAGACCGCGTCGGCGGGGGGCACGGCGGGCGGCCCGGCGCGCCGGGTGGCGATCGACCGGCGCACCGCCAGCACCCAGCCGGCGACGACGGCGATCGAGAAGATGAACCACTGCACCGCGTACGACAAGTGGTTGCCCTCGGTCAGCTCGGGGAGCGCGACCGGCACCGGCCCACCGACGGGCTCGGGTGGGTCCGACACGGTCAGGTCGACGTACATCGGCAACAGCTCGCCGGGCATCTGCGCCGCCAGCCGCTCGAGGTCGATGCGCTGGGCGGTGAGCAGCTCGCCCGTCGCGGCGTCGGCGAGCTGCCCGAACCCGCGGGTCTGCGAAGCGCGCAGCCGGCCGGTGACCGCAACCTCGACCGCCGGCACCGGTGGCGGCGTGCGGTCGTCGGCGAGCACGACGAAGCCGCGGTTCACCAACACGACCCGACCATCGTCGAGCAGCAGGGGCACCACGAGGTCGAGCCCGGCCCGGCCGCCCTGGGAGCGGTTGACGATCTCGATCGTGCCGTCGACCAGGTAGCTGCCCGACACGGTGACCGGGCGCCACTCGATCGCGTCGGGATCGGCCGACGCCGTGAGCAGTTCGTCGATCGGCACCGGCACCGCGTCGTAACGCTGCTCGACCCGGGTGTTGAACGCCTGGCGCTCGTCGAGCCGGCGCAGCTGCCACGAGCCGAGGTTGACCATCGTCACCACCACGAGCGCCACGAGCAGGTGGAAGGCGATCCATGCGGGCCGCAACAAGAACCGGTACATGCAAGCGCTGACGGTATCGGGACAGCCCGGTGATCTCGGTGCCCAGCCGATGACCGAGCCCCGGCACCGGGCGGCGCGCCGTCGGGTGCCGATCGGGCAGGATGGGGTGATGGAGCTGCCCGACTTCCACATCCCGCACGCCGAGAAGATCGAGTGGATGATCGAGACCAACGGCTGGGCGCTCGAACCGGTCGCGCCACGGTCCGACACCGATCCGCCGACGCCCTCGTACGCCTACACGATCGGGGTACCGGCGCTGGTCGGGTTCCCCGAGATCGCCGTGTTCGGGCTCACCCCGGCGGCCGCCAACGGCCTGATCGGCATGGTGGTCGACGCCTGCCGCGGCGGCACCGAGATCCCGTTCGGGGTGGAGTTGATCGGCCTGCTCGACAACGGGCTGCGATGCCTGTTCGCCCCGGTCGAGGCCGCGCTCCGCGGCGCCTTGTTCGGCACCGCCGAGGCGTGGTACCGGGGCCGACCCTACGAGATGGTGCAGATGATCTACCCCGACCGCAACGGCTTCATGCCCTACGAGGCGGGGTTCGAGCAGCGGCTGCGTCTGGCCCAACCGGTGGTGGGCACCGTCGGCTTCGACAGCTGACGGCGCCGACCACCGCCCGGTAGCGTCGGTGGGGTGGCGACGATCCGGGGGTGCGAACTCGCCTACGAGTGGCGCGGCGCCGGCCCCGACATCGTGTGGGGCCACGGGCTGACCGCCAGCCGGGCCTCGGACGACGAGCTCGGCGTGTTCGACTGGGGCGCCGTGTCGCGCCAGGGGCGCGTGCTGCGCTACGACGCCCGCGGCCACGGCACGTCGGCGTCGACCCCCGACCCGCACGACTACTCGTGGCAGGCGCTCGCCGACGACCAGCTCGCCCTCACCGCCGAGCTGGGGATCGGCCGCTACGTCGCCGGCGGCGCGTCGATGGGGGCCGCCACCGCCCTGCACGCCGCCGTGCTCGCCCCCCACCGGGTCGCGGCGCTGGTGCTGATGATCCCGCCGACCGCCTGGGGCACACGCGCCGAGCAAGCCGGCAACTACCGGACGATGGCCGACCTGGTCGAGGCGGGCCGCCACGGTGAGCTGATCGAACGAGCCGCGCTGCGACCGGTACCCGGCCCGTTCGTCGACGACCCGGCATGGCCGAGCCGGTTCCCGGCGATGCTCGCCCGCACCGACCCGGTGCGGCTCGCCCGCGTCTACCGCGGCGCCGCCACCGCCGACCTGCCGCCCGAGCCGGTGATCGCCGCGATCGCCGCACCGGCGTTGATCCTGGCGTGGACCGGCGACCCCGGCCACCCGATCAGCACGGCCGAACGGCTGCACGAGCTGATGCCGCACTCGGAACTGGTCGTCGCGTCGACCCGGGCCGACCTCGCCACCTGGACGAGCCGGCTGGTCGGGTTCGTGCGGGGCCTCGCCGAGGCGGGCTGAACGGCCGCCGCCCCGACGGCGCGCCCCTCAGCCGTCTGCGAGGCAGAAGCCGGCCACCTCGGCGACCCAGCGCGGCCACAACTCGGCCGGGTAGTCGTGGCCCATCCCCTCGATCGCGACGAAGCGGGCCCCGGGGATCAGTTCGGCGATCCGCCGTCCCCCACTGATGTCGATCAACGTGTCGGCGGTGCCGTGCAGCACCAACGTCGGCGTGGTCACCAGGGGCAGTTGTGCGGCCCAGCGCGGCGCCGCCCGCAGCGCCGCGTACTGCCGGTTCACCCCGGCCGGGTCGAAGCAGCGGTCGAACGCCCGCTCGGCATGGCGCCGCCAGCGGGCCTCGTCACCGAAGCCCGGGCTGCCCCAGATCTCTTGACCGACGATGTGGTCGCGCACCGCCGACTCGCGGTCGGTGGGGGATGGCGCCGTGAGGTGGGCGGCCGCCTCGGGGGTCGACCCGCCGTACCCGGGCTCGCCCGAGCTGCACATCACCGCCACCATCGAGGCCAACCGCTCGCGGTGCCCGATCGCCAGGTGCTGCACGATCGCGCCACCCATCGAGACGCCCAGCACGTGGCTGCGCTCGGCGCCGACCGCATCGAGCACGGCCACCGCGTCGGCGGCCATGTCGACGACGCGGTAGGCGGCCCCGTGCTCGTCGAGCGGTGCGTCGGTGAAGTGGGTCGAGTGCCCGACGTCGCGGTTGTCGAACCGGACGGCGTGGAAGCCGGCGGCGGCGAACATCTCGCACCAGTCCTCGTGGTAGTTGATGCACTGGGAACCGAGCCCGTTGACCAGCAACAAGGTGGGGTCCGACGGCGATCCGAAGGTCTCGTAGTACAGCGAGCAGTCGCCATTCGTCGCACGGGGCATGCCGAACCGTATCCGCACGGCCGTCTGCGCCAGAATGCGGGGATGGAGTTGCTCGTCGCCGCCGACGACCGCACCGGGGCGTTCGAGACGGCGGCCGCGCTCGCCGATCGGGGCGCCGGACCGGTGCCGGTGTCGGCGTGGCCGGCGAAGCCGCCGGCCGCCACCGTGGCGGTGGTCGACCTCGGCTCGCGCCACGCCCTCGTCGCCGACGCCGCCCGACGGGCCGCCACGTTGCCATCGGCCGCCCGGCAGGCCCACAAGATCGACTCGACGCTGCGCGGCAACTGGGCCGAAGAACTCGGGGCCCGCGCCGCCACCCACCCGGTGCTGCTGGTGCCGGCGCTGCCGGCGTTCGGCCGCACCTGTGTGGGCGGCGTCGTGCTGGAACACGGTCGACCCGTCCACGAGGGGACGGCGGGCACCGACGTGCGTCGCCGGGTGTGCGGCTCGCGTCCGGCGGACGCGTTGCGGGCCGCCGGCGCCGGCGGCGTGGTCGAGCTCGCCGACCCGGCGGCGATCGGGCGCTGGTTGGAGGCGCCGTCGGGGGTGGCGGTCGCCGACGCCGCCGACACCGCCGCGATCGACGCCGCGGTGACGGCATGGGCGACCGCCCCGACCGACGTCGTGCTGGCCGGCACCTCGGCGGTGATCGGCGCCGCCGCGCCCGCCCTGGGGATGCGTGCTGCCCCGGCGCGCCCGCCGGCCTTCGGCGGCCCGGTGCTGGTGGCCTGCGGCAGCGTGCACCCGGCGGCGCGGCGCCAGTTGGCCGCCGCCGGGCGCGCCGGGCATGCGGTGACCCTCCTGGCGGACGACCTCGCCGCCGGCACCCTGCGTGCCGCCGGCGTGTTGATCCTCGCCACCGAGATCCCGGTGGGCGACGTCGACGCGCCGCTGGCGGCGGCGGCCGCCGCCGCCCTCGCCGGCGGCGTCACCGAGCTGCTCCGGCAGGTCGGCTGCGGGGCGCTGATCGTGCTCGGCGGCGACACGGTGGCCGCCGTGGCGGGCGACGCATCCGTCGTGGTGCACGGCTCGATCGGCGTCGGCACGGCGTGGGCCGAGGTCGCGGGCTTCGACCAGCCCGTCATCACCCGCTCGGGTGGCTTCGGGTCCGAGCACGCGCTCGTCGAGCTGATCGGGCGGTGCCGGACGGTATGAACGCCACAGCCGCACCGATCGCGATCACGATGGGCGACGCCTCCGGTGTCGGCCCCGAGCTGGTGCTGCGACGAGCGGCCGACGGCGTGCTGCTCGACCGCTCGGTGGTCGTGTTCGGCGACGCCGCCGTGTTGCGCCACGGGCTCGACCTGCTCGGCCTGCGGGTTCCGATCCGGGTGATCGGCGACCCGGGTGAAGCTGCCGACGGCACGCTCGACGTGATCGATGCCGGGCTGTTGGCGGCCGCCGACCATCGGCCCGGGGTGCTCGACGCGGCGTCGGGAGCGGCCGCGAAGGCGTACGTCGCGTCGGCCACCGATGCGGCGCTCGCCGGCCGGGTCGCCGGCATCGTCACGATGCCGATCAACAAGGAGGCGACGCAACTCGGCGATCCCGGGTTCGTCGGCCACACCGAGTTCATCGCCGAGCGGTGCGGCGCCGGATCGGTCACGATGATGCTCACCGCCGACCACGCCAACGGTTCGCTGGCGGTGACCCACGTCAGCACCCATTGCTCGTTGCGCACCGCGATCGAGCGGGTGCGGGCCGGGCGGGTGCTCGAGGTGATCCGGCTCACCGACGCGGCGCTGCGCCGCCACCTGCCGGACCCGCGGGTGGCGGTGTGCGGGCTCAACCCGCACGCCGGCGAGCACGGGCTGTTCGGCAGCGAGGATGCCGAACACATCGCGCCGGCGATCACGGCGGCCGTCGCCGAGGGGATCGACGCCACCGGGCCGCACCCGGCCGACACCGTGTTCTTCCAGGCGGTGCACCGCGGTCGCTACGACGCGATCGTGGTGATGTACCACGACCAGGGCCACGCGCCGATGAAGCTGCTGGCGTTCGACAGCGGGGTCAACGTCACGCTCGGGTTGCCGATCATCCGCACCTCGGTCGACCACGGCACGGCGTTCGACATCGCGTGGACCGGCCAGGCGTTCACCGACTCGCTCGACCACGCCCTGGCCTACGCCCGCCGGCTCGCCGCCCGCTGAGCGCGCCGCCCGTTCAGCCGGTGAGCGGGGCGCGGTCGCGGTACTCGGCCCACTCCCACTCGGTGCCGTGCTGGTCGAGCAGCTCGAGGAACGGTTCCGAGGGCAACGCCTCGGGGCCGACGACCCCTTTCGCCGACCACACGCCGGTCGCCATCAGCTCGATCGCCACCGCCGGCATCACGGCGGTCTGCCACACGACCGCCTGGTGACCGAACTTGCTCATCGACCAGGCGTTGTCGACGATGTGGTACAGGTAGACCTCGCGCGGCTGGCCATCGACGCCGGTGCCCTTCACCCAGGTGCCGGCACAGGTGCGCCCGGTCATCTTGTCGCCGAGTTCGGCCGGGTCGGGCAGCGTGGCAGCCACCACGTCGCGGGGTGAGACCTTCACGCCACGCACCTCGACCGGGTCGGTCGACACGAGGTCGAGCTTCTGCAGGGTCTTGAGCACGTTGATGAACTCGTGGCCCAACCCGTACTTGAACGTCACCCGCTCGACGTCGATCCAGCGCGGGATCAGGATCACCTCTTCGTGCTCGACGTTGACGCACTGCAAGGCGCCGATGCCCTCGGGGAACGTGAACACCTCGGGTTCGCTGAACGGCTCGGTGGTGAACCAGCCGCGGTCGCGCTCGTAGATCACCGGCGGGTTGAGGCACTCCTCGATCGTGGTCCAGATCGAGAACGTCGGCGCGAAGTCGTAGCCGTCGACCACCAGGTCGGCGCCGTCGCGCACGCCGATCTCGTCGATCTTGCTGAACATGTGGTCGGCCGCGTAGCGCGCCGCGACGTCGGAGAACCCGGGCTCGACGCCCATGCCGACCAACGCCATCAGGTCGCGGTTCTTCCACAGCGGACTCTGGGCGAACTGGGCGTCACCGAGGCGGCGCCCGGTCTTGGAATAGGGCAGGGTCGGGTGCGGCTCGGACATGTGCATCGCCATGTCGACGTAGTGGCACCCGGCGTCGAACGCTCCTTCGAAGATCGGAGGGTTCAGGCGCGGGTCGCAGGCGTTGAGGATCACGTCGGCCTGGCACTCCCTGGCGAGCGACGCGACCGACGACTCGTCGGAGGCGTCGACCCAGGCCGCCGCGAGACGGTCGTCGCCGGCACCGACCGCACCTTCGACGGCGGCGACGGCCTTGTCGATGTCGATGTCGGCGACCGTGATGTGCCGGTAGGCCTCGCGGCGGGAGGCGATCGCGGCGAACGCCGACCCGACCCCGCCTGATCCGATGACGAGAACTCGCATGGCAGCAACGGTAGCGGCCGGGGCGCGGCATCGGCCGGGGACGCGAACCGGGTCGTTGCGCACCCCTCGGACGCTGGTACTCTGCGGTGGTGCATCAAGAGCGGCCCGGTGGTCAACACCGGGCCCGGCAACCTGGGAACGCCTCCAAGGTGCCTCGCCCGGTGTCGGCCTCGGCCGGTGCCGGGTACATGCGGTCGGTTCGTCCGGCAAACCGGCGACTCGGGCCGCTCGCGATCACGGAACCTGCCACGTAGGGAGCGACGACGGAGACCGAGGAATGACCAGTCACCCATTGCCCGTCTCCGGTGCTTGGCGCCCCGGCGACCCCGCCGGGGCCCGCAAGTTCTTCACCTTCGCCGACGACCACCCGTTCGCGGTCGAGAGTGGCCAGGTGCTCAGCGACGTCACGATCGCGTACGAGACCTGGGGCACGCTGAACGCCGACGCCTCCAACGCGATCCTGGTGTGCCACGCGTGGACCGGCGACTCGCACGCCGCGGGCCGTGCCGGCCCCGGTCACGGCGCGCCGGGGTGGTGGGACGACGTGGTCGGCCCCGGCAAGTATGTCGACACCGATCGCTGGTACGTCGTGTGCCCCAACGTGCTCGGTGGATGCCAGGGCTCGACGGGCCCCGCCTCCGCCCATCCCGCCGACGGGCTCCCGTACGGGTCGCGGTTCCCGGTCGTCACGATCCGTGACATGGTGCGAGCGCAGGCGCGCCTGATGCGCCATCTGGGGATCGACCAGTGGGCGTCGGTGATCGGCGGCTCGATGGGCGGCATGCAGGCGCTCGAGTGGGCGATCACCTATCGCAAGCACGTCCGTTCGATCGTGCCGATCGCGACCTGCATGCAGGCGAGCGCCCAGCAGATCGCGTGGGGTGTGATCGGTCGCCGGGCGATCCGCCTCGATCCGCGTTGGCGGGGCGGTGACTACTACGACGCCGAACCGGGCGATGGGCCGGCCGAGGGTCTGGCGATCGCCCGCCAGGTCGCCCAGGTCACCTTCCGCAGCGACAACGCGTTCACCGAGCGGTTCGGCCGCAACCTCACCGACCGCCCGAAGATCGGCGACACGTTCGGCCTGTGGCAACAGTTCGAGGTCGAGCGCTACCTTCAGTACCACGGCGACAAGCTGGTGCGCCGGTTCGACGCCAACAGCTACCTCGTGATCGGCAAGGCGATGGACCTGCACGACGTGGCGCGGGGCCGCGGCAGCCTCGAGGCGGCGATGGCCCAGATCCGGGTGCCGAACCTCACGATCGGCATCGACAGCGACATGCTGTACCCGTCCTACCAGCAGCGTCACATGTCGGCGCTGCTGAGCGAGGCCGGCGTGCCCAACGAGTACGTCGAGATCCGTTCACCGCACGGCCACGACGCGTTCCTGATCCATTTCGACCAGGTGGGCGAGCCGATCGGTCGGTTCCTCGAGCGGCTGTCCTGAGCCGGGGCGGGGCGACGTGCCGGAGGGATTGGAGGCCGAGCTCTACCGCCGGGCGGCCGAGCGCTGCGTCGGGCGCCGGGTGGCCGCGGTCGAGGTCGACGCCCGGCAGGCGATGGCCACGGAGATCGGCTCGGTGGTGCCCGGGCACCGGATCGTCGGGGTGCACCGGATCGGCAAGTTGCTCGTGCTCGAGCTCGGCGACCCGTCGCCCCGCAGCCCGACGCTCGGATTGCACTTCGGCATGACCGGGCGCCTGATCGTCGACGACCACGCCCCGATCGTCCGGCTCGAATACGCCAGCCGCCGCGACGATCCGGCCTGGGATCGCCTGGTGCTGCGGTTCGACGACGGGGGAGCGCTGCGGGTGAACGATCCGCGGCGCTGGGCGACGTTCACGCTCGACCCCGACGAGGAACGGTACGGCCCCGACCTGCTCGCCGTCGATGCCGAGGTGCTCGGCGGCGCGCTCACCGGGCGACGGGCGGCGATCAAGGCGGTGCTGCTCGACCAGACGGCCGTGGCGGGCCTCGGCAACCTCTGCGTCGACGAGGTGCTCTGGCAGGCCGGCGTCTCGCCGACTGCTCGCACCGACCGGCTGTCCGCCCGGCAGGTGGCGGCGCTCGCCGATGCGATGCGGGTTCACCTGCCGGCGATGCTGGCCCGCGGCGGCAGCCATCGGGGCACGCTCGACCCGGAGGTCCGGGCCGTGCTGCCGCCCTGTCCGCGCGACGGTGCCCCACTGCGACGCGACCGGGTCGCCGGCCGCACGACGGTCTGGTGCCCGACGCATCAGCACGACGCGCAGGGGTGATCGTGCCCCCGGCCGGGCCGCCCCGTGGCACACTGTGAGCCGCGTGGCGACGACCAGAACCCTCACCCGGCAGGCACCGCACCTCACGCCCGGCGACCGGCGCGCCCAGGGCGCCGGGCTGGTGCTGGCAGCGGTCGGCGACCCCGACGCCAACCGCACGGTCACGTCGATCATCGTGCTGCTCGTGGCGCTCGGCGTGATCCTGGTGGTGCTGGCCGTCTGGCTGCGCCGGGCGACCCGGCCCGATCCCGGCTCGCTGGCACCGCTCGAACTGATGGGCCAGCGCCGGTGGCGGCGATCCGACCCGGTGTGGCAGCGCCGGTCGCTCGACGAGGTGCGCCCGCGAGTGGCGCAGCCGTCGCGCCCGAGCAATGCCCCACCGGACGTCGAGACCGACCTCGACGCCGACCTCGACACCGACCTCGACACCGACCTCGACGCCGACCGAGCGGGGTCACGGTTCGACGACCTCGACCAAACGCGGTGGTCGGATCCCGAAGGGCGGCCACGGCGGGTGGTCGAGGCGCCCCTCGACGCCGACCGCGACCAGGCCTGAGCGGGCGCCGCAGCGGGTGTGTACGCCGGGCGGGTCGGGTGGCCCGAGGGTGCATGCGGCTACCATCACGGTATGGCAACGTTCGACCCCGACGAGATGATCGCCCGGTTCCGCGATCGCGCCAAGGCGGTGAAGCAGCGCCCGCTGCCGCCGGTGGCGGGCGAGGAACGCCAACAGTTCATCGCCCAGGCCAAGCACGACTACCAGGATTTCGCGATGATCGCCGACGCGGTCGCCAGCCTCGACGACGGCGTGCTGGTGCTGCGCGTCGACCTGCGCCCGCCCGACCAACGCGCCTGATCGGCGCCCGCCAGCGGCCCGAGAAGTTGTCCGGTCCGAGGCGAAGCTTGGTATTCTGTCAGCCGCTGCGGACGTGGCTCAGCTGGTAGAGCATCACCTTGCCAAGGTGAGGGTCGCGAGTTCGAATCTCGTCGTCCGCTCCAACGGAAACCCTGCAGAAGAAACCCTGCACAGGAACCCCAACAGCGCCCCTCGCCGGGGCGCTGTTGGGGTTCAGGGGCCGGTGTCGCAGGCCGTGCCCACCCGCCGGAGTCCGCGCCCGGGCCGCCGTGACGCGACAGGATGTGGTCATGCAGCGGCGCATCTTGGTCTGGGACGGCACCGACCGGCCGCAGCCGTCCGACGATGTCGGCGCCCTGCTGGCTGCTGTGCCTGCTGCCGGGGGCTGGGCGTGGCTCGACATCCTGATCGAACCCGGCGACAGCGACGACCATCCCTGGGTGGCGTCGCTCGGACTCGACCCGATCGCGCTGCACGACGCGCTGCACGACGTCGACATCCCGAAGGTCGACGATTTCGTCGACCAGATGCTGATCGTGCTCCACGGCCTGAGCGACGACCGGGTCGAGACCTACGAGGTCGACTGCTTCGTGATGCCCCATCTGGTGGTGACGTTCCATCCGGTGCTGTCGCCGGCGATCGAGTCGCTGTGGCACGGTGTGCAGGCCCACCCCGAGCTCGAGGTGTCGGGGCCGAGCGACCTCGCCGGGCGCCTCGCCGACGGCCTCACCCGCCGGCTGCTCGCCGTCGTCGACGCCTTCGACGGCCGCACCGACGAGCTGATCTCCCAGGCCCTCGTGGCCGACAGCGGCACGCTCGCCGATGTGATGGCGGTGCGATCCGACCTGTCGAAGATCCGCCGGGTCGTGATCCCCCAGCGCGAAGCGCTCGACTTGCTGCGCACCTCCGACTCTCCGTTGATCACCGCCGCCGCGCGGCGGCGTTTCTCCGACGTGTTCGACGTCGCCTCGCGTGCCGCGACCGGGCTCGACGCGGCACGGACCGCGCTCGCCGAGACGCTCGACGCCTACCGCGGCGCCGAGGCGCGCGCCGCGACCGAGGTCTCGAAGGTGCTCACCGTGTACGCCGCCGTGCTGCTGCCGCTGTCGCTGATCGTCGGGTTCTTCGGGATGAACCACCAGAACCTCCCGACGATCGACTCGAAGTGGGGATGGCTGGTGGTGGCCGCCGGGATGGCGGCGGTGGCCGCCGTGTCGATCGGCGTGTTCGTGGCCGAGGGCTGGGTGCGGCGCCCGTCCGGCCGCCGCGCCGGCGCCAAGCTGGGGCGCGGCCTGCTCGAGGCGGCGCGCGCCCCCGCCCAGGTGGCCGGCGCCGTGTTCGAGATCTCGTCGATGCCGTTGCGCACCGCGATCACCCGCCGCAGCGGGCCGCGCAACGACGACTGAGCCCGGCCGGGCCGGTGGGTCAGGCCGGCAGCACCCAGGCGGTGGCGTCGGTCGGCAGGCCGTCGCCGACGTCGGTCGTGGCGAGGATCACACGGCCAGGGGGCAACTCGACGGTGGTCGCACCGAAGTTGACCACGCAGATCACCCCCGACCCGCGCCGGAACGCCAGCACGTCGTCGCCCAGCGACAGCCACTCCAGCGTCTCGTCGCCGGCCAGATGGGCGGAACGGGCCGCCAGCGCCGCCCGGTACAGCTCGAGCGTCGAGCCCTCGACGCCGCGTTGGGCCGCCACCGACAGCGTCCCGAACGAGGCCGGTTGGGGCAGCCAAGGCGGGCCTTCGCCGAAACCGAACGAGGGCCCGTCGGCGGTCCAGGGGATCGGCACCCGGCAGCCGTCGCGGCCCTTTTGGCTGTGGCCCGAGTTCTCCCACACCGGGTCGTCGAGGACCTCGAGCGGCAGGTCCCACACCTCGGGCAGACCGAGTTCCTCGCCCTGGTAGAGATAGGCGGAGCCGGGCAGCGCCAGCATCAGAGCAGTGGCCGCCAGCGCCCGCCGCAGCCCGAGTTCGACGTCGAGCGCCGCGACCGGTCCGGTCAGCGGCCAGGTGCGCCAGTTGACGTCGTCGGGCAGGCCGTAGCGGGTGGCGTGGCGCATCACGTCGTGGTTCGACAGGGTCCACGTGGGGGCCGACCCGACCGCGGCCGCGTTGCGTACCCCGCGGTCGATCGCGTCGACGACCGCGTCGTGGTGCCACGGCGTCACCAGCAGGTCGAAGTTGAACGACTGGTGGTACTCGTCGGGCCGCAGGTACAGCGGCAGCCGTTCGGGTGCCACCCAGGCCTCGGCGACCATCATCACGTCGCGTCCGCTGGCGTCGAGGACCGCCCGCCACCGGCGGTTGATCTCGTGCAGCTCGTCGCGGTCCCAGTGGGCGTGGTTCGGCACCAGACTGGCCGTGAGCGGGTCGTCGACGATCTCGATGTCGGGGAACGTGCGGTCCTTGGCCTGGCCGTGGGCGACGTCGATCCGGAACCCGTCGACCCCGCGGTCGAGCCAGAACCGGAAGATGTCGTCGAACTCGGCCCGCACCTCCTCGTTGGTCCAGTCGAGATCGGGTTGCGACGAGTCGAACAGGTGCAGGTACCACTGGCCGTCGGGCACCCGCCGCCAGGCCGGACCGCCGAACACGGCGCGCCAGTTGCACGGCGGCTCGGCGCCGTCGGGGCCCTTGCCGTCGCGGAAGATGTAGCGGGCCCGTTCGGGCGAACCGGCCCCGGCGGCGAGCGCGGCGCGGAACCACGGGTGCTCGCTCGAGGTGTGGTTGGGCACGATGTCGATGATCACCCGGATGTCGAGCGCGTGCGCCTCGGTGATCAGGGCTTCGGCCTGCTGCATCGTGCCGAACCGGGGATGGATGTCGCGGTAGTCGGCGACGTCGTAGCCGCCGTCGTTGAGCGGCGACGGATACCAGGGGTTGAGCCAGATCGCGTCGACGCCGAGGTCGCGCAGGTAGGCCAGGCGCGACCGCAGGCCGACCAGGTCGCCGGTGCCGTCGCCGTCGCCGTCGGCGAACGACCGGGGATACACCTGGTACACGACGCCGTGACGCCACCAGGTGCCGGCGGTTGGCGGGCCTGGGGGAGTGGCGGGTGTCGGTGCGTCAGCGGTCACCCGCCAAGTATCACCAGAGGGTCGGCCATCCCAGCAACCCGGCCGGTGTCGGGCCGCCGGTTCAGCCGATCGCCGACTCGTGATCGGCCCAGTGCGGGGCGCGCAACTCGCGTTTGAGCACCTTGCCGGGCCCCGACTTGGGGAGCGGGACCTCCGAGAACTCGACCGACCTGGGCACCTTGTACCCGGCGATCAGGCCCCGGCAGTGGGCGATCAGTTCGGCGCCGTCGACGTGCCGGCCCGGACGCAGCACCACCACGGCGTGCACCGCTTCGCCCCAGTCGGCGCTGGGGATGCCGAACACCGTCGCCTCGAGCACCGCTGGGTGGGTGTACAGCGCGTCCTCGACCTCGGTGCAGTAGATGTTCTCGCCGCCCGAGATGATCATGTCCTTCGACCGGTCGAGCAGGGTCAGGTAGCCCTCGTCGTCGAGGCGGCCGACGTCGCCCGACCAGTACCAGCCGTCGCGCAGGGCCGCCGCGGTCTGCTCGGGCTTGTTCCAGTAGCCCGCCATCACGTTGGCGCCCCGAACGGTGACCTCGCCCGCCTCGCCGGCCGGCAACGGTCGGCCGTCGGGGTCGCGGATCACGATCTCGCATCCGACGACGGCCTGACCGGCCGACTTCTCGCGGGCGGTCCCGAGCAGTTCGGCCTCGTCGACGAGCCCGCTGATCACCGGTGAGGTCTCGGTCGCTCCGTAGAGGTGCACGAACCGGGTGTCGGGGAACGCCTCGACGCCGCGCCGCACGACCTCCATCGCGATCGGCGAGCCGCCGTGGGCGTAGACCCGGAACTTCGAGACGTCGCGCGGCCTGCGCAGCTGTTCCTCGACCGAGGCGGCCACCATCGTGGGTACTCCCAGCGTCTGGGTGATCGCCTCTCGCTCGATCAGGTCGAGCATGGCGGCCGGGTCGAAGGCGGGCAGGATCACCTGCGTCGCCCCGACGAAGATCGACTGCAGCACGCTCACCGAACCGGCGGCGTGGAACATCGGGGCCACGATCAGGTAGCGGTCGTCGGCGCTCATCGGCTGCACCACGTGCATGTTCCAGGCGTTGGCGACCAGGTTGCGATGGGTCAACATGACCCCTTTGCTGACCCCGGTCGTGCCGCCGGTGTAGAACAACCCGGCGAGATCGTCCTCGCCGACCGCCCGGTCGTCGAACTCGATCTCGGGGGCGGCGTCGACGGCGGCGTCGTACTCGCCGAGGTCGATCCTGACCACCCGTTCGACCAGGTCGGCGAGCGCCCCGGGGTCTCGATCGCAGAACAGGACGCGGGCGCCCGAGTCGTGCAACGCGTAGGCCAGTTCGGGCTCGGCCCACCGGAAGTTCAACGGCACCTGCACGCGGCCGCTCATCGAGATCCCGCAGTACAACTCGGTGAACGCGATCGAGTTGAACGACAGCACGGCGACGCGGTCGCCCGGCAGCAGGCCGTACTGCCCCAACAACCCGTTCAGCCGGTGCATACGGCCGGCGAACTGCCGATAGGTCAGCCGTTCGGATCCGCACACCAACGCCTCGCGGTCGGGCGCGATCGTCAACGCCCGGCGAATCGAGTGGACGAACGTCATCATGCCGACATCCTGACGCTCGCCGTGGGACGCGTGCGAATCGTCGTTGCTACTGTGGTGGGCGTGGCCAAGTCATCCACACCCAAGCGTGGCCGAACGGCGCCGAAAGGCCGCCCGACACGATCCCGCTCGGCGCGCGCCGGGCGCCAGCGCACGTTCGGGCCGCGTTGGCAGTGGATGGTCGTGACGTTGGTGCTCGTCGTGCTGTTCGTGCTGCTCGTGGCGGCCACCGACGGCGGCGACTTCAACCCGTTCAACGACACCAACGCCTGGTCGAACCCGGTGCCGGTGTTCGCGGCGGCCGCGCCGGGCTGATTCAGCCGGTCGGCAACGGCGGGCTGTCGCACTGCAGGTAGTCGGCGACGTTCTGGGCGTGCTGGGCGTAGACCGATGCCTCGTCGCCGGTCTGCGGATCGCCGGCCCGGGCCGCCCACAGATCGCGTTGGGCGATCACCCCGTCGCAGCCCGACTCGATCGCGATGTCGACGGTCTGCTGGACGACGGCGGGAACCTCCCCGACGAACGCCGTGCCGGCCCCCGGCCGGATCTCGATGCGGCGGCCGTCGAGCGTGTCGCCCACGAAGACGACCTCGGCGACGGTGGCCAGCGGCGGCGTGGTCACCGGGGCGATCACCGCCGTGCAGGTCGCCGAGTTGCGCACCCCCGGGTCGTCGACCCTGGAACAGCGCGAGGCGACGAACGTGGCGACGTCGAACCCGATGATGCCCGGGTAGCGCGCCATCTCGGCGCCGAACGCCGCGTAGGACGGGCAGGTGACGAGCGCCATGTCGAGCAGGCGGACCTGCTCGTCGACCTCGGCTGCCCGCGACGCCTCGGCGACCGAACTCGAGCACCCGGTGGGTGCCGTGTCGCCGTCCGGCGTGGACGACGCGCAGCCGGCCGCGGCGGCAGCCGCGATCAACCCCAGCACGATCACCCGGCGGGCGCGCAGCATCGGTGCGGGTCGAGGTGGGAGGGGGGAGGCGGTCACGCGACCGCCATGTTGTCGTACCCGGGGGCGCGATGCCAGTCTCCCCGGACGACACCGCCGGCCGGTGCCGGCGCGGCGATCCGGGGCGACCGGGTGAGCGGGGTGACCCGGCCGCTATCCTCGGGTTCTCCGGCGACGTGGCCGAGTGGCTCAGGCAACGGCCTGCAAAGCCGTCCACGCGGGTTCGATTCCCGCCGTCGCCTCCGGCGCCCCAGGGCCCGCGATCGTCGATCGTGGGCCCTGGCCGCGCCCGGCCCCGACCGGGTCAGCGGTACGGCAGGCTGATCGGCCGCGAACCCAGGCCGCCGATCGGGTGCGCGGTCGGGCGAAACGCCGGGGCCGCCGGTTGTCCAACGGGCAGCGGCTCGGGGCTGTGGAACGCGTCGACCCGGTCGCTCGGGCCGAACAACGAGAGCGACTGCAGCTCGTCGAGGGCGATCATCGTCGAGCGGATCGCGTCCGGTGGGACGGGACGGCTGATCAGGTAGCCCTGCGCCTTGTCGCAACCGAGATCGCGCAGCGTCCGCAGCTGGTGCACGGTCTCGACGCCCTCGGCGACCAGGTCGAGTCCCATCGACTGGGCCATCGCGATGATCGTCCGCACCAGTGACCGGTCGTTGCCGTGTTCGGCGATGCCCTGGACGAACGCCCGGTCGATCTTGATCCGGTGGATCGGGAACTGCTGCAGCAGCGACAGCGACGAGAAGCCGGTGCCGAAGTCGTCGAGTGCCAGCCGGACACCCATCGACCGGATCTGATGGAGCGTGAGTTCGGCCCGTTCCGGTTCCTCGAGCATCATCGACTCGGTCATCTCCAGCCACAGCAGATGGGGGGAGATCCCGGAGCGGTCGAGCGCCTCGCGCACCGTGTCGGCGAAGTCGGGGTCGGCGATCTGGCGCGGCGACACGTTGACCGACATCGTCGTCGTCGGAGGCACGATGCCGCTGTCGATCCACAGCCGCAGCTCGCGCAGCGCGTCGTTGAGCGCCCAGGCGCCGAGCTCGCAGATGATCCCGGTCTCCTCGGCGACCGGGATGAAGTCGCCGGGCGGGACCAGGCTGCCATCGGTCCGCTGCCAGCGCATCAGCGTCTCGAACCCGCTCACCCGGCCGGTGACGATGTCGACGATCGGCTGGTGGTACAGCCGCATCTCCTGGCGGCCGATCGCCCCGTGGAGGGCATGCTCGATGTCCATCCGCTGCGCCAGGTGGGCCTGCATCGAATCGTCGAAGAACGCGGTGCGGTTGCGGCCGTCGTGCTTGGCCCGGTGGGTCGCGATGTCGGCCCGCCGCATCAACTCCTCCGACGAGATGGTGCGGTTGCGCGGCGTGGTCGCGACGCCGATGCTCGCCGTCACGAACACCGTCGACTCGTCGATCGTGATCGGTTGGGCGAGCGCCTGGCGGATCATCTCGACGTGATGGCGGGCGTCGTCGGAGGTGGCGGTGCTGCAGTCGACGACCACGAAGTCGTCACCGCCCGCCCGGGCGACGAAGCCACCGAACGTCTCGGCCGTCGTGGAGAGCCGCTGCGCGACCGCGACGAGCACCCGGTTGGCGTCGAAGTGCCCGAGGCTGTCGTTGATGTTCTTGAACCGGTCGAGGTTGAGCTGGATGATCGTCGGGCAGCGCTCGGATCGCCACGTGACCTCGAGCTGGGCCGACACGTACTCGACGAACCGCGAGCGGGTGGGCAGACCGGTGAGTTCGTCGCGGCTGATGCGGTGCAACAGGGTGTCGCGGGTGATCGCCTGGTCGCGCACCGCCATCGACAGTCGTAGCGCCAAGGTCGCCATCAGCAGCACCGTCCCGCCGGCCCGCACGACGTCGTCGAGGCGCGACGTGCGGGCGACGACGGCGAGCGCTCCGACCGGGGCGATCAGCCCGATGGTCATCGTCACCACCCGGGCGGTGGCGTTGTGGCGCTGCTCGGCCATGCCGGTCGCCGGGCGGACCGCGTCGGGTGCGTCGCGGTGGACGATCCCGGCGCACAACAGCATCACCGCCGCGGCGCGCAAGGTGGTGTCGATCGGATGCCCGTCGAGCCGGCCGACCAACTCCAAGCCGGAGATGACGGAGGCAGCCACGTTGGCGACCGCGGCGGCGACGACGAACGTCATCGTGCGGTTGTGGACGATCACGCGGTGGTCGACGGCATCCGCGAACGCCAGATGCGCGACGAGCATCAGCAGGAGCAGGCCGATCGGGATGTCGGCGGTGTGCACGACGGCCGCCGCCGTCGACATCGGGTGATCCCCGCTCAGCGGGTTCGTGAAGACCGTCCAGGTCACGATCGAGGAGCCGATGAGGATCGCGAACCCGTCGACGACGTCGTGGCGCGTCGCCGGCCCGAACCGTTGCCGCATGATGACGACCAGGATCACGCACAGCGCCAGGCCGGTCGCGGCGTCCAGGAGCGACGGAAGCCATGCCGACGGGCCGGTGTCGGTGGCTCGACCGGTCGGCAGCAACGCCAGGTGCGCCGACACCAGCAGGGCCGCCGCGGCGAAGCAGGCGGGCATGCGTCGCACGGCGAGCGACACGACGACGGCCACGGTTCCGGCGGTGACGACGAGGACCCGCCACCACGGCTCGGGCAGGTCGCCCGCCACCGATGCGTAGACGACGAGTGCCGTGGCGGCCAGGGCGTAGCCCCATGGGGCGGCACCCACCAGACGTGCGAACGCGCGCCCACGGGCGGGCGCGGTGTCGTCGGTTTCGGTGCCGGTGGACGGTGGTTGCTCTGCAGCCATCGTTTCTGTATCGGCCGAACCGTCAAGATTGTGTAGGAAAAATGTTCAGGCCCGTCGGCCGGGCAGATCGGTGGGGTCGTCGGTGCCCACCGTGTTGTTCGGTCGGCCCAGGCGCTACGGTATGGGGATGGCCGCCGGCGTCCGATTCCCCGCATGACCAGCACTGACACCTTTACCACCGTCGTCGTGCCCGGCCCCCACCTGATGTCGGCTCTGCTGGGTCCGCGCGACCAGTTCCTGCGGCAGATCGAGCGGCAGTTCCCCGGAACCGACGTGGCGGTGCGCGGCAACGAGATCTCGGTGCGCGGCACCGACACCGCCCAGGTCGGCCGGCTCTTCGAGGAGCTCGTCGGCCTGCTCGAGCACGGGCATCCCCTCGACGAGCGCACGGTCGATCGCTCGATCGGCATGGTGCGGTCGGACGAGCGGCCGACCGAGGTGCTCACCCACCAGGTGCTGCGCGGCGCCAAGGGCCGCAACGTGCGCCCCAAGACCGCCGGTCAGAAACGGTACGTCGAGGCGATCCGCAACAACATCATCACGTTCGGCATCGGTCCGGCCGGAACCGGCAAGTCGTGGCTGGCGGTCGCGATGGCGGTGCAGGCGCTGCAGGCCAAGCAGGTGCAGCGGATCATCCTCACGCGGCCGGCGGTCGAGGCCGGCGAGCGGCTCGGGTTCCTGCCGGGCGACATGATGGCCAAGATCGACCCCTACCTGCGCCCGCTCTACGACGCCCTCTACGACATGGTCGACCCCGAGGGCGCGGCGAAGCTGATCGAGCGCGGCACCGTCGAGGTCGCTCCGCTCGCGTTCATGCGCGGCCGCACGCTCAACAACAGCTTCATCATCCTCGACGAGGCCCAGAACACGACGCCCGAGCAGATGAAGATGTTCCTCACCCGGATCGGTTTCGGGTCGCGGGTCGTCGTCACCGGCGACGCCACGCAGGTCGACGTGGCCGACGGGCGTTCGGGCGTCAAGGGGCTCGAGCGGATCCTCTTGGGTATCGACCAGCTGGCCTTCGTCCATCTGACCTCCGAAGACGTGGTGCGTCATCAGATCGTCGCCGACATCGTCGACGCCTACGAACGCGAGGCGGCCTCCGGACCGGCGCCCCACAGCCGCCGGTCGGGCGGGTCGCGAAAGGCCGCCTCCGATGGGTGAACCTGGTAGTCCCACCGGCGTCGAGCCCCACCCGGTGGTCTCCGTCGTCGTCGGCGACGAGCAGGCCGAGGTGGTGATCGACGCCGACCGTTGGGGTCGTCTGGCCGGGGACGTACTGCGGGCCGAGGGTCGCAGCGGTGAACTCACCGTGACGTTCGTCGACCGGCTCGAGATCGCGGCGTTGAACGCCGAGCACATGGGCGAGCCGGGGCCGACCGACGTGCTGAGCTTTCCGCTCGACGCCGACCCGACCAACAGCGGGCCCGCCGTCGGGCCGCTGCTGCTCGGTGACGTGGTGATCTGTCCGGCGGTCGCCGCCCAGGCCGCGCCCGACCACGCCGGCACGCTCGACGACGAACTCGCGTTGCTGACCGTCCACGGCGTGTTGCACGTGCTCGGCCACGATCACGCCGACCCCGGCGAGGCACAGGTCATGCGGCGGCGAGAGCTCGAGTTGCTCGAGCAGCTCCACTGGAACGGCCCGGCACCGGCCGGCTTCGTGCAGGTGCAGCCGTCGTGAGCCCGTTGGTCGCTGCCTCGCTCAAGGGTGCCGACGTGTTGATGCTCGTCGTCATCGTGGTGATGCTGCTGGTGCTGATCTTCCTCGCGGTGGCCGAGATGGGTCTGTCGAAGATGACCAAGCCGAAGGCGGCGGCGATCGCCGACGAGGGCCGCCGGTCGGGCCCGGCGCTGTTGCGCCTCGTCGACCAACCCGAGCGCTGGGTCAACCCCTTGTTGCTGACCGTCAACATCTGCCAGACGGTGCAGGCCACGCTGACCGGCATCGTCGCCGGGCGGCTGTTCGGCGCGTGGGGTGTCGCGATCGGTGTCACGCTCAACGTGATCGTGTTCTTCGTGATGGCCGAGGCGGTGCCGAAGACCTACGCGATCATCCACTCCGAGCGAGCGGCGCAGATCACGGCCCGCCCGATCAACGCGCTGGTCTCGTTCCCGGTGCTCCGGCTCGTCTCGCGCGGCCTGATCGGGCTCACGAACGTGATCGTGCGCGGCAAGGGGCTCAAGCAGGGCCCGTTCGTCAGCGAGCAGGAGTTCCTCGGCATCGTCGAGGCGGCCGCCCACGACGAGGTGATCGAACACGAAGAACGCGAACTGATCGAGAGCATCATCGAGTTCGGCGACACGGTCGCCCGCGAGGTGATGATCCCGCGGCCCGACATGGTGGTGATCCCCAACGAGGCCACCGTCGCGAGCGCCCTCGACCTGGCGATCGCCAACGGCTACAGCCGGCTGCCGGTGTTCGGCACCGAGGACGGCGACATCCTCGGGCTGGCCTACACGAAAGATCTCATCCGGGCCGAACGCGAGGGCCGCGGCGACCTCTCGGTGCTCGACCTCGTGCGCCCGGTGCGGTTCATCCCCGAGAACAAGCCGGTCAGCCGGTTGATGCGCGAGATGCAGTCGGGCAAGTTCCACCTGGCGATCGTCGCCGACGAGTACGGCGACGTCGCCGGCCTGATCACGCTCGAGGACTGCCTCGAGGAACTCGTCGGCGAGATCGTCGACGAGTACGACACCGAGGGGTACACCTTCGAGCAGCTCCCCAACGGCGACTTCCTGGTCGACGGCGGGATGTCGGTCGACGAGCTCAACGAACTGCTCGAGGGCAACCTGCCCAACGACGACTGGGACACGCTCGGCGGGCTCGTGTTCAGCACGCTCGAACACGTCCCGTCCCGGGGCGAGCAGTTCGAGTTCGACGGCTGGCACTTCACGGCCGAGGAGGTCGAGGGGCGCCGGGTCCGGCTGGTGCGGGTTCGGCGTCCGACGCCCGTGCTCGACCTCGACCCCGACGACGAGCCGACCGCCCCCTGAGGGTCCGCCGTCGGCGGGCCACCGGGCCGCGCTAGTCGTCGGTGCGCAGCCCCTCGAGCACCGGCTTGGCGAACAGCACGGCGGCGATCAGGGCGATCGCCCCGCCGATCAGGTACGGGGCCCGCAGGTTCGTCTCGTAGGCGACGAAGCCGCCGGCCGCGACACCGACCGCGCTGGCGGCGGCGCCCAGCCAGCGGTAGACGCCGTTCACCCGTCCGAAGCGGTCGCTCGGGATCAGCTGCTGGCGCACGGTGACCGTCACCACGTTCCAGACCGTGATCGCGAACCCCAGCACGAACCCGGCGACGGCGACGAGGGCGGCCGATGGCGCCAGACCGATGACGAGCTGGGAGGCACCGAACACGAGGTAGGGGGCGAGCACCGCGGTTCGCAACCCGATCGCGTCGATGAGCCGGTGGGCGACCAGGCCTCCGGATGCCGCGCCCATCGCCGTGATCGCGAGCAGCAGGCCGAACTCGATGCTGTCGAGCCCCAACTCGTCGATGGCGTACTTGACGAAGACGCCTTGGCCGAACATCAGGCCGAGGTTCGTCATCGTGAACATCACCGCCAGGGTGCGCAACAGGCGGTGCTCGCCCAGCCAGCGCAGGCCCGACCGCAGCCCACGGTCGGCGGCCGCGACCGGATCACCGGCGGGGCGGCGCGCCGTGCGGATGCTCAGGATCAGGGCGGTCGCGATCGCGAACGAGAACGCGTTCACCGAGAACGGCAACCCGACCGAGCGATCGAACAGCAGCGCCCCGACGGACAGGCCGGCGAGGCTGCCGGCGACGATCTCGGCCGCGTACAGCAACCCGTTGGCGCGAGCCAGTTGCGTGGGAGCGACGAGACTCGGCAGGAACGCCTGGGCCGAACTGTCGAACACCACCTCGCACGCCCCGACCACCAGCAACAGCACGAACAGCGACCAGATCGACAACTCGTCGGAGACGGCCCCCACCGCGATCACCGCGAACAGCACGACCCGCACCAGGTTGGCCACCATCATCAGCAGGCGCCGGTCGAACCGGTCGACGACCACCCCGACCGGCAGCGCCAGCAGCGTCCAGGGGAGGAACACCGCCATCGTCGTGAGCGAGATCAACCGCTCGTCGCTCGTGAGCGACAGTGCCAGCAGGGGCATCGCCACGAAGTTGATGCCGTCGCCGAGATTGCTGATCGCGCTGGCGAACCACTGCCGCCAGTAGTTCGTCGGCAGCGCCGGTGGGCGCTCGTCGTGGGACTCGGTCACGGGTTCGGCGGCGTCGATCACGGTCGGCGCGCCCCCGGCGGACACGCCGTTGTGCGGTGGGTGCCCTGGACACGACGATTGGCTGCCGGCACCCCCGCCACGCTAGTGGGTCCCGCTCGCAAGATCGGCGCGCCGCAGTTTGCCGAGCGACGTGCGCGGCAGGTGGTCGCACAGCTCCAGCCGGTGCGGTGCGCAGTAGGCGGGCAGCTGCTCCTTCACGAGGGCGCGCAGCTCGGCCAGCGTCGGCGGGTCACCGGCGGCGGGGACGACCAGCGCCGTGACCACCTGTCCCCACTCGTCGTCGGGGCGGCCGACGACGGCGACGTCTCGGATTCGGGGGTGCCCGGCCAGCACCGCCTCGACCGGCTCCGGCCACACGTTCTCGCCGCCGGTGATGATCAGGTCGCCGCGGCGGCCGTGCACCGTCAGCAGGCCGTCGGGATCGAGTTCGCCGAGGTCGCCGGTCGGGAACCAGCCGTCCGCGGTGCGCGGGTCGGCCCCGTCGCGGTAGCAGCGCAGCAGCATCGGGCAGCGCACCTGGATCTCGCCGGCGACGACGCGGAGTTCGACGCCGTCGAGCGGCCGGCGGTCGTAGACGATGCCGCTGCCGGTCTCGGTCATGCCGTAGGTGGTGACGGTGTTCGCCGGGCGATCGGGCGGGGGGCGCGATCCGCCGAGCACGATGACGCGGAAGAGCGACGGGTCGATCCGCCCGAGCGCGGTGGCGACCAGCGACACCAGGGTCGCCCCGCTGCTCTCGACGGCGTGCACCTCGAAACCCGGGAGCACCGTGAGGCGAGTGCCGGTCGCCAGGGCACGGGTGACCACCGACAGCCCGCCGACGTGCGACATCGGCAGGCAGGCCAGCCAGTGGTCGTCGTCGGTGACCGAGATCCGCCGCGACGTGGCGAGCGCCGAGGCGGTGACGGCGGCGTGGGTCAACACGACGCCCTTGGGGGTGCCGCTCGATCCGCTCGTGGCGACCACGAGTGCGTCGCCGTCGGCGATCGGCATGCCGCCCGCCAGCTCGGTCATGGCCGCCGAGCCGTCGATCACCGCCGCGGCACCCAACCGCGAGCACAGCTCGCGTCTGGATGCTGCCGGGAGGCGCTGATCGAGCGGCAGCACCGCGTCACCGCGCCCCCAGGCGCGTCGGAGGGCGTCGACGAACGCCGGGCCGCCGGGCAGATCGAGGGCGACGAGTCGGCCCACGGCTAGTCGGTGACGGGATCGATGGGGGTGGGCGCGCCCACGGCGCGCTGGATCTGTTCGGCGACCGCCAGGCACCGCAAGTCGGTGAACCTGTCGCCCATCACCTGCACGCCGACGGGGAGACCGGCCGCCGCCCCGCAGGGCACGACCGCCGCGGGGATGCCGAGGAGGTTGGCCGGCAGCGCCGGCCGGAGAGTGTCGCGCAGGACGCCGGCGACCATCTCGGCGTCGAGATCGGCACCGTGCTCGAACGCCGGCCAGGCCCAGGTGGGCGACAGCAGCACCGGGTGCTGCTCGAAGAACGCCGACCAGGCCCGCATCGCGGCGTACCGGGCGCTGTGCAGCTCGACCATCGACGGCACCGTCGGGGCGGGGTATTGGCCGATCATCGCGTCGAGCACCGAGAGCGCGTCGGCGGACATCGCCATCGCGAGCAGTGGTCGCATCACGCCGAGATCGGCGACCATCAGCATCGCCCACAGGTCGACCGACTCCTCGTACATCGGTGGAGTGGCCTCGACGAGGTGGTGGCCGAGGTCGGCGAGCAGGTCGCCGGCGCGCCACACCGCGGCTGCGATCTCGGGGTGGGTGGCGCCGCCCGGCGGGTCGGCCATGACGGCGATCGTGAGCCGCTCACCCTCGCCCAGGTCGGTCAGGCGAGCCGGGACCGATCGGGGGTCGCGGGCGCTCCAGCCGGCGACGATCTCGAGGGCGGCCCGCACGTCGGCGACGTGCCGGGCGAGCGGGCCCTCGCACAGCATCAGCTGTTCCGAGAGCAGCTGGTCCTCCGGCGCAACGACGGTCGCCATCGGTACGACGCCGATCGTCGGCTTGATCGACGCGACCCCGCAGCAGTGCGCCGGATTGCGCAGCGATCCGCCGATGTCGTTGCCGAGCCCCAGCGGGCTCATCCCCGCGGCGATCGCCGCCGCCTCGCCGCCGCTCGAGCCACCGGCGGTCACGCGTGGGTTCCACGGGTTGCGGGTCAGGCCGTGCAGCGACGAGTCGGTGTGGACGCGCAGCCCGATGTCGGGCAGGTTGGTGCGGGCGAACGGGATCGCCCCGGCGGCGCGCATGCGGGCCACGGTCGGCGCGTCGGTCGCGGCGACCGCCCCGGCGAGCATCGGAACCCCCCGCGTGGTCGGCGTGCCGGCCAGGTCGATGTTCTCCTTGACGGTGATCGGCACACCGTGCAGCGGCCCGATCGGCGCGCCGTCGGCCACCGCCGCGTCGGCTGCGTCGGCGGCGGCGAGGGCCTCGTCGTCGAGGCGGCGCACGATCGCGTTGAGCGCCGGGTTCACGGCGTCGACCCTCGCCAGATGGGCCTCGACGACCTCCCGGCTGCTGACCTCGCCGACGCGGATCCGGCCGGCCAGTTCGAGCGCGCCGAGTTGCCAGAGTTCTCGCATCGGTCCATGATGGCCGACGCATGGGAACCGCTGCGAACCACACGTCGCCGACCGCACGCCCGACCGTCGCCGACTGGGTGGCGGGGGCGCGGCCGCGAACCCTGCCGGCCGCGGTGGTGCCGGTTGCCGTTGGTGCGGCGTGTGCCGCCGGCACCGGCGAGGCGTTCGGCGACGACGTCGTGTGGTGGCGGGTGGCCGCCGCGCTGGCGGTCGCGCTGCTGCTGCAGATCGGGGTGAACTACGCCAACGACTACAGCGACGGTGTTCGGGGCACCGACGACGTCCGGGTCGGGCCGATGCGGCTGGTCGCCACGGGCACGGCGTCGCCGGCAGCCGTCAAGCGGGCGGCGCTCGGCGTGCTCGCTGCAGCAGCGGTGGTCGGGCTGGTGCTCGCGATCGCGACGTCGTGGTGGTTGCTGGCGGTCGGTGCACTGGCGATCGTCGCCGCCTGGGGGTACACGGGCGGCCCGAAACCGTACGGCTACCTCGGCCTCGGTGAGGTGTTCGTGTTCGTGTTCTTCGGGCTCGTCGCCACGGTCGGCACCACGTACGTCGCGTTCGAGCGCGTTCCCGCCGTCACCTGGGTGGCAGCGACCGGGGTCGGTTTCCTGGCGTGCGCGCTGCTGGTCGTCAACAACCTGCGCGACATCCCGACCGACCGGGCCGTCGGCAAGCGCACGCTGGCGGTCCGGCTGGGCGAGCAGCGCACGCGGGTGCTCTATGCCGGCCTGGTCGCCGGATCGGTGCTGGCCGCGGTGGCCTGTGCTCGCTGGCGCGGCTGGGCGTCGCTGGCGATCCTCACGCTGGTGGTCGCGTACGACCCGGTGCGCAAGGTGCTCGGCGGGGCATCGGGCCGCGAACTCGTCCCCGTGCTGGGCGGCACCGGCCGGACCCAGCTGCTCTACGGCGCGCTGCTCGGCGTCGGGCTGGCGCTCGGCTGAGCCGGGCGCGGCGGCTCGTCAGCCGGTCGCGGCCAGCCAGGCGGCGACGAGGTCGGCGGTGGCCTCGGGGCGCTCGCTGTGTGCGGCGTGGCCGGCGCCCGGGACCGCCGCGAAAGTGCCGCGGGGGAGCCGTTCGGCCATCTGCCGCCCGATCCCGGTGAACTTGTCGTCGAGCTCACCGGCGAGCACCAACACCGGCATCGTCAGCTCGTCGAGCCGGGGCCACAGGTCGCCCTGGGCGGCGGTGCCGCAGGTCCGCAGGCTGTGCGCCAGGCCGGCGGCGGTGTTGCGGCGGCGGTGGCGCAGGTCGTCGGGGTCGGGTGGGAGCCCGGCGAACATCGGGGCGGCCAGCCACTCGGCGAGGAAGGCGTCGACCCCGATCGCCTCGACCCGCTCCGCGAGGGCGTGGTCGGCGGCGAGGCGCGCCGCCCGCTCGGCGGGGTCACCGATGCCAGGGGTTCCCCCGATCACCACGAGCCGCTCGACCAGCCGGGGGCGGGCCAGCGCCGCCAGCAGGGCGAACCGCGCCCCCATCGAGTAGCCGACGAAGGTGCCGCGGCGGGCCAGCTCGGCGAGCGCCGGGCCGCTCGCCGCGATCCCGGTGCGGTCGAGCGAGCCCGACCCGTGCCCCGGCAGGTCGACGAACACCAGCTCGGGCGACGCCGGCAGGCGCCGGGCGACGAGATGGGCGACACGGTGCCAGTGGTGATGGGTCTGGGTGAACCCGTGCAGGAACACGAGGCGGTCGACGGGGCGCGCCGCCGGACCCGGCACGGGCTCAGGTGTCGCAGACATCGTCGGCGCACGCCGGCGCAGCGGCCGCGAGATCGAGGGCGATCTTGTCACGCAGGCGGCGCAGCACGTTGACGAAGGTGGCGGTGTCCTGGGCCCCGGGGATCGCCCACTGCTCGTTGATGACGAACGTCGGC
Source organism: Ilumatobacter sp. (assembly GCA_036526035.1). Taxonomy (GTDB): domain Bacteria; phylum Actinomycetota; class Acidimicrobiia; order Acidimicrobiales; family Ilumatobacteraceae; genus Ilumatobacter. The sequence goes on along the minus strand of DATCZG010000056.1, from coordinate 17,196 downwards.
ACGGCACCGATGCCGTGCTCGGCGGCCTGCCGCAGGAACGCCTCGACCTCGGCCCGGCCGCGGTCGCTCTCGAGGAACTCGATCACCGAGTCGCGCCCGAACCCCAGTTCGGCGGCGCAGTCGGCGAGCGTCTCGGGATCGCCGATGTCGAGACCGTCGACGAAGTACGCCTGCAGCAGGCGCTCCTTGAGCGCGTGCTGGGTCGCCGGCGCGTCGGGCTGCTCGGCGAGCCACAGCAGCCGGTGGGCGAGCAGCGTGTTGGCCCGCAGCGCCCGTTCCATGTGGAACTCGATGCCGTCCTCGGCGGCGGTGCGGGTGACCCGGTCGATGATCGCCGCCGCCTGCTGCGGCCCGCCGAACTTGCGGGCGTAGGCGTCGAACACGGGCTGGGATTTGCCGGGCGACGCGGTGGGGTCGAGTTGATAGGGCCGGTACACGACATCGACGTCGATCTCGCCGTCGAGTTCCTCGAGCGCCCGCTCGAACCGACGCTTGCCGATGTAGCACCAGGGGCAGACGACGTCCGACCAGATCTCGATCCGAATCGCGGGAGCGCTCATGCGTCGCGAGGCTACGCCCCCTATCGTCGTGAGCCATGAGCGCAGGTGTCGGCAACCCGATCGGCGATGCCAACGCGACGATGTGCGCCACGCTGGTCGACGAGTGGGTCACCTGCGGTGTGCGCCACGCCGTCGTCGCCCCCGGCTCGCGCAGCACGCCGATGGCGATCGCGCTCGCCGAACGCGCCGAGTTGGCGCTGCACGTCGTCCACGACGAGCGGGTCGCGGCGTTCGTCGCGCTGGGGTTGGGGCTCGACGGCGTCCCGGCCGTGGTGCTGTGCACGAGCGGCACCGCGGCGGTCAACTTCCACCCGGCAGTCGTCGAGGCCGGGCTCGGCGACGTACCGATGATCGTGGCCACCGCCGACCGACCGCCCGAACTGCGCGGGGTCGGCGCGCCCCAGACGATCGACCAGGTCGGCCTCTACGGCGGGTCGGTGCGCTGGTTCCACGACGCCCGAGTGCCCGACGAGGCCGAACCGGCATCGTGGCGGCCACTGGCGCAGCGGGTCTTCGCCACGGCCGCAGCCGGGCCGGTGCACCTCAACCTGCCGTTCCGCGAGCCGCTGCTGGGCCGTGCGGGCGCCCTGCCCGGCCCCGTCGGCCCCCCGTTGCCGGTGCCCCGCGGGGTGGCCAGCAACGGCCCGCTCGGCCCGGCGCTCGACCTGCAGCGCGGCGTGATCGTGGCGGGCGGCCGACACGGCGTGCCGCCACACGAGATCGGCGCGATCGCGGCGCGGCTCGGCTGGCCGGTGCTGGCCGACCCGACCTCGGGTTGCCGCCGACTCGACCAGGCGGTCACGGCGTTCGACTCGCTGCTGCGCCACCCCGACTTCGCCCAGGCCCACGCCCCCCAGGTCGTCGTGCGGTTCGGCCGACCCCCGGCGTCGAAGGTGCTGTCGCAGTGGGTCGTCGCCAGCGGCGCCCCGGTGGTACAGGTCGGCGGCCCCGGGGTGATCGACCCCGACGGCAACGTGGTGGCGTGCGCCGTGCCGGCCGACCTGGCGTCGCTGACCGGTGCCGCGTCGACCCCCTGGCTCGCCAGGTGGCGGCACGCCAACGAGCGGGCCGAAACGGCGATCGCTGCGGCGATCGCCGACCTCGGGCTCAGCGAACCAGGTGTCGCCCGCACGATCGCGACGGCGGTCGCCGACGACGTCGACGTGGTGGTGGCGTCGTCGATGCCGGTGCGCGACCTCGAGTGGTTCGGCGGCCCGACGGCGCGGGCGCACGCCAACCGCGGCGCCAACGGCATCGACGGGGTGATGTCGACGGCGCTCGGCCGGGCCCTCGCCGGCCGCCCGACGGTGGTGCTGGTCGGCGACATCGCGTTCGCCCACGACAGCAACGCCCTGCTCGGCCTGGCGGCGCGGCAGGCCGACCTGCGGATCGTGGTGGTCGACAACGACGGCGGTGGCATCTTCAGCTTCCTGCCGCAGGCGACATCGCTGCCCACCGGTCGGTTCGAGCAGCTGTTCGGCACCCCGCACGGCACCGACATCGAGCGCCTCGCCGCCGCCCACGGCGTGCCGGCGCGCACCGTCGCCTCGCTCGAGGCGTTGGCGGACGCCGTGAACGAACCCGGCCCCGCCGTGATCCGGGTCGTCACCGACCGGGCCGAGAACGTGCGCCACCACGCCGCCATCCACGACGCGGCCGCCGCCGCCCAGCGATGAACGACGCGCCCAACCGGTCGGGCCCCGGCGGGCGCGACGGTGCCGTCGACCCGGTACCGGCCGGCGGGCTCGGCTGGTTGAGCCCCCGCCAGCGCGACGGCGGCATCGACCGGGTGCCGTTGCCGGCGGCGACACCGGGCGAGCTGTGGCTGTGCGGCAAGCACGCGATCGCCCCGCTGGCGGCGACCCCCGACGCGATCGGCTGGACGACGGTGGTCTGCCTGGTCGAACGGCACGAGCTGACGCCGCGCTACCCGCACTACGTCGCCTGGCTCGACGCCGGCGGCGACCGGGTGCTGTGGTGGCCGATTCCCGACCTGCACGCGCCGGCACTGCCGGCGATGGCCGCCTTCGTCGAGGACCTCGTCGGGCGTCTGAGGGCCGGCGCGTCGCTGCTGGTGCACTGCGGCGCCGGGATCGGCAGGGCGGGCACCACCGCAGTGTGCGTGCTGGTGCGGCTCGGGCTCGGTCTCGCCGACGCCGAGCACACCGTCGGCGCCGCCCGTCCGATGGCCGGCCCCGAGGTGGGTGCCCAGCGCGAGCTGTGCCGGGCCTTCGCGTCGCGCTGACGCCGCGCCGACTCGGGCGGCCCGCTCAGGCCCGCACGATGGCGCTCAGCATCGCCTGGAACTTGGCCTGGGTCTCGGCGAGTTCCGACCGCGGGTCGCTGTCGGCGACGATCCCACCACCGGCCACCAGGCGCGCCGTCGTGCGGTCGGCCGACAGCTCGGCGCACCGCAGCGACACCGCCCAGACGCCGTCGCCGTGCCCGTCGACCCACCCGACCGCGCCGCCGTAGCGGCCGCGCTCGAACCCCTCGACGGCGAGGATCAGCTCGATCGCCGCTTCGCGTGGATGGCCGCCGACGGCTGGCGTGGGCTGCAGCGCCCGCACCAGCTCGGTCACCGTGGGCACCGGTTTCGACAGCCGCCCCTCGGCCTCGGAGCCGAGGTGCTGCACGTTGGCGACCTTCACGATCGAGGGCTCCGGGGCCCAGTCGAGGTAGCTGCAGTACGGCAGCAGGGTGTCGCGCACCATCTCGATCGCGGCCCGGTGCTCGACCTGGTTCTTGTCGCTCGCCTGCAGTTCGGCCGCCAGCCGGGCGTCGGTGTCGGGGTCGCCGGTGGTGCGGGTGGTGCCGGCGAGCGGATGGGCCCGAACCACGTCACCGGCGACCGCCACCAGCAGCTCGGGCGAGGCGCCGACGAACCCGTCGACCGAGAACCGGTAGCTCGACCCGAACGCCGCCCGGAGGCGCATCAAGATGGCGTGGATCCGGATCGGCCGGTCGGAGGTGACCACGATCGGTCGGGCGATCACCGCTTTGTGCATTCGCCCGGCGCGGACGGCGTCGCGGGCCGCGGCGACCGCCGCGAGGTAGTGGTCGATCGCGACGCCTTGGCTGATCGTGAACGTCGCGGCGTCGGGCTCGGGACGGGTGGCGGGCGCCGCCAGCCGGGCGCCGTCGATCGCGGTGACCCAGCGGCGGCCGTCGGCGGCCTTGGCGACCACCACCTCGGGCACCACCAGTTCGGCCGGCGAGCCTGGCAGGAACGGCACCGCACCGAGCGCGATCGGACCGTTGGTGCCCCCGACGCGGTCGTCGTGGGGGATCGCCGCCAGCACCCCGACCGCGTCGTCGAAGGGCACCCTGGCCGCCACCCCGCGGCCGGCGAACCCGACGCCGTCGCGCACGAACAGGTAGCCGTCGTCACCGGCGACGTCGTTGAGGTCGACATCGGCCTCGAGCGGCACGGTGACGGCACGCACGCCGGGGCTCAGTCCCTCGTGCCCGTGAGCTGCTGGGTGAGTCCGCCCGACAACAGGCGGTGGCGGGCATCGGAAAAGCCCGACCGCTGCAGCATCGCGACCATCTCGGCCGGCTCGGGCAGGTAGGCGACGCTCTTGGGCAGGTAGCGATAGGCGGCACCGTCGCTGAGCAGGGCACCGATGCGGGGAACGACCTTGCCGAAGTAGATCCGGTTGCCGAAGCGGATCACCGGGTTCTTCGGCACGCCGACGTCGAGCAGGGCGACCCGGCCACCGGGACGCACGACCCGGGCGAGCTCGTCGAAGAAGGCGGGCAGCTCGAGCAGGTTGCGCAGCGCGAAACCGCAGGTGACCCCGTCGACCGAGGCGTCGCGCACCGGCAGGTTCAAGATGTCGGCCTGGGTGCGCGGGGCGCCCGATCGGTCGGCGGTCAGCATGCCGAACGACAAGTCGATCGAGATCGGCGCCAGCCCCGAGCTGCGCAGATCGACGCACAGGTCGCCGGTGCCCGACGCCAGGTCGAGCACGGTCGCCCCGGCCGGCAGGGCGAGGTCGCGCACCGTGGCGCGTCGCCAACGCACGTCGAGGCGGAACGTCATGATGCGGTTGACCAGGTCGTAGCGCGGGGCGATCGCGTCGAACATCTCGCGGACGGCCTGCTTCTTCTCGGCACCCTCCGGAAGGGTGTCGCGGTCCCAGGAGGTGCCCGTGCTCGGGTTCGGCATCGCCTTGGAGGCTAGCGACCACCGGCACGGCCGGGCGCTGCGGCACCGCCGCGACCGCGGCCGGTACCCTGCGGTCGTGACCCCCGTACCGGGTTCCCCGTCGGCCGCCGGCCACCGCACGATCCTCCATGTCGACATGGACGCGTTCTACGTGTCGGTCGAGCTGCGGCGGCGGCCCGACCTCGCCGGCCAGCCGGTCGTGGTCGGTGGCACCGGGCCGCGCGGCGTGGTGGCTGCGGCGTCCTACGAGGCGCGTCGCTACGGGGTGTTCTCGGCGATGCCCTCGGCGGTGGCGCGCCGGCGCTGCCCGCACGCCGTGTTCCTGCCCGGCGACCACGAGCTGTACGGCGAGGTCAGCGCCGATGTGCACGCCATCCTCGGGCGTTACACCCCGCTGATCGAACCGCTGTCGCTCGACGAGGCGTTCCTCGACGTCAGCGGCGCGACCCGGCTGTTCGGCGAGGGGACGGTGATCGCCGGTCGCATCCGCCGGGAGGTGCGCGACGAGCTCGACCTCGGCTGTTCGGTGGGCGTCGCGCCGAACAAGTTCCTCGCCAAGCTGGCGTCGGTCGAGGCCAAGCCGCGTGCCCTGCCCGACCGGGTGGTGCCCGGGCCCGGAGTGGTCGAGGTCGAGCCGCACCGGGTGCTCGAGTTCCTGCATCCGCTGCCGGTCGCGAGGCTCTGGGGGGTCGGGCCCAAGACGCTCGAGAAGCTGGAGCGGCTGGGGGTGCGAACCGTCGGTGATCTGGCGTCGTTCGACGAGCGGGCGATCGTCGGCGCCCTCGGCCACACGAGCGGGGTGCACCTGCGCGCCCTCGCGCTCGGGGTCGACGACCGGCCCGTCGAGAGCGACCGGGAGGCCAAGTCGATCGGCCACGAGGAGACCTATCCGCACGACCTCCACGACCTCGTCGATCTCGAGCGCGAGCTGGTGCGGCAGGCCGACGCGGTGTCGGCCCGACTGCGGCGCCACGGCACCGCGGCGCGCACGCTGACCCTCAAGGTCAGGTTCGCCGGCTTCCGCACGGTGACCCGATCGACGACCCTGGCGTCGGCGGTCGACACCGGGCCCGAGATCGTCGCCGCTCTCAAGCCGTTGCTGCGGGCCCTCGACGTGACACCCGGCGTGCGGCTGCTGGGGGTGTCCTCCAGCAACTTCGCGTCGCGGGCACAACAGCTCAGCCTGCTCGACGCCGCCGGGTCGGCGGCCGAACCCGGCCGCTCGGCGGCGGCGATCGACCGCATCCGGGAGCGGTTCGGTGCCGCCGCGATCGGCCCGGCGAGTTCGATCACCGCGAAGGGCCTGCGAGTGGTGCGGCGCGGTGCCCAGCAGTGGGGCCCCGATCGGCCGGGCGACCACGAAACCGGCGACTCGCGTTGAGGAACGCGCCGGAACGTGCGATGATGCGTGGGCATGCCACTGTCCGAAGACGAGCAACGGATCCTCCGCCAGATCGAGCACGAACTCGCTCAGGACCCGTCGTTCTCCCAACGCGGGGTACAGGTGCCGCGGCATCGGCTGGCGCTGTTGTTCGTCGGCCTGGTGATCGGCCTGATCCTCACGGTGGCCGGGCTGGTCGTCAGCTTCTGGGTGGCGTTCGGCGCGTTCGTGGCGGTGCTGGCGATGGCCGTTCTGCTCGAGGCCGAGCTCCGCGTGATCGGCCGCCAGAAGCTCGGCAGCCTGCCGATCAACGCCTGGCTGGCGGGTGCCGGCCGGCCGCGCCGCCCCGAGTGACGCCGCCCGGGTGACGCCGCCTCCAGTTCGCCGGGCGCGGGGTCGTGGCCGGCGCCACACGGCGAACTAGCGCCACACGGCGAACTAGCGCCACACGGCGAAATAGTGCCAGGTCCGTGCCGCCGGGGTGAGCGACGCGATCGCCGCCCGGACGACCTGTTCGCACCACAGATCGCAGTCGTGGCCGACGGGGGTGCCGAACGCCTCGGCCCCGGTCATCGTGGCGCTGCCGGGCCGGGCGTACATCGCCTGCTCGACCTGCTCGGCGAGCGACCGCATCGGGCGCGCCGCCACGGGCAACGCGTCGGCGGTGACCCCGGCCCACTCGCTGGTGGTCATCGCCGCGGTGCCCGCCACCCCTGCCAGCTCGGCGTGCGAGCGGGCGCGGATCCACGCCCGCTGCACCCGTTCGGCGCCGGTCAGGCGGCGCAGGGCGCGTCGGCGCATCCGGTGTATCGCCCCCGGGGCGGCGATCAGCGCCAGGACGACGCCGAACCCGCCGAGCAACAGCCACGGTGCCGCCGAGGCGGACCCGTCGCCGGCGTCCGGTGCGGTGCCATCGCCGAAGTCGGGCAGGTTCGCATCGGTCGGGAAGCCTCCGAGCGGGGTGTCGCGCTGGTCGGCGCCGAGGGGTACCACGGTCGAGGGGGTGGTGGGGTTCGGGGTGGCGGCCGGGTCCCCGGCGTCACCCCCGGTGGCGACGGGCGACTCGTCCTGCTGGGCGGGCACGTTGGTGTACGACTCCGCGCCGGGCTCGCCGCGGCCCGGCGTCGGCTCGAACAGCACCCAACCGATGCCGTCGAACCACACCTCCGGCCAGGCGTGGGCGTTCTTGCCGCGCACGGTGAACCAGCCCTCCTCTTCGAGGACCCCCGGCGTGAAGCCGACGGCGACCCGGGACGGGATCCCCAGCGAGCGGGCCATCACGGCGAACGTCGCCGAGAACTGTTCGCAGTAGCCGACCCGCTCGGCCAGGAAGCTCTCGATCGCGCTCGAACCGTGCCCGCGCTGCACCTCGAGGCTGTAGTCGAACTCTGACCTGAACCAGTCCTGCAGGGCGCGCGCCCGCCCGTAGGTTCCGACGGCGCCTTCGGTGACCTCGACGGCGAGCCGGGCGACCTCGTCGGGCAGGTCGGCGGGCAACTCGAGGAAGATCGGGTCGGGTGCCGCCGACGAGGTGGCGGCCGCCAGCACATCGGGTGTCAGCACCGCGGCGGCCGAGACCACGGTGAACAGGTCGCCGGCGAGCATGTCGTCGGGGGTGACCAGCGTGTTGGTGTCGCGGTTCAAGCGCAGGTCGATCGGCTGGCCGGCCGAGAACCCCTCGGCCTGGATCGGATCGGCCGCGACCGGCACGAGTTTGCCGCCGAGCGCGAGCAGCTGGATCTGCTGGCGGATCCGGGCGACCGGCAGCGTCGCGTCGTCGATCAAGGCGCCGGTGTCGCCGTCGACCCGCTCGAGGCTGCGGGCCGGCAGGCGGAAGGTCTCGCCGTCGAACTCGGGCAGGGTGGTGAGACGCCAGTACGCCGCCGCGTCGGCGTTGACCCGGAACAATCCGAGCTCGCTGCGCGTGGTGAGCCGGCTGCGGATCTCGACGAGCGGGCTGACGACGGCGGTCACGTTGCGGCCGCGACCGCGGGTCTCGTACAGCGGTTCGGCACGGGCTCCGGGCAGGCGGGGCCCGACCACTCCGGCGATCACGGCGATGGCGACCGCCGTGGCGACCGCCACCGGGAGGGCCATGACCGATCGGCTGCGTCGGGCGGCCAGTTCGACCCGGCGCGGCCGGTCGTGCAGGCGCTGCAGCGCGACCACCGCGAGCACCCCGGTCGCCAGCAGCAGCATCGCGGCAGAGATCCGCAGGCGGGGGCTGCTGACGGCGGCGACGAACACGAACAGCACACCGCCCGGCACCAGCGCCTCGGCGCGTGCCTTGAGCCGGAACGCGAGCGAGTCGCCGGCGACGATCGCGGCGATCATCCCGGCCCCGGCGAGCGTCGCCCAGCCCGCCCCGTAGAGGACGGGGGCGACCGCCGTCGGGAACTGGTCGCGCACCAGGCCGACCTCGAGGCGGAGCTGCTGCCACGTGCCGGCGTTCGGCAGCATCCGGGTCAAGGTGCTCCGGTACTGCTGGGCGGTGAGCACCCAACCGAGCAGCACGGCGACGAACGGCACCGCCACCGGTGCCGGCACGTTGCCGCGGCGCAGCAGGAACGACGTGCCGTGGCCGACGGCGACGAGCACGACGAGGTCCTCCATGAAGCTCCACCCGCCGAACACGCGGGCGAACCCGAACGCGATCGTCAGCGAGTAGCCGGCGAGCGCCGCGGTGGCGACCAGATCGGCGCGGCGTGGGGTTCGGGGATCGCTCATGCCGGCTCTCCGGTGACGTGCAGCTCGCTGACGAGCCCGCGGGCACCGGCGAGGCGGTGCCACCCCCGCCGGAACGACTCGATCGAGGTCGCATCGATCGAGAGGTGGCCGGGGGAGGGGGTCATCGTGAACACCCCGACCTTCGTCAGCGTCGGGTCGCCGACGCGGCCGACGTCGCGCCAGGCATCGGATGCGGGTGAGGGGGTGACGACGACCAGCAGGCCGAGCCCTTCGCCGGGATCGCGGTCGATCTCGCCGAGCGCGACGCCGGCGTCGATCGGGCCGAGGGCGCGCATGGTGTGGGCGGCGACCTCCGGGCCGCGCAGATCGATCCCGCCGCCGGTGACGAAGCGCGTCGTCAGCCCGGCCCGGTCGGCGCTGATGACCAGACTTCCCGCGGCGGTGATCGCCCGCTCGAACGCCTCGCGGTCGGCGGGCGTCGGGTCGCCCGAGGCGCCGTGAAGCTGGCGGTCGAGCACGATGATGCAGCGCCGCACGCCCTGCGCCTCGTGTTGTCGGACCTTGAGCTCCTCCGAGCGGGCCGAGGCTCGCCAGTGCACCGTGCGGGGCTCGTCCCCGGCGACGTAGTCGCGCAGGCTGTGGAACTCGCCGGGCCCGATCCGCCTCGAGAGCGCGAGCAGGTGGCGTCCGAGCACCCCGTGGCCGAGCGAGGGCATCGCCATCTCGAAGGTCAGCGGTGCGATGGTGAGCTGGGTGACATCGGTCGCCTCGCGGGCCTCGGCGGCGAGGCCGAGGATGTCGCGGCGGTCGACGGTGGTCGGCCCGATCTGCAACACGCCACGCTGCAGGGCGGGTACTCGGTACCCGGCGGTGACGTGGCCACCCCTGGCCAGCGGCGCGAGCGCCATCCGGGCGGTGCGGTCGGAGCCGACGGGCTCGGTGAGCGCGATGCGCGGCGAACGGATCCTGCTGCGGTTCTCGATCAGCAGGTCGACTCGGCCGGTGTCGCCGACGGTCAGCATCGGCGGGTGCACCCAACGGGTGATCGACAGGTGGGGTCGATGCAGCTGCACGACGGCGACGGCGACCGCCACGGCGATCACCATCCCGGAGCCGATCACGAACAGTTCGATGATCGCGAACACCCGCCCGATCACGACGGCGACGACGCCGCAGACCGCGAGGATCCAGCCGTGCGGCGTCGGCATCAGCGCAGCCTGCTCACAGGGTCATCCGGATCGATCGGTCACCGGGGTCGACGCGTCACCGCGCCACCGGGACGGGCACGTCGGCGAGCAGCTCGCGGATCGTCTCCTCGGCTGTGGTGCGGGCGTTGCTGCCGGCTCGCAGCAGCAGGCGGTGGGCGAGCGCCGCCGGGGCGACGACCTTGACGTCGTCGGGCGTCGCATAGTCGCGGCCGCGCGTCGCAGCGTGGGCGCGCACGGCGGCCGACAACTGCAGCGTCGCCCGCGGCGAGAGGCCCAACTCGATCGCCGGGTGGCGTCGGCTCGCCTCGGCGAGATCGATCATGTAGGACTTCAGCGCCTTGGCGAGGTACACCTGTTTGACCACCGTGGTCATCGCCAGCACCTCGTCGCTCGTCACCACCGGTGCCAGGTTGCGCAGCGCGTCGCTCGACCCCTGCTCGTCGAGGATCGCCATCTCGGCGTTGCGCCCCGGGTACCCCAGCGAGATCCGCAGCAGGAACCGGTCGAGCTGGCTCTCGGGGAGCCGGTACGTGCCTTCCTGCTCGACCGGGTTCTGGGTCGCGATCACCATGAACGGCGACTCGAGACGATGCGTGACGCCGTCGGCGCTGACTTGGCGCTCCTCCATCGCCTCGAGGAGCGCCGACTGGGTCTTCGGCGACGCCCGGTTGATCTCGTCGGCGAGCACGATGTTGGCGAACAGCGGTCCGGGTGTGAAACGGAAGCGCTCGGTCGACCGCTCGTAGACGCTGACCCCGACCAGGTCGGTCGGCAGCAGATCCGGCGTGAACTGGACCCGTTTCCAGGAGCAGTGGATCGAACCCGCCAAGGCCTTGGCGAGGCTCGTCTTGCCGACCCCCGGCACGTCCTCGATCAGCAGGTGGCCTTCCGCGAGCAGCGCCATGACCGCGAACTCGATCGGTTGGCGTTTGCCGTGCAGGACCTTGGCGATGTTGTCGATGATCCCTTCGAACAGGTGGGAGAAGGTCGCAGGCGCAGCGGTGTCCGGCACGGTCGGTCAGCGTAGACGGTGAGGTCGCGGCGCGCCGGTCGGGCAGGCGACAGCTACCGTGCGGGGCCGTGAGCCTCGGGTTTCTCGCCATCGACCTCGGTCCGAGCCGGCTCGCCGTCGGCGTGGTCGACGGCGACGGCACGATCGTGTTGCGCGACCGTCTCACCACCCCGCCGCGCAACGTCTGGCCGGCGCTGACCCAGCTGGTGCGCCGGGTGCTCGCCGCCAACCCCGGCGAGCTCGAACTGGTCGGGGTGGGCGTCACCTGCCCGGGAACGATCGACCGTGGTACCGGGGCGATGAAACCCGTCGGGATGCCGATGTGGCACGACTTTCCGCTGCGACGCGAACTGGCCCAGATCACCGGTCTGCCGGTCAGCGTCGACACCGCGGGGCGCGGGCTCGCCAGGGCCGAGCTGTGGTGCGGCGAGTCGGCGGCCCTCGCGCCGGCCGACCAGCAGTTCGCCACGCTGGTGCTCGGCGACGACGTCGACGGCGCGCTGGTCGTGAACGGTCGCCTCGCCGAGGGGCTCACCGGCAACCTCGGCCAGTTCGGCCATCTGATCGTCGAGCCCACGGGGGTCGAGTGCGCCTGCGGGGCGATCGGCTGCCTCACCGTGTACGCCGGTGTCCGCGGGATCGAGGCGTCCACCGGGCGCGACCTGCGCCGCACCCCGCCGGCGATCGTCGAACGGACCGGGATCATGACCGCCAGGGGATGTGCCTCGATCGCGGCGATGCTCGACGTCAGCGAGATCGTGATCGGCGGCGTGGTGCCCTCGGTGTTCGGTGCCCCGTTCTTCGATGCCCTGGCGGTCGAGCTCGATCAGCGGTCGGGCCTGGCGCACCTCGCGAGCCTGCGGGTTCGCGACACCGGCGCTCCCGGGCTCGGCCCGCTGGTGGCGGCGGCGGCGTTGGCCCGCCATGCCGTCGCCGATGGCGTCGCCCCGTCGCTGGGCGTCGTCGGGCGGCCCGCGAGCCGAGGTGTCGGGGCGCCCGTCGTGCTCGGTGAGGCAGCTGCGGCGCCGGCGGTGCGGGTGATCCCGGCCGGGCGCGGTGGCGAGGCGAACGGTGACTCGGCCGACGCGGTGCCCGAGACGTGACCCCCCCGACCGGCGCCGGCTGGGCGGTGGTCGACGTACCCGGGGGTAACCGTGACCAGTAGGCTCGGAGGCATGCAGCCGACCTATTCCGCCGACGCCGAGGCGTACCGTCAGAAGGTCCAGGCCTTCCTCGCCGAGAAGCTCCCCGCCCGCTGGGGCGGCATGGGTCAACTGGAGGGGCCGGTGCTCGAGGAGTTCGTGGCCCAGTGGCGTTCGACGCTCTACGAGGCCGGCTATCTGGCGCCGGGCTGGCCGGTCGAATACGGCGGCGCCGGGCTCTCGGCGCTCGAGCAGGTGATCCTCTCCGAGGAGTTCGCCAAGGCCGGCGTGCCCACGGGGGGTCCCAACGACGTGTTCGGCATCCAGATGCTCGGCAACACCCTGCTGCTGCAGGGCAGCGACGAGCAGAAGGCCCACTACCTGCCGCGCATCTTGTCGGGTGCCGACACCTGGTGCCAGGGCTACAGCGAGCCGAACGCCGGCTCCGACCTGTCCAACGTCGGGTTGCGGGCCGAACTCGACGGCGACCAGTGGGTGCTCAACGGCCAGAAGATCTGGACCTCGGCGGGCCACCTCGCCGACCACATCTTCACCCTGGCCCGCACCGAACCCGACGCGCCCAAGCACAAAGGCATCTCGTTCCTGCTGGTCGACATGCGCCAGCCGGGCATCGAGGTGCGGCCGATCAGGATGATCTCGGGCGACAGCGAGTTCAACGAGGTCTTCTACACCGACGCCACCTGCCCGAAGGAGAACGTCGTCGGTGGTGTCAACGACGGCTGGCGGGTGGCGATGACCCTGCTCGGCTTCGAGCGCGGCGAGGCGGCGGCGACGTTGCCGATCCGGTTCCAGGCCGAACTCGACCGGTTGTTCGTCATGGCCAAGCAGCGCGGCGTCGCCGACGATCCGATCATCCGCCAACGTCTGGCAGCGGCGTACGCCAAGGTGCAGATCATGCGCTTCAACGGCATGCGGGTGCTCACCCGGTTCCTCAACGGCCACCATCCCGGTCCCGACGGCGCGGTCTCGAAGCTGTACTGGAGCGAGTACCACCAGCAGTTGACCGAGCTGGCGGTCGACATCCTCGGCGCCGACGCCATGATCCCCTTCGGCCGGGTGCCGTCGACGGCGTTCCAGACCGACGACGCCGGCGCGCCCAACTCGTCGGCGTCGTGGGTGACGACGTTCCTCAACGCCCGCGCCGGCACGATCTACGCCGGTTCCTCCCAGATCCAGCGCAACATCATCGGCGAGATGGTCTTGGGGCTGCCCAAGGAGCCGCGACCGTCGTGACGGGCAGGCCGTGATCCGGGCGCTGTGGGCGGTCGTCCGCCGCCCGTCGCTGTGGCCCACCGCGCTGCGTCAGGCGCGTCGCACGGCGACGCCCGGATGGTGGCGGCGGCCGCCGTTCCTGCCGCTGCCGTCCGGCGACTACCTGAGGTTCCGGATGCTCACCCAGTACGGTGCCGCAGATCGTCCGCCCGAGCCGGTCGATGTGGTGAACTATCTGACGTGGTGCCGCGAATGGGACCGATCCCGGGTGGGTTGACCGCTGACGCCGTCGGCGCGGGGCGTCCACCTGCGCCGCGGTGGCGCTCGGTGGGGGTCTGCTGAGCCGTGCGCAGCTCGCTGGTGCTCAACGCGTCGTACGAGCCGCTGGGCATCGTGCCGGCCCGGCGGGCGGTGTGCCTCGTCATCGAGCAGAAGGCCGAGGTGCTCGAGGCCGACGCCGCGCTGATCCGGTCGGAGCTGCTGTCGCTGCCGAGCCCGGCGGTGATCCGGCTGCACTACATGGTGCGAGCACCGCGGCACCGCTCGGCGAGCGTGTCGCGTCGTGCCGTGCTCCTGCGAGACGACTATCGCTGCCAGTACTGCGGAAGCCATGCCGACTCGATCGACCACGTCGTGCCGCGGTCGCGCGGCGGTGCCAACGTGTGGGACAACCTCGCCGCGGCATGCCGGCGGTGCAACAACGACAAGCGTGACCGCACGCCCGACGAGGCCGGGATGCGGTTGCTGCGGCCGTGCCGGGCGCCGCGCGCCTCGGCGTGGATCGCGGTCAACGGCACCCTCGTGCCCGACACCTGGAAGCCCTATCTGGCCCTGGCCAGTTGACTCGCACCGGGCGGCCACCGATCGATCGCTAGCGTGGCCGCGTGGTCGAGGTGGTGCACCAGCGGGGGAGCGTGGCCGACCTGCACGCCCTCGACCCGTTCGCCCGCGACCCGTTCGCCCTCGACCGCTCGGGCGACACCGCAGCCGGGGCGGCGCCGGCGATCTGGTGGTGCGACCCGACCGACGCCGCCGTGGTGCTGGGTGCGCGGCACCGTGCCGAACTCGTCGACGCGGTGGCCGTCGCGGCCGCCGGCTTGGGCATCGCCCGCCGTCGCTCGGGCGGCGGAGCCGTGCTGGTGGATCCGGCCGCCGTGGTGTGGATCGACGTCGTGCTGCCGCACGGACTGGCCCCCGACGACGTCCGAACCTCGATGGTGTGGGTCGGCGAGTGCTGGGCGTCGGCGCTCGGCGCGCTGATGGCCGACCGCGGTGTCGCCGGCGAACTCGCCGTGCACCGCGGCGGCATGGTCGCCACCCCCTGGTCCGACCTGGTGTGCTTCGCCGGTCTCGGCCCGGGCGAGGTCGTCGCCGGCGGCCGCAAGCTGGTCGGTCTCAGCCAACGCCGCACCAGCGCGGGTGTGCGGGTGCAGGGCATGGTGCACCGCACCCCGCTCACCACCCGGCTCGCCCGGTTGTTCGCCGTGGCCCGCCCGGCGGCGCCGCTCGACGAGCCGGCGAGCCTGGCGTGGCTCGAGGGCGCGCCGACGGCGGCGGCGCTGGCGGCGGCGGTCGCCCGGGCGGTGGCGGCGGGCGGCGATCCGCGGCCCGGCTGACCGCCGGCACCGACCTCGCGTGCACTTCGACGGGTCGAAGCGGGGCCTCGACGGGGGGTTGTGGGGAGAATTGGGGCGAAATGGTTGATATTGGTGAACCCGATGCACCATACTGGCCGATCACGAGGGCGACCCGCCGTCCCTCGCGTCATCACGGATGAGGCAGCTGCGGGCCGATCGGGAAGGTCTGACACGAACGTGTTCGTCGGTGAATACGACCGAAGCGTCGACGGCAACGGCCGTTTGGCGTTGCCGGCCGACTTCCGTGACGAGCTGGGCGCCAAGTGCTACCTGCGTTGCCATCCCGACGGCTACATCTCGATCACGTCGATCGCACAGTTCGAGGCCGAGGCCCAGCGCCTCGAGGAACTCGTCGCCGACGAGCGGCTGCCACCGTCGGCGCTGCGCGACTTCGGCGTCGCCTCGGCGGTGACGGCCATCGACAAACAGGGGCGGATCACGCTCGACGAAACGACCCGCCGTCACGCCGGCATCGCGCCGAGCAGCCAGGCGGTGATCGCCGGTGCCGTGCGCCGACTCGAGGTGTGGCGCCCGTCGCGCTACCGGGTGATGCGCAACGAGGACGGCCGCGTCCAGCCCGGCCGGACGTGGGACGACGAGGACGAGCGATGAGCGACGCGGCGTTCGTCCACGAGCCGGTGATGACAGACGAGGTCGTCGAGACCTTCCGGTCGGTGCCGGCCGGCGTGATCGTCGACGCCACCCTGGGTGGCGGCGGTCACAGCGAGGCGATCCTCGACGCCCGTGAGGATCTCAGCGTGTTGGGGCTCGACCGCGATGCCGACGCCCTCGCCGCCGCCACCGCCCGTCTCGCCCGCTTCGGCGAGCGCGCCGTCACCCATCGGTGCCGGTTCGACGACCTCGACCGGGCGATGGCCGCCCATGGGGTCGATCAGTTGAGCGGGGCGCTGTTCGACCTGGGCGTGTCCTCGCCCCAGCTCGACCGGGCCGAGCGGGGGTTCTCGTATCGTCACGACGGCCCGCTCGACATGCGGATGGACCACTCCGCGATGTGGTCGGCCGACGACGTGGTCAACGGCTACCCCGAGGCCCGACTGGCACACATCATCCGCAGCTACGGCGACGAACGGTTCGCGGCCCGCATCGCGTCGGCGATCGTCGCGGCGCGGCCGATCGAGTCGACCACCCAGTTGGCCGAGGTCGTCACCACGGCGATCCCGGCGGCGGCCCGCCGCACGGGCGGTCACCCCGCCAAGCGCACCTTCCAGGCGATCCGGATCGAGGTCAACGGCGAACTCGACGCCCTGCCCGAGGCGATCGACAAGGCGATCGAGGCGCTCGCCCCCGGTGGTCGCCTCGCCGTGTTGTCGTACCACTCCGGCGAGGACCGCATCGTCAAGGAGCGGATCCGCCATGCCGAGACCGGCGGCTGTGAGTGCCCCCCGGAGTTGCCCTGCGTGTGCGGAGCGGTGCGCACGGTGCGCATCGTGCGCGGCATCGCCAAACGGCCCGGCCGTGACGAGACGGCGGCGAACCGGCGGGCGGCTTCGGCCCGCTACCGCGTCGCCGAGAAGCTCCCGGCCGCCGAACCGCAACCCGGTGACGGCTGATGGCGGTCCCGCTCCGCCAGATCGCGGTCCACCCCGACCGCCGCGGCAACCCACTGCGGGTGGTCGCCCGCCGCAGCAGGGCGGCGCGCTTCGCGATCGCCCTGGTCGTGCTGTTGTCGGGCGTGATGATGGGGGTGGTGTTCCTGCACACCCGCATCGCCGAGCGGCAACTCGAACTCGACCGTCTCGAACGCGCCGTGCACGACTCCCAGGCCCAGTTCGACATCCTGCGCGCCGACCGCGCCGAACTGCGTTCACCGACCCGGCTGTCGGCGCTGGCCGGCGAGATGGGTATGCGGGCCGGCGACGAGAGCGTCTTCGTGCGGATCGACCCGATGCTCCTGGCGGTGACGATCGCCCGCACCGGCGAGATGCCCAACCGCGGTGAGATCGTGCCCGGTTCGACGGCCCGGCTGGGGCCCCTCGACCAGTTCCGGCTGGTCAAGAAGGTCGGTGCCGAGGCGCCATGAGCCGACGCCGCCCGTCACCGGGCCCCACCCGCCGCGACGTCGCGATGGTTCCGCGCGCCACCCCCCGGCGCACGGCACCAGCGGGCGACCGGCGCCGCCCGGCGGCGCCGGCGGGTCGCGGCG
>DATCZG010000055.1:0-81531 GCA_036526035.1 Ilumatobacter sp. | reverse complement strand
GGCCCCGGCCCCGGCTCCGGCTCCGGCTCCGGCGCCCGTCGCGGCCCGCCCGGCAGCCGCCCGCCCGGCGAGCGCCGGCGAGCGCGACACGTCGGTGCCGTTGTCGAAGATCCGCCAGCTCACCGGCGATCACATGGTGATGAGCAAGGCGACCTCGCCCCACGCCCTCAGCGTGGTCGAGGTCGACTTCGCCAACGTCGACGTCACCCGTTCGAAGATGAAGGCCGAGTTCGCGGCCACCGAGGGGTTCGGGTTGACGTACCTCCCCTTCATCGCCCGGGCGGTGATCGACGCCCTCCACGACTTCGCGCACCTCAACGCCAGCCTCGGTGAGCGAGAGTTGGTCGTGCACCACTACATCGACCTCGGCATCGCCGTCGACCTCGACTACGAGGGCTTGCTGGCGCCGGTGATCCGCAGTGCCGAGACCAAGCGTCTGCGGGCGATCGCCCACGAGATCAGCGATCTCGCCGCCCGCGCCCGGTCGCGCCGTCTGAGCCCCGACGAGATCTCGGGTGGCACGTTCACGATCACCAACAACGGCTCGGCCGGCTCGGTGCTGACGATGCCGATCATCAACCAGCCCCAGGTCGCCATCATCTCGACCGACGCGATCGTGCGTCGGCCGGTGGTCGTGCGCTCGGGTTCCGGCGACGAGTCGATCGCGATCCACCCGGTCGGCAACCTGGCGATGGCCTGGGACCACCGGGCCTTCGACGGTGCCTATGCGGCCGGCTTCCTCAAGCGGGTCAAGGAGCTGCTCGAGACCCGGGACTGGTCCTCCGAGTTCTGATGCCGGCGGGCCCCCTGCTGCGGATCCGATGGCTGGGGAGGGTGCCCTATCGCGAAGCACTGGCCGTGCAGCAGGCGCTGTTCGACCACGGCACCGAACAGCACCTGTTGCTGCTCGAGCACGACCACGTCTTCACCTACGGCCCCCACGCCGATCTCGCCGCCAACCTGAGGTGCGACCCGGCCGCGGTCGGGGCCGACTTCGTCGCCGTCAAGCGCGGCGGTGACATCACGTATCACGGGCCCGGTCAGCTCGTCGGGTACCCGATCGTCGCGCTCCCCAACGCCAAGGGTTCGCTCGAGCACGTGCGGGCGGTCGAGGACCTGCTGATCGACACGCTCGCCCAGCTCGGGCTGGCCGGGGCGGGCCGGCTCGCCGACTACCCCGGGGTGTGGGTCGACGCGACGGGCCCGGCCCCCCGCAAGATCGCGGCGATCGGCGTGCGGCTGGCCCGCGGCCGCACCATGCACGGGTTCGCCCTCAACATCTCCACCGACATGGCCTACCTGCGCGAGCACATCGTCGCCTGCGGCATCGCCGACCGGCCGGTCACGTCGCTGTCCGAGGAGGGCGTCGACGTCACGATGGAACAGGTCGTCGACGTCGTCGCCCGGTTGGCGGCCGAGCGGTGGGGAGCCGGTTCGGGCGAACGCCAAGACGTCGCCTGGCAGCAACGGCCCTCCGACCTGTCGCCGTTCTCGCGCGGCGAGGGGCCCGGTGAGACGGTCACCTTCCGGCCGCCGCGATCCCACGCCCGCCTCGAGCAGGCCGGGGTCGTGTCGGGTCTCGCCGTCGAGTCGCGCAAGCCCGACTGGTTGCGGCCCAAGGTGCGCCTCGGCCCCGAGGTGCTGCGACTCCGGCGCACGCTGCGCGAACTCGATCTCGTCACGGTGTGCGAGGACGCCGGGTGCCCCAACCTGTCGGAGTGCTGGGCCGACGGCACGGCGACGTTCATGGTGCTCGGCGAGCGCTGCACGCGGGCGTGCGGGTTCTGCCTGGTCGACACCCGCCGGCCCGAGCCGCCCGCCGGCGACGAGCCCGAGCGGGTGGCCGAGGCGATCGACCGGCTCGGCCTCGACCATGCCGTGCTCACGATGGTGGCCCGCGACGACCTCACCGACGCCGGGATGGCCCACGTCGCGGCGTGCGTCACGGCGATCCGCGCCCGGCGGCCGGGCACCGTGGTCGAGACCCTGATCTCCGACGCGAAGGGGTCGGCCGAGTCGCTGCAGCACCTGTTCGACGTCCGTCCCGACGTGTTGAACCACAACGTCGAGACGGTGGCGCGCCTGCAGCGGGCGGTGCGCCCGTCCGCCGGCTACGCCCGCAGTCTCTCGGTGCTGGCCGCCGCCAAGGCGGCCGGCCTGGTCACCAAGTCGAGCATCATGGTCGGCATCGGCGAGACCGACGCCGAACTCGCCGGCGCTCTCGCCGACCTGGCCGGCGTCGGATGCGACATCGTCACGATCGGGCAGTACCTGCGGCCCACCTCGCACCACCTGCCGGTGGCGCGCTGGGTCGAGCCGGCCGAGTTCGACCGCTGGAAGCAGCTCGGCGAGCAGCTCGGCATCGCCCACGTCGAGGCGAGCCCGCTCACCCGCTCGAGCTATCACGCCAAGCAGGCGGCCGCCCAGGTGACGGCGGTGTCGCTCGGCGAATGACACCCCGGCGAGCCGGGTTGTGCCGGCGCGACGTGCGCTCGGCGAGGAAGGCGGAACGCTCGTCGGCGCTCAGGTCTCGAGCGGCAGCAGGGCCTCGGCGGCCTCGCCGAGGTGGGCGCTCCAGTCGGCGGTGCCGTGGGGTTCGTCCATCGGCAGCACCACGAACTTGGTCGTGCCGACGTCGACGAAGCGGCGCACCAGCGCCACCAGCTCGTCCCACGAACCGGGCACCAGCGTGGTCGGGTCGAGATCGGGCCGGCGGCGGGCCAACTGCTCGAGCACGGCGGCGGGCACCCCGGTCGTCGAGTAGGGGATCAGCACCCCGTAGTGGTCCGCTTCGATCGCCCGGTCGTGTTCGGCGCACACCTGCTCGATGACGACCCGCCCCTCGGCGACGTCGCGGGGCGTCACGAACGACGGCAGCCAGCCGTCGCCGAGGCGGCCGACCCGTCGCAGCTCGGACGGCGCGAAACCGCCCAACCACACGTCCATCCGCGCCGGCACCGGCCGCACCGTGACCCCGTCGTAGTGGTAGCGCTCGCCGTGGTGCACGACCGCTCCGCCGCTCCAGCAGGCGCGCATCACCGCCATCGACTCGTCGAACACTCGTGCCCGCTCGTGGCGCTCGACGCCGAATGCCTGCTGTTCGAGGGGATGGACGAGGCCGAGGCCGAACGCCGGCAGCAGACGGCCGCCCGACATCGTCGACAGGCTGGCGAGGGCCTTGGCGAGCACCACCGGGTTGCGTCCGGGCAGCACCATCACGCTCATCCCGAACTTCAACCGGGTGGTGCGCCCGGCGCCGTACGCCATCGCCACCAACGGGTCGGGCGCATCGGCCCCGATCCGCTCCGACACCCAGAGGCTGTCGAACGCCAGCCGCTCGAGCTCGTCGACGACGTGACCGAAGCGCTCGTCGTGCAAGGTGGTGCGGGTGCCGAGCCCGAAGCCGATCCGGACCTTCATGTCCGGATCGTGTCACATCGCGGCGTGCTCAGCCCACCGGCTGACGCAGCGGCACGACCGCCATGCGGTGCCCACGGTGCCGGTCGACCGCCCGCGTGGCCCGGTTGGTCTGCACCCAGCTGGCCGCGAAACCGATCGCGATGACGGCGAGCACGACCACCGCGTCGGGTACGCCACCGAGGGCGTCGAGGCCGAGCGCGGCGAGCGCCGCCACCGTGCTGAGGATCGTCGCCAACCTGATCGTCGCCCGCGTGTCGTGCATCGCCCCGTTGTAGCCGGGCGCCGCCGGGGTGCGCACGCGTATTCGCCAACCGCGCGACAAATACGCGCTGGTCGTCATCGAACGGTCACAGGTGTCACGCGATCGCCAACTGGCGCAGCTCTCGCGTCCGATGGCCGGCACAGCGGCTCGGGGCCGCACCGGGCGCGACCGTCTAGTCTCTCGGCCATGACACGCCGGGCGACCATCACGGGCTGGGGCAAGTGCACGCCGCCCGTGAAGCTGACCAACGCCGACCTCGAGCAGCTCGTCGACACCGACGACGAGTGGATCCGCGCCCGCACCGGCATCAGCTCACGCGGCATCAACCACATGCAGACCACCGACATGGCCGAGGTGGCGACGATGCACGCGCTGGCCGCCGCCGGCCTCGAGCCCGCCGATCTCGACCTGCTGATCATGGCCACCGTCACCCCCGAGATCAGCTGCCCGAGCAACGCCTGCCACCTGCAGGCCCGCATCGGGGCGGTCAACGCCGCGGCGTTCGACCTCAACGCCGCCTGTTCGGGGTTCGTCTACGCGTCGATCACCGCCGGCAGCATGATCGCCGCCGGGGTCAAGCAGCGGGCACTGGTGGTCGGCGCCGAACAGCTCCACTGGGTGATGGACTACTGGGACCGCAACACCTGCATCCTCTTCGGCGACGGTGCCGGCGCCGCGGTGTTCGAGGTGTCGACCGCCGGCGACGGCCTGCTCGGTGCCGACCTCGGCGCCGACGGGGTCGCCGGTTCGACGATGGTGTTCGAGTCGTTGGGCACCCGCCACCCGCTCGGCGCCGGGCGTCAGCCGCTCACGTCGCGGTTGCACTTCGAGGGCCAGGCGGTGTTCAAGATCGCGGTGCAGGGCATGTCGGCGTCGGTGGTGCGGGCGCTCGACCAGGCCGGCGTGTCGGCCGACGACGTCACGCTCGTCGTGCCGCACCAGGCCAACGAGCGCATCATCACGGCGGCCGCCAAGAAGCTCGGCATCCCGCCCGAGCGGGTGATGATCAACATCGCCGACCACGGCAACACGTCGGCGGCGTCGGTGCCGATGGCGTTGTGCGACGCGGCGACGAGCGGCCGGATCGAGCCGGGCGGCCTGGTCGTGATGACCGCCTTCGGCGGCGGCGTGACGTGGGCCAGCGCAGTGTTCCGCTGGGGCGAGCGAGTCACGGCGCTGGGCACCTCCGATGCCGCCCTGCCCCCGACCGACCTCACCGTGTTCGACCTGCTGGCGCCGAACCGGGCGTTCTTCGCCCCGCTGCACAGCGGCGACGCCTGACCGGCGTCGGGCCTCAGCCGAAGCGGACCGCGACCTCGGCGAGGATCGAGCCCTCCTCGGGCGACACCGCTTCGTCGATGTCGGCCACCTCGCGGGCGGCCGAGAACAGCGCCCGGCGCAGCACCCGACTGCTGATCCGGCGGTCGATGTCGTCGATCAACTCGACGACCTCGTCGTTGGCGATCGCCTCCTGGGCGCGGGCGATCGCCGGGCCGAGATACTTCTCGAACGTGAAGTCGCCGTCGCGCCAGTCGTCGGAGATGTCGCGGATCGCCTGGATCTCGTGGGGATCGAGCGTGCGGTCGGCGGCCATCACCAGCGCCAGCAGCTCGAGGGCGGCGGTGTGTTCGAGGTTGGCGGTGGCGTGCACCGCGACCCCGCGGTACAACTCGAGCAGGCGATCGTTCACACCGCGAACCCTAGTGCTCGCGGAGGCTCCGGTCAGCGAGCGATGCTGCGCCGCAGGAAGTCGAGCTGGTGCAGCAGCAGGTTTTCGGCGACGACCCCCTGGGGCGTCATGTGCGTGACCCCCACCAGCGGCAGCACCTCGTGGGGCCGCCCGGCCGCCAGCAGCGCCGACGACAGCTGCAGTGAATGGGCGGCGACCACGTTGTCGTCGGCCAGCCCGTGGATCAACAGCAGCGGCCGCGTGAGCCGGTCGGCGAGCGGCAGCAGCGACGATGCGTCGTAGACGTCGGGCCGGGTGTTCGGGTCGCCGAGGTAGCGCTCGGTGTAGTGGGTGTCGTACAGGCGCCACTCGGTGACCGGCGCGCCGGCGATCGCGGCGTGGAACACGTCGGGGCGCCGCAGCACCGCCAGTGCGGCGAGGTATCCGCCGAAGCTCCAGCCGCGGATCGCCACCCGGTCGAGATCGAGCTCCGGGTGGCGCCGGGCGGCGGCGTGCAGGGCGACGACCTGGTCGTCGAGCACCCCGCCGGCGAGGTCGCCGTGTACGGCGCGCTCGAACGCGCTGCCGCGCCCGGGGGTGCCGCGTCCGTCGATCACGACGACCGCGAACCCCTGGTCGGCGAACCACTGCGAGGTGCAGAACGCGTGGTACGACCGCACCACGCGCTGGGCGTGGGGGCCGCCGTAGGGGTCGAGCAGCACCGGCAACGGGGACCCGTCGTGGCCGGTGGGCAGCAGCACGGCGGTGGCCGCGTGGGTCGTGTCGTGCGGGCGCAACACCACGGACGGCGCGACGAGCGGCCGTTCGGCATGGTCGCCGAGGACGTGGCCCGACGGCAGCAGCCACCTGCCGCCGGGCGAGTCGAGCGTGGCGGTGCGGATCACGACGGTGTCGCCGCCGACCGCCGCCGAGTTGACGCTGTCGCCGGTGGTCAGGGCGCGGAACCCGGCGTCGTCCCACCGGTAGACGTGCACGACGGTGGCGTCGTCGAGCGGGTTGCCGGTCGCCACGACGCGGCCGTCGGCGGCCGACACGACCGAGCGCACCTGCACGTCGGGTGGCGAGACGACGACGCCCCCCACCACGAGCCGCCTGGCGCCGTCGCGGTCGGCGCACACCACGAGCCGCTCGGCATCGAGCAGGCCGCCGGTGCCCGGCACCAGCTCGACCCAGGCGTCGTCGCGGTCGCTCCAACCGGGGCGGGTGGCGCCGGTCGCCGGGTCGACCAGCAGCACCGCCAGGTCGCGTTGGTCGCGCGACTGGACGGTGATCGACAGCCCGTGGCGGTTCCACACCACCTTGGCGAGGTAGGGGAGGGCAGCCCGGTCCCAGCGCACCTCGACGGGCGGCGCGCCGTCGAGGCCGACGACGTGCAGCGTCACGTCGGCGTTGGCGGTGCCGGCCGCCGGGTACCGCACCGCGGCCGGCGCCGTGGCCGGGTTGGCCGGGTCGGCGATGTACCACACGTCGACCGCCGCGGTGTCGACCCGGCACACGGCCAGCATCGTGCCGTCGGGCGCCCACCAGAAGCCGTGCTGGCGGCCCATCTCCTCGGCGGCGATGAAGTCGGCGCTGCCCCAGCTGACGGTGTCGGGCGCGTCGGGCTCGGCGGCGAGCGACCGCGCCGCGCCGTCCAGATCGGTCACCCACAGCTCGGCGCCGCGCACGTAGGCGATGTGCCCGCCGGCCGGCGTGGCGCCGGGTGCCGGCTGTGGATCGAAGACCGCGCCCGCGACGGTGACCGGCCACGCCCGGCGCCGGTCGACGTCGGCGGCGAACAGCTGGCCGGCGAGCGCGAACGCGACGAGCGAACCGTCGGCGCTGGCCGCGTACGACGTGACCCCGACCGCCGCCTCGCGGGTGCGCTCGCGCCGGGCGCGCTCCTCGGCCGGCAGGGCGGCGTCGTCGGCGGTGCCGAGCAGTTCGACGGGGTCGGCCAGCAGGTGCTCGGCGCCGGTCGCGACGTCGGCGACCCACAAGCGGTTGACCGGGTCGCTGCCGTCGTTGCTGCGGGCGAAGAGCACCGTCGTGCCGTCGGCCGTCACCCGCACGTCGCGCGGCTCGCCGAGGGTCAACCGCCGGGTGCGGGCGTACTGGCGCGGGAACGTGTCGGCCACGCGCTCAGCCCCCGGTCGAGCGCCGCCCGGCGGCGGCGAGCGCCTCGACCACCACCGACCATGCCGCTTCGTGGTCGACGTGTTCGAGCACATGGGCATTGGGCGGCTGGCGGTCGGAGATGTCGCGGCGGTCGATGACGGTCGACCCGATCGTGTGGTGCCCGCGCGTCTCGATCGCCACGTGCCGGTCGGTGCCGCCGAACAACCCGGGGTGGGTGAGGGCCATCACGGCCAGCGGGTCGTGCAGCGCGGCCCCGGCGATGTGGTCGTGGCGGGCGATGTAGTTCTGGGCGAAGAACCTGAACAGGTCGGCGATCATCGAGGTGAACGGCGTTGCGAGGGCGTCGACCTCGGCGATCCGTGGCGGCGTCACCAGGAACTGGTGGGTGAGGTCGAGCCCGGCCATCGTGATCGGTGCCCCGCACCCGAACACCACCGCGGCGGCGTCGGGGTCGGCCCAGATGTTGAACTCGGCGGCCGGGGTGCGGTTGCCGAACGTGCCGCCGCCCATCAGCGAGATCCCGGCGATCCGACCGGCGAGGTCGGGGGCGGCGCGCAGCGCCAGCGCGATGTTGGTGAGCGGCCCGGTCGGCACCAGCCACACGCCCTCGTCGCGGCGGCACGTCTCGATCAGGAAGGCGACGGCGTCGGTCGAGTCGGCGCCGCGCTCGGGGGTGGGGAGGTCGGCGCCGTCGAGGCCGCTCGCGCCGTGCACGAACCCGGCGAACTTCGGCTCGACCACCAGCGGCCGCTCGGCACCGGAGTGCACCGTGACATCGAGGTGCAGGGCGTCGCGGATCACGCACGCGTTGTAGGTGGTGCGGTCGAGCGGAGCGTTGCCGGCGACCGTGGTGATGCCCAGCAGTTCGGTGGCGTGGGCGGCCAACACGATCGCCACCACGTCGTCGTGGCCGGGGTCGCAGTCGAGCACGATGCGGGGGTGCGCGGTGGGTGCTGGTGGCATGACGGTCAGCATCGCACGCTGACGGCGTGCTCGTTCGAATCGTCGCGAGCCGCGAGAGCCACCCGGCGCGGTTGCGGTGCGGCCGCAGCGGGCCTCCTACACTCACGCCGTGGCACGCATCGCGTTCGGATCCGATCACGCCGGCTATGAGCTCAAGCAGCACCTGATCGATCGGCTGCGGCAGGCCGGGCACGAGATCGTCGACCACGGCACCGACTCGACCGAGAGCGTCGACTATCCGGCGTTCTGTGCCGCCGCCGCCCGGTCGGTCCGCGACGGTCGCGCCGACGTCGGCATCGTGCTCGGGGGCAGCGGCCAGGGCGAGCAACTCGCCGCCAACAAGGTGCGCGGGGCGCGCGCCGCACTGTGCAACTGCCTGTACACCGCCCGCATGGCGCGCCAGCACAACGACGCCAACGTGTTGTCGATCGGCGCCCGCGTCGTCGGGGTCGGCCTGGCGGAGGAGATCGTCGACCTGTTCCTGGCGACGCCGTTCGAGGGCGGCCGCCACGCCCGCCGGGTCGACCAGATCACCGCGCTCGAAGAGGAGTTCTGATGCCGTTCCATTCCGATTCGTTCCCCGACGTGGTCGTCGAGGACCTGCTCGAACGCGAGCTGCGGCGCCAGGTCACCGGGCTGCAGCTGATCGCCAGCGAGAACTTCACCTCGCCGGCGGTGATGCGGGCCACCGGATCGGTGTTGACCAACAAGTACGCCGAGGGCTACCCCGGCAAGCGCTACTACGGCGGCAACGCGATCGTCGACGACATCGAGGCGATCGCGATCGCCCGGGTGAAAGAGCTGTTCGGCGCCGAACACGCCAACGTGCAGCCGCACTCGGGGGCCAACGCCAACATGTGCGTGTACCAGGCGCTGCTGCAGCCGGGCGACACCGTGCTCGGGCTCAGCCTCGACCACGGCGGCCACCTCACCCACGGCTCGCCGGTCAACGCCAGCGGGATGCTCTACCGGTTCGTCTCCTACGGGGTGGGGGCCGAGGAACGCATCGACATGGACGCCGTGCGCGCCCTGGCCCACGAGCACCGGCCGAAGATGATCGTCGCCGGCACCACGAGCTATCCGCGCCGACTCGACCCCGAACCGTTCAAGGCGATCGCCGACGAGGTCGGTGCGCTGTTGCTGTTCGACATCGCCCATCTGGCCGGCCTGGTGGCCGGTGGCGCCCATCCCAACCCGGTGCCCTACGCCGACGTGGTCACGTTCACCACCCACAAGACCCTGCGCGGTCCGCGCGGGGGGTGCATCTTGTCGAAGGACGAGCACGCCAGGGCGATCGACCGGTCGGTGTTCCCCGGATGGCAGGGCGGCCCGCTCGAGCACGCCATCGCCGGCAAGGCGATCGCGTTCTACGAGGCGTCGCAGCCGAGCTTCCGCGAGTACGCCCACCAGGTCGTCGCCAACGCCTCGGCGCTCGCCGCGGCGATGGCGGGGGAGGGTTTCCGGTTGGTCAGCGGCGGCACCGACAACCACCTGATGGTCGTCGACCTGCAGCCCTTCGACGCCGAGCTCACCGGCAAGGTCGCCCAGTCGTCGCTCGACGAGGCCGGGATCACGCTCAACAAGAACACGGTGCCCGACGATCCGCGCAGCCCGTTCGTCACCAGCGGGGTGCGGATCGGCACCCCGGCGGTCACCACCCAGGGCATGACCGAGGCCGAGATGCCCGTGATCGCGGCGCTGATCGCGCGGGCGTTGCGGGGTCGCGACGATGCGGCTGCGCTCGCCACGGTGCGCGCCGAGGTCGCCGACCTCTGCGCCGGGTTCCCGCCGTACTGAGGGGCCCGTTCGAGCTGACCGGGCCGACGTCGGCCCGGTCACCTAGTCTGGCCGACCGTGACACCGGGCATGGGCGACTACCTGCTGATCGGAGGGGTGGCGGCCGGCGTGACCTTCGCACTCACCCCGGTCGTGGGGATGTTCGCCCGCAAGCACGACTGGGTGTACGAACCCGACGAACGCTCGGTCCACACCAGCCCGATCCCCGACGTGGGCGGCCTGGCGATGCTGTCGGGGTTCTTGGTCGCGCTGCTGTTCGCCAGGCTGACGGGCAGCTTCGACGCCGTCTTCTCCGACAACACCGAGCCGATCGGGATCGTCGTCGCCGCGGTGGTCGTGTTCGGCACCGGCATGCTCGACGACGTCTACGACATGGCCCCGCCCGGCAAGGTCACCGGCATCGTGTTGGCGGCGATCGTGCTGGTGTGGTTCGGGGCGACGATGTTCTACTTCCGGGTTCCGTTCTACGACGTCTTGGTGCTCTCGAGCGATTGGACCCCGCTGGTCACCGTGCTGTGGCTGCTGGTCATGACCCAGGCGATCAACCTGATCGACGGCCTCGACGGGCTGGCGGCCGGCATCGTCGCGATCGGTGCCGGCTCGTTCTTCCTGTACGCCAACAAGCTCGGCGACCTCGGGCTGCTGAGCGACCGCAACCCGGGGCCGCTGATCGCGATCATCGCCGCCGGCATCTCGCTCGGGTTCCTGCCGCACAACTTCAACCCGGCCCGGATCTTCATGGGCGACAGCGGGGCGATGCTGCTCGGGTTGCTGTTGGCGGTGTCGACCAGCCTCGTCGGCGGCCGCGCCGACCCGAACACCCAGGCCTTCGTCGGCCAGACGTTCTTCTTCTTCGCCCCGTTGGCGATCCCGCTGTTGATCCTGGGTGTGCCGATCCTCGACACGATCTTCGCGATCGTGCGACGGGCGTCGAAGCGGCAGGCGATCGACGTCGCCGACAAGGGGCACCTGCACCACCGTCTGATGAACCTCGGCCACGGGCACCGGCGCAGCGTGCTGATCCTGTGGACGTGGACGGCCCTGCTGTCGGCGTTCGTGCTGTACCCGGTGCTGACCGACCAGAACCCGACCTACCTGCCCTTCGGGATCGGCGCGCTCGGCATCGTGCTGTTCACGGTGCTGCACCCGAGCGTGCGGCGCAAGCGCGCCGAGGCCGTCGAAGCGGCGTTGCTGCGGCCGGCGAGCGAGCAGCTCGATCCGTCGCGGCCCGAGCGACGCGAGGTCGACTATCGCGTCCACACCGGTGAGCAGCCGGTGACGGCACCGGCCCCCGCTGGGCCCGACCCGGGCCCGGGGTGAGCACTGCGCCGCTGCCGCGCCGATCCCGCTGATTCCTCGCTCGCCGAGTTGTCCGACCACGACCCGATCGACTAGCTTGTGCTCTCGTTCACAAACTGTGGGTTCGATCCTGTGCGAACCTGTGTGACCCGTCGCCATGAAGCTGCTCCTCACCAACATCCGTCCCGGCCGACTGCGGGGAGACGAGGTCTCCTCCGGCGACGACTCGCTCGGTCGCGGCATGGATCTGGCGCTGACGGTGCTGGTGTTCCTGGGGCTGGGCTGGCTGCTCGACCGCTGGCTCGGGCTGTTCCCGCTGTTCACGATCTCGCTCGTGGTGCTCGCCGCCACCGGAGCGTTCGTGCGCATGAAGTACGTCTACGACGCCACGATGGAGCGTCTCGAGGCCGACCGTTCCGCTCGTCGGCACCCGGCCCCCGCCGGCGCCCACCGCGAAGCTGCCGAGGACGCCACATGAGCAGTGGTTCGACCCCGGCGATGGTCACCCGGCTCGACGGCGAGCCGGTCGAGATCCAGGTCACCGCTGACATGGTCAAGCGCGGTCTCGTCGTCGCCCCGGCGATCATCGCGGTCTGCGCGCTCATCTGGGGTGCCGCCGGCGCATCGAGCGCGGCGTTCGCGATCGGCCTCGTGTTGGTCAACTTCGCACTGTCGGCGGCGCTGATCTCGGCGACCGCCAAGATCTCGCTCGGACTGATGATGGGAGCCGCCCTGTTCGGCTACCTGATCCGGCTCGGGCTGATCCTGCTCGCCGTGCTCCTGGTGAAAGACGCCGGTTGGATTTCAGTTCCGGCCCTCGGAGCGACCATCATCGTGACGCACCTCGGACTTCTGCTGTGGGAGCTGAAGTACGTCGCCATCTCGCTGGCCCACCCGGGCCTCAAACCTGCCCGCCCGTAACACCTTTCGGAACGACCTGAACGGACCAACAACGTGCTCGCACTCGAATTCCCGCCGATCAACGAGATCCTCCGCTGGAGGGATCTCTTCCCGACGTTCAACAAGGTGGCCCTGATCGGCGTCGCCGCCGCCCTGATCGCGATCGTGATCTTCCTGTTGGCCTCGCGGCAGGACGCGATGAAGGCCCCGCGGGGCGTGCGCAACCTCGCCGAGTCGATCGTCGAGTTCATCGAAGAGCAGATCATCATGCCCACCATGGGTCGCTCCGGGCTGTCGTGGACGCCGTTCCTGCTCAGCCTGTTCGTGTTCATCTACCTGTGCAACGTGCCGGGCATCATCCCGATCATCTACATGCCGGCCACGGCCCGCATCGCGATCCCGTTGGTGCTGTCGCTGCTGGTGTGGGTGGTCTTCATCGTCGTCGGGTTCAAGCACCAGGGGCTCGGCTACATCAAGAACTCGTTGTTCCCGCCCGGCGTCCCGGGCCCGCTCTACATCCTGGTCGCCCCGATCGAGTTCATCTCGACGTTCCTGGTGCGCCCGTTCTCGCTCACCGTGCGACTCTTCGCCAACATGCTCGCCGGCCACATCCTGCTCGTCACGTTCGCGCTGCTCACCGAAGAGCTCGTGCAGGGCGACTCGTGGATCCTCAAGCCGGTCGGCGTGCTGCCGTTCTTCATGCTGATGTTCATCACCGCCTTCGAGGTCCTCGTCGGGTTCCTCCAGGCCTACATCTTCACGATCCTCGCCGCCGTGTACATCGGCGGTGCGGCCCATCCGGAGCACTAGATCCGGCCGGTTCCACCAGCAAGTTCTCATCACCTCTCCCACCCAGACAGCAACAGGAGATCACCCAACATGGAAGCATTTGCGATCCTCGCCCAGACGGCGGCCGACGCCAAGGCCGCTGCGGCGGCCAGCAGCGCCGGTTTCGCCTACGGCCTCGCCGCCATCGGTCCGGGCATCGGTATCGGGTACCTCGTCGGCAAGTCCGTCGAGGCGATGGCCCGTCAGCCCGAGGCTGCCGGCATGGTGCGCACCACGATGTTCCTGGGCATCGCCTTCACCGAGGCGCTCGCCCTGATCGGCTTCGTGGTGTTCATCCTCATCGGTCTGTGACCGTTCCCGAGACGGCACACTTTCCGTCGCCACATATTCCACTGGTCCACTACTCCCACAAGGAGCTGACGTGCTGACAGCCGTCGTAACCAGGGGAGCCAAGATCGAAGTTGCGTTCGTCACCGCCGAAGAGGGCGAGAACAGCGTCGATTGCGAGTTTCCCGCCACAGATGACGAAGGCCACGAGACAGGGGTCTGCGAGACCGGCCCGAGCCCGATCGCGCCCGAGGCCAAGGAGATCGCCTGGGGTGCCGGCGCGTTCGTCGTGCTGGCCCTGGCGATGCGCTTCGTGCTGTACCCACGTCTGCGCAAGGGCATGGATGCCCGGTACGCACACATCCGTGGC
This sequence comes from Ilumatobacter sp., assembly GCA_036526035.1. GTDB lineage: Bacteria > Actinomycetota > Acidimicrobiia > Acidimicrobiales > Ilumatobacteraceae > Ilumatobacter. Next base: position 67,596 of record DATCZG010000055.1, on the reverse strand, counting down.
GGGCACGAGCAGGCCGACACCGCCCGGGCCTCGGCCCGCGCCGAGGTCGCCGAGTACGAGTCGGCGCTGTCCACCGTCAAGGCCGAGGCGAACGAGCGGGTCGAGGCGGCCCGGCGGGTGATCGACGGCGAACGCGCCGCCCGGCTCGCCGAGGTGAACGCCGAGATCACCTCCAAGCGCGAGGCGGCTGCCGCCGAGGCGAGCGCGGCACGCCAAGCGGTGCTCGGTGACATCGCCGCCGCCGTGGCCGACGTCACGAGCCGTACGATCGAACTGTCGACCGGGCGGGTGCCCGACGCGGCCACCGTGCGCGCCGCGGTCGACCAGACCATGAGCGCAGGGGTGGGGTCATGAGCATCACGGCAACGGTCATCATCGGTGCCGAGGAGCACGATCCGGCCCGCTCGATCAGCTGGCTGTGGCCGGAGGCCGCCGAGCTGATCTACGGCACGATCGCCTCGCTGCTGATCTTCGGGCTGCTGTGGAAGTTCGCCGGCCCGGCGGTCAAGTCGGCGATGGCGGCGCGCACCGAGCGGATCCAACGAGAACTCGACGCATCGGCGACCGCCAAGACCGAGGCCGACGCCGAGGCGGCCGAGATCCGCCGGGCCGCCGGCGACATCGACAGCGAGCGCCGGCGCCTGTTCGCCGACGCCGACGCCCAGGCCGAGACGGTGCTCGCCGACGGCCGGGCCCGGCTCGAGGCCGAGGTCGCCGAGCTGCGGGCGCGGGCCGACGCCGACATCGCGGCGGCGGGCGGCCGGGTCAACGACGAACTGCGCACCGAGATCGCCCGGCTGTCGAGCGCCGCGATCGATCAGGTGCTGCGGGGCGGCATCATCGACGACACCGCCCACCAGGATCTGATCGAAGGCTTCATCTCGAAGGTAGGTGCATCATGAGCGACGCCCGCATCGAAGGCTACGCACGGGCGCTGTTCGAGATCGCCCGCGCCGAGGGCACGATCGACGAGGTCGAGGACGAGCTGTTCCGGTTCGCCCGCTCGTACGAGTCGAGCGACGCCCTGCGCAACGCCCTCACCGACGACCTGATCCCGGCCGGCAAGCGGCTGGCGATCGTCGAGGACCTGCTCGGCGGCAAGGCCACCGCCACCACGACGCAGCTGGTGTCGATGGTCGTCGGTTCCGGCCGCGGCCGCGACCTGCCGGCGATCGTCGACAAGCTCGTCGAGCGGGCCGCGCACTCGAAGCAACTCGAGGTCGCCGAGGTCCGCAGCGCCGTGCCGTTGAGCGCCGATCAGCAGGATCGCCTGAAGGCCGCGTTGGCGAACGCCACCGGCAAGGCCGTCAACTTGAAGGTGGTCGTCGATCCGTCCGTCCTCGGCGGCATCGTCGCCACCGTGGGCGACGCCGTCATCGACGGCAGCGTCCGTACCCGCGTCGACCAGTTGAAGAGCCGGCTCTGAGCCGGCCGCCGACACGTTCCCGAAACGAGTGACCAACATGGCAGAACTCACCATCTCCGCCGCCGACATCGCATCGGCGCTCAAGCAGAACCTCGAGGGTTTCGAGCCCTCGCTCGAGGCTCGCACCGTCGGCCGGGTCGCCGAGGTCGCTGACGGCATCGCCCGCGTCTCGGGCCTCCCCGGCGCCTCGGTCAACGAGTTGCTCGAGTTCGAGGACGGCTCGTTCGGCCTCGCCCTCAACCTCGACGAAGACTCGATCGGTGCCGTCGTGTTGGGCGACGTCGACCACATCGCCGAAGGCGAGACCGTCAAGGCGACCGGCCGCATCCTGTCGATGCCGGTCGGCGACGCGATGCTCGGCCGGGTCGTCAACGCCCTCGGCCAGCCGGTCGACGGCAAGGGTGAGATCGTCGGAGCCATCCAGCGCCGGATGGAGATCCAGGCGCCCGGCATCCTCGGCCGCAAGCCGGTGCACGAGCCGCTCCAGACGGGCATCAAGTCGATCGACGCGATGACCCCGATCGGCCGCGGCCAGCGCGAGCTCATCATCGGCGACCGCAAGACCGGCAAGACCACGGTGGCGATCGACACGATCCTCAACCAACGGGGCCTCGGCGTGAAGTGCATCTACGTCGCCATCGGCCAGAAGGGGTCGACCGTCGCCCAGACCGTCGACACGCTGCGCCAGAACGGCGCGATGGAGTACACCGTCGTCGTCACCGCGCCGGCCGCCGACCCGGCGCCCTTCAAGTACCTCGCCCCCTACGCCGGTTGCGCGATCGGCCAGCACTGGATGGACAACGGCGAGCACGCCCTCGTCGTGTACGACGACCTCTCCAAGCAGGCCGATGCCTACCGCCAGCTGTCGCTGTTGCTGCGTCGCCCGCCGGGCCGCGAGGCCTACCCCGGCGACGTGTTCTACCTCCACAGCCGGCTGCTCGAGCGTGCCGCCAAGTTGAGCGACGAGAAGGGTGCCGGTTCGCTCACCGCGCTCCCGATCATCGAGACCAAGGCCGGCGACGTGTCGGCCTTCATCCCGACCAACGTGATCTCGATCACCGACGGCCAGGTGTTCTTGCAGGACAACCTGTTCAAGTCGGGTGTGCGACCGGCGGTCGACGTGGGCATCTCGGTGTCGCGGGTCGGCAGCGCCGCCCAGACCAAGTCGATGAAGGCCGTGGCCGGCACGCTCAAGCTCGACCTCGCGCAGTTCCGTGAGCTCGAGGCGTTCGCCACGTTCGGGTCCGAACTCGATGCCGTCTCGAAAGCCCAGCTCGAGCGGGGCTACCGCCTCGTCGAACTGCTCAAGCAGCCGCTCAACAGCCCGATGCCGGTCGAGGAGCAGGTCGTGTCGATCTTCTCCGGCACCAGGGGCTACCTCGACGACGTCGCCGTTTCCGACGTGGTGCGTTTCGAGCGCGAACTGCTCGAGTTCATGCGCAGCCGCCACAGCGGGATGCTCGCCGACCTGCGCACCGGCGGTCTCCCCGACACGCTCGGCGACGTGGTGCAGTCGTTCAAGGCCCAGTTCGCGGCGGCCGACGGCGGCGGCCACCACGTCGATCCCACCAGCGTCGACGCCGACGAGGTCGGCGACGCCCAGTCCGGCAAGACGCTCGCGACCGAGTGATGACCACGATGGATCCGACACGCAACCGCTGGGCCGGTGACCGGGCGTCGTCCCGCGTCGCCCGGTACCTGCCGGCGCGTGCGGCGGTCGTGGAAGGACGCTGCTGATGGCCGGCGGACAAGAACGCATCCTCAAGGGCCGCATCCGCTCGATGCAGGCCACCAAGAAGATCACCCGGGCGATGGAGCTGATCGCCGGCTCGCGCATCGTCAAGGCGCAACAGCGTGTCCAGGCGGCGGTGCCGTACTCGGAACAGATCACCGAGGTCGTCAAAGATCTCGCCGCTGCCGGCGGGGCCACCGATTCGCCGTTGCTCACCGGCCGCAAGGAGATCAAGAACACCTGCTACGTCATCATCGCCGCTGATCGCGGCTTGTGCGGCGGCTACAACGCCGGCGTCCAGCGGGCCGCCGAAGGCGAGATCAAGGCCGACGTGCTCGACGGCATCGGCTACGAGATCATCTCGGTCGGCCGCAAGGTCGAGAACTACTTCAAGTTCCGTGACTACCGCCTCGGGCGGACCTTCACCGGGTTCAGCGACAAGCCGAGCTACGACGACGCCAAGGCGATCGGCCAGCACGTGGTCGGGCTGTTCGCCAGCGGCCACGTCGACAAGGTCGAACTGGTCTACACGCGGTTCATCACCGCCGGCAGCCAAGAGATCGTGCTGCGTCCGCTGGTGCCGTTGTCTGCCGACACGGTGATGGGCGGCGACGGCAAGGCCGGCTCCGACGACGGCACCGGGTCCGACTACGAGTTCGAGCCCGACCCCACCACGATCCTCGACACGCTGTTGCCGCGTTACGTCGAGGCCCGCGTGTACGCCGCGTTGCTCAACGCGGCGGCGTCCGAGCACGCCTTCCGCCAGCGGGCCATGAAGTCGGCCACCGACAACGCCGAGGAACTGATCAAGAGCCTCAGCATCACCATGAACCGTGCCCGCCAGGCGTCGATCACGACCGAGATCATGGAGATCGTCGGCGGCGCCGAGGCGTTGGGTTCCGGCTCCGACGGCAACATCCGCTACATCGAGATCGACTCCGGTTTCGCCGCCCGGCCGGGTGACCCCCAGCCCAGTGGCGCCACCACCCATTCTGCCGAACACGGCGAACAACGCTGATGGGCACCCGCCCCACCACATCGAGATCCAGCAACGGTTGAGGAGAACACGCAGCCATGACCATGACCGAACATGACCTGAAAGATGGGCGAGTCGTCGCCATCGCCGGCCCGGTGATCGACGTCGAGTTCCCACCGAACTCGCTCCCCGGGCTCAACACGGCCATCGAGTTCGACGTCGAGATCGATGGCGAGAACATCGTCGTGATGGCCGAGGTCGCGCAGCAGTTGGGCCACGGCCGCGTGCGTGCGGTGTGCCTCAAGCCGACCGACGGCCTCAAGCGTGGTACCCCGGTGCGCAACCTCGGGCACGGCATCCAGGTGCCGGTCGGCGACAAGGTCCTCGGGCACGTGTGGAACGTGTGGGGTGAGGCGCTCGACGAGAACCCCGAAGGGTTCGAAGACATGGAGCGCTGGGACATCCACCGTCCGGCGCCCAGCTTCGACGCCCTCGAGCCCTCGGCTCGCCTGTTCCCGACCGGCATCAAGGTGATCGACCTGCTCACGCCGTACGTGGCGGGCGGCAAGATCGGCCTGTTCGGCGGTGCCGGCGTCGGCAAGACCGTGCTGATCACCGAGATGATCAACCGGGTGGCGTCCCAGCACGGCGGCGTCTCGGTGTTCGCCGGCGTGGGCGAGCGCACCCGTGAGGGCACCGACCTGCGCCTCGAGATGATGGAATCGGGCGTGTTCGAGAAGGCCGCCCTCGTCTTCGGCCAGATGGACGAACCGCCGGGCGTGCGCCTGCGGGTGGCCCTCTCGGCGCTGACGATGGCCGAGTACTTCCGCGACGTCCAGAACCAGGACGTGTTGTTGTTCGTCGACAACATCTTCCGGTTCGTGCAGGCCGGGTCCGAGGTGTCGACCCTGCTCGGCCGCATGCCGTCGGCGGTGGGCTACCAGCCGACGCTGGCCGACGAGATGGGCCAGCTGCAGGAACGCATCACCTCCACCCGGGGCCGCTCGATCACGTCGCTGCAGGCCGTGTACGTGCCCGCCGACGACTACACCGACCCGGCACCGTTCACCACCTTCACCCACCTCGACGCGACCACCGAGTTGTCGCGCCAGGTGGCGGCGCTGGGCATCTACCCGGCGGTCGACCCGCTGGCTTCGACGTCGACGATCCTCACCCCCGAGGTCGTCGGGCAGCACCACTACGAGGTCGCCCGCCGCGTGCAGGAGAACCTGCAGCGCTACAAGGAACTCCAGGACATCATCGCGATCCTCGGCCTCGACGAGCTCAGCGACGAGGACCGCCTCACCGTCAACCGGGCCCGCAAGATCCAGCGCTTCCTGTCGCAGCCGTTCTTCGTGGCGAAGGTCTTCACCGGCCTCGAGGGCGAGTTCGTCCCGGTCGAGGAGACCGTCGAGAGCTTCGACGCGATCCTCAAGGGCGAGCTCGACGACGTGCCCGAGCAGGCGTTCTTGAACGTCGGTGGGGTCGAGCAGGTGCTCGCCAAGGCGAAGGCGCTGCGGGAGAGCTGACCCCCCGATGTCCGAACCCATGAAGGTCGAGGTCGTGTCGCCCGAGAAGGTGCTGTACTCGGGCGAGTCGACGATGGTGATCACGCGCACCATCGGCGGCGGCGAGATCGCGTTCCAGCCGGGACACGCGGCGTTCCTCGGTGCACTGCAGGAGTGCCACACCCGGGTGTACCTGGTCGACGGCACGATCACCGACATCGCGGTGCACGGAGGCTTCGTCGAGGTCAGCAACAACAAGGTCTCGATCCTCAGCGACAACGCCGAACTCGGTGGCGCGATCGACGTCGAGCGGGCCCGGGCCGCCAAGGAGCGGGCCGAGGAGCGGTTGCGCCACGAGCACGACGCCGAAGCGATCAGCGCGCTCAGCCGGGCCCACGCCCGCCTGAACGCCGCCGGCGCCGGATTCTGACGCCCGAACCGGCGCGCCGACCGGCACCGCGGCTACCGTCGGGCATGGCCGGGTATCCGTTCTCGTCGGCGCTGGTGACCGGGGCTTCGTCGGGGATCGGCGAGGTGATGGCGCGCAAGCTGGCGGCGGCCGGCGTGCCGGTCGTCGTCGTGGCGCGGCGCGCCGACCGGCTGCAGGCGATCGCCGCCGACCATCCGTCGGTCGAGGTGCTGGTCGCCGACCTGATCGACCCCGCCGGGCAGCGGGCGGTCGCCGAACGCATCGCCGACCCGGCCCGCCCGGTCGACCTGGTCGTGAACAACGCCGGGTTCGGCACCAGCGGCCAGTTCGCCGAGCTCGACGTCGAACGCCTCGTCGACGAGGTCGAACTGAACGTCACCGCCCTGACGCGCCTCAGCCATGCCGCCGTGACGGCGATGGTGCCGCGCCGGAGGGGTTGGCTGCTCAACGTGTCGAGCGTCGCCAGCTTCCAGCCGGTGCCGAAGCTCGCCGTGTACGCGGCGACCAAGGCCTACGTGACCAGCCTCAGCGAGAGCCTGCACGAACAGACGCGGGGAACCGGGGTGCACGTCACGGCGCTGTGCCCGGGGCTGACGAGGACCGAGTTCATGTCGGTCAGCAACTCCGAGCAGTACGCCGACGGGTTCCCCGGCCTCGCGTGGACCAGCCCCGACCACGTCGTCGACACCGGTCTCGCCGACGTCATCGCCAACCGGGCGCTGTCGGTGCCGGGGCTCCAGTACCAGGTGATCACGGCAGCGGCGAACGTCACGCCGCGCTGGATCAAGCGCCGTCTCGCCGGTTTCGTGCAGCGCGCCTGACCGCGGCGGTCAGGAGTAGTCGATCGCGCTGAACTCCTGCAGCTTGCGCACCCGGTGCCGGGCGTCGATGAACCGCACGGTGCCGCTGCGCGACCGCATCACGAGGCTCTGCGTGCGGGCTCCGAGCGAGTCGAACCGGACCCCGCGCAGCAGCTGGCCGTCGGTCAGACCGGTCGCCGCGAAGAAGCAGTTGTCGCCCTTGATCAGGTCGTCCTGGGTGAGCACCCGGTCGAGTTCGTACCCGGCGTCGAGTACCGCCTGACGCTCGGCCTCGGACTGGGGGGCGAGGCGGGCCTGGATCTCGCCGCCCATCGCCTTGAGGGCGGCGGCCGAGATCACGCCCTCGGGCGTGCCCCCGATCCCGAACAGCACGTCGACGCCGGCGTCGGGCCAGGCGCTGGCGATCGCGCCGTAGACGTCGCCGTCGCGGATCAGCCGGATCCGGGCCCCGCTGGCGCGCACTTCGGCGATCAGTTCGTCGTGGCGCGGCCGCTCGAGGATCACCGCCGTCAGGTCGCGGACGCTGGCCCCCTTCGAGCGGGCGATCCACCGCAGGTTCTGGGTCGCCGAGGCGGTGATGTCGATCGCTCCCACCGACGATGGCCCGACCGCGATCTTCTCCATGTAGAACGACGGCCCGGGGTCGTACATCGAGCCGCGTTCGCCGACCGCGATCACGGCGAGCGCGTTGTTGAGGCCGTTCGCCGTGAGCGTGGTGCCGTCGATCGGGTCGACCGCCACGTCGACCAGCGGATCGCTGCCGTCGCCGACCTGCTCACCGTTGTAGAGCATCGGCGCCTCGTCCTTCTCGCCCTCGCCGATGATGACGATGCCGTTCATCTGCACGCTCGAGAGGCTGAGGCGCATGGCGTCGACGGCGGCAGCGTCGGCGCCGAGCTTGTCGCCCCGGCCGACCCAGCGGGCGGCGGCGAGCGCCGCCGATTCGGTGACCCGCACCAGCTCCATGGCGAGGTTACGGTCGGGGCGCTGAGCGGCCGGACTGGGCATGGGATCACCGTAGCCCAGCCGGGTCGGCGAGACGGCGGCGAGATGCCCGACCGGCGGGCGCCCCGTGGATCCGGCACGTCGGCGGCGCTCGCCGCCGATTCGGCCCGCGACCCTTGCGGCACGCCGAGGCGCCGGTGGACGGGTAGCGTCACGGCATGCCCTTCGTGAACCGGTCCGGTGGCGACGACCACGACGCATCCACCGATGTGGCGGCCGGCGCCCCGCCGGCCTTCGACGTCGACTTCGACCCCAACGATCCCGACCAGGTGAAGGTCCACTACGACCTGACCGGGTGGACCGTCGATCAGCGCGCCGAGCTGGCCGAGACCCTGGCCGAGCTGGGTGTCCCGCACACCTGGGACGGCCTGGAACTGGTCGTACCCGACGAGCTCGAGGGGGCGGTCGACACCTTGTTCGACGAGCTCGAAGCCGAGATCGGGCCGTTCCCCGTGGCGCTCGACGACGCCGCCGAAGCGACCGAGTTCGGTCTCGACGAGTGGCCGACGCGCGACCTCGAGAGCCTGCGGGCGGCGCTGATCGAGGCCGAGATCCCGCACGTCTGGCAGGGGCGCACGGTGCGGGTCGCCGTCGACGCCGAGCACGTCGTCGACGACCTGCTCGACGCGATCGAGGCGGGCGACGTCGCCTCGCTCGACGAGGACGCCGAAGCACCCGACGGCGCCCTCCACGATCTCTACTCGGCGGCCGATCAGCTCGCCCGCGACGGCACCCACGCCGCCGCCCGGTCGGTGGTGCTCGACCTCGTGCCGCGACTGTCGCCGACCGTCCCGCCGTTCGGGCTCGCCGTGCGGGCGTGGGACGTGATCGTCACGAAGGCCGGCGAGCTCGTCACCCGGTTCGAGGCGGGCGCCGACCCCGAGCTGCTCGAGGCCGCCGCCGCCGAGCTGCGTTCGAGCTGTCGGCCCTACGTCTGAGCCGCACCGGGTCGCGAATCCCGGGCACCGCTGCGACCCGCACGTCGCGCCGGGATACCCTCGCCGTCGATGTTGCTCGCCGAACTCGAGGTGTACCACACGCGTCCTGCGGTGCCGACCCGGCGGGTCGCGCTCGGTCATCTCGTCCTGCCGGTCAGCCCGCCCCCCGGCTTCGGTGGGCTGCTGCTGGGGGCGGTCGTCGCCAACCACGCCGGTGGGCTCGACCCCGAGGTGATCGCTGACGTCGCCCGTCTGATCGGCCAGGTCGAGCAGGGCGAGCGGGTCGTGCAACCACGGTTGCGGCATCGTTTCCAGGTCGACCGGCACGGGCTCTCGCACAGCCGCCATCAGATGATCGGCAACGACGACGACATCGAGTTCGACTTCGCCAGCACCGGCAGCGACCTCGCCCAGGTGCTCGGGGCCGTGTACGCCGTCGAGCGGCTCGAGCCGACGAGCCGCCGGGTCGTCGCCCCCGTGCTGCTGAAGGCGCTGCGGTGGCGGGGACCGATCGGCCCCGCCCTGGTGGCGCACCTCGCCGGCGCCCAGTCGACGGCGTTGACGGCGCTCGCCGATCCGCGCGGCTGGGCGATGTCGATCCTCGGGTTCGACCCCGCCGCCGCGGTGCCCGACAAACGGGTGATCAGCAAGCAGTTCCGGGACCGGATGCGCGCCGTGCACCCCGACCACGGCGGCGCGGCCGGTGATGCCGGCAAGGCGATCCTCGATCTCAACGAGGCGCGCCGGATCCTGTCGGCGCCGGAGGTTCGATGACGCTGTTGTTGTACCCGGGTGCCGGCACCGACGCCTCGCACCCGTCGCTGGTCACGATCGAGCGCACCGTCGCGCCGCATCGGTGCGTGCGTGCCGACTTCCCCTACCGCCGTCAGGGCCGGCGGGCGCCCGATCGGGCGCCCGCGCTGCTCGCTGCGATCCGCGAGGAACTACAGGCGCTGGCGGCCGACGAGCCGTTGGTGATGGGCGGGCGGTCGATGGGCGGGCGGATGTGCTCGATGATCGCCGCCGGGGCCGACGGTCTGCCGCCGCCGCCCGGCCTGCGCGGGTTGGTGCTGATCGCCTACCCGCTGCATCCTCCCGGCAAGCCCGACCGGCTCCGTGTCGAGCACCTGGTCGACATCGAGGTGCCGACCCTGTTCGTGTCGGGCACCAACGACGCGTTCGGCACGCCCGACGAGCTGCGACGTTGGACCGCCACGATGCCCAGGCGGGCGCGGGTCAGCCACCTCTTCGTCGAGGGCGCCGGCCACGACCTCAAGGGCGCCGACCACACCGTCGCCGGAGCCGTGGCCGACTTCCTCGAGCGGGTGATCCGCTGAGCGGCACGCACGACGGGCTCAGACCGCGGCGCCCGGCGCCGTGCCCGGTGGAGGCAGCGGATCGTCCTCGGGGTTGAGGTCCTCGAGTTCGCGGTGGGCGGTCTCGGGAAAGCGGGCCAGCACGATCACCACCACCGCCGCCTGCCCGATCGCCACCAGCCCGATCACCTGCCCGTAGGCGTAGCCGTGGTCGAGCAACTGGCCGACCAGCAGCAGGCCACCGATCCCGCCCACCAGGGCTGCCGCGGTGAGCAGGCCGGCGGCGCGGCCACGGTTGCCGGTCGGGAACAGCTCGGCCCGGTACACGGCGATCGCCGGGTAGGCGATGCCGCCGACGAAGCCGCCCCCGAACGCCGAGAACCACATCGGCGCGCCGCCGACCATGTACGAACCCAGCACCAGCACCGTGGCGACCGGGATCGCGACCGCGATCAGGCGCCGGCGGCCGCGCACGTCGGCCAGCCGGCCACCGAGGACCAGACCGAGCGCCGCCGGTGTCGCGGTGGTCAGGGTGAACAGCGAGATCATGCCGGCGTCGAAGTTGCGCACCTCCCGCAGGTAGCTGTTCTGGAAGAAGCTGGCGGGGGCGACGAAGAAGTTGGCGCAGATCGCGACCGCCGCCAGCACCGCGAACCGCCGGCGGTCGAGCGGCGGTGCGACCCGGTGGGGCCGCTCGAAGCGCTCGGTCTCGGGGAGCCGCTTGGCGATGTCGACCGCCACGACGATCCAGATCAGCGAGACCAGGTAGACCAACCGCCAGGCGTGCGGGCCGAGGTCGGCGAGGGGCAGTGCCATCACGGCGATGCCGGCCCCGAGCCCGCTCGCCATCGCCATGATGCTGACCGCGTAGGCGCGGCTGTTGCGGGGCATCTCCTCGGCGACGACGACGGCGATCAAGAAGTCGAGCACCAGTCCCAGCGGGCGCCCGACCGCCTGGGTCGCGACCAGCAGCGGGAAGTTCGGCGCAACCGCACCGAGCGCGGTCACGATCGGGGCCGCCCATGCCACCACCCGGATCACGCGTTGGCGTCCGACGCGGTCGGCGAGTACCGCCAGCGGGATCGTCATCACGATGCCCGCCCGCACGATCGACCCGGCGACGCCGACGCCGGTGTTGCCGACGCCGAAATCGTCGGCGGCGAACTTGGCGGTCTGGGTGAACAGGGTGTTCACGAATGCCGACGACATCGACGCCGCGGCCAGCAGGCCGAGGACACCGGCCTGACGTTGGTTGATCTGGTCAGGCGGCGCCCACCAGGGGGTGGTGTGCGGGCGGTGCCGCACCGGGTCGAAGGCGCGGCGGGCGATCAGCCAGCGCACCGGGAGCGCGAACAGCCAGCCGAACCACGGGATGCTCAGCCGGTAGTCGGTGCGCTCGGTCAGTTCGGAGCCGTCCGACGTGACCGTCCGCCGGTACGTGCGGAACGGACCGATCCGCTGGTGGTACGTGCCGTCGGCGCCGCGCTCCTCGCCGACGAGGTCGTCGCGCGGGCGATCGATGTAGTCGCGCACCGCCGGCTCGTCGGGCCACGTCCGAGTGACCGTCCGACCTGCTCCGAGCACCGGCCCAGCCTACGAGCCGCGGGATGGCGCGAGCACCACGCGGTCGAACCGGCGGTTGGGCATACTGGGGTGGTGATGTCGAAGCCGTCGAGCGAGTGCCGCATCACGGTGCGCAGGGTCGGCCCGCTGAGCGGCGAGGTGGTGGTGCCCGGCGCCAAGAACTCGGTGCTCAAACTGATGGCCGCCAGCCTGCTCGCCGACGGGGTCTACGAGATCACGAACGTGCCGGCGATCGTCGACGTGTCGATCATGGCCGACCTGCTCGAGGCGATCGGCCTGTCGATCTCGCTGGCCGAGCCGGGGATCGTCACGATCACCAACACCGGCGCGCTCACGCCGGTCGCCCCGTTCGAGTTGGCGCAACGCATCCGCGCGTCGGTCAACGTGCTCGGCCCGCTGCTCGCCCGCTGCGGTTCGGTGCGGTTGCCGATGCCGGGAGGCGACGACTTCGGCACCCGGCCGATCGACATGCACATCGCCGGCCTCGAGGCGATGGGGGCCACGTTCCGGTATCGCGACGGATGGGTCGAGGCCACCGCCGAGCGGCTGCGCGGCGCCGAGATCACGTTCGACTTCCCGAGCGTCGGGGCGACCGAGAACGTGCTCACCGCGGCGGTGCTCGCCGATGGGGTGACCACGATCCACAACGCGGCTCGCGAGCCCGAGATCATCGACCTGTGCGAGTTCCTCGTGGCGGCCGGGGCGCAGATCTCGGGCGCCGGCACCTCGACGCTGCAGATCGTCGGGGTCGCGTCCGACGCGCTGCACGGCTGCGACCACGAGACCGTGCCCGACCGGATCCAGGCGGCCACCTACATCGCGGCGTGCGGCGTGGCGGGTGGCGAACTCGATCTCCTCAACGCCACCCCCGGCCACATGGCGATGGCACTCAGCAAATTCCGCGACATGGGGATGGAGATCGCCCGGCTGCCCTACGGGCTGCGCGTCGCCGCCCCCGACCGCCTGCGCGCCACCGACGTCGCCACGCTGCCGTATCCCGGGGTCGCCACCGACTACAAGCCGGTCCTGATCGCCATGCTGTCGGTCGCCTCGGGTGTCTCGATCGTCACCGAGAACCTCTACCCGGGCCGCTTCCGCTACGTCGACGAGCTGGTGCGGCTCGGTGCCGACGTTCGCACCGACGGCCATCACGCGGTCGTCCGCGGGGTGCCACGGTTGGTCGGCACCGACGTCACGTCGCACGACATCCGCGCCGGGGCGGCGATGGTGGTCGCCGGGTTGGCCGCCGACGGTGTCACCACGATCTCGGGCGTGCACCACATCGACCGCGGCTACGACGACCTCGTCGGCCGGCTGCGCGCCGTGGGCGCCGACATCGAACGGGTCGCCGCCGGCTGACCCGGCGCTCAGTGCGCCCCGCCGGCCGGACCGCCCTCGGGAGCGCCGCCGCCGCCGGCCCGGGCGTCGAGGCGCCGCCTGACGACCGCCAACAGCACCACGATCACCGCGATCGGGCCGGCGACCAGCAGCACCTCGTCCCAACCGCCCTCGTGGGCGAGTACGGCGACAGACACACCGATGGGGGCCATGGCTCGGCATCGTACGGGAATCGCTGATTGAATGGTCGGCGTCATGCGTGCCCAAGTCGAAGCCTGTATCGAAGTCATCCGTCCGGCGCTCCAGGCCGACAACGGCGACATCGAGCTGGTCGACGTCGACGAGGCGACCGGGGTCGTGTCGGTGCGCCTGGTCGGGGCCTGCGGCACGTGCCCCGTGTCGACCCAGACCCTCAAGGGCGGCATCGAGCGGATCATGCGCGACCGCGTCGACGGGGTCACCGAGGTCGTCAACGTCGCCGAGGCCGAAGCGGCCATCGACAGCCCGGTGTGACGGCGGCGGTCGATGGCACGCACGAACGATCCCGACGAGCTGTTCGCAGCCGCTCGCAGCGGTGACCGCGGAGCGGTCGCCCGCCTGTTGTCGCTGATCGAACGCGGCGGAGCGCCGGGGCGCCTCGTCGGCCGGCTGGCCCACCCCCACAGCGGCGCCGCCTACACCGTGGGCGTCACCGGTGCACCGGGCGCCGGCAAGAGCACGCTCACCAGCGCCACGATCGCCCATCTGCGCTCGATGCAGATCGAGGTCGCAGTGCTGGCGATCGACCCGTCGTCGCCGTTCACCGGTGGTGCGATCCTCGGCGACCGGGTGCGGATGCAGGACCATGCCACCGACCCCGGCGTGTTCATCCGGTCGATGGCCACCCGCGGCCATCTGGGTGGGCTCGCCCTCGCGACGCCCGAGGCCGTGCGGCTCCTCGACGCCGTCGGCCGGCGGTGGATCCTCGTCGAGACCGTCGGTGTCGGCCAGGTCGAGGTCGAGATCGCCGGCAAGGCCGACACCACGGTGGTGGTGGTGAACCCGGGCTGGGGCGACAGTGTCCAGGCCAACAAGGCCGGGCTGATGGAGATCGCCGACGTGTTCGTGATCAACAAGGCCGACCGCCCCGGTGTCGACGAGACCCGTCGTGACCTCGAGCAGATGCTCGACCTGTCCGACTTGCCGGCCGATGCGTGGCGCCCTCCGATCGTGCGTGCCGTGGGCACCACCGGCGAGGGGGTGACGGCGCTCTGGGATGCCGTGCTGGCGCACCGCGAGTTCGCCGAGACCAGCGGCCAACTGGCCCAGCGGCGAGCGTTCCGTTCCGGTGAGGAGCTGCGTGAGATCGTCGGCACGCGGCTGCGTGAGCGGGCCCGCGAGATCTGCAGCGGCGAACGGTGGGACCGTCTCACCGCTGCCGTCACGGCCCATCACATCGATCCGTGGACGGCCGCCGACGAGATGCTCGCCGGCATCTCGGCCTGACCGGCTGGCGATCGCACCGGCGCGCCGGGCATGATGGTCCGATGACCGAACCGGTGGTATCGCTCGAACGTCGTGACGACGGGGTCGCCGTCGTCACGTTGCACAACGGCAAGGTCAACGCGCTCTCCGGCGCGGTGGTGGCCGGGCTCCACGAGATCGCGAACGGGCTCGCCGCCGATCCGCCGGGGGCCGTCGTGGTGACCGGGGGCGAGCGGATCTTCGCCGCCGGTGCCGACATCTCCGAGTTCGGCGGGCCCGAGGAGGCCGTCGGCATCACCTCGCGGATCCATGCCGCGCTCGATGCGCTGGCGGCGGTCCCGCGGTTCGTGATCGCGGCGGTGTCGGGCTACGCGCTGGGCGGTGGCTGCGAGCTGGCGATGGCCTGCGACTACCGCATCGCCGGTGAGCGGGCGGTGTTCGGGCAGCCCGAGATCCTGCTGGGGACGATCCCGGGTGGGGGTGGGACGCAGCGGTTGGCGCGCCTGGTGGGGCCGAGCCGCGCCAAGGAGATCTCGATCACCGGTCGGCAGGTCAACGCCGACGAGGCGTTGCGGATCGGGCTCGCCGACGAGGTGGTGCCGAACGACGAGTTGCATGCTCGCGCCTTCGCGCTCGCGGCGCAGTGCGCGCGCGGCGCGGTCTTGTCCCAGGCCCTCGCCAAACAGGCGATCGACCGCGGGTTGTCGACCACGCTCGCCGACGGTCTGCAGATCGAGCAAGAGCTCTTCGTCGAGTCGTTCCGCACGACCGACAGCCAGATCGGAGTGCGGAGCTTCCTCGAGCACGGGCCGGGCAAGGCCGAGTTCACCGGGACCTGAGCGGCGAGCACGCCCGGCGGCGGTCGGCGGTCAGCTGGACAGCTCGCGATACACCTCGAGCGTGCGGGCGGCGATCGCGTCCCACGAATAGCTCGCGGCGAGCAGCTCGTGGCCCTTGCGCACCATGGTCTCGGCGAGATCCGGCTCGGAGAGGACCCGTTCGATGCAGCCCGCCAGCGCGTCCGCGTTGCCGGGTTCGAACAACAGCGCGCATCCCGTGCCGCCGACCAGTTCGGCGAGGCCGCCCGTGTCGGCGACGATCAGCGGTGCGCCGCCGGCGAGCGCCTCGAGGGCCACGACCCCGAACGGCTCGTAGAGCGACGGGATCACCACACAGCCGGCGCGGTGGATGGCGACCCGCAACTCGTCGTCGGAGAGGAAGCCCGGCAGCTGGATCAGATCGCCGGCACCGGCGATGTCGATCTGTGACTGCAGTTCGGGCAGGTAGCTGCCGCGGCCGGCGATCGTGCAGTCGAATCCCTCGACGCGTTGGCGCAGCTCGGCGATCGCCCTGGCCAGGATCTGGAAGCCCTTCTCGTACTGCACCCGGCCCCACGCGAAGACGAGCCGCTCGCGCTCGCCGTGCTCGGTGGCGGCCCACTTCGCCGGGTCGATGCCGCCGGGGATCCGGTGCACGTGGTCGGGGTGCATCTCGAAGCCGTCGAGGATGTCGCGCACCAGCAGTTTGGTGGGGGTGATCACGCGCTCGGACCGCGACGCCTGCCACCACTCGATGCTGTTGATGTCGGTCTGGTCGCCCGGCGCCAGGTGCCCGCCGTGACGGCCGCGCTCGGTGCCGTGGAACGTGGTCACCATCGGTGCCCCCGTGAGCTGGGCGATCGTGTCGGCCGCCCACGCCACCCGCCAGTCGTGGGCGTGCACGACGTCGGGCCGCCAGCTGCCGAGCGCGCTCGAGATCGCCACGAAGGCATGATTCGCCGAGGCTGTCGCGGCGATCCGGTGGTCGGGCAGCCACGGCAGTTCGGTGGCGGCGCGCAGGATCCGGACGCCGGCGACCGCGGAGTCGGCGACGGTACCGGGCACCAGCCGGGTGACGACGGCGACATCGTGGCCTGCCCGCCCGAGCGCCTGGGTGAGGCCGTCGACGTGTGCCGCCGTGCCACCGGCTGCGCTGGGCGGGTACTCCCACGACAACATCAACACGCGCACGGCCGCACGATAGAGGATCGCACCGGCAGCGGGCCGATTCGCCCGTTGGCCGGTCGGTGTCTATCCTCTCGCCGTGCCCGCCCGGGAACCCCACCTCGCCCCCGAGACCCGGCAGGTGGTCTCGGCGAGCATCACGCTCGGCGCGGTGGTCGGCGTCTTCGGTGTCGTGTTCGGTGTCGGGGCGGTGGCGGCGGGGGGTTCGGTGCTGCAGACCTGCGCCATGTCGCTGCTCGTGTTCACCGGTGCGTCGCAGTTCACCGCGGTCAGCGTCGTCGCGGGAGGGGGGACCAGGGCCTCGGCGCTCAGCAGCGCGCTGCTGCTGGCCGCCCGCAACGGCGTGTACGGGTTGACGATGGCCCGTCACCTGCAGGGCTCGCTGGCGCGCCGACTGGTGGCCGCCCAACTCACGATCGACGAGTCGACGGCGATGGCGACGATCCAACCCGACCGCCGCTCGCGCGTCACGGCGTTCTGGGTCACCGGGTCGTCGGTGTATCTGTTCTGGAACCTCGGCACGCTGGTCGGGGCTCTCGCCGGCTCGAACATCGACCCGGCGACCTATGGGCTCGACGCCGCGTTCCCGGCCGGCTTCGTCGCCATGGTGGCACCCCATTTCACCACCCCGAACGGGCGCGCGGCGGGCCTGCTCGGCGCGTTGATCTGCGTCGTGACGATCCCGTTCGTGCCGGTCGGGATGTCGATCCTGTGCGCCGCGGCGGCGGTGCTGGTGGGGGTGCGGCAGACGTGACGTCGCTCGACTGGCAACTGGTGCTCGTGCTGGCCGCCGGGGCCTACGCCTGCAAGTTGATCGGGCTCGTGGTGATCGGGGCCCGCCGGGTGCCCCCGCTGATCGACCGCTGTCTGATCCTGATCCCGGCGGCGCTGATCGCCGCGCTGGTCGTCAAGGACACCTTTTCGACCGGACAGCAGTTGGTGCTCGACGCCCGTGCCGCCGGGGTGGGCGTGGCGGTGCTGGCGGCCTGGCGGCGGGCTCCGCTGCTGGTGGTGATCGTGCTCGGTTCCGCCGTGACCGCCGGGGTGCGAGCGCTCGGCTGAGCGCCTCGGGGGCGGGTCAGCGGCTGGTCAGCGCGGCGGCCTGACGCAACGACTCCGCCGCCTGTTCGGGGGGCACGACGTTGATCAGCACCCCGGTGCCGCGCTCGAAACCGGCCTGGCTGACGAGGTTCGGCCAGATGTGGACGTGCCAGTGGTACTCGCCGGTGTGGGCGTGTGGAGCGGTGTGGAAACCGACGTTGTAGGCGACGTCGCCGAGCACCCGGTTCAGAAAGGCGGTGGTGTCGCGCAGGGCCCTCCCGACCGCCGCCAACGAGACGGTGTCGGCGTCTTGCAGGTGCAGGTCGTGGCGGCGCGGCACGATGAGCAACTCGTAGGGCGATCCGCTCCAGTAGGGGCACAGCACGGCGACGTCGTCGTTGGCGAACACGACCCGCTCGCCGGTCGCCAGCTCGGCCTCGACCGTGGTGCACAGCAGGCAGCCGCCCGCGAACCGGGCGAAGGCACGTTCCTCGTCGAGCACCTCGCCCGGAACGAACGGCAGCCCGAGCAACTGGCCGTGGGGATGGGCGATCGAGGCGCCGGCCTCGCGGCCGTGGTTGACGATCGCCTGGGTGTAGCGGATGTGCGGAAGCTTGGCGTGGTCGCAGAAGCGACGCTTGAGCGTGAGCATGAACTCTTCGGCGAGATGGTCGTCGAGGCGGTCGAGGGCCGCATCGTGGTCACGGGCGTACACGAACACCTCGTGGATGCCGGTTCCCTCGGCGGTGACGTGCACCGGGCCGTCGTGGTGCACGGCGAACCCCTCGTCGCCGTGGAAGGCGGGGTACAGGTTGGGGACGACCCGCACCTCCCAGTCGCCCGCTTCGCCGACGGTCTCGAGCGCCGGCGGGGTGGCTTCCTCGTTGCCCGGGCAGAACGGGCAGGGCCGGTCGGCGGCCGGGATCCTCTGATCGGCCCGCGGCGCGAAGTCGCTCGGGCGCAGCGCCCGCTCGGCGACGATGGTGACCCATCGCCCGGTCAGCTGATTCAACCGCATCTGACTCATGATTGCCCACAGGTTAGAGGGACCGGCACCGCGATACTGCGCAATGCGCCGCGGGTCGGGTCGGCGGTCGCCGAGCGCTGCTCACCCGGCACGGTAGACCGACACGTGGCGGGGCGACTCGGAGTGGAACTCGCGGCGCCCGAACGCCTCCCAGCGGTGCTCGAGGGCGAGGCCGGCCCGGCCGGCCATCGCGTCCAGCTCGTCGGGTGTCGCGTACCGGATCGACCACGGCCGCAGCCGCACCCCGGCCGCCTCGGTGAACTCGATGAACTGGCCCTCGGCGACCTGTCGGTCGGGGTCGTGGCGCGAGACCGACAGCACCACCCGGTCGGCGGCGAGCGAGCGGATCGAGATGTCGTCACCGCGCCGCGGCGGGTCGTCGGGCACGAACGCCTCGACCACGAACCGGCCCCCGGTGGCCAGGCGGGCTGCCACCGCCTCGAAGCAGGCGGCCTGCCCGGCGGGCGTGCCCAGGTTGAAGATCGTGTTGTAGGCGACGAACACCAGGCTGAAGGGGCCGTCGGGCAGCCCGGTCACCATGTCGCCGGCGACGACCTCGACCGTGCCGGCCGGGTCGTTGGCGCGCAGCCGGGCGAGCATCTCGGCGCTGGTGTCGACCCCCACGACGCGGGGCGATCCGGTGCCGGCGGCGAGCGGGATCGCGAGCCGGCCGGTGCCGACGCCGAGCTCGAGGACCGGTCCGTCACCGGCGAGGGCGCGCAGGTCGGCGACGGTGGTCTCGATGTCGGTGATGCCCTGGTACCAGTCGTCGTAGACGTCGGCGAACCCGCGGCCATAGGTGGTGTCGTCGTAGCCGTCCATGCGTCACCGCACCGTAGTGCGGCGACCGGTGGGCGGGGCGTTCGATAGCGTGGACCCGTGGGCATCACCTATCTCGACCACGCGGCCACCACGCCGATGCGCCCGGCCGCGGTCGACGCGATGCTCCCGTTCCTGTCCGACCGGTTCGCCAACCCCAGCGGCTCGCACCGGTTCGCACGCGACAGCCGCCGGGCGGTCGACGAGGCCCGCGACCTGGTCGCCGAAGTGCTCGGGGTGGCGCCCGGTGAGGTGGTGTTCACCGGCTGCGGCACCGAGTCGGACAACACCGCCGTCGCCGGGGTCGCCGGGGTCGCCGTCTGCTCGGCCGCCGAGCACCACGCCGTGCTGCACCCGATCGAGCACCGCGGCGGCCGGGTGGTGGGCGTCGATCCGGCCGGACACATCGACCTCGCCCGGTTGGCGGAGGTACTGACCGCCGAGCGCTCGACGGGCCCCGGCGTCGGCGTCGTGAGCGTGATGGCGGTCAACAACGAGGTGGGCACGATCAGCGACCTCGTCGCGGTCTCACGGCTCGTGCGCGAGCTGGCCCCCGGCGCGCTGTTGCACACCGACGCCGTTCAGGCGGTGTCGTGGCTCGACCTGCGGGCGATCGCCCCGCTGGTCGATGCGATGTCGTTCAGCGCCCACAAGTTCGGCGGGCCCAAGGGCGTCGGCGTGCTGACGGTGCGCGACGGGGTCGCCCTGGCGCCGCTGATCAGCGGCGGCGGGCAGGAGCGCGATCGCCGCAGCGGCACCCACAACGTCGCCGGCATCGTCGCCTTGGCCACCGCGCTCGTCGAGGCCGATCAGGTGCGCGACGCCGAGGTGGCGCGGCTGGTGGCGCTGCGCGACCGCCTGGTCGACGAGCTGTCGGCGGCTCTCGACGATGTCGTCGAGACCGTGCCCCGCGACCGCAAGGTCGCCGGGTTCGCCCACGTGTGCCTCCCCGGCATCGAGAGCGAGTCGCTGCTGTACCTGCTCGACGAGGCCGACGTCTGTGCGAGTGCGGCGTCCGCCTGCGCGAGCGGGGCGATGGAGCCGTCGCACGTGCTCGCCGCGATGGGGGTCGACCGGCGGGCTGCGACCGGGGCCCTGCGGATGACGCTCGGCCACACCACCACCGAGGCCGACGTCGACCGCGCCGTCGACGTCGTCGCGTCGATGGTGGTCCGGTTGCGGCGCTCGGCCAGCGGGGCGCACCCGTGAAGGTGCTGATGGCCATGAGCGGCGGGGTCGACTCGTCCGCGGCGGCGGCGTTGTTGGTGCGCGACGGGCACCACGTCGTCGGGGTCACCTTGAAGTTGTGGGGTGGCGACAGCGACACCGGGTGTTGCAGCGTCAGCGACGTCGACGACGCTCGCCGGGTGGCCCAGCAACTCGACATCGACCACCTCGTGTTCAACTTCGCCGACGACTTCGGCACCCGGGTCGTCGGCCCGTACGTCGCCGACCACGCCAGCGGCGCCACCCCGAACCCGTGCATCGAGTGCAACCGGCACATCAAGTTCGACCGGTTGTTGGCGCGTGCCGACCAGCTCGGGTTCGACGCCGTCGCCACCGGGCACCACGCCAGGATCGGGCGCGGCGCCGATGGTTCCCACACCCTGCTGCGCGGCGCCGACGCGGCGAAGGATCAGAGCTACGTCGTGCACATGTTGGGGCAGCCGGCGCTGTCGCGGCTGGCGTTCCCCGTCGGTCACCTCGACAAGCCGGCGGTGCGCCGCCTCGCCGGTGAGCTCGGCCTGCGCACCGCCGCCAAGCCCGACAGCCAGGACGTCTGCTTCATCACCTCGGCCGGCGGCCGCACGGCGTTCCTCGGTGACCGCATCCCGCTCCGCCCCGGCCGGGTGGTCGACACGGCCGGGGTCCGGCTCGGCGAGGTCGCGGCGATCGAGACCGTCACGGTCGGACAGCGCCGCGGCATCGGCCTGCCCGGTGGCGGACCGAAGCGCTACGTCGTCGACGTCGACGCCGACAACGCGACGGTCGTCGTCGGTGACGACGCCGACCTGCTGCAGCAGTCGCTCACCGTCACCCGCCCGACCTGGACACACCGGCCCGTCGAGGGCCGTGCGATGGTGCAGTGCAGCGCCCACGGGCAGGCCCGGCCGGCCGAGCTCACCGTCGACGGCGGGCACGTGCACGTCGCCTGGGCCGAACCCCAGCGCCGGGTGGCGCCGGGTCAGAGCATCGTGTTCTACGACCCGTGCGACCAGATGGTGCTCGGCGGCGGCATCGCCCAGCGCTGACCGCCGCGGCACGCCAACGGGGGTTCAGCCCACCGGCAGGCGGCGCCCACCGACCGAAGCGAGCGCCTTGCCCGGGCGGGTGGGTGCCACGAGGGCGGCGGTCAGATGGATCACCTTGCCGCGTGGTCGCCGCGGGCCGGCGGCGAGGATCGCGGTGACCGGCTCGACGACCGTGATCTCGAGCGCGTGACCCGCGGCCGGACCGGTCAAGTCGGCAGCCTCGGTGGCACGCGGTGCCAGGCGCACGGAGGCGATCTCGCCCCGGCGCAGCATCAAGGTCTCGGCGAGCACCAGGTGGTCGTGCACGACGAGGCCGACCGGGACGACCACGAGCCAGCGGCGCGACAGCCGGTGGAACCGGGGCCAGGCCCACACCCCGCCGGCGGCCGCCAGGCCGACCAGCGCGCCGCCGATCGCCCAACGCCCGTCGGCGAGCAGCAGCGGGCCGCTGATCAGCATCGCCGTCAAGATCGACCAGGCGATCACGACCGCCAGCAGATAGGCCGGTGGAGGGCGCAGCAGGTGCCGGTCCTCCGCGCCGTAAGCCGAGGCCTGCACGAACACCCGGCCGACGTCGGCCGAGCAGCAGATCGCGGTGGCGAGCAACGCCGCCCCCAGGAACAACGCCCCGTCGGTGGCCGGCGCGCCCGCCGCCCAGGCGCCGGCCGCCGCCGGCACCGACACCGGCACCAGCGTCCGCACGGCGGTGAGGCTGGTCACCGCCGGGATCGCCATGGCGGCCACGCCCACCGTCCAGATCGCGGCGCCGCCCCACACCGCGGTGTCGCGCACCGGGGCGCTGCTGGCGATGCCGTCGACCGCCGCGCCCCCCGCCACCGCCACCGCCACCCAGGTGAGCCGCAGGACCCAGGGCAGCGCCCGCTCGATCACCCGTTGCCCCGACACGCCGACAGTCTGGCCGGTCGGGCGGCGATCCGCCGACCCCGATGCGAACCGACTCGGTGCCGCCGGGGGGTCGAGCGCGAGGCGGGTCGGCAGACTCGTCGGCAGGTCGGCCGGGATGTCACGATGACCCGATGAGCCCATCGTCGGCCGGTGTCCCGCCGCCCGAGCCGCTGGCCCGGGTCGTGGCACCCGGGCGCGCCCTCGACCGGGTCGCACCCGGTGCCACCACCGGCGTCGGCAGCCTGCCGCACCGGAACGCCCGCGAGGGCGCCCGGTTCGCACTCGACGCCTACGACCTGCCGGCGATCCCCAACCTGCCGCGCCGTTCGCCCGCCGAGTCGCCGTTGGCCCAGGCGCTGGTGGGTGTGCCGGGGGTCAGCCTCGGCCAGTACGGCACCGTGGCGATCGACGCCGACCGGCTCGACCCGCACGCCGCGGTCGACACCCGGGTCGACGGCGACCACTTCGCCGGCTTCCGGGCGTTCCTCGAGCTCGCCGTCGAGCGGGGTCACGACGGCCCGGTCAAGTGGCAGTTCATCGGTCCGATCAGCGTCGGGGTCGCGCTGCGCCGCGCCGGCGCCGATCCGGACGTCGCGTTCGCCACGGCCTTGCGCGCCGTCACCGCCCACATCGGCACGCTCGCCGACGCGGTGGCGGCGGCGCTGCCCGCATCCCCCCAGTTGGTGATGCTCGATGAGCCGTTCGTCGAAGGCATCATGTCCAGGGATTTCCCGATCGCCCCCGACGAGGCGATCGACCTGCTGTCTCGGGCGATGGCGGTGCTCGAGCCCCGAGCGACCGTCGGTGTCCACGTCGGCGCCGGCGCCGACATCGCGATGCTCCTCGAATCGGGCCCGCAGGTGCTCTCGCTGCCGGTGTCGACGGAGCTGGTGCCGTTGGCCGGCTATCTCGACCGGTTCTTGTCCAACGGCGGTTGGATCGCCTGGGGGGCGGTCGCCACCGACGGGCCGATCGGCGCCGGCTCGGAGCGTTCGTGGCGCCGCCTGGCCGACGTGTGGGGTGAGCTCGTCCAGCGCGGCTGCGACCTCCATGGCCTCCGCACGCGGTGCCTGCTCACCCCCGAGCGCGGTCTGGGCGAACATCACCCGGCGCTCGCCGAGCGGGTGTGCGCCGCCCTGCACGACGTGGCGCGGTCGCTGCGCAGCGATGCCGCGGCGGCGCGGTTCGTGCTCGGGGCCTGAGCGCCGCGTCCCCGGGGGGAACGATGGACACCGCGGCGGTTCCCTACACTCGGCGGCGATGCCCGACTCGCACGAAGCCGCCACCGCCGGCGCCACCGGCGACGATGCTGTGCTGAACACCCGCGACCGGATCGTCTGGCTGCGCGGCGAGGTGGCCCGCCACAACCGCCTCTATCACGAACTCGACGCCCCCGAGCTGCCCGACGCCGAGTTCGACGCCTTGGTGCGCGAGCTCGGGCGTCTCGAGGCGGCCCACCCCGAGCTGGTGGGCGACGACTCCCCGTTGCACACGGTCGGCGGCCTGGCGAGCGCCACGTTCGCCCCGGTCACCCATGCCGTACCGATGACCAGCCTCGACAACGCGATGAACCGTGACGAGCTGCAGGCCTGGGCCGAGCGCGTCCTGAAGGGTCTCGACGGCGCGGCACCGCGTTTCGCCGCCGAGCTGAAGATCGACGGGCTGGCGATGAGTCTCAGGTACGAGCGCGGCGTGCTGGTGCAGGGCGCGACCCGCGGCGACGGCCGTGTCGGCGAGGACGTCACCGCCAACGTGCGCACGATCGGCGACATCCCCGATCGCCTGGCCGGCGACGACGTGCCCGAGGTGATCGAGGTGCGCGGCGAGGTGTACATGTCGACGGCGGTGTTCGAGCAGTTGAACGTCGAATACGAGGCGGCCGGGACGCGGCCGTTGGTGAACCCGCGCAACGCGGCGGCCGGCAGCCTGCGCCAGAAGGACCCCGAGATGACGGCTCGCCGCCGGCTGTCGTTCTGGGCCTACCAGCTCGGCGAGGTGGTCGGCGGCCCCGAGTTCGCCACCCATCTCGACACGCTCGCGTACGCGGCCCGGCTCGGGCTGCCGGTCAACCCCGAGATCCGGGCGTTCGACACGATCGACGCGGTGGCCGAGTACTGCGCCCAACGCCAGCAGCACCGCCACGACCTGGGCTACGAGATCGACGGTGTCGTCATCAAGGTCGACGACCTCGCCCAACGCGAGGTGCTGGGCTTCACGGCGCGGGCGCCGAGATGGGCGATCGCCTACAAGTTCCCGCCCGAGGAGCGCACGACCGTGTTGCGCGACATCTCGGTGTCGGTCGGCCGCACCGGGCGTACCACACCGTTCGCGGTGCTCGAGCCGGTGTTCGTCGGCGGCTCGACGGTGTCGATGGCGACGCTGCACAACGAGGACCAGGTGGCGGCCAAGGACGTCCGACCCGGCGACACCGTGATCGTGCGCAAGGCGGGCGATGTCATCCCCGAGGTCGTCGGGCCCGTGTTGTCGCTGCGGCCCGCCGGAGCCCGACCGTGGCGGTTCCCCACCGTGTGCCCGTGCCCGCTCGGCAGCACGCTGGTCCGCCTCGAGGGCGAGGCCGACACGCGCTGTGTCGAGCCGGGCTGCCCGTTCCAGCGCGACCAGCAGCTGATGTACTGGGCGTCGCGCGGGGCGATGGACATCGAGGGTCTCGGCGAGCGGACCGTCGTCCAACTCACCGCCGCCGGCCTCGTGCGCGACGCCGCCGACCTGTACTCGTTGACGGCCGACCAGATCGAAACCCTCGAGGGGTTCGCCCGGCCGAGTGCCGAGAAGCTGGTGGCGGCGATCGGGGAGTCACGCCGCCGGCCGCTGCCCAAGCTGCTCACCGCCTTGGGCATCAAGCACCTCGGCCCGTCGGCCTCGCAGGCGCTGGCAGCCGAGTTCGGCACCTTGCGGCGCGTCCTCGAGGCGACCGATGCCGACCGGGCGGCGGTCGCCGGGGTCGGTGACGTCATCTCGGCGATGATCGGGCGGTGGTTCGAGCAGCCGTCGCACCGCGACTTCATCGACCGTCTCGAGGCGGCCGGGGTCGAGTTCGGCAGCGAGGAGGAGATGCTGGCGCGCGCCGCCCAGCGGGCGGCCACCGAGCAGACCCTCGTCGGCAAGGCGGTGGTGGTGACCGGCGCGGTGCCCGGCCACAACCGCGAGGAGGCCGAGGCGGCGATCGCCGCCCGCGGCGGCACCAGCCCGGGAAGCGTCTCGAAGAAGACCTTCGCCCTCGTGGTCGGCGACGGGGCCGGCGCCTCGAAGCTCACCAAAGCCGAGGCCCACGGCGTCCCGATCGTGCCCGCCGACCGCTTCGACGAGCTGCTGGCGACCGGCGAGTTGCCGACCTGAGCGTCCGCCCGGCCGTCGCCGCGGGCTCAGACGACCTGGAACGTCCAGCTGTAGCTGCGCGCCCGCTGGCGGCCGTCCACGACCCGCCAGTAGATGACCTGCGCCCGATGCCGGCCCTCGGTGAACTCGGGGATCGGGGCGTCCTGGCCGGGGGTGAAGGTGAGGGTCGCGTTGCCCGGTTCGTAGATCGTCACCGGCGGCAGCTGGACCTGCTGGCCCGGTTCGACACCGACGCTGCCGAGGTCCTCGATGCTGACGGTCTCGATCTCGACCCCGTCGATCACGAGCACCCCGGTGTAGCCGTCGGCGAGGTCGACGAACACGTTGCTCTGGCTGAGCACCTGGATCGCTTCGGGCACCGGCTCGACCCGTTCGATCAGGGCGGGGAGGTTGCTGCGGTCGTCGCCCGTGATCGCCACCAGCAGCCCGCGGGTGATCAGCGCCATGCCGAACCCGACCAGCAGCAGGAGCAGTACGAAACCCTTGTCGAGGTGCCGCAGGCGCCCGAGTGGGCCGATGGCCGGCTCGGCTGCCGTCGTGTCGCGGCTGGTCTCCTGGGCGGGGTCCGGTTCGCTCACCCCTCCATCATGCCGGGGGGCCGGCCCGATCGGCCAGCACCGCGGCGGGGAACCTCGCGACCCGCCCGGTACCCCGGCGCGCCGGGCAAGCGCTAGCGTTCGGGCATCGTGAGCCAGAGTGACCCTCCTCCCGGCGATCCGTTCGATCCGGCGCGGCTCGTCGACACGGTCTTCGCGGAGCGTTTCCGGGTCCGCCGCCTGGTGTCGGAGGGGGCCAACACGGTGATCTTCGCGGCGGCCGACGACCACGGTCGGGCCGTCACCTTGAAGGTGATCAACCCGTCGCTGGCCGCCTCGCCGTCGTTCCGGGAGCGCTTCGACGACACGATCCGCTCGGTCGCCGCGCTCAGCCATCCCAACATCGCGGCGGTCTACGACTGGGGCATCACGCCGGTCGGCGACACGTCCATGGCCTATGTCGTGATCGAGGAGCTCAGCGGCGGCAGCATGCGCGACATGTTGGATCGCGGCCGGCGGCTGTCGCCGTCGCAGGCGTTGATGGTCGGCCTCGAGGCCTGCCGGGCGCTCGATCACGCCCACCGGCGCGGGTTCGTCCACACCGAGTTGACCCCCTCCAAACTGGTCTTCGGCGACGACCGGCGTCTGCGTCTCGTCGACTTCGGTCTCGCCAGGCTGCTGGGCGAACCGGTGTGGAGCCAGCCCGACGCCGTGCCCACCCACGTCGCCTGGTACGCCTCGCCCGAGCAGGGGTTGGGGCTGCCGGTCGACGGCACCACCGACGTCTACGCGCTGTGCCTCGCGTTGCACGAGAGCGTCACGGGGGTGCTGCCGTTCCGGGACGATTCGACGGTGGCCGCGCTGGCGGCGCGGGTCGGCAAGCTGATGCCGGTCTCGGCCGACCTCGGGCCGTTGGCGGCGGTCTTCGAGCGCGCCGGCCGGCCCAACGCCGACGACCGGGCGACCGCCGCCGAGTTCGGCCAGGGGCTGCTGCGGGCGGCGTCGAAGCTGCCGCGCCCCGGCCCGCTGCCGCTGCTGTCGACCGGCTTGTTCGACACGCCGGTCGAACGGCTCCGCGAACCCGACGACCCGACGGGTGGGGTCGAGCGCGGACCGCTCGACCCGTCGCCCCCGCCGCCGCTGCTGCTGGTGCCGATCGACGAGCCCGCCACCGGTCCGCTCGACAGCGAACCGACGGCGCCCGTCGCCCGACCGTCCTCCGCCCCCGTGGTCCGTTCGGCCGATCGTGGGCGTGGGGGCGCGGACGAGTTGGTGATCCTGCCGGTCGATTCGGGCATCACCGCCGACCCCGGCCCGGCCCCGGCGACCGCTGGGCCCACCGAGGCGACCTTCGGCGAGCCGGCCGCCTTCGCCGGCCAGCGGTCGGCGGTGGCACCGACGATGGTGATGCCGGCCACCGGCCCGGCTCCCGCCCCTGCGCCCCGGCGGGCGGTCCCGTGGAAGATCATGCTGGCGGTGCTCGTGGTGTCGGCGCTGGCGGTGCTCGGCGTGCTCGCCACCCAGTTGTTCACGACGCCCGTCTACCGGGTGCCCGACCTGGTCGGCATGCCGGTTGCCGAGGCGCGCAACCTGATCGCCGCCAACGACTGGCAGGTGACCGAGCAGCGCGAGCGCAGCGACGTCGTGGCGGTGATCGGGCAGATCGTGCGCACCGCCCCGGCGGCCGGGATCGACCTCGGCCGCGGTGAGCCGATCCTGATCGTCGTCAGCGAGGGGCCGACGCTGCGCGAGCTGCCCGAGTCGTCGGGTGCGCTGTTCAGCGAGGCGCAGACCAGGCTGGTCGAGCGCGGGCTCGACGTCGAGCCGCTCGAACAGTACGACGAGGCGGTGCCCGAAGGCGTGGTGATCTCGTGGTCGGTGCCCGGTGACCCCACGCTCGGGCCCGGCTCGATGGTCGAGCCCGACACCCTGGTGCGGCTCGTCGTGTCGCTCGGGCCGGCACCGCGTGTCGTTCCCGATGCCGTGGGCCGGGCCGTGATCGACGTGCGGGTCGAGTTCGACACGCTCGGCCTCGTGCTGGTCGAGGGCGGCGAGGAGTTCAGCGACGACGTGCCGCTGGGCGCCGTGATCAGCCAGGACCAGGTGCCGGGCACCGAGCTCGCCAAGGGCGACGTGGTGAGCGTGGTGGTCTCGCTGGGCCCCGACCTCGTGGTGTTCCCCGACCTCCGCCGGGTCGCCAGCTTCGAGGAGGCGGCGGCGGTGCTGCGCGAGGCCGGGTTCGAACCGGTCCTCACGTTCGGCGACGCCGAGGGCGAGATCCGGTCGTACGAGATCGACGGCCGCGCGCCGAAGGCCGACGAGCTGTTCGAGCGCGGCACGATCGTCGAGTTCGAGGCGCTCTGACCGCTCGCCGGAGGCATCGCATCGGTGGCCCGGTTGCTACGGTTCCGCCGGTCGGTCACCCGCGCGTCGGCGCCGGAGCCGTCCGGCCGACGGAGAGGAGCGCCCATCCATGGCTGATATGGCCGACATGGCCGAAACCGGGGTTACGGCCGACACGGTCGATCTCGACGGACGGGTGGCGGTCGTCACCGGTGCCGGCCGCGGGCTGGGTCGCGAACATGCGCTGCTGCTCGCCGCCCACGGCGCCCGGGTGGTGGTCAACGACCTCGGTGTCGCCAACGACGGCTCGATGACCGACGAGTCGCCCGCCCACGAGGTGGTCGACGAGATCCGGGCGGCCGGGGGCACGGCCGTCGCCAACGTCGACGACGTCGCCAGCTGGGACGGCAGCAAGGCGTTGGTCGCCGCCGCGATCGAGGCGTTCGGCGATCTCGACGTGCTGGTCAACAACGCCGGCATCCTGCGCGACACCTCGATCGTCAACATGACCGAGGATGCCTTCGACACGGTCGTCCGGGTCCACCTCAAGGGTCACGTCGCACCGACCAAGTGGGCCGCCGTGCACTGGCGCCAACAGCACCGCGACGGCGTCGTCAGGCGCCGCAACCTGGTCCACACGAGCTCGACGTCGGGTATCTATGCGAACCCGGGCCAGGCCAACTACGGCCCGGCCAAGTCGGGTGTGGTCACCTTCAGCCAGATCGCGTCGAAAGAGCTCGCCAAGTACGGCGTCGTCTCGAACTGCGTGGTGCCGGGCGCCCGCACCCGCCTGACGCTCGCATCGCCCGGGCTGCCCGAGATCATGCAGCCGCCCGCTGCCGGCTTCGACGAATGGGACCCGGCCAACGCGTCGCCCCTGGTGGTGTACCTCTGCGACCGCGCCTGCCCGTTCAACGGCGAGACCTTCTACGTGCAGGGCGGCACGGTGCGCCGCCTCGAACCGTGGACGCTGGCGGGCCGGTCGATCGAGCACCCCGGCCGGTGGCCGCTGGCGGCCCTCGACGCGGCCATGCAGGCGTTCACCGGGCCGCACTGAGGCCCCGCCGGCCGCGTGCCGCCGGCTCGGCCGTCAGGCCGTGATCGCCTGGATCTCGGCGGCCAGTTGGGCGGTGAAGTCGTTGGCGGGCATCGCGGTCTGCATCGCCATCAGCTTCATCATGTCGCCCTGCACCTTGATCCTGCCCGCCATGAACGACTGCATCGCGACGGTCGGGTCCTGATCGACGAGCATCGCCTTGGCGGTCGCGTAGTCGGTCATCAGCACCGCATCGGGCTCGTCGAGCTGGCCGAGTTCGAGCCGGAACGATCCGGCGCTGGTGTCGACGTAGGCGTGCACGGTGCCGTCCCCGAAGGGGACCTCGGTGATCACCTGGTTGATCCGCACCGACACCGTGATCTCGGGCAACTCGGTCTCGTAGCGCTCGCGGATCTCGTGTGCGGCGACCATCCATTCGTCCGACAGGAACACGTGCATGACGAGACTGTACCGGCTGGCGCCGGGCGCCGGATCAGGCCTCGCCGGCCAAGGTGGTGGTGGCGGTGGTGATGGCGTCGAGGAAGTCGTGGTCGAGGTCGAAGCCGAGCCCGCCGGCGGTCGGCACCCGCACCTCGCCGTTCTCGACGGTGATCGGTTCGGTCACGATGTCACGGTGGTAGAACCGGCTCGAGGCGCTGATGTCGCCGGGCAGGGTGAAGCCCGGCAGCGCCGCCAGCGCGGCGTTCGCGGCGCGGCCGATCCCGGTCTCGACCATGCCGCCGCACCACACGGGCACCCCCCGCTCGCGGCACAGGTCGTGGATGCGCCGGGCCTCGAGGTAGCCGCCCACCCGGCCGGGCTTGATGTTGATGATCTCGGCGGCGCCGAGTTCGATCGCGTCGGCCGCGGTCTGCAGCGAGACGATCGACTCGTCGAGACAGATCGGGGTGCGGGCCGCGGCCGCCAGCCGGGCGTGACCGATGATGTCCTCCTCGGGGAGGGGTTGCTCGATCAGCAGCAGGTCGTAGTCGTCGAGGCGACACAGGTGCTCGACGTCGGATCGTCCGTAGGCGGTGTTGGCGTCGACCTGCAGGCCCATGTCGGGCCCGATCAGCTCGCGTACCAGGCGTACCGGCTCGAGATCCCAGCCGGGCTCGATCTTCAGCTTGATCCGTGCGTACCCGTCGTCGAGGTAGCCCTGCACCTGGCCGAGCAGTTCGTCGAGCGTGTCGAAGATGCCGACGCTGACCCCGCTCGGGACACGGTCGCGCCCGCCGCCGAACAGGGCGTGCAAGTTGGTGTCGGCGGCGCGCAGCTGGGCGTCGAGGAGGGCCATCTCGAGCGCCGCTTTCGACATCGGGTGCCCCGAGAACCGGGCGAGCCGGTGGGCGACGTCGGCGGCGTGCAGTTCGCCGCCGGCGACCAGCTCGGGCCAGAAGTGCTCGGTGACGACGAGTTGGGCGCCGTTGACGAACTCGGAGGAGTAGGCCGGCTCGTGCATCGCGACGCACTCGCCCCAGCCCTCGCCGGTGGTGCCGTCGGCACGGTCGACCGTGACGTGCAGCAGCAGGATGTCGCGGCGGCGTTCGACGCCGAAGCTGGTTCGGAACGGGGTGACGAGATCGAGCTCGATCCGGCGCAGCTCGAGCTGCCGGAGCCGCATCGGCTCGAGCCGAGGATGCTGGTGCTGGGACACGGGAAGGGTTCCTCTCGCAGTGGTCGAGTCAGGGGGTGTGGACGACGTAGGCCCCGGTTCGCGTGAACCCGGTGACCACGCCACCCGCCGCGAGCAGGGTGGTGAACCCGTCGCGCACCGTGTGACGCCAGGTCTGCGCGGCCGCCGGATCGGTGCGCCGCAGCACCACGATGTCGTCGGGCGTCGGCACCTCGTGACGCACCCAGCCGGCATCGGGCGAGGGGCGGGAGCCCTCCGAATCGGTGCGCCAGGCCACGAGCAGACGGTCGGACTCGTCGTTGGCGTTGATCGAATCGGTCATCGGCCCGTAGAAGTCGATCATGTACTCGGCGATCGCGGCGCCGAGCACCTCGATGTTGAACCAGGCGTTGCGGCGCACCAGTGGATCGAAGGTCCAGGTGATCCACGGGATGCCGCGCTCGATCGCCCAGCCGCGTTGATGGGCCTTCATCGCGCGTCCGACGCCGCTGCGCTGCACACCCGGCAGGATGCCGGTGACGTGGCTGTGGAGCGCGTCGTCGCCCTCGAACCGGGCGAGGAAGCCGAACGATGCGCCGATGATGTTGCCCGACTCGAAGGCCCCGGCCACGTAGCCGCCCGAGTGCGAGATGGCGCGCAGCAGTTCGACGCCGACGATCGGGGTGACCGAACCCCAGACCTGCTGGAAGACGGTGACGATCGCCGCCATCTCGTCGGCGCCGGTCAACGTGCGAATCTCGAGACTCGAGTCCCTCATGCCCCTGAACGTATCCGCTGGTGGACCGGGGCGGCGGCTTGCGGCGAGATCCGGCCGGTTGACGACTCGTTCGCCCGGTTGGGTCCGGCCGGCCGAGGGGATAAGCATGAGGGCGTATGGCGCGCATCTTGGTCACCGAACCGATCACCGCCGGCGGGCTCGACCGGCTGCGGGCCGCCGGGCACACGGTCGACGTGCTGCTCGGCCTCGGTCGCACCGAGCTGCTCGCCGCGATGACGGGGGCGCACGCCCTGATCATCCGGTCGGCCACCCGGGTCGACGCCGAGCTGCTGGCGGCCGGCGCCGACCTCGTCGTCGTCGGCCGGGCCGGGATCGGTCTCGACAACGTCGACGTCGACGAGGCGACCCGCCGCGGCGTGATGGTGGTGAACGCCCCACAGTCCAACGTCGTCTCGGCGGCCGAGCACACGATGGCGCTGCTGCTGGCGCAGGCGCGCAATGTGCCCCAGGCCCACGCCGCGCTCACCGCCGGCCGTTGGGAACGCAGCGAATGGGAGGGTGTCGAGCTCGCCGACAAGACGCTCGGCATCGTCGGGCTCGGCCGGATCGGCAAGCTGGTCGCCGACCGCGCCAGGGCGTTCCAGATGCGCCTCGTCGCCTACGACCCGTTCGTGTCGGCCGACCGGGCCCGCCAGATCGGTGTCGAGCTGATGCCGCTCGACGAGGTGGTCGCCACCGCCGACTTCCTCACGATTCACCTGCCCAAGACGAAGGAGACCACCGGGCTGATCGACCGCGACCTGCTGATGAAGGCGAAGCCGTCGCTGCGCCTGGTCAACGCGGCGCGCGGCGGGATCGTCGTCGAGAGCGACCTCGCCGAGTGCATCCGCGACGGGGTGATCGCCGGGGCCGCGCTCGACGTGTTCGACGTCGAGCCCACCACCGAATCGCCGCTGTTCGAACTGGCGTCGGTGGTGGTCACCCCGCACCTGGGCGCATCGACCCGCGAGGCGCAGGACAAGGCCGGCGACGCGATCGCCCACATGGTGCAGTTGGCGCTCGCCGCCGAGTTCGTCCCCTGGGCGGTCAACGTCGACGCCGTCGAGGCCAACGAGACGGTGCGGCCGTTCCTGCCGTTGGCCGAGTCGCTCGGACGTCTGTACGGCTCGATGCACCAGAGCTCGCCCGACTCGTTCGAGCTCTGCTGCCAGGGCGAGATCGCCCAGTACGACACGCGGATCCTCGGTCTCGCGGTGCTCAAGGGGTTCTTCAGCCGGATCAGCGACGACCCGGTCAGCTACGTCAACGCGCCGGCGATGGCGAAGGCGGCGGGCATCACCATGCGCGAGATCAACTCCACCGAGACCGACGAGTACGTCAACCTCATCACCCTGCGCTGCGTCGGCCACAAGAGCATCAGCGGCACCCTCGCCGGCCGCCGCAGCGAGCAGCGCATCGTCGAGATCGACGGCCACGGGTTCGATGTGCCGCCGGCGTCCCACATGCTCGTGATCACCAACGACGACCGCCCCGGCGTGATCGGAACCGTCGGAGTGCTGCTCGGCGACGCCGGGGTCAACATCGCCGACATGGACGTCGGCCGGGTCGAGTCGGCCGGCACCGCGGTGATGCTGCTCGCCACCACCGGCGAGGTGCCGGCGGCGGTGGTCGAGGCGCTGCGCGCGGCCCCCGGCATCCTCAGCGTCGAGGTGCTCAACGGCTGAGCCGCCGGTCGCGGTCAGCCGGCGGGTGGCCGCATCGCGTCGCGGGCGGCGATCGCCGCCGCCCGTGCCGCCAGGGCGAAGTCGTCGCCCGCGCTGGCGTAGATGATCGCCCGCGACGAGCTGATCAGCAGGCCCCGGCCGTCGGCGGTGGCACCGGCGGCGACCGCGGCGATCGGGTCGCCGCCCTGGGCCCCGATGCCCGGCACCAGGATCGGCAGTTGGCCGACCGTCTCGCGCACCCGGCGCAGCTCGTCGGGATAGGTGGCGCCCACCACGAGACCGCAGTCGCCGTGCTGCGCCCACTGGCCGGCCACCATCTCGGCGACGCGCAGGTACAGCGGTCGGCCGCCGCAGTCGAGCGACTGCAGGTCGTCGCCGCCCGGGTTGCTGGTGCGGCACAGCGCGATCACGCCGCCTTCGTGCGCGAAGTACGGCGCCACCGAGTCGGTGCCGAGGTACGGGTTGACGGTCACGGCATGGGCGGCGTACCGCCCGAAGGCCTCGCGGGCGTAGTGCTCGGCCGTCGAGCCGATGTCACCCCGTTTCGCGTCGAGCACCAACGTGACGTCGGGATACGTCTCGCGGATGTAGGTGCACAGCCGTTCGAGCGCCGACTCCTCGCGCTGGGAGGCGAAGTAGGCGATCTGCGGCTTGAACGCGCACACCAGGTCGGCGGTGGCATCGACGATCTCGCGGCAGAACCGGAACGCGGCGTCGTGACCGGTGTCGAGCGGTTTCGGGAACCGTGCCGGGTCGGGGTCGATCCCCACGCACAACGACGAGTCGGCGGCTTCCCATGATCGTTGCAGCTGGGCATGGAAGCTCACGGGGTCGACGCTAGAGCACCGGTGGCCGGTGTGCCCACCTCGCCGCCGGCCCGTCGGTCGGTCAGCGGGTCAGTCGGTCAGTTCGATCGCCGCCGTGGGGCACAGGTCGGCGGCCTGGCGCACCTTGTCGTGCAGTTCCTCGCCCGGCTCGTCCTGCAGCACGTAGAGGTACCCGTCGTTGCGGACCTCGAACACCTCGGGGCAGATCTGCATGCATCCGCCCGTCGAGGCGCACATGTCGTAGTCGACGCTGACCTTCATCTCTTCTCCCTCTCAGGCATCTCGTTCCCCTCCCGGTGCGTCGTGGTCGCCCGGTCAGGCCTTCGCCGCACGATAGCCGTCGGCCTCGGCGTCGGCGGCCCGGGCGTAGCAGCGTTCGGGCGCCGTGCGCTCGTAGAAGCGTCCACCCGGCACGTGATAGATGCCGGAGTTGTCGTTGGCCTTGATCGGGTAGCCGTCGGGACATCCCTGATCGGTGGGCGGCAGCCAACGCTCCGCCCGCGGTGCCGTGGCCGGTGGTTCGGCGGCGGGCGGCCCCGGGGCCTGCCGCCGCTGCCAGAAGGTCCACCCGGCGTAGCCGGCACCGCCGAGCACCGCCAGCCAGAACAGTCTCCGAAGCATCGTGATCATGGGCCAACCCTAGACCTGGTGGGGCGTCGCGGCGGACACCCCTGCCGGTGAGGCGCCGCCGCCGGCGCGGTCAGCCGTGTTGGCGCTCGAAGGCCGCGAGTACCGCTCGCAGCGACGCCGTGGTGATGTTCGGGTCCTGGCCGAGGCCCCATCGGATGTCGTTGTCGCCGTTGGTGGTCTCGACGTACGCGACCGCCTGGGCGGTGCTGCCACGACCGATCGCGTGTTCGGCGTAGTCGACCACGTCGAACACCACGCCGAAATGGGTGGTCAGCGCCTGCACGAACGCCTCGACCGGGCCGTCGCCCTCGCCCTGGATGGTGGCCGGCTGCCCGCCGAGGTCGAGCTGGGCGCTGACCTTGGTGCGGCCCTCCTTGGTGTGCAGCTCGTGGGTGCGCAGCCGCAACCGCGGCTCGTCGGGCAGGTACTCGCTGCGGAAGGTGTCCCACATCGCCAGCGGTGTGATCTCGGTGCCGAGGTCCTCCGAGACGTGCTGGATCACCTTCGAGAACTCGATCTGGAGGCGCCGCGGCAGGTCGAAGCCGTGCTCCTCCTTCATCACGTAGGCGACGCCGCCCTTGCCCGACTGCGAGTTGACCCGGATCACCGCCTCGTAGCTGCGCCCGACGTGGTGGGGGTCGATCGGCAGGTAGGGCACACCCCACTGCTCGTAGTCCTTGGGGAGCCGGTCGAAGCCCTTCTTGATCGCGTCCTGGTGCGACCCCGAGAACGCCGTGTACACCAGGTCGCCGACATACGGCTGGCGCTCGGGCACCGGCAGGCGGTTGCAGTACTCGGCCGTGCGGCGCAGGGCGTCGATGTCGCTGATGTCGAGTTCGGGGTCGACCCCGTTGGCGAACAGGTTCATCGCCAGCGCCACGACGTCGACGTTGCCGGTGCGCTCGCCGTTGCCGAACAGGGTGCCCTCGACCCGGTCGGCGCCGGCCATCACACCGAACTCGGCGGCGGCGATCGCGCAGCCGCGGTCGTTGTGGGGGTGGAGGCTGATGACCACCGAGTCGCGCTGTTTGATCGTTCGGCCGAACCACTCGATCACGTCGCCATAGACGTTGGGCGAGTAGCACTCGACGGTGGCCGGCAGGTTGAGGATGATCGGGTGGTCGGGGGTCGGTTCGATCACGTCCATCACCGCCTCGCAGACCTCGATCGCGTACTCGGGCTCGGTGAGGGTGAAGCTCTCCGGCGAGTACTCGTAGCGCACCGCCGTGCCGGGGATCGTCTCCTCGAGCTTCTTGCACAGCTTGGCGCCGTTGACGGCGATCGACTTGATGCCCTCCTGGTCGAGGCCGAACACCACGTCGCGCTGCAACGGGTTGGTCGAGTTGTAGAAGTGCACGATCGCCCGCGGCGCGCCCTGCAGGCACTCGTAGGTGCGCTCGATCAGCTCCTGGCGGCACTGCACCAGCACCTGGATGTGGACGTCGTCGGGGATCAGGTCGTCCTCGATGAGCTGGCGCACGAAGTCGAAGTCGGGCTGGCTCGCCGAGGGGAAGCCGACCTCGATCTCCTTGAACCCCATCTTCACCAGCTCGCCGAACATCTTGAGCTTGCGGGCGGGGTCCATCGGATCGATCAGGGCCTGGTTGCCGTCGCGCAGGTCGACCGAACACCAGCGCGGGGCGCGGTCGATCACGACGTTCGGCCACGTGCGGTCTTCGAGCACGATCGGGACGAACGCCCGGTACTTCTCGAAGGGCATCTTCTTGGGGGTGGCGTTTGCTGGTGGCATGGTTCGGGTCCTCGGTGGTTCGTCGCGGGTGGGGGCGTGGGTTCTGATCCGGCCGGAAAAACGAAGAAGCCCCCGGCCGGGAGGCGGGGGCGGGCGAACGCGGCTATGTGAGCGCTCGCCCTACATAAGCAGCAGCAACTCTCGGCCCGACATACGCACGACATCATACGCGCCGCTACGCCCGATGGCAAGGAGTCCCGGCGGTGATCGACCGTTGCTGCCCCCGACGGGGATACCCTGAGCGCACCATGAATGATGCCAACGCACGGCCCAGCGGCCGCCGACGTGGAGGCCGGCCCGGGGGGCGAAGCCGGAGCACGTCACACAACGAAGGTCCCCGACGCGAGCGGCCGGTCGACGACGGTCCCAATCGGGTCGGCAAGCTCACCAGCACCTCGACACTTCCGCCCGTCGAGCCGCCCACCGGTTTCGCCGACCTCGGCGTTCCGGCGCGGATCGACGACGGCCTCGCAGCCTGTGGGTTCGCCCAACCCTTTGCGATCCAGACCGAGGCCGTGCCGGTCGCGATGCAGGGCCGCGACGTCTGCGGTCGGGCCAAGACCGGCTCCGGCAAGACGCTTGCGTTCGGCGTGCCGATGCTCGCCCGCATCGTCGACCCCGCCGAGCCCCGCCGACCGCTCGGCCTGGTGCTCGTGCCCACCCGCGAGCTGGCGGTGCAGGTCGCCGAGGTGCTCGAGCCGATCGCCGCGCACGCCGGCCAGCGCGTGCTCGCCGTGTACGGCGGCGCCAGCCGGCACACCCAGATCGATGCGCTCGCCGCCGGCGTCGAGTTGGTGGTCGCCACGCCGCTGCGGCTGATCGACCTGTTGAAGTCGAACGAGCTGACGCTCGAGGCGGTGCAGATCGTGTGTCTCGACGAGGCCGACCGCATGGCCGACGACGGCTTCACACCGCAGGTCGAGTGGGTGCTGCGGCACTGCACCAACCGCAACCAGACGATGCTGTTCTCGGCGACGCTCGACGGCGACGTCGGGCACCTGATCCGCCACTACCTCACCGACCCGATCGAGGTGGCGATCGACGAGGCGACCGACACGGTCGGCACGATGCACCACCTGTTCCTCGCCGCCCACCACATGGACAAGGACAAGGTGATCGGGGCGATCGGGCAGGGCATCCCGAAGTTGCTCGTGTTCTGCCAGACCAAGCGCAGCTGCGACCGGGTCGCCAACAGCCTGCAAGAGCTCGGTGTCGTCGTCGCGGCGATCCATGGCGATCTGCCCCAGAATGCCCGCGAGCGGGCGCTGCAACGCTTCGCCGAGGGAAAGCTGGCCGTGCTGGTGGCGACCGACGTGGCGGCCAGGGGGATCGACATCGACGACATCGGGGCCGTGATCCACTACGAGCCGGCCAAGGACGTGAAGGACTACCTGCACCGCTCGGGCCGCACGGCACGAGCAGGCCGTGACGGTTGGGCCGTGACGCTGGTCGAGTACAACCAGTACACCCAGGTCCGCATCCTCCAGCGGGGGATGCGGTTGCCCAACGAGCCGCCGGTCGAGGTGTTCTCGAACAACCCGAAACTTCGCGACCTGTCGTCGTTCGAGACCGTCGCTGTCACCTGACGATTTCGGCCGGCGCCGCCCAGGTCGCCCGTCGACGAAGCGGAGCACGCAATGGGTGTGATCACACGGCGTGGCGGCGGCCACGATCCGAGCCGGCGGGTCGGGATGCTCGTCGGCGTGCTCGTGGTCGGTCTCGTCGGGTGTTCGGGTGTCCGGGAGGAGACCGAGCCGTCGGCGGTCGGCACGACCGTGACTCCTGCGCCCACCACGAGTGTCGCCCCGGTGCAGGTCACCGAGCCGGAGCCGGCCTGGACCCCCGCCCGCGTGATGATGACCGTGGCGGTCGAGCCGACCGCCGACGGGGAGGCCGGCCCCGGGGTGCAGGCCGACCTCGAGGGGGACGTCACATCGGCCGCCGCCGAACCATCGGAACCCTTCGGGCAGTTCGCGTCGTGCTCGGGGGTGCGGCGGGCGTTCGGGCCCTACTCGGTGCTCGTGTCGAGCACCGACGGGCCGGTGTCGGCCGCCGCGCTGTTCATCGCCGAGTCGGTGGTCGGCCCCGGTATCTACGACGCCGACGTGCGCATCGAACGGCGCAGCGGGGCGATCGACACCGCCACCGGCACCGTCACGCTCGCCGGCGACCTGCGATCTGGTTCGTTCCT
Source organism: Ilumatobacter sp. (assembly GCA_036526035.1). Lineage (GTDB taxonomy): Bacteria > Actinomycetota > Acidimicrobiia > Acidimicrobiales > Ilumatobacteraceae > Ilumatobacter. Next base: position 28,262 of record DATCZG010000055.1, on the reverse strand, counting down.
GGCGTTCGCGACCGACGGTGCCATGGTGAGCGGCACCTTCGCCTGCAGCGGTGGCGATCCACTCGCCGCACCGCTGAGGCGCGGCAGCAGCGGTGACGAGAACCTCCACTCGGTCGAGGTGGTCGCCCTGATGCGGCGCGGCGACGCCGAACGGGTGGTGAGCCTCGCCGTCGAGGTCGCCCGGTCGGCGGACATCACCGTTGCGTGCCCGGGCGCCGGCTCGGCCGCGCCCGTCGTGCTGGTCGACGGTGACGCTTCGGCCGGGTCGATCGACGGGTTCGAACTCGGCGGCGGCACCACCCCGCGGCTGCAGCTGCGGATCGGCGGGACGCCCTTGGTGTTCGAGGCGGTCATGGTCGCGTTCGACGACGCCGCCCGGTCGGGCACGTTCAGCGCCGTCCGGGGTGATCTGTCGATCGACGGCGCGTTCCGCTGCAGCTGACCCTGCCGGGCCCTCGGCGCCCGCTCAGCCCATCCAGCTCGGCCGGTTGGCTTCGAAGCGGTCGATCGCGTCGGCGTGGGTGAGCGTGAGGGCGATGTCGTCGAGGCCTTCGAGGAACCGGTGCCGGGTCGGAGCGTCCATCGGGAACGCCGCCGTGATGCCGGCCGAGGGCATCTCGACGGTCAGCCGCTCCATGTCGATGACGATCTCGGCGGCCGGGTCGGCCTCGATCGCGGTCCAGATCGCCTCGACCGTCGGCTCGGGCAGCACGACGGGCACGAGGCCGTTCTTGGTGCAGTTGTTGCGGAAGATGTCGGAGAAGCTGGGGGCGATGACGGCGTCGAACCCGCCCTGCTGGATCGCCCAGACGGCGTGCTCGCGGCTGCTGCCGACGCCGAACGCCGGGCCCGCCACCAGCACCGAGGCCCCCTGGTACCGGGGCTGGTTGAGGACGAACTCACGGTCGTCGCGCCACGTCGAGAACAACCCCTTCTCGAACCCGGTGCGCTCGACCCGCTTGAGCCAGTCGGCGGGGATGATCTGGTCGGTGTCGACGTCGCTGCGGCGCAGCGGCACGCCGGTGCCGGTGACGATGCGGACGGACTTCATGACGGAACCTCCCGGTCGAGATCGGCGGGCGTGGCGAACGTGCCGTTGACGGCGGTGGCGGCGGCGACGGTGGGGGAGACCAGGTGGGTGCGACCACCACGGCCCTGGCGGCCCTCGAAGTTGCGGTTGCTGGTGCTGGCCGACCGCTCGCCCTGGCGCAGCTTGTCGGGGTTCATCGCCAGACACATCGAGCAGCCCGGCTCGCGCCAGTCGGCGCCGGCGGCCCGGAAGATCTCGTGGAGGCCCTCGGCCTCGGCTTGCTGCTTGACCCGGTGCGAGCCGGGCACCACCATCACGCGCGGCACGGTGACCCGGCGTCCGGCCATGACGGCGGCCGCCGCCCGGAGGTCCTCGATGCGACTGTTGGTGCACGAACCGATGAACACGGTGTCGACCGCGATGTCCTTGATCCGGGTGCCCGGTGTGAGGCCCATGTACTCGAGCGCCCTGGCGACCGTCTCGCGCGTGGTGGCGTCGGCGAAGTCGTCGGGGGCGGGCACGGCCCCTTCGATCGAGCCGACCTGGCCGGGGTTGGTGCCCCAGGTGACCTGGGGGGTGAGCGTCGAGGCGTCGAGCACGACCTGTTTGTCCCACACCGCCGCGTCGTCGGACTGCAGCGTGCGCCAGTCGGCGACCGCGGCGTCCCAGTCGGAGCCGGTGGGTGCGTGGTCGCGGCCGCGCAGGTAGTCGAACGTGGTGTCGTCGGGGGCGATCATGCCCGCCCGGGCGCCGGCCTCGATCGACATGTTGCACACGGTCATGCGGCCCTCCATCGACAGCGCCCGGATCGCCTCGCCGCGGTACTCGATCACATGGCCGATACCGCCCCCGGTGCCGATCGCGCCGATGATCGCCAGCACGATGTCCTTCGCCGTGACCCCGTCGGGCACCTGCCCGTCGACGGTGACCGACATCCACTTCGGGCGGCTCTGGGGCAGCGTCTGGGTGGCGAGCACGTGCTCGACCTCGCTGGTGCCGATACCGAACGCGAGCGCCCCGAACGCGCCGTGGGTCGCAGTGTGGCTGTCGCCGCAGACGATCGTCATGCCGGGCATGGTGCGGCCCTGTTCGGGGCCGATCACATGGACGATGCCCTGGTCGGGGTCGCCCATCGGGAAGTTGGTGACCCCGAACTCGGCGGCGTTGGCCCGCAGCGTGTCGACCTGCTTGGCCGAGATCTCGTCAGCGATCGGCCGGTCGATGTGCTCGGTCGGCACGTTGTGGTCTTCGGTGGCGATCGTGAGGTCGGGGCGGCGCACGCGACGGCCGCTGAGCCGCAGCCCGTCGAACGCCTGCGGGCTGGTGACCTCGTGCACGAGGTGCAGGTCGATGTAGAGCAGGTCGGGTTCACCGGGAACCGAGGCGACCAGGTGACGGCGCCACAGCTTCTCGGGCAGCGTCATCGGCCGGGGTGCGGGGTCGTCGTGCGGCATTGCCGTCGTCTCACTTTCTGAGATAGACTTCTTGCGGTATGGACATAGTAACCGGGGTCGGGGTGATCGACAAGGCGGCGGGTGTGCTGCGCGCCGTCGCTGCCGCGCCGCGCTCGCTGCCCGGCTTGCAGGAGGCGACCGGCCTGCCGCGGGCGACGGCGCACCGCCTGGCGGTGGCGCTCGAGGCCCACGGGCTCCTGCGGCGCGACGACGCCGGCCGGTTCGAGCTCGGCCCCGAGCTGGCGACGCTCGGGCGGGTCGCCTCGGAACGGTTCCCGCTGGTCGCCGTGGCGATGCCCGCCCTGGTCGCCTTGCGCGACGACACCGGCGAGAGCGCCCAACTGTTCGTGCGCGAGGGGGCCCACCGGCGGTGCGTGGTGTCGCTGCAGTCGCCGCACGCCCTGCGGTGGATCGTGCCCGAGGGGGTGGTGTTCCCGCTCGAGGTCGGCTCGGCCGGCCGGGCGCTCACCGGCGCGATCGGGTCGCTGGGCTGGGTGCAGAGCGTCGAGGAACGCGAGCCCGGCGTGGCCTCGGTCAGCGCCGCGGTGCTCGACCGGGCCGGGCACCCGATCGCCGCGGTCAGCGTGTCGGGTCCGGTCGAGCGCCTCACCCGCCAGCCCGGGCAGCGGTTCGGCGACCGGGTGGTGCTGGCGGCGGCAGCGATCACGGACCTGCTCGGCGACCCCCGCTGAGCGAGCGGCCATAGGGTTCGAGCCGGCGGTGGTCAGATCGCGCCGAGCACCCGCACGACCACGATCAGGTCGACTCCGCCCGGCAGCCCCATGCTCGGTTCGCCGTCGGCCCCGAACCCCTGGTCGGGTGGCACGATGATCTCGCGTAGCGTGCCGATGTTGGCGCCCTGCAGCGCCAGCACCACGCCCGGCAGATCCTGGCCTTCCTCGACGGGGATCTGGAGCGGCGTTTGGTTCTCCCACGAGTTCAACAGCACGACCCTGTTGTCGCCGCGCACGAACAGCAGGTGCACGATCGCCGTGTCACCGAGCTCGATCGGGGCGCCGTCACCGACCTCGAGGTCGCGGATCATCACCTCGGTGGCGCCGACGGAGGGCTCGATCTCGAGGCCGAGCGGGGCATCCGCGAGGTCGGTCGGAGGGATCACGGCCCGGATCTCGACCACGAACGAGAGCGCGTCGCCCGGCTGGACGACGTCGCCGGGTGGGTGGTCGCCGTAGGCGAGTTCGCCCGGGATGTCGAGCCTCACCAGTGATCCGGCTCGGGCGCCCACCAGCCCGATGTCCCAGCCGGTGATGACCGAGCCACGACCGATCACGAACTCGAGCGGCCTGCCCCTGGTGTAGCTGTTGTCGACCACCGTGCCGTCGAGCGACCGGATGCCGGTGTAGTCGACGAACAGCGTGTCGCCGGGCTGCGCCTCCCGACCGGTTCCGGCTCGGATCGTCCTGGCCGCCAGTTCGGTCGGCACCTCACATGGCCGGATCGCCGGCGGGATCGCTCCGGGGGTGTACGTCTCCGGATCCGGCTCGGCCTCGCACTCACCGGTGACGGTCGGCAGCGTCGCCGTCGTCGACGCTGCGGCGAGGGTGGTCGGTGCGGCCGGGGTGGTCGGTGGCGGTGCAGCCGCGTTGTCGTCGCCCCCGCACGCCGCCAGCACCAGGGCGAGCGCGGTGGTGGCGAGCAGGTGGGAACGCATGGGGGGCGACGCTAGTGGTGCGCGATCCATCCCGTGATGTCGCGTCGACGCGACCGCGTCAGCGCCCGGCGAGCCAGCGGGCCTCGGCCTCGCCGATCGGCGTCGAGGGCGGGCCGTCGACGAACGGCCACAGCTCCTCGGCGATCCGGCGGTAGTTGCCCGTGGCGTTGAGCTCGCCGAGCAGGGCGTAGAGGCCGAGGTTGATGCGCTGGATGAACACGAACGCCCGCGGCACGGTGGCGTACTGCGAGATCGGGCTCGACCGGTCGAACGTGTGGCGCACGATGCTGCTGGCGTAGGCCCCCGACCAGGTCATCTCGCGATCGGCCCGCACCGGCTCGTAGAACTGCTGGAAGTACTCGCCGACCGCCTCGGTGTCGACCGGGGCGCCGGGTTGCAGCATCCCCGCCCGCTCGAGGATCGCCCGGAACCCGGCGGTGTCGTGGTCGACGACGGCGGCCTGCACCATCGCCGCGAACGTGGCGGTCTCGTCGTCGGTGAAGTGCTTCACGAGCCCGAAGTCGAGGAACGTCACCCGGCCGCCACCGTGGAACAGGTAGTTGCCGGGATGCGGGTCGCCGTTGAACGCCTGCATGCGGTAGAGGCCCCGGAACACGAAGCGGAAGATCGTCTCGGCGGCGAGGTCGCGCTCGTCGCGACCCCAGGTGAGCAGCTCGCTCCAGGTGTGGCCGTCGACGAGCTCGGAGGTCAGCACCCGGGCCGTCGACAACCGGGGGATCACCTCGGGCACGTGGATGTAGGGGTGCCCCCGGTAGAAGTCGGCGAACAGCTGCTGGTTGCGGGCCTCGAGTTCGTAGTCGAGTTCGCCGATCAGGCGTTCTTTGATCTCGGCGACCATCTCGCCGGGGTCGAGCCCGCCGAACCCCTGTTTGAGCAGGGCGCCCAACATGCCGGCGTTCTTGAGATCGGCGGTGATCGCCGCGTCGACCCCCGGATACTGCACCTTGACGGCCACCGGAACCTGGTCGCCGGTGTCGGGGTGCACGGCGATCGCCCGGTGCACCTGGCCGATCGAGGCGGCGGCGATCGGGTCGGGGTCCCAGTCGACGAACACCTCCGACGGCGGCCGGCCGAACTCGCGCTCGATCACCTCGGCGGCGAGCTCGCGCGACATCGGTGGGGCGTCCGAGCGCAGCTGCGCCAGTGCCATCCGCATCGGTTCGGGCAGGCCGTCGTCGAGGTAGCTCGCCATCTGGCCGAGCTTCATCAAGGCGCCCTTCATGTGGCCGAGTTCGTCGGCGACCGCCTCGGCGGTGGCGAGGCGGCGCCGGCCGTCGAGCTCGACGCGCCGCTGCGTCGATGCGAACACCTTGCGGGCGGCCGTGGTGGCGTGGGCGCCGGCGACCTTGACACCGAGCTTGGCCACCTTGGCCGAGCGACCGGCCCACGATCGTCGCATCACGGCCGCCAGGGTACGGGCGGCGCCCCACGACCCGGGCGGGCGGTCAACGCCGCGAGCGGCCGGTTGCCGAGTCGATCGCCCGCACCAGCTGGGGCAGGAACCGCTCGGCGTCGGCGACCACCGCGTCGTGGCGGCCGTCGACGCGGAAGGCCTCGGCGGCGGGGATCCACTCGAACAGCTTCGCCTGGCGGCGCACCGGCACGACCTGGTCCTGCATGGTGACCACCACCGAGGTCGGCACGTCGACCTCGCCGATCCAGTCCGACGACGAGAACTCGCCGATCGCCCGGCCCGCCTCGAGGATCATGCGCCAGTCGTGGCGGGCCATCTGCTCGGCCGCCCACGGCCCCCAGGCCTCGCTGCGCCGCTGGAGGTAGACCTGGTCGGTGATCCAGTCGCGGGCCTGGACCGGGGTGTACCGGGCGAGGGTCGCCAGGCCGGTGAGCCCGACGAACGACAGCCGTTCCGGCCGCCGGCCGGCGAAGTAGGGCGCGGTGGCACACAGCACCAGGCCGTCGACGCGGTCGCGGTGGCGCTGCCAGACGAGCTGGGCGACCGGCCCGCCCATCGAGTACCCGACCGGGACGAACGTCTCGACACCGAGCAGCTCGGCGACCAGGGCGACGTCGTCGGCGCAGTCCTCGAGCCGGAACGATCGCCTGGTGCGCAGGCCGCCGGCGTGTCCGCGGTGGTCGAAAGCGATCACCCGGACGTGCTCGGAGAGCCCCGCGTAACAGGTGAACCAGTTGAGGTCGGCCGATGCGGTCCACCCGTGCAGCAGCACGACGGTGGGGGCGCCCGGTGGCCCTGGGACATCGCGGACGAACACCCTGCCGAGGCCCGGCAACTCGAGGTCGCGGCCGGCCGGGAGCCGTGGGGCCGGCGCCGACCGGGTGCCGAGCGACAGGTCGTCGAGTGCAGCGGTCAGAGCGACTCGACCTTCACGACGGTGACGGTGAGGGTGCCGTTCGGCGCCTGGTAGCTGATCTCCTGGCCCTCTGACGCGCCCTGCAGGGCGCCCCCGAGCGGGCTCGACGGGCTGATCACGTCGGCGCCCTCGACCTGCTCCTCGAGGTGGCCGACCACGTACCGTTCGGCCATGTCGGGGCTGTCGCCGGCGTACAGGATCGTGTAGACGTGCTGGCCCTCGACGATCTCGGCGTTCTCGAGCAGGTGCTCGAGCTGTCGGATGCGGCCCTCCATGTGGCCCTGCTCGTCCTTGGCCGCGTGGTAGCCGGCGTTCTCCTTGAGGTCGCCTTCCTCGCGGGCCCGTTCGATCTTCGCGGCCACCTCGATGCGGCCGCGCGTCGTGAGATCGTCGAACTCGGCTTTCAACCGGGCGTACGCGTCACGTGAGAACTGATGGGTCGCCATAGCGCCATCCAGCCTACCGACGATGGGTGATCGGGCAGGTCAGCCGTAGCTGCGCAACTCGACCAGGTTGCCGTCGGGGTCGCGCACGTACACCGACCAGCCGACGCCCCGTGCGCCCCAGCGCTCGACGGGGCCCTCGACGACGTCGAAGCGGGGGTCGGCGGCGACCGTCTCGACGTCGGCCCGGTCGGTGACCAGGCAGAAGTGGTCGAGGTTCTCGCCCGAGCGGGGCAGCGCCATCAGGTCGATGATCGTGCCGGCGTTGATCCGGATCGACGGGAACGGGGCCGTCCCGGCCCGCCACTCGGCGACCCGTTCGGCGGCGAGACCGAGCAGGTCGCCGTACCAGCCGAGCGATCGCTCGACATCGGCGACGTTGACGACGATGTGATCGAGTTCGTGGATCTTCATCACCCGACGGTACCGCGCCGGCAACCGGTCCGGTGGGCCCGGCGCCGGCGCCGCTGATCACGTCGACCGGGGGCGATTCCGTGGCGATCGCCTAGATTCGTCTGCCTATGGCACACAAGATCGCAGTCATCGGTGGCGACGGCATCGGCCCCGAAGTCATCGCCGAGGCCCTCAAGGTGATGCGCGCCGCCGGCGTCGAGCTCGACACCACCGACTTCGACCTCGGCGGCGCCCGGTATCTCCGCGACGGCGAGATCCTGAGCGACGCCACGCTCGAGCAGCTGCGGGCGTTCGACGCGATCCTGCTCGGCGCGGTGGGCACGCCCGACGTGCCGCCCGGGGTGATCGAGCGCGGCCTGCTGCTGAAGATGCGGTTCGAGCTCGACCTGTACGTCAACCAGCGGCCGTTCCAGGGCACGGCACCCGGGCACGGCACCCCGCACGACTTCGTGGTCATCCGCGAGAACACCGAGGGCCCGTACGTCGGCGAGGGCGGCGTGCTGCGGCGCGGGACGCCCGCCGAGGTGGCCACCCAGGGCTCGGTCAACACCCGGATGGGGGTCGAGCGTTGCATCCGGTACGCGTTCGAGCTCGCCCAGCAGCGCGATCGCCGCCACGTCACGCTGGTGCACAAGACCAACGTGCTCACGTTCGCCGGCAACCTGTGGGAGCGCACCTTCCACGAGGTCGCCGCCGAGTACCCGGGCACCGGCACCGCCTACCACCACGTCGACGCGGCGTGCATCTACTTCGTCCAGGACCCCCACCGCTACGACGTCGTGGTCACCGACAACCTGTTCGGCGACATCCTGACCGATCTCGGCGGTGCGGTGTCGGGCGGCATCGGCCTCGCCTCGTCGGCCAACCTCAACCCGGCGCGCACCGGCCCGTCGATGTTCGAGCCGGTGCACGGTTCGGCCCCCGACATCGCCGGCCGGAACACGGCGAACCCCGTGGCGGCGATCCTGTCGGCCGCCCTGATGCTCGACTTCCTCGGCGAGGGTGCGGCGGCCGACCGCATCCGCGCCGCCTGCGACCAGCCCGTCAGCGGCAGCACCACCTCCGTGGGTGACGCGATCGCCGCCCGAGTGAGAGGATGACCCGATGCCGATCACCCCTACCTCCAAGATCTGGATGAATGGCGAGCTCGTCGACTGGGCCGACGCCAAGATCCACGTCCTCACCCACACGCTGCACTACGGAACCGGCGTGTTCGAGGGAATCCGTGCCTACGAGACGTCGCAGGGTCCGGCGGTGTTCCGCCTCACCGACCACCTCGTGCGCCTGCACAACTCGGCGAAGATCGTCGGGATGGAGATCCCCTGGTCGGTCGACGAGCTGGTCGCGGCGACGAAGGCGACGGTCGCCTCGACCGGTCTCGGTTCGTGCTACGTCCGCCCGATCGCCTACTTCGGGTACGGCGAGATGGGGCTCAACACGATGCCGTGCTCGGTCGACGTGTCGATCGCCTGCTGGCCGTGGGGCGCCTACCTCGGTGACGACGCGGTCACCAAGGGGGTGCGTCTCAAGACGTCGTCGTGGACCCGGCACGACCACAACATCATGCCGCCGGCCTCGAAGACCACCGGCAACTACGTGAACTCGTCGCTCGCCAAGGTCGAGGCGCTCAAGGCCGGCTACGACGAGGCCCTGATGCTCGCCCCCAACGGCCTGGTCGCCGAGTGTTCGGGCGAGAACGTGTTCGTCAGCCGCCACGGCAAGCTGATCACGCCGCCGCTGTCGGCCGGGGCGCTCGAGGGCATCACCCAGAACACCGTGATGACGCTGGCCCGCGACCTCGGTTTCGAGGCGGTGTCCGACAACCTGGCCCGCTCCGACGTCTACATCGCCGACGAGATGTTCCTGGTCGGCACCGCTGCCGAGGTCAGCTCGGTGAACTCGGTCGACGACCGGACGATCCCGTGCCCCGGCCCGAAGACGCTGGCGATCGCCGACCTCTACGGCCGCGTCGTGCGCGGCCAGGTCGAGCAGTACCGCCACTGGTGCGAGCCCGCCGTCTGACGGCGGCGGTCAGGTCAGCGACTCGACCAGGCGGAGCCGGCCCGTCCCGGCCGGGTCGGCGAGCGCCCGCATCGCCAGTTCGTAGTCGGGAATCGCGAACACCTCACCGTCGTCGGTGATCATCACGAAGCGGTCGAGCCGTTCGAGGAAGGCGCGGTCGTGGCTGACCGCGATCACGGTGCCCTCGAAGCCGTCGAGGGCCTGTTCGAGTGCCTCGGACGACTCGATGTCGAGGTTGTCGGTCGGCTCGTCGAGGAGCAGGACGTTGTGGCCCTCGAGTTCGAGGCAGAGGATCTCGAGGCGGGCCTTCTGGCCGCCCGAGAGCGTCTCGAACTCCTGACGCGACTGGCGGCCGATGCGGTAGCGGGCGAGCGCCTTCATCGCCGCCTCCTCGTCGTAGCGGCGATCGCGCACGATGTCGAGGCAGGTGCGCCCGCGGAACTCGGGCCGGTCGTTGACCTGGGTGAACATGCCGACGGTGGTGCGTGGGCCGAACTCGATCCGGCCGCTCACCTCGGCGGCGCCGCCGCCGGCGAGCGCGTTGAGCAGGTGGGTCTTGCCCGTCCCGTTGGGGCCGATCAGGCCGACCCGCTCACCGAACACGATCTCGTGGCTGAACGGCAGGAACAGGTCGCCGATCGAGACGTCGGTCAGGCGCACGACGCGCCGGGCCGAGTCGGCGCCGCGGAGCCGCACCAGGATCTGCTGGTCGGCGACCGGTGGGGGTGGCGGACCGGCCTTGACGAACTTCTCCCAGCGCGTCTCGGCGGCGTTCGCCTTCGTGGCGTTCTTGAAGTTCTGCGCCGCCCGCTGCTTCATGATCTTCATGTGGTGGAAGAGTCGGCGCTCCTCCTGCTTCCAGCGTTCGAGGTCGTCGCCGAGCTTCTCCTGGCGCCGGGCGCGGGCGGCCGGGAACGTGGTGTACGAGCCGCCGTGCACCCACGAACCCGAACCTTCGACGCAGATCACCTTCGTGGCGACCTTCGACAGCATGGTGCGGTCGTGGCTGACCAGCAGGACCGTCGAGGGGCAGGCCAGGATCTGGCGTTCGAGCCAGTCGCGCGTCGGCACGTCGAGGTAGTTGTCGGGTTCGTCGAGCAGCAGGACGTCGGCGCCGCTCGTGAGCAGCACGTCGAGCACCAGTCGCTTGCGCTCGCCGCCGGACAGCTCGCCGATGCGGCGCGTCGTCAAGTCGTCGACCGGGGTCTTGACGCTGCGGTGGACCGCCGCCTCCCAACGGCCCTCCAACTCGTACCCGCCGAGGTCGCCCCAGTCGGCGAGCCGTTCGGCGTAGTCGATCCCGTCGCTCTCGCCGTCGTGCATCGCCCGCTCGGCGGCGACCATCGCCCGGCCGGCGCTGCGCAGCGCCGGCGCGGCGACCTCGATCAACAGGTCGCGCACGGTGAGGTCGGGGTCGGACATCCCGACGTCCTGGGTCATCCGCAGCATCGTGCCGCCGATCGAGAACGAGCCTTCGTCGGGGGTCAGCTCGCCGGCGAGGATCCGCAGGATCGTGCTCTTGCCGACGCCGTTGACCCCGACGAGGGCGGCGTGCTCGCCGGGCGCCACGGTGAACGACAGATCGAAGAACAGCGAGTCGGCACCGGGTGGCGCGTACTCCAACTCCGAGACCGTGATGTGCGGCACCGCATCAACGCTACGGCGTCGGGATTTCGTTCGGCTGCGCCCCTCAGCCGAGCGCCGAGCGCAGCATCGCCAGGAACCGGCCGCGGTCGGCGGCCGTGACGACCCGCGCGTTCGGGGCCAGACCCGTCAAACCGAGCACGTCGACCACGACCATGCCGCGGGTCAGCGGGCTGTCGGTCTCGACCCGCAGGTTGACGGGTTCGATCGCGAGGGCGATCGACGGGTCGATCGCGTGCGCCATGGCGATCGGGTCGGGCAGGTCGAACCCGGCGAGCTTGGTCTCGGTCTCGCAGAACGCGGCCACCCTCGCCTGGATGTCGATGCAGAACTCGGCGATCGGGTTGCCGATCGCCCGTAGTTCGGCGGCGAGTCCGGGGTCGACCACGGCGTGCTTGCGGGAGATGTCCCACCCCACGAACTCGAGGTCGAGCCCCGAGTCGAGCACCACCGCCACGGCGTGCGGGTCGGCCCACATGTTGAACTCGGCCACCGGGGTGACGTTGCCGATGTGGTCGGCGACCGCTCCCATCACGACCGTGCGGGGCACCCGGTCGGGCAGCGTCGGGTCGCGCTCGAGTGCCCTGGCGAGGTTGGTGAGCGGGCCGAGCGTGACGAGGGTGAGCTCACCGGCCCAGTCGTGGGTGGCCTGCAGCAGGGCGTCGACGGCGTGGCCGGCGTCGGGGATGCGTCCGGTGAGCGGCAGGCCGATGTCGCCCATGCCGTCGGTGCCGTGCACGAACTGGGCGGTGTGCAGCGGGACGACCAGTGGGGCGGCCTCGCCGGCGTAGACCGGGACGTCGGGGCGTCGGCACAGCTCGCGGGTGTAGAGCGCGTTCTGCACCGCCATCTCGAGGGGCACGTTGCCGGCGACGACGCCGATCGCGACGACGTCGATGTCGGGATGCCCCAGCGCGATCACGAGCGCTACCGCGTCGTCGGACGCGGTGTCGGTGTCGATGAAGAAGGGCCGTCCCACGGCGCCAGTGTGCCAGAACCCCGCCGGCGGTGAGGCGGCGAACACCGGCCGCTGCGGCGTGTGCCCGTCGGAGCTAGGCGGCGCCGGCGCGGCGGCGGCGCTCGGCCATGCCGCCGAGCGCTTCGAACACCAGGCGGTGGGCGACGTTGACGGTGAGTTCGCTCACGTCGTAGGCGGGTGCCACCTCGACGACGTCCATCCCGACGACGCGGTGCTCGAGCGCCAGTTCGCGCACCATCCGCAACAGGTCGGCGGTGACGATGCCGCCGGGCTCGGGGGTGCCGGTGCCCGGGGCGAACGACGGGTCGAGGCTGTCGATGTCGAGCGAGATGTACAAGTTGTCGGTCTTGGCGAGCGCCTCGGCGACGGCGTCGGCCATGACCGCCTTGAACCCGCGCTCCCAGATCTCCTGCATCGTGTGCCACACCATGCCCTGCTCGCGCATCCAGGCGAACACCTCGGCCGGTGGCCAGTAGCCGCGCAGACCGACCTGCACGAACCGGTCGCCGGGCACGGCCCCGGACTCGATCAGCCGGCGGATCGGGGTGCCGTGGCTGGCGAGGTTGCCGTCGATGATGTCGGCGGTGTCGGCGTGGGCGTCGAAGTGCACGATCCCGATGTTGCCGTGGCCGTGCACGTCGGCGACGGCGGTGGCCGCCGGCCAGGTGATCGAGTGGTCGCCACCGAGGACGATCGGCACGATCCCGCGGGACGCGATGTCGTACACCCGGCTGCGGATGTTGGCGTGGCTGACCTCGGTCTGGCCGTGCGGGCAGTACGCGTCGCCGTAGTCGACCACCTCGAGGTGATCGAAGATCTCGAGGCCGAGGTCGATGTGGTAGGTCCCCGGCTCGTAGGCCTGCGACCGGATCGCCCGCGGTCCGAACCGGGCGCCGGGCCGGTTGGTGGTGGCGATGTCGAACGGCGCGCCCACGATCGCGACGTCGGGCTGCCAGGCGTCGAGCTGGTCGGGGTCGGTGAGGAGCGGGCGCTGGCCGAAGGTCGCGAGCCCGCCGAACACGTAGCCGAGCTCGAGTTGCTCGTGCATTCCGGGTGCGAGTTCGCGGCGCGGGTCGGTCATGGCGCCTCACGGTAGCAACTCTCGACCCCCGGTCGGGTCGGCCGCTGGCGCCCAGGTCGGGGTTCGGCACCGCCATCGCCCGCCGGCGCGTCGGCGTTCGCCGTACGGGTCGAAAACGAAGTAACCCCGGGCGGTGCAGCCAGCTTGCGCCGGCGCACCCGCCCGGGGCCACCGAAGGTGGAGCGGTCCACCACTGGCCGATCTTCGGGCGTTAGCCTGCGTCTCGACCAAACACATCGCCCGTCGTGAACCCCGAAGGGTTTCGGCGGGCGATGCCCTTTTTCGGCCAGTCACCCGGTTGCCCGGGCCTGATGCCGTTCGACTGCCGCCCCGGTTGCCCGGTACCGCAGCCGCCCCGACCACATCGGCTGGTCGCCCAGCCTCCGTCACCGGAGTCGAGGCCCGGTCACCTGGTTGCCCAGGCCCGTTGCCTCTCGGCGCCACATCGGTTGCCCGATGCCGGTGCCGCCCGGTCGCTTCGTCCGGTTTCCCGGCCTCCACTCCCGGAGACGGAGCCCCGGTCTGCCGGTTTCCCGGCCCCGTCGACCCCTCGACGCCGTTCACGCTGACCCGGTGAACCGTGCCATCGCTTGACGCCGCCGGACTTCCTCCTCGGTCGCAGTTGGGGTGCTTCCTCGGTCTCCGCCCGGTTACTTCTCGGCCCGTCGCCCCCGGTTGCCCGGCGACTCGTTGCCTCGAAGCGTGTGGCTTCTCGCTCCGACCGGGCCCGCTCTCGCATCGTGGGCCGGACCCGCCTTCCGGTCCGTCGCCCCCGAAGAGGTTCCGTCCCGAACTCGGTGTTCCTGCCCCGGTGTGCGTGCGCTCCCCGGTACGAAGACCAGTTTCGCGCTGACGAAAGGCCTGGTCAAGCGCTATTTCTCAATCCCCAGACTTATCCCCCAAACTTTTTCGAATTCCACAGAACTCGTCGCCTTTCCACGGGCTCTTCACAACGTTGTGCACAACATTGTCCACGGCTCGAGGCCCGGGAGGGGCCGTCCGCGGCCCCGCAGGTCGGGGCGTGCATTGACGTTCGGGCGTTCGCACGATTGAATGTCGGGCGATGAACAGCGTCGTCGCGGTCATTGCGATTCCGTAGAGCACGTGTGACCCACGTGCTCGTTCCGCCGCCCCCGGGCGGCTTTTTTGTTGCTCAGCCGCCGAACCCGACCACCCGAAAGAGCCCCTCATGTCGCAGGAGACCACGATGACGACCGGCACGATGACGACCGGCACGATGACGACCGGGCGCATCGCGGTCGAGATCTTCGACACGACCCTGCGCGACGGGCTCCAGGTGGAAGGGGTCACGGCGACCGTCGATGACAAGCTGCGCATCGCCGAGCAACTCGACTACCTCGGCGTGAATTTCATCGAGGGCGGATGGCCGGGGGCCAACCCGAAAGACGTCGAGTTCTTCGCCCGCGCCGCCGTCGAGCTGCGGTTGTCGACGTCGACGTTCGTCGCGTTCGGCTCGACCCGTCGGCCGCGCGGCAAGGTCGACGAAGACCAGACGCTCCAGCACCTGCTCGACGCCGGCACGTCGGCGGTCTGCATCGTCGCCAAGAGCTCCGACTACCACGTCACCCAGGCGCTCAACACCACGCTCGACGAGGGCGCCGCGATGATCGCCGACTCGGTGGCGTTCCTGCACGGTCACGGGCGCCAGGTGCTCGTCGACATGGAGCACTTCTTCGACGGCTTCAAGGCCAACCCCGAGTTCTCGTTCCGGGCGCTCGAGGCGGCGGTGGTGCAGGGCGCCACCCATGTCGTGCTGTGCGACACCAACGGCGGGTCGCTGCCGCACGAGATCGAGCAGATCGTCGGGTTGGTGCACGCCCACGTCGGCAACGACGTCATCATCGGCATCCACTGCCACGACGACACCGGCTGCGCGGTCGCCAACTCGATGGCCGCGGTGCGCGGCGGGGCGCGCCACGTACAGGGCACCCTCAACGGGCTCGGTGAGCGCACCGGCAACGCCAACCTCACCTCGATCATCCCCAACCTGCAGCTCAAGCAGAACTACTCGTGCCTGCCGGAGGGCCGTATCGAACGGCTCACGGTGGTGTCGCACCGCATCGCCGAGACGCTCAACCGCGCCGTCAACCCCCAGGCCCCCTACGTCGGGTCGTCGGCCTTCGCGCACAAGGCCGGCCTCCACGTCAGCGCGATCGCCCGGGCCAAGGACGCCTACGAACACATCAACCCCGAGCTGGTCGGCAACGGCACCCGGTTCGTCGTGTCCGAGATGGCCGGCCGGGCCACCATCCAGATGAAGGCCGACGACCTCGGCCTCGAGCTCGACGGCCCGATGATCCTGCAGGTGATCGACGAGCTCAAGCGGCTCGAACACGAGGGCTACCACTTCGAGGCGGCCGACGCCTCGTTCGAGCTGCTGATGCGACGGGCGGCCGGCTGGCGGCAGGATTTCTTCGCCGTCGAGTCGATGCGGGTGATCACCGACGAACTGTCGACCGGCGAGTTCAACACCGAGGCGACCGTCAAGGTCTGGGTGGGCGACGAGCGTTACGTGTTCACCTCCGAGGGCAACGGCCCGGTGAACGCGATCGACACCGCCTTGCGGCGGGCGGTGCAGAAGGCCTACCCGCGCCTCGCCGACATCCACCTCACCGACTACAAGGTGCGGATCCTCGACGGTGGTGAGGCGACCGGAGCGGTCACCCGGGTGCTGCTGTCGGCGACCGACGGTGTGCGCGACTGGACCACGATCGGGGTCAGCGCCAACATCATCGAGGCGTCGTGGCGGGCACTCGAGGAGAGCCTGGTCTACGGCTTGTTGCACGCCGGTTCCTGATCGTCGCGGCGGCCGACGGCCGTTACGCTGACGGCCCTATGGCAGCACCCCGGTCAGCCCCCGCCGGCGCGCGCTCGTCGCGCTACTACTCGTCGCCCGCCGTGGTGCCCCCGGCCTGGGGTCCCGATCGCCCCGGCATGGTGGCCGGCCTCCAACCCGCCGGCGCGCGGCTCGGCGCGCAGGGTCCCGACCAAGGCTTCGCGCTCACCATCGCCCACCGGCTCGCACCGCAACTGCACCTGTTCGACGGCGAGCGGCGCGACGACGCGATCCGCGGCTGCCTGGGTATCGCGCTGCGGCGGGCGTCGCTGTTCAGCCGGGCGCCGGTCGTGCACGACGTGCGGCTGGCGTTCACGATCTGGGGGTTCGTCGACGAACACCCGCCCGCCGACCTGCTGGCGCGCCGCAGGGAACTTTTCGAAGGTGTCGGCAACGTCAACCACCATTACGCCGAGGGCCGGGCGATCGCCGATCGGGTGCCCGAGTCGACCTTGCGGCTCACGCCCGCCCAGGCGGCCGCCCAGTCGCCGGCCCGCTGGCGCGACCTCACCGGCGCCTGAGCCGTCCCTGGGTCGCCGCCGACGGGCACCGACTGCGTACGGTTGGCGGATGCACACCGGCGCCATCATCTTTCCGACCGACCGCACGATCCGTCCCGACCTGCTGGCCACCGAGCTCGAGGCGCGGGGGTACGACTCGTTCTGGGTGGCCGAGCACACCCACATCCCGCTCAGCCGGCGAACGCCGTACCCGGGCGGGGGAGACCTGCCCGAGATGTACTGGCGCACGATGGATCCCTTCGTGGCGCTCACCGCGGCGGCGCTCGCCACCGAGACGCTCAAGGTCGGCACGGGGATCTGCCTCGTCAACCAGCACCATCCGATCAACGTCGCCAAGCAGGCGGCGTCGATCGACCTGCTGTCGGGCGGCCGGTTCCTGTTCGGCGTCGGTGTCGGGTGGAACGAGGACGAGATGCAGCACCACGGCACCGACCCGGCCAAGCGCCGCAGCATCGCCCGCGAGCGGATCCTGGCGACCAAGGCGCTGTGGAGCGAGGAGGCGGCGTCCTTCGACGGCGAGTTCGTGCAGTTCTCGCCCAGCGCCTCGTACCCCAAGCCGGTGCAGCGGCCCCACCCGCCGGTGATCATGGGCGGTGGTGGCGGGCCGGTCACGTTCCGGCACATCGTCGAGTACTGCGACGGCTGGATGCCGATCCACGGGCGCACCGACCCGCTCGAGCGGCTGCCTCTGCTGCGCCAGATGTGCGAGGACGCCGGGCGCGACCCCGACACGATCGAGATCTCGATCTACGGCTGCCCGATGCGCCGCGAGGTCATCGATCGGTACCGCGCCGCCGGTGTCGACCGTGTCATCTTCTGGCTGCCGGCCGACGACCCCGACACCGTGCTGTCCGCGATCGACCACGGCGCGTCGCTGATCGACTGACGGGCGGCACCGGTAGGGTGCCGGCATGTCATCCCCCGTGCCCGGGCGGGCTGCGCCCGCGTTCACCCTGACCGATCAACACGGCCAGCGCGTCCGGTTGTCGGCGCTGAAGGGCCGCAAGGTGTTGGTGTACTTCTATCCGCGGGCCGCCACACCGGGCTGCACCACCCAGGCGTGCGGGCTGCGCGACATCGCCGGCGACATCGGCGACACCGTGATCGTCGGCATCAGCCCCGACCCGTCGGCGAAGCTGAAGAGGTTCGACGACCAGCACGGCCTCGGGTTCACGCTGCTCAGCGACCCCGACCATGCGATCGCCGTGAAGTACGGCGTGTGGATCGAGAAGAAGAACTACGGCAAGGTCTACATGGGCGTGCAGCGCTCGGCGTTCCTCGTCGACGAGCACGGCAGGATCGAGCGGTCCTGGCCCACGATCAGCCCGAAGGACACCCCCACCAATCTCCTCGCCGCACTCCGCGATTGACGGCGCCGGTCGACTGACCGCCCTCAGGCCGAGACGGCGTGGCGCTTGAGGTCGTCGAGGTCGACGAACTCGAGTGCCGAGACGTGGGTGCTCTCGAGCACCACCGGGCAGGCGCGGCCCGCCTCGAGCGCCTCGGCCCAGCGCGCTGCGCACACGCACCACTGGTCACCGTCGCGGAGGCCGGCGAACCCGTACCTCGGCATCGGCGTCGACAGGTCGTTGCCGGCGTCCTTCGAGAACGCCAGGAAGTCGTCGGTGACCCGGCAGCACACGACGTGCATGCCCGGGTCGTCGCCGCGGTTCTCGCAACATCCCGTGCGGTAGTAGCCGGTGACCGGGTCGTACGAGCACGGCATCAACTCGGTTCCGAGCACGTTGATCTGCTGCATCACCCTGTCCTACCACGTAGTCTCCGATCATGCTCGATCCCGCCGACCAGGAGCACGGCGCCGCGCCGAACCCCGTGGTCGGCGTCGTGATGGGCTCGGCGAGCGACTGGCCGACGATGTCGAGAGCGGTCGAGGTGCTCGAGCGGTTCGGGATCCCCCACGAGGCCAAGGTGGTGTCGGCCCACCGGATGCCCGACGAGATGTTCGCCTACGCCGAGCAGGCGGGGGCGCGGGGGCTGCGGGCGATCATCGCCGGGGCCGGCGGCGCCGCCCACCTGCCGGGGATGCTGGCGGCCAAGACGTTGGTGCCGGTGCTCGGCGTGCCCGTCGCCTCGCGCCACCTGTCGGGGCACGATTCGCTGCTGTCGATCGTGCAGATGCCCGCCGGCGTGCCCACGGCCACGTTCGCGATCGGCGAGGCGGGTGCCACCAATGCCGCCCTCTTCGCGGTGGCGATGCTCGCCGCCGACGACGCCGGGTTGCGAGATGCGCTCGCCGCATACCGCGCCGAGCGCCGCGCCGAAGCCGCCGGGTCGCGGCTGCCACCGCGATGAGGTCGTCGAGCAGACGGGTGGGGGTGCCATGAACCGGGCCGAGTCCCAAATCGTGCCGCCGGCGACGGTCGGCGTGCTCGGTGGCGGCCAGCTCGGACGCTACGCGCTGATGGCGGCGCGCACGATGGGGTTCCGCACGATGGTGCTCGAACCCGATCCGCTCGCCCCGTCGGCCGCCGTCGCCGATGTGCACCTCGTCGCGGCGTACGACAACGAGGAGGCCCTGGCCCGGCTCGGCGACGCCTGCGACGTCGTCACGACCGAGTTCGAGAACCCGCCGGCGGCGGCGCTCGAGTTCCTCGCCCGCCGCACCCGTGTGGCGCCGTCGCCGGACGCGGTGGCGGTGGCCCAGGATCGCATCGCCGAGAAGGCCTTCCTGGTTGCCAACGGTTTGCCCGTCGGTGAGTACGCCGTGGTCACTTCGGCGGTCGACGATCCGGATGTCACCTACCCGGCGATCCTGAAGACGGCCCGGCTCGGCTACGACGGCAAGGGGCAGCGGCTCGTCACCGATGCCGGCCAGATGCGGGCCGCCTGGCGGTCGCTCGGGTCGGTGCCGTGCGTGCTCGAACGGGCGCTGCCGCTCGACGTCGAGCTCAGCGTGGTCGTGGCGCGGGCACCCGACGGCTCGTTCGCCGCCTACCCGGTGGCGCAGAACGTGCACGTCGACGGGGTCCTCGACCTCTCGGTCGTCCCGGCCCGGGTGCCGGCGCGCATCGCCGATCGGGCGGTCGGGTTGGCGATGGCGATCGCCGACGCGCTGTCGTACGTCGGGGTGCTCGCGGTCGAATGCTTCGTCGTCGCCGGCGAGGTGCTGGTGAACGAGCTCGCACCGCGCCCGCACAACAGCGGCCACTGGACCCTCGATGTCGCCCAGACCAGCCAGTTCGAACAGCAGATCCGGGCGGTCTGCGGGCTCGGGCTGGGCGACACCGCGATGACCCGACCGGCGGCGGCGATGGTGAACCTGCTCGGCGACCTGTGGGAGCCGGGCGAGCCGGCGTGGGAGAGGGCCTTCGAGCACCCCCGCCTCGCCCTGCACCTCTATGGCAAAGCGGCGCCGCGTCCGGGCCGCAAGATGGGGCACCTGACGGCATGGGACGACTCGCCCGAGGCCGCCGAAGTCCGCGCCCTGGCGGCCCGCCGCGCATTGGCCGGGTGAGCGCGCCGGCCGCTCAGCCGACGTTGACGCCGACCAGCTCGCCGATCAGATACGTCACCGCGCAGGCGACGATGACGATCAGCACCTGACGGGTGATGCCCGCCAGCAGCGGCCGCTCGGCGAACTTGGCGACGAGTCCGCCGACCACGGCGGCGGCCGTGATGCCGATCAGCAGCGACGCCACCGCGGCGGTCGTGCCGCCGCCGATGTACCACGGCACGAGCGGCAAGAACGCGCCGAACAGGAAACACACCAGCGACAGACCGGCCGCCCACATCGCGGACGGAAGGTCATCGGGGTCGATGCCGAGTTCGGCCCGGGCGTGCACCGACAGGGCGGTCTCGGGCGTGCGCATCACCTCTTCGGCTGCCTCGGCGGCCCGTTCGGCACCCATGCCGTGGCTTTCGTAGATGGCTGCCAGCTCCTCGGTCTCGTGCTGGGTGTTGTGCGCGAGCTCGTGTCGCTCGATGTCGAGTTCGCGTTGGATGAGGTCGTTCTGGGAGGTGACCGACACCCACTCACCGGCGGCCATCGAAATGGCGCCCGCCACCGCGCCGGCCAGGCCTGCCAACCGCACCACGCTGTTGCCGACCCCGGAACCGGCGAAGCCGAGCAGTAGCGAGACGTTCGACACCAGGCCGTCGCTGACCCCGAACACCGAGGCGCGAGCGAGGCCACCCGCCACCGAGCGGTGTCCGGAATGTGGCTCGGCGGTGGTGGTCGTCATGGGGATGCACGCTACCGCGGGCTCGGACTCGACGCCGAGGTGACCCGCGATGTCCTGTGTCGCCGGCGGCTCAACCTAGGATGGACCTGGCCGGACGGTGCCGATGTCGCAGCGGCACGGCGGTAGCACAAGCCGAGGGCTCGCAACGGTGCGATCTCCGGGTGCCCGCCGCGTCCAGGGGGGGAGATGCAAGACAACGAGGCGCCACCCGGGGGGTCGGTCACCGTGATCGGCCGCGTCGCCCGGCTCGGTGCCGATCGTCGCCCCGACGACACCGTGCTCGCCTCGTTCCTGCCCGCCTACTACGGCCATCTGCCCGAGTTCGACGTCGACGACCGTCGTGAGGAGGATCTCTACGCGGTCGCGCTGACCCACCTCGGGTTCGGTCGCCGACGCCTCCCGGGGCAGACGGTGGTCGAGGTGCTGTCACCCGACCGCGATCGCGACGGATGGCACTCGGACCGCTCGGTGGTGCTGGCGATCACCGACGACGCACCGTTCCTGGTCGACACCACCCGCATCGTGCTCGAACACCACGGGATCGCCACCCATCTGCTCGTGCACCCGATGCTGCGGGTTCGCCGCGGTCCGGATGGCGAGTTGCTCGGGATCGCCACCGGAGAAGGACACTACGGCGATCTGGTCGAGGCCTGGACCCAGGTCGAGATCGACCGCTGCAGCCCGGAGCGGGCCGAACATTTGCGCACCGACCTGATCGACGCGATGGCCTCGGTGCACCGGGTGGTCGGCGACTTCGGGCCGATGCGCGATCGGATGTCGCAGTATCTGCAGCTCGACCCGTTGCTCGACTGGCTGGTGCACAGGCACTTCGTCTTCCTCGGAGCGGCGACCTACGACCTCGGCGCCGACGGGCCGGCGTGCCGGCCCGAGACCCAGCTCGGGATCCTCACCGGCGACTGCGAGATCGACCCCGAGATCGACACCTCCAACGCCGTGGTCACGGTCGCCAGGTCGAGCCGGCAGTCGACGATCCACCGCCCCGATCGGCTGTCGGTGGTCTCGGTGCGCACCGCCGACGACGACGGGAATCCGATCGTGCAGCGTTTCGTCGGCTTGTTGGCCTCCACCGCCTACCGCCAGAGCGTGTTGGCGATCCCGTCGGTGGGGGCGCGCGCCAGATCGGCGCTCGGCCTGTCGGAGGCCGGCGCCGAGACGCACAGCGGTCGTTCGATGCGCAACGTGCTCGAGACCCTGCCGCGCGACCTGGTGTTCGAGCTCGACGCCGCCCGGCTCGCCCGCCTGGTCGTCGACGTCGTCAGTCTGCAGGAGCGTCAGATCGTGCGGGTGTTCGACGTCCCCGAGCCGGTGGGGCGGTCGTCGACGATCCTGGTCTTCTTGCCCAAGAGCCGGTTCACCGCGCAACTGCCCGAGCGGGTGGCGGCCGTCATCGGCGAGGCGTACGGCTCACCGGTGCGCGATCTCGATTCGCTGATCGGGTCGGGCAACCTGGCGCGCATCACGTTCTCGGTCGACCGCGGCGACGAACTCCCCGACCTCGACCCGCTTTCGCACGAGATCGACAAGCTCACGACGGCGTGGATCGATCGGGTCGCCGCCACCGCATCGCACCAGTTCGGCGAATCGCGCGGTGCGGCGCTGGTGCACGCGATCGGGGTGCATGCACCCGACGACTACCGCACGAGCGTCGACCCGCAGACCGCGATCGGCGACTTCGCCCGTCTCGAACGGCTGCTGCACGGTGAGTCGGACACGGTGACGGCCCTCACCCGAACCGTCGACGCGGCCGAAGGCGTATGGCGGATGCGGGTGTACCGCAAGGGGGATCCGGTGGCGCTGGCCGACCTGCTCCCGCTGCTGGGGCATGTCGGGCTGCGGGCGCTCGACGAGCACCCCTACCGATTCGTGATCGGCGGTGTCGAATGTTTCCTGTACGACATCGGCGTGCGGGTGCCCGACGGGGTGCAGATCGGCGACCTGCGTCACACCGAGCTGCGCAGCGCGGTCGAAGGGCTGCTCGCCGGCGCGATCGAACCCGACGGGTTCAACCGGTTGATCCTGCTGGCCGGCCTCACCGCCTCGCAGGTCAACGTGCTGCGGTGCTACGCGAAGTACGCCCACCAGACCAGGTTCACGTTCAGCCAGGGGTACATCGAGGAATCCCTGGGGCGGCTGCCGAAACTGGCCCGGCTGTTGGTCGACCTGTTCGAGGCCCGCTTCGACCCCGATGTCGACGCCGAGCAGCGGGCCGTCTTGGTGGCAGCCACCCGTGCTGCAGTGCGAGCTGCGCTCGACGAGGTGCCATCGCTCGACGACGATCGCATCGGGCGTACCTTCTTCGCGCTGATCGAGGCGACGGTCCGCACCAGTGCCTATCAGGGCCGGTCCACGCTGGCCTTCAAGTTCGACCCGGGCAAGGTGCCCGACCTGCCCGATCCGCGGCCGGCCCACGAGATCTTCGTGTGCTCGGCGAGGGTCGAGGGCGTGCACCTGCGTGGCGGGGCGATCGCCCGCGGTGGCCTGCGCTGGAGCGACCGCCCCGAGGACTACCGCACCGAGGTGCTCGGCCTCGTGAAGGCCCAGATGGTGAAGAACGCCGTGATCGTCCCGGTCGGGGCGAAGGGCGGCTTCGTCGTCAAGCAGCCCAAGCCGACAGCTGCCGAGAACCGCGACGAGGTCGTCGACTGCTATCGGATGTTCGTGCGCGGTCTGCTCGACGTCACCGACAACGTCGTCGACGGCGAGATCGTGCACCCGGAACGGATGGTGCGGTACGACGGCAACGACCCCTACCTGGTGGTCGCGGCCGACAAGGGCACCGCGACCTTCAGCGACATCGCCAACGAGGTCGCCGCCGAGTACGGGTTCTGGCTCGGCGATGCGTTCGCGTCGGGCGGCAGCGCCGGCTACGACCACAAGGCGATGGGGATCACGGCGCGCGGGGCCTGGGAGAGCGTCCGACGGCACGCCGCGTTGGTCGGCAAACAGGCCGATGTCGACGAGTTGACCGCGGTGGGCATCGGTGACATGTCGGGCGACGTGTTCGGCAACGGGATGCTGCGGTCGCGGCATCTCAGGCTGGTGGCCGCGTTCGACCATCGCCACATCTTCCTCGACCCCGATCCCGACCCGGCGGTCTCCTACGACGAGCGGCGCCGGTTGTTCGACCTCCCGCGTTCGTCGTGGGCCGAGTACGACCCGGCGTTGATCTCCCCGGGGGGCGGGGTGTTCTCGCGGACGGTGAAATCGATCGATCTCACGCCCGAGGTGCGGGCGGTGCTCGGCACCGACAGCGAGCGCTTGACGCCCAACGAGTTGATCAGCACCGTGTTGCGCGCCCCGGTCGACCTGTTGTGGAACGGCGGGGTCGGCACCTACGTCAAGGCGTCCGCCGAGACCGACGCCCAGGTGGGCGACCGCACCAACGACGCGGTTCGGGTCGACGCCAACCAGTTGCGATGCAAGATGGTGGCGGAGGGCGGCAACCTCGGTGTGACCCAGCTCGGACGCGTCGAGTACGCCCTGGCCGGTGGGCTGATCTACACCGACGCGATCGACAACTCGGCCGGCGTCGACTGCAGCGACCACGAGGTCAACATCAAGATCCTGCTGGGCGCCGCGGTCGCCGATGGCGAGATGACCATCAAGCAGCGCGACCAACTGCTCGCCGAGATGACCGACGAGGTCGCCGAACTGGTGCTCGACAACAACCGGGCTCAGACGCTGGCGCTGCAGATCGCGCGCACCCAGGGGCTGCCGATGGTCAACGTGCACGCCCGCTACCTCGACCAGCTCGAACGCGAGGGTTGGCTCAACCGCGAGCTCGAGTTCCTGCCCAGCGACAAACAGATCGCCGAGCGGCAGTCGAACGGCTCGGGCCTGAGGACGCCCGAGTTCGCGGTGATGATCGCGTACACCAAGAACGCGAACGTGGCCGAACTCCTCAAGACCGACCTGCCCGACGATCCGGTGCTGCACCAGGATCTGGTGGCGTACTTCCCGGTGCCGCTGCGCGACCGGTTCGCCGACTACATCCGGCACCATCGGCTGTGCCGGGAGATCGCCACGACCCAACTGGTGAACCAGATGGTCAACCTGTCGGGGATCTCGTTCGACCATCGCATGACCGAGGACACCGGGGCCTCGATCGGCGACGTCAGCCGCGCCTGGCTGGTGGCCCGCGAAGTGCTCGGCTTCCCGGACTGGTGGCAAGAGATCGACGCCGTCGAGGGGCTCGCCCCCGACGATCGCCTCGAACTGTTGCTCGACTGCCGGCGCACCGCGGAGCGTTGCGCGCTCTGGTTCCTCCGCCACCGACGGCCACCGATCGACATCGGCGCGGAGACCGCCCGTTTCGTCGAGCCGCTCGGTGCGCTGGCGGCGGAATTGTCGTCGTGTCTGCGCGGACCGATGCAGAATGCCGTCTCCGCGACGTCGCGGCGGCGCCTCGGGCAGGGGGTTCCGCTCGAACTGGCCGAACGGTCGGCGGTGTGGCGGTTGCTGCACACCACGTTCGACGTGATCGAGGTCGCCGAGCGCCACGGCGTGGTGCCGCTCGTCGCCGCCGACGCCTACTGGGACCTGTTCGACCGCTTCGACCTGATGTGGCTGTGGGACGCCGTCAGCTCGTTGCCGCGGTTCGACCGCTGGCAGACCCAGGCCCGTGGCGCGCTCGGCGACGACCTGTTGACCGCCCTCAGCGAGCTGACCGAGAACGTCATCACGTCGACCGAACGTGGGGTCGACGGCTGGTTCGAGGCGAACGCGCGGGCGGTCGACCGGGCGTTGTCGCTCTTGACCGAGATCCGCCGGGCGGATCACTTCGACGTCACCAACTTGTCGGTGGCGTTGCGCCAGCTGCGGAATCTGGCCCACACCTCGGTGCGCACGGCCTGACGGCGCCGACGCGGCGGGTGGTGCGGGTAGCGTCGGCGACGACATGACTTCGGCTCCTCGCTATCGGTTCGCTCCGTCGCCCACCGGGTTCTTCCACGTCGGCGGTGCCCGCACCGCGTTGTTCAACTGGGCGTTGGCGCGTTCTACGGGCGGCACCTTCGTGTTGCGCATCGAAGACACCGACGAGGCCCGCAACCGGCCCGAGTGGACGCAGGGCATCATCGACTCGTTGGCATGGATCGGCATCTCGGCCGACGACCCGCATTTCGAGGGGCCGTGGTTCCAGAGCGCCTACGCCACCGATCATGTCGCGGCCGCCGAGCGGCTGTTCGAAGCGGGAGCCGCCTACTACTGCGAGATGACCCCCGACGAGATCCAGGCGCAAGCCCAGGCCGAGGGTGGCACCGGCTACGGCGGCTGGTCGCGCGACCTGGGCCTGGGGCCCGGCGCCGGCCGCGTGCTGCGGTTCCGGGTGCCCGACGGCGTCACGGTGGTGCGCGACCTGGTGCGCGGCGAGGTCGAGTTCGACAACGCCCTGATCGAGGATTTCGTGCTGGTGCGCGGCAACGGCGCCCCGGTGTTCATGCTGGCCAACGTCGTCGACGACGTCACGATGGGCATCACCCACGTGGTGCGGGCCGAAGAGCACCTGCCCAACGCCCCCAAGCAGCAGATGATCTGGGAGGCGCTCGGCCAGGCGCCACCGCAGTGGGCGCACGTGCCGGTGCTGGTCAACGAGCAACGCAAGAAGCTGTCGAAGCGCCGTGACAAGGTGGCGCTCGAGCAGTACCGCGCCGAGGGCTACCTCGCCGAGGCGATGGTCAACTACCTCATGACCCTCGGCTGGTCGCCCGGTGAGCGCGAGATCCAGCCGTGGCCGGTGATCGAGCAGGCGTTCCGGCTCGAAGACGTCAACCTGTCGCCGGCCTTCTTCGACGTCAAGAAGCTCGGGGCGTTCAACGGCGAGTACATCCGCATGATGAGCACCGATGAGCTCGTGGTCGCCTGCGACCCGTGGTTGCCGGTCGAGTGGGACCGCGCCCGGTTCGCCGAGATCGCCCCGCACATCCAGCAGCGGCTGGTCACGCTGGCCGACGCGCCGGGGGTCGTCGACTTCCTGTTCGTCGACGACCCGGTGATCGACGACGGCGCGTGGGCGGCGACGATGCACTCCGACTTCGCGGTGTCGCTGCTGGTCGACGCGGTCGACGCCTACGTCGCCACGGAGTGGACCGCTGCGGCCCTGAAGGTGGCGCTCGAGACGGTGATGGAACGCTACGACCTGAAGCTCGGCAAGGCCCAGGCGCCGGTGCGGGTGGCCGTCACCGGCCGCACGGTCGGGCCGCCGTTGTTCGAGGCGCTCGAGGTGATGGGTCGCGACGAGGCGTTGCGCCGCATGCGGGCGGCGCTCGATCGACTGGGGGGTTGATGTCGGCGTCGGACGAGCCGGGCAGGCGACGCTCCGACGACGACGTGGCCGTGGCCGAGTCCGGCTCCGACGGGCGCTTCCGGACGGCGCCGGCCACCTGGTGGCGGCGCCGCACCCGCCGGGGTCGGGTGTTGGTCGTGGTCGCGGCGATGCTCGGCGTCGTCGGCGGGTACTACGCGGTGACGTTGTTCCAGGTGGTGCAGGCCGGCCGGGTGCAGGGCGCCCCGACGGTCGATGCGATCGTGGTGCTGGGCGCCGCCCAGTACGACGGGCGGCCGTCGCCGCAGCTGGCGGCACGCCTCGACCACGTCGTCACGCTGTGGCGGGACGGGGCCGCGCCGCAGGTCGTGGTGACGGGCGGGAAGCTGCCCGGCGACCGGTTCACCGAGGCCGAGGCGTCGCGCCGTTACCTGGTCGGGCGGGGGGTGCCCGACGGCGCGATCCTGATCGAGAACACCGGCACGACGACGTACGAGTCGCTCGCCGGCGTGGCGGCCCAACTGCTGCCCGCCGGGCTCGACGAGGTGCTGCTGGTCACCGATCCCTACCACGCGTTGCGGAGCCGGTTGATCGCCTCCGAGGTCGGGATGACACCGGCCGTGTCACCGACACCGACGAGCGTGGTGCGGGGCTGGGCGTCGGTGCGGAGGCATCTGGCGGAGGCGGCCGGCGTGGCGGTGGGTCGGGTGATCGGGTTCGAGCGGTTGAGCGACCTCACCGGCTGACGTCGCCGTCGGCCGGGGCCGATCGCGGCCGGCGGTACGGGTGGTCGCGTCGGGGCTGGCCGGTACACTCGGTGCTCGCTCCACTGGGGTGTGGTGTAATTGGCAACACGAGAGTTTCTGGTTCTCTTATTCAAGGTTCGATTCCTTGCACCCCAACCACCGGCATGTCCGGTTGAACACGCTCGGCGCTAGTGTCGGGCGACGCAGCTCGGCCCGTTCGTCTAGTGGCCTAGGACACCACCCTCTCAAGGTGGCGGCACGGGTTCGAATCCCGTACGGGCTGCCAAAGCGTTGGCTCCTGGTTGTTGAGGCGTAAAAACCTCGAACAACCAGGAGCTTGCCGTGGTTCCAATCGCTCCATCCGTACACGTGAGTCCCGAGGGGAACGTCGCCGTGAGGAACTGGGGTTTCGCGTCGGGAGCGATCGACTGCCAGTAGCCCCGGAGGTCGCTCAAGACCACCGACGCTCGCTCGAAGGTCGCCGCAGCATCGACGATCCCGTCCGCCAGCTGAGCGAGTTCGGCTTCGACCCCACAGCGTGCTTCTCGGAGTCGACTCATCTC